>JBBIIK010000006.1:0-96562 GCA_037446555.1 Acidobacteriota bacterium
TGATCGGGGAAGACGGGCGGATTCCGAGGGTGAACCGGATTTTGGCGTCGGCGGCGGGGGCGTCGGCGGCGGGAGCGGCGTGCGGGACGTCGACGGTGGTGAGCTACATCGAGAGCGCGGCGGGGGTGGTGGCGGGGGGCAGGAGCGGGGTGACGGCGATCGTGTGCAGGCTGCTGTTTCTGGCGGCGTTGGCGGTGGCGCCGCTGTTCGGGGCGGTGCCGGCGCAGGCGACGGCGCCGGCGCTGATCGTGGTGGGGGCGCTGATGCTGGTGCATACGGAGGCGATCGAATGGCGCCGCCCGGCGAGTTCGATTCCGGCGTTCCTGACGCTGGCGGCAATTCCGCTGACGTTCAGCATCGCCAACGGGCTGGCACTGGGGTTCACGGCGCACACGCTGCTGCGGGTGCTGGCGGGAGAGTGGAGGAAGGTGCACTGGCTGGTGTATGTGATGACGGGGCTGTTCCTGCTGCGGTTCTTCTATCTGGGGCAGGGTTGAGGAGCGAGGATGGAGCGTAGAACATTTCTGGCAGGATTTGTTTCTTTGGCGGCGGCGGGGCGGAGCCGGGGTCCGCTGGTGGTGCAGGGGGCGGTGGACGGGGAGCTGGGGCCGCTGGTGGAGGCGCTGGGACGGGGAGCGCGGGAGAGGCGGATCGGGGGATGGAGCTTCTGGCCGGGGCGGATCGGGCGGCAGGAGGTGATCGTGAGCCGGACGGGGGTGGGGCCGGTCAACGCGGCGGCGGCGACGGCGGTGGCGGTGCGGGAGTACCGTCCGTGGGCCGTGATCAATCAAGGAACGGCGGGCGGGCACAACCGGAAGCTGAAGCTGTGGGACATCGTGCTGGGGGAGAAGACGACGGATTATGCGGCGCATGAGGCGCCGCACGGCGACGCAGGGGCGGGCGTGGACACGAAGGCGTGGAAGCCGAAGCCGCACGTGATCCGCGGGACGGATGGCGAGCCGCGCACGTATGCGAGCTTTCCGGGCGATGCGGAGTTGCTGAAGACAGCGGAGCGGGTGAAGAACCCGCGGGGGAGGGTGCTGCGGGGCAACATCGGATCGGCGTTTCAGTACAACCGGCAGCTCGATCACATCGACTGGCTGCACCGGACGTACGGGACGGACACGGAGGACATGGAGAGCGCGTACGCGCACGGGGTGTGCGTGGGGATGGGGGTGCGGTTTCTGGCGGTGCGGATGGTGTCCGACACGGAGTGGGAGCACCCGGTGTTGGAGAGGATCGCGGGGCGGTATTGCGCGGAGTTCGTGGTGGAGCTGATCCGGTTGCTGTAGCTATTCGAGGGCGACGACTTCGTAGTCGGCGACGCCGGGGACGGTGCATTCGACGAGACGCCCGTTCTGCTGGAAGGGCAGCGGGCGTTCGGCCCTCAGGGCGGTGACGCGGCGGATGCGGGCATCGCGGGGAAGTTCGAAGCGGATGCGCTGGGCGCCGATGGGGGAGTGGCGGAGATAGACGCCGCGGTGGGCGTTGGGGTTGTTGTAGTTGAGGATGTGGAGGGCGAAGCCGGCCTCGGTTTCCCAGGCGAAGAGTTCGACGAGGCCCTCGCCTTCGACGCGCACGGGGCGGCGCCCGCGGAGGGCCCATTCGATGGTGTTGAGCATGAGGCGGAGGGCATCGGGATGGAAGCAGCGCCAGAAGGTGCGGCCGACGTCGCCGGCGAACCAGGCGCAGCGGGAGTTTCCGGTCTCGCGGAGGGCGAGGGCGGCGTCTTCGGTGCGGGGCGCTTCCGTGAAGACGGCTTCGGTGGGGTAGGCGGGATAGGAGGGGACGACGGAGAGGACGGGCGGGGAGGCGGCGCGGGCGGGGACGCGCCATTCGGCGCCGGCGAGCCAGCGGGTGTTTTCGAAGCCGCGGAGGATTTCGTGGCGGGGGTCTTCGATGCGGGCGTAGAAGGAGTTGTAGAAGCCGCGGACGCCGGCGGGGGCGCCGGTCTTGCGGATGCCGAAGAGGGAGGCGAGGGCGAAGTCCGGGCGCGGGGCGCCGCGCTCGTCGTAAAGGCCGGTTTCGAAGTCGGCAATGACGGCGCCGCCGCGGGCGGCGAAGTCCTGGATGCGGCGGCACTGATCGCCGGAGAGGAGGGCGGCGTTGGGGAGGACCAGGAGGGTGAACGGGGCGAGAGTTTCGGGCGTGAGGTCGTCCTCATGGACGAAGGCGAAAGCGTGGCGGCCTTCGAGGAGGGCAGCGTACCAGCCCTGGAGGTGATCGCCGGCATCGTCTCCGGCGGCGTGGCGGTAGAAGGTCTGCGTGCGCTGGGGCAGGAGGAGGGCGATGCTGGCGATGGGGCGGCGGTTGAGGAAGTGGGCGTTGTGGCGGGCGTGCCATGTGAGGAAGCGGCGGCCGGGCTCCTGCCAGCGGCGGTCTTCGCCGAGCCCGGTTTGTGCGCCGAGCCAGTGATACCAGATGGCCATGCCGCTGGCGGCGGACTGCGCCATCCAGATTTCGGCTTCGGCGGGGCTTTTGGCGGCATTGCGCCAGAGGGGGGAGCCTGTGGACCAGGCACCGGTGACGTTGGTGATTGTGCGGCCCTTCATGACGGACCAAGCGACGCGGCCCTGCTGGGCGGCCCCCCAGACGGGGGCGGGGCTTGTGCGGCCCTGATTGTCGGCGTTGAACCAGAAGCAGTGCGAGGCGAGGCGGTGGAGGTCGACGCCGGCGCGGAAGCCGCCGCCGAGGTTGCCGAAGAAGAGGTTTTCCGGGCTTTCTTCTTTGGCGATGTTGTCGTAGAGGGTCCAGAGTTCGATGACGCGGTCCATGAAGCGCTGGCGGAACTCGGGTGTGCCGCGCGGGGGGAGGCGGCGGCAGGCGTCGCACCAGCATGCGGGGAGGTTCCAGTTGGGCCAGCCGTTGGCGTAGAAGGCGTCGATGTCGTAGCGGGCGTTGAGTTCGCGGAGGATGGCGGGCGTCTGCTGATCGAAGTAGGAGGAGAACATGCAGGTCTGGTAGAGGCCGGGGGTGCCGCTGAAGGGGGGCACGGGGCGTCCCTGTTGGTCGCAGACGAACCATTCGGGATGGGCGGCGAGGGCGTCCTCCCATTGGAGGTCCGGGCTGAGGCGGCCGATGACACGAATGCCGCGTTGTTTTGCGGCGCGGACGCATTCGCCGAAGAGGTCGCGGTCGCCGAGCCAGCGGCTGCGCTTGTGGAAGGGGATTTCGGTGGGGTAGAACGCGATCATGCCGGTGACGTTGATCTGGACGGCGTCGACGCGGCACGATGCCCAGTAATCGGCCCAGGCTTCGACGTCAGCCTCGGCGACGTCCTTTTCGCTGAAGTTGACCTGGCCGACGCGGCGGACGCGCTGGTGCCATGGGGCGCCGGGTTGGGAGGAGGTGAGGGAAGCCGCAGGGGCGCAGACGAGGAAGGTTCGGCGGGAGAGGGTGGGCATGGGCGCTCCGGTAGCCGCCCCTATTCTGATCCGCGGGCGCTACGGTTGTCCAGAGACGGGCGGCGGGAGGGGAGAAAAGAGTGAAGACGCCTTCTTCGCCGTGGGGCGAAGAGAAGGCGGCTTCGGAACGCGTCCGGGGAGTCCGTGAGACGGGAGGCGCCGGAGCTAGGTCTGCTTGCGGAAGCGGCGCGAGAGAAGGCCGAGGCCGATGAGGCCGCCGCCGATAAGGGCGGAGGTGGTGGGCTCAGGGATCTGCGGCGGGGGCTCTTCGCTTTCCTGGGAGATCAGGAAGAACTGCTCGCGGCCGTCGTTCACCAGAGGCATGGTGACTTTGAAGTAAACCTCGTCAGTGGACTGATATCCCGACAGATCGAAGCCCTGGAGCAGGTAGTCTGCCCAGCCGTTGCCGTTGCCGCCGCCCGAGGTCGGGGGGACGGGAGTCGGCGAGGACGGGGAGTAATCGGCGACAAGGTTGCCGTTGACGTACATGCCGAAGAAGCTTAGCGTCTGAGTGACGTTGGTCTGGTTGACGTCGACGCCGATCATGAACGAGGTGGAGCCGACGATGGCGAGGATCTGGCTCACCGTGTAAGGGGGAGACGTGATGTCTGTGTAGCTGGATGGATTCCCCTGCGTGGGAAGTACAGTGAACGTCCAGTCGGCGGGGCTGTTGCACGACGGCTCGCCGATGACGCAAGGGTTGTTGGTGGTCTGCTGGTAGTAGGGGCCAGGGGCCACTACGGGCACCAGCGTGAGCGGGGTGGCGGAGGCCAAGGCGGCCAGTGCCAGCAGAAGGACGAAAAGAGTGACGGTTCTCACACGCTCCTCCTAAAAAATCGTTTGTCGACTCGAGAAGCTTCCTCCGAAGAGATCCCTTCAAGACCTTCTTCAGAGTAGCCGGAATGCATGACAAAGTCGATGCATTTTCTGGCGGTAATGAGGGCAAATTGTACCAGACATTGCTGGATACGAAGCGGCTTCCGGTTTTAGTACCCAGGCGAACAATCGAGAGGGCGAGCCGGGCGGGCCGGTTGCCATGTGTTGATAGCAAGACATTGCATATGAATGGCTTATCAGGAAGACACAGAGGGCTGACGATGCTGGAGGAGTACCAGTACCGGAGCTGTATTTCTGGAGAAATTTGCGTGAAGAAAGTTTTCCGATTCTAGGACAAAGTGCCATTGAGAGCCCAGGCTGAAGCATTGAATATAAGGGCATGCGTGGAAAAGCGAGTGCCGGATTTCTGTTGCAGGCAGTGCGCAGTTTGTGCTGGCTCGCCGTGGTTGGCGCGATTTCATCGACCGGCGCCCTGGCGACGCCGGTTTACAACACGCCGGTGGCTCCTGGTGATTGGAGCGGGACAAGGAGCATTGGCAGCGGGCTGGCGGGAACGGGAGTGTGGGGGCAATCTTCGGGCGGCTTCAGCATCTCCTGGCTGATTACGGAGCCGACCCCGGGGACGCTGCATTACGAGTACACGTTCTCGTGGCCTCAGGGGGCGCCCTCCCACGTCATCCTGGAGCTCAGCGAGGGTTGTGCGAGTTCGACGGCGGGGTGTGTGTGGGGGTTCCTGTTTGATGGGCAGGAGCCGGCGAAGATCGCTTGGGGGACTTTCTCACCCTCAGACCCAGGCAATGCGAACCCGAACTTGCCGAATCCGATCTATGGAGTGAAGGTGGACCGGCCGGACAGCGATGGCTTGGTCGTGGAGTTCTACTCCAACCGGGTGCCCGTGTGGGGGAACTTCTACTCCAAGAATGGCAATGCGGGCGGGCTTGGAACCAACAGCGTTTGGAACCTTGGGCTGGAATCAGCCAACGCAGACTCCGGCAACGTTTCTTACTTCATCGCACGGCCGAATTCGGTTCAGGAACCACCGGAAATTCCCGAGCCGGGGACGATGGCCCTTCTCGGAGCTGGTTTGGTGGCGCTCGGGTTGATCCGGCGGAGAGGCTGAAGCGGCATTCTGAATCGCTTTCGACAGCTACGCGGGCCGGAGCGATCCGGCCCGCGGTTTTTTTGTGGTGGGGGTGCGGAGCAGGTGTGCCGCCGTGGCTGTGTCAGGCCGTGCGCTTGCGCGCTGGGGAATCTGTTGGGCGAGGTTGGGGAGATACCCCCGGGCTGAAGCCCGGGGGAATGGGAGTGGGGAGTTTGTGAAGTGCGGGGGGAGTGGAAGGGGGTTGGGGAGATACCCCCGGGCTGAAGCCCGGGAGAATGGAGATTTGGATGCGAGGGGTGAGTGGATCGCGGTTTTTTGCAGAGGGTGTCAACCCGGAAAGGCGGATTGCCGTTCTTGGGGATTGTATGAGAAGGGACGGGGATGCGGGGCGGGCTGGTACGAAAACGGGGGCGGTTGAGGCGAAATCCCCGATTGCCGGCACGGGGACCCATTGTAAAGTAAGGGAAAACGGGGAGGGGCTGAAGATGAAGCCGCTCGATTGGGTTCGCGTTTGCGCCATGGTCATGATGCTCGCTTCCGGTGCGATGCCGGCGGCAGCGCAGGAGCCGGAGGAGCAGCCCGGGGCCTCCGGGCAAAACTGCACCTGGATTGCGGCGCCGGAGGAAGTGCAGGCGCGCGGAATGCGGGCGCGGCGGGAGGCGTACGAGAGGACGCTGGAGTTCGTCCGCCGGGGTTCGAAGGCACGGGCGGCGCGAACCGTGGACGCATCGCAGCTGCCGGCGAAGAATTTCATCGACGAGGAGATCTTCGGGCGGCTTCAGGCGGAGGGGGTGCCGGCGGCGGCGGTGTCGAGCGACGAGGAGTTCCTGCGGCGGGTGTCGCTGGATCTGACAGGGCGGATCCCATCGGCGGACGAGGTCCGGGCGTTCGTGGCGGACGCTGATCCGGAGAAGCGGGACAAGGTGATCGACCGGCTGCTGGGGAGCGACGCGTGGCTGGGCAAATGGTCGCTGTGGCTGGGGGACGTGCTGCAGAACGCGGCTTTCGCGCAGAACCGGAGCCAGCAGATCAACGGGCGGAACGCGTTTTATCTCTGGATCCGAAATGCGCTGGAGGAGGACAAGAGCTGGAGGGACATCGCGACGGAAATGCTGACGGTGAACGGGAACAACTATGACGCGGGTACGGCGGGCACGAACTTCATTCTGCGGGGATTCGCTCCGATGGGGCCGGCGCAGGACACCTACGACCTGCTGCTGGTGAAGACGGCGGCGACGTTCCTGGGGCTTGGGCATTACGATTGCCTGCTGTGCCACAACGGCAAGTACCACCTGGACAGCGTGTCGGCGTGGGGCGTGAAGGTGACGCGGCTGGAGGCGCAGCAGATGGCGGCGCACTTTGCGCGGGTGACAATGGCGGCGAGGCGGGTGGAGCAGACGGATTATTACTATCAGTCGACTGACATCGGCGAGCGGACGAACGGGTTCTATGTGCTGAACACGAACTCGGGGAACCGCCCGAACCGGGCGCCGGCGATGATCGACGGGCGTGTGGTGACAGCGCTGGGGCCGGTGTACCGGGACGGGAAGCCGGCGGAGGGCAACTGGCGGGAGTCGCTGGTGTGGTCGATGGTGGCGGATCCGATGTTTGCGAGGAACTTCGCGAACCGGGTGTGGAAGACGATGTTCGGGCTGGCGCTGGCGGAGCCGGTGGACGGGCTGGACCCGGCGCGGCTGGATCCGCGGGAGGCGCCGCCGGAGGGGTGGACGTATCAGGCGTCGCACCCGTGGCTGCTGGAAAAGCTGGCGGAGTATGCGCGAGCGACGGATTTCCACCTGAAGCCGTTGCTGCGGCTGATGGCGCAGAGCACGGCGTACCAGTTGAGCTCGAGATACGACGGCGAGTGGGACATGACGAAGGCGGAGCTGTTTGCGCGGCGGCTGCCGCGGCGGCTGGACGCCGAGGAAGTGCACGACGCGATCGTGAAGGCGACGCGGATGCCGCAGCCGTACATGGTGCAGGGATTCGCGGAGCCGTTCGTGTGGGCGGCGCAGCTGCCGGACACGAGCGAGCCGCGTTCGAACGGGACGGCACGGGCGTTTCTGGACGCGTTCAGCCGGGGCAACCGGGACACGCTGGCGCGGCGGCAGGACGGATCGATCCTGATGTGGCTGAACCTGATGAACTCGACGTTCGTGACCAACCGGGCGAGGGCCAGCGGGACGACGGTTTCCCCGTATCTGGCAGGGCTCGCGAGGAACGGATCGAACGAACAAATCGTGGAGGACATGTTTTTGACGTTCCTGTCGCGGGAGCCCACCGAGTATGAGCGCGGGGTGGCGATGAAGGCTCTGGAGAGGGCGGCGACGCCGGTGGCGCGGACGGCGGCGATCGAGGACCTGGCGTGGGCGCTGATGAACAAGACGGATTTCCTGTTCAGCTATTGAGGGGAGGCGAGAGCGATGCACGGGCAAGCGGGCTATCTTCCATTCTGGCGGCGTCCGGCGCTGGACAGGCGCGTCTTCTTCCGGCATCTGGGCGCGGCGGTCACCGGGAGCTTCTTCCTGCCGGGGCGGGCTCTGGAGACGGTGGCGCGGGGCGGGGCGGAGATGAAGGGGACGGCGCGGTATGTGGTGTTCGTGAACATGGCGGGGGCGCCGAGCCACGTGGACACGTTCGACCTGAAAGAAGGATCGTGGACGCTGCCGGAGATGGAGCCGACGAGCTACGGAGAGATCCGCTGGCCGAGGGGGCTGTTGCCGAAGCTGGCGGAGCATCTGGACTCGATCGCGTTGCTGAGGAGCGCGCGGACGCACGCAGTGGTGCACGGGCTGATGCAGACGTGGATCCAGATCGGGCGGAATCCGCTCTCGGGGCTGTCGAAGATCGCGCCGCACATCGGGAGCGTGGTGGCTCGGGAGCTGGGCGACCCGAAAGCGGTGCTGCCGCCGTTCCTTTCGCTGAACTCGGGCGGCGGGCCGAACCGCGGGTATCTGGAGCCCTGGACGGAGCCGTTCTATGTGACGCCCGGGGGGAGGGGCTTGCCGAACACGGCGTCGCCCGTGGGGGCGGCGGGGTTCGACCGGCGGTACGGGCTGTTGCTGGAGCTGGACGCGGAGACGCGGGCGCTGGAGGAGATCGGCCCGGTGGTGGGCGAGTTCGAGCAGTTCAACCTGACGGCGCGGACACTGATGTACAACGACGACGTGACGCGGGCGTTCACGTTCACGACGGAGGAGACGGCGCGGTACGGGAACAACGCGTTTGCGCGGGGCTGCCTGACGGCGCGCAACCTGGTCCGCGCGGACCTGGGGGCGCGGTTCATTCAGATCACCGTGGGCGGCTGGGACAACCATTCCGGGATTTACACGGGCGCGCTGAATCCGGCGAATGCGAACGGGCTGGCGCGGACGTTCGATCAGGCGCTGGGCGAGTTGATCACGGATCTGAAGGCGGACGGGCTGCTCGAAAAGACGCTGATCGTGTGCATGGGCGAGTTCGGGCGCACGGTGGGACCGCTGAACAGCCAGAACGGGCGCGACCACTTCCAGCAGCAGGCGGTGCTGTTCGCTGGCGGCGGAGTGAAGGGCGGAACGGTGATTGGAAAGACGAACGAGACGGGGGCTTTCACGGTCGAGCCGGGGTGGAGCCAGAATCGAGACGCGCGCCCGGAGGACGTGGAGGCGACGATCTATTCGGCGCTGGGGATCGACTACAGGAAGGTCTACTCCGACGATCCGCTGGGGCGCGGATTCGCGCTGGTGCCGACGAACCAGGAAGAGGAGTACGCGCCGATCCACGAGCTGTGGGGATGAGGCGCGGGCGGACGAGTCGAGCCTGAGGCCCAGAGACTCCGGGCGGAAGAGCGGCGGCGCGAAGTGCGTCTACGAGCGGCGGCGAGCCGACGGGTAATACTGCATCAGCGACCCGAAGAACGCGCCCAGGGCGGCGAAGGCGAGCCAGGCGACGCCCTGCGCCTGATCGGCGGAATAGAACCGGTAGGCAGGGCTGACGAAGAAGCCGTAGACGAGAAGGGCGAATGCGGCAAAGGTAAACGCCACGAGCAACGGCTTCCACTTGCCGAGCAGGGCGAGAATGGCGGCGAGGGCGCCGATGAGGCCCAGGGCAAGCAGGAAGTACAGGACGTTTTCGCCCTTGACCCACGGGACCATCTCGAAGCGATAGTTCTTCGCGCTGCTGATGAGCAGCACCACGGAGATGCCGGCGACGAAGAGACCAAAGACGAGAGAGAAAAGGTAGCTGAAGAACCGGAGCAACATGGCGAACAACTTCACACTGCCTCCACAGGCTGCCGTGACAGCAAGCGATCATTCTATCAACATGAGCGGCCAGAAGCCGAATGCGCAGCGGCGGGGAAGGGCGGGAACGGCGCGGGCTAGACGGGCGTGGAAGCGAGCAGTTCGCGGACGCGCTGTTCGAGGAGGGCGGTGAAGGCGGCGCGTTCGCGCAATGCGAATCCGGCGGGCGAGAGGGGCTGGCCGATACGGACCTCGACATCGCCGGGCAGGATGCAGGAGTCGCGCGCCGGAAGGACGCGGTCCGTGCCGAGGATGGCGACGGGGACGGCTTCGGCGCAGGACTCGATGGCGAGCCATGCGGCGCCGTCCTTGAAGGGCTGGAGCGTGCCGTCGGGGCTGCGGCGTCCTTCGGCGAAGATCAAAACGGAGAGGGAATGTTCGCGAATGAGGCGGGCGGCCTCGTTGAGGCTTTCGATGGAGGAGCGGACGCTGCGCCGGTCGACGGTGAGATGGCCGGCGCGGCGGAGATACCAGCCGACGAAGGGGACGCGGAGCAGTTCGCGCTTGGCGAGGAACTTGAAGGGGACGGGGAGGGCGTGGAGCATGACGGGCGTGTCTGCGAGCGAGAGGTGGTTCGACACGAAGACGTAGTTGCCACGCGGGGAGACGTTGGAAGCGCCGGAGACGCGGACGCGGGCGCCGAACAGCGCGAGGACGGCGCGGGCCCAGAGGCGGTAGAGGCGGGTCTGCCAGGGGCCGGCGGGAGCGAAGGGAGAGGTGGCGACGGCAAGAGTGATGAGGGCGGCGGTGACAAGGCTGGCGGCAGGGATCGTAAACAGCCAGGAGCGCAGATAGCCGTAGAGCGGCCGTTGGCGGAGATCCATGAGAAGAGGCCGGGCGCAGGGCCGGGTCAGGGCTTGGGCGCGGGCGGCGGCAGGTCTCGCGCCTCGCAGGCGCTCTGGAAGCCTTGCCGGGCGTGGCTGCCGTCGCAGAAGGGCTTGTTGGCGCTTAGGCCGCAGCGGCAAAGGGAGACGACCTTGCGGCCGGCGAGGCCGAATTCCTTGCCCTGGGCATCGCAGAGGGCGAATTCGGCGGGTTCGCCTTCGATGCGGAGCGGCCCGTTGTTGATGACGGTGACTTTCACAGCCATGGCAGAAGCGATGATAACAAAGGCGCGGGTTCCTATACTTGAGACATGAAGCGGGCGCTTGTGGCGCTGGCAGTGTCCTGGATGGCGGCGGGGCAGGAGCCCTATGATCCGCTGAAGCCACTGACTCCGGAGACGCTGCTGCTGGCGCGCATCCGGAACGTGGTGAACGAGAACCTGGAGCGGCTGCCGGACTTCACGTGCGTGCAAACGATCGAGCGTTCGCAGCGGGAGCCGGGATCGAAGCGCTACCGGTTTGTGGACAACATCCGGCTGGAGGTGGCGCTGGTGGAGGGCAAGGAGCTGTATGCGTGGCCGGGATCGCCGAAGTTCGAAGAGCGCGACCTGCGGGACATGGTGGGCGGGGGCGCGATCGGGACGGGGGACTTCGCGCTGCACGCCAAGAGCATCTACCTGAGCGGATCGGCCACGTTCACCTATCAGGGGGCCGAGGAACTGCGGGGGCGCAAGGTGCATGTGTTCCATTACCGGGTGCCGGTGACGCAGAGCCGGTACATCATGCGGATCGAGAAGGCGGAGGGTCCGGTCGGCTACCAGGGGCACGTGTACAACGACGCCGAAACGCTGGAGATGGCGCGGATCGAGCTTCATATCGACGAGATCCCGGACTACCTGCCGCTGAAAGAGGGGCACAAGGTGATCGACTACGCGCCGATGATGATCGGCGGCGTGCGGCACGTACTGCCGGTGGAGATGGACATGACGCTGGTGGCGCTGAACGGCGGGGAGAGCCGGAACCGGGCGGTGTTCAGTGGGTGCAAGCAATATCAGGGGGAGTCGCGGTTGGTGTTCGAGGATCTGCCGGAGGAGGCGCCCGCTGCCGCGCCGCAGGTGGAGTGGACTCTGCCGGAGGACCTGGAAGTGCGCATGCGGCTGGCGGAGGCGCTGGACCTGGCGAAGGCGGCGATGGGCGACCCAGTGGTGTTCGAAGTGACGCGCGACGCGCAGCGGAAAGGGGAGACGTGGCTGAAGAAGGGCGCGCGCGTGACGCTGCGGATGGACCAGATTGCGTGCCGTGATTTTCCGGTGAGCCACTGTTTCTTTGCGCTGGCGCCGGGCCGGTTTTCGTTCGGGAACAAAGCGGGCGAATTCCGTGCGCAACTGGTGTTGCCTGATCTGGCGCGGACGATGGAGATGGTGCTGAGGAACGTGCGGCCGCAATTGCGGATGATTCCGCCGGAGATGGGGCAGGCGGCGGAGGGCAGCGCGGTGCTGCTGGTGAGCGGGAGGCGGGGGCGGCTGCCAAGCGGGTTTCAGACGGTTTGGCGTACCCTGAAGACACGGGGAGAGGAAAAGCCGTGATCCAGTTCGGGCCGGAAGTCGACCGCGGGTTGCTGGAAGAGACGCTTGGATTCGCCGAGCGGCAGGTGACGCGCCTGATCGAGAAGCACCCGGGATATTACCCGGTGTACACGAAGAAGGGGAAGTGGAAGCACGACGGGCCGGCGTGGACGCACTGGTGCGACGGGTTCCTGCCGGGGCTGATGTGGGTCTTTCACCGGCGTGCGGCGGAGAGTGGCGCGGGGCAGAGCTTCTGGATGGAGAAGGCGATCGAGTACACGCGTCCGCTGGAGCCGCGGCAGTTCGACCGGGACGTGCACGACCTGGGATTCATCTTCCTGTCGAGCTACTACCGCTGGTATCAGATGTCGAAGGACCCGAAGCTGAACGACGTTCTGGTGCAGGCAGGGCGGACGCTGTCGCAGCGGTTTGTGGAGAAGGGGCAATACCTGCGGTCGTTCGTGAGCGAGGAATCGCTGTTCATCGACATCATGATGAACGTGGGGCTGGTGTTCTACGCGGCGCGCGAAACGGGGGACCGGCGGCTGCGCGACATCGCGGTGCGGCACGCGCTGACGACGAGGCGGTATCTGGTGCGGGGGGACGGCTCGACGGCGCATGAGGGGATCTTTGACTTGGAGAAGGGCGAGTTTCTGCGGCATTCGACGCAGCAGGGCTGGCGGGCGGACTCCTGCTGGTCGCGCGGGCTGGCGTGGTCGCTGTACGGCTTCGGGAGCTGCTACGAGTACACGCGGGACCCGCGGTTTCTGGACACGGCAGAGCGGTGCGCGGATTACTACCTTACGCACACAAACGCCGACGGGGTGCCGCCGTGGGACTTCCAGGCGCCCGAGGAATCCCGGAAGATCGTGGACACTTCGGCAGCGGCGATCGCGGCGAGCGGGCTGCTGCGGCTGTGCCGGATGCTGCCGGATCCGGTGAAGGGCTTCTACTACTGGTCGAGCGCGTTGCACATTCTGAAGTCGCTGTGCGAGAAGCACACGGCGCGGGACGACGAGCAGTGGGAGGGAATCCTGAAGGGCGGCGTCTACCATGTGCACAAGAAGCTCGGGGTGAACGAGAGCGTGATGTGGGGCGAGTATTTCTTCTGCGAGGCGCTGGAGAACGCGCTGCGGCACACGCTGTCGAACCAGGCGAGGCGCGGCAACGGGAAGAGCTGAGGGGCGCTCAACGGGGGGCGGGGACGAAGCGCCGGGTTGCGAAGACGGCGGCGAAGGCGCCCAGATAAAGCAGGGCGCCGCACAGCAGCGTATTGCGAAGGCCGAGGGAGACGGCCAGCAGAGCCGCCGCGCAGGAGCCGAGGACGCTGGCGGCGGCGTTGATCGACCATGCCCACTGTATGGCTTGGCGGTGCCAGCGTTCCAGCCGCATGAGTCCGGCGGGAAAGGCCATTCCCATGACAAAGGCGGCGGGTGCGAGCAGCGCCATGGAAGCGAGCAGTTTCCATGGGAGTTCCCAGCCAGCGCCCGCGCTGGCGAATGGCGCCAGCAGAAACGCCGTTGCGGAGATCAGCGCGGCGGCGGCGGCGAGGGTCATCAGAAGACGGCGGTCGTCACCGGCCACGATGCGGCGGCTGAAGAAACTGCCGAGGCTGCTCCAGACGAGCATGGAAAAGATCACCACGGTGAGAGCGTAGGTGGGGTGGCCGAGCAGCATGACGAGCCGCTGGATGAGGCCGACCTGCACGAGCATATAGCCGGCGCCGAGGCAGAGGAAATAGAGCAGGAAGCGCCGGACGCCGGGCGCGGCGCGCAGGCGGGCGCGCAGCAGCAGCGGCGGCAGGGCGAGCGTGACCAGCGTGGCGGCAAGGCTCACGGCGGCGAGAGCGAAGAGATGCAGGGCGGTAGAGTCGTCCCCGGAGGCGGGCGAGAAGAGGCGGTCGAGGCGGGAGGTGAAGAAGAAGAATGGGCGGTCGTCGGTGACGGGGTGGACGTCGTAGGGGTAGGAACTAAGGAAGGGGGAGGCGTCCTGCGAGAGCAGGAGGGACGCGAAGGGGGAGTCCGGCGCCTGACCGGGCATGTAGATGATTTCGAGGCCGGCGCGGGCGGCTTCCAGCGCGGCGCGCTCGAGTTCTTCCACCGGGAAGGGCTGGCGGCTGACCAGGACCGTGTCGGTGGCGCCGGCGGAGAGAACGTCCTCCTGCTCCCGCAGGACGATGATGTGGCGCGAGGGTTCGGCCGCGCTGGCGCGGAGCAGAGCGGCGCGGGCCAGGACGGCGAGGCGGAGCGACTCACGCGGCGGATCGAGGCCCCAATTCGTAAAAGAGAGGAGACCGCCGGGGTTGAGGCGGCTGAGGTAGTCGAGGAAGGCTTCGACCGTGTAGATGCTGTTTTCGCTGAGAGCATGCGCGCCGGCGGCGGTGGCATGCGGATCGACCAAAGTGGCCTGGATGAGGTCGAACCGTTCGGGGGTGCGCCGGATGAAGGAGCGGCCGTCTTCCACGAATACGCGGACCTCGGGGCGAAGGAAGAGGCTGCGGCTCAGGTAGCGGAAGCGGCCGCGCATCAGGGTGTTGACGATGATGGGGTTGATCTCGACGGCGGTGACGCTTTTCGATCCGGCGGCGAGGGCGAGGGCAACGTCCCAGCCGCCACCGGCGCCGATGACGAGGGTTTTGCCGCCGGGGCGCAGACGGTAGGCGTAACCCGGGCCGCGGCGGAGGAGCTGATCGCGGCGGGCATCGTCGAGCGAAAGCGGATCGAAATCCGGAATGCGGCTGCTGGGGGTGGCGTCGAGCAGGATGAGCGGAGCAGCGGGCGGGCTTTCTTGCAAGCTCACGCGCGAGAAGCTGTTCCACTGCACAAAGGTTTCCTGGCGGAGGTTTCGGCCCTTGGCGGACGCGATGTCGAAGAAGCGGGAGCTGTGGTTGACGACTATCAGTCCCACCAGGGCAAGCGAGGCGGCAGTGGCGAGGGCGCGGCCGGCCCACGCTCCTGCCAATCCGAACCAGACCGCCGAGGCGGCGGCGAGAAGCACAGCGGCGCCGAGAATGGCGCCCGGGCCGCCCATGACGTTGAGAAACGGAATCACCAGCAGGCAGCCGGCGGCGGCGCCGGCGAGGTCGAAGAGGTACACCCGTTCCACGCGCTCGATGGTCTCCGAAATGATCAGGGAGAGGATCATGCCGGAGAAGATGAATGGAACCGCAGCGGCGAAGTAGACAGCAGCGTAGGCGAGGAAGCGCGGCGGCCAGGCGCCGGCGTGGACGGCGACTGACAACGAAGAGACTATGGCGGCTGCATTGAGCAGGGACAGGAGGCCGAGCCGCCGGTAGAGGGCGGCGGCGCGCGCGGTGAGCAGGTAGGAAAGAACGCCGCCGGCGCTGAGGCCGAACAATGCGATGGAGATGGCGAGGAAGGCGTAGTGGTACTGGAAGACCACAGAGAAGATGCGCGTCAGAGCGATCTCGGTGATCAATGTCGAGGCAGTTGTGAGGACGACCGCCGCGTAGAGGAAAGCCCAGGACGTCCTGTTGGCGGGAAGCGGCGAGGATACGACGGACAAACCACTATGATATCCGCTCGGAACGAGCGGCCCCGGAGCGGTGCGTATTCCGGCGCCGGGGCTACGAAGGCGGTTGCGGATCGCAACTCAAACGATGGCGGCAGGCGGCGCAGGCTCGTTGGGATCGCCCGCCTTGGCCAGCGGCCAGCGGATGAGAAGCAGGGCGAGCAGGACGAGGACGATGAGCCCGGAAACGACGGGCGGAGCCTCAAAGAAACTGAATATCGAGGCCAGCGGCTTGTCGCCGATGGCAAAGCCGGCCTTGACCATGCCCATCAAGGCTTCACCAGCGATGAGGCCGGAGGCGATCAGCACGGCGGCGTTCTCGATGCGCGCCTTTTGGGGCTCGTTGAAGTTCCGGCGGTCGCGCGCCAGTTCCATGAGCCAGCGGATCACGCCGCCGGTGAAGATGGCGAAGGTGGTTTCCAGCGGCAGGTACATGCCGACGGCGAACAGCATGGGGCTGCGCACCTGTAGAAGGACGAGAGCGAGGCCCATGCAGATGCCCACCAGCACGAGCGGCCACGCCATGGAGCCGCCGACAATGCCCTGGCTCAACATGGCCATCAGGCCGGCTTGCGGAGCGGAGAGCTTGGGATCGCCGAAGCCGATGCCGCCTTCGCGGATGTTGCCTTCGTGCAGGATCCAGAGCGGGAAGAACAGCAGGAGGCCGCTGATCAGAATGCCGATCAGATCACCGATCTGCATCGAGCGCGGCGTGCCGCCCAGAATGTGGCCAACCTTGAGGTCCTGAAGCATCTCGCCCGCGACCGCCGAAGAGACGCACACTACCGCAGCCACGCCCAGCACTGCCGCCACGCCGGACAGCCCCTTGACGCCGATGGCCACCATCAGCAGCGCGGCCACGATGAGCGTCGAGAGCGTCAGGCCGGAGATCGGGTTGTTCGACGAACCAATGATGCCCACCAGGTTGCCCGAGACTGCCGCGAAGAAGAAGCCGAGCACGATCATGACCAGCGCGGCGACAACAGCGCCGGCCATGGACTGAGAGAAAAACTCGTACAGCACGACCATGGCGATGAAGGTGAGGATCAGGCCGGGCAGGACCACCTTGAAGCTCAGGTCCACCTGTGTGCGGTCGGCCGCTTCACTCTGCCCGCTGGCCTTCTTCAGGTCGGCGACGGCGCGCTGCAAGCCCGCGGCGAGCGACTTGCGCATGCGGAACATCGTAGTGGCCGCGCCCACCAGCATGCCGCCGACGGCGATGGGACGCACGATGTTGCGCCACACTTGGCTGGCGATCCCGTCCCAAGCCTCATGGCCGGCGCCGGCCGGGAGGCTTTTCGCCAGCTCAGGCCCGAGGAAGTAGACCAGCAGTGGCACGAGCAGGCCCCAGGCAGTGAGGCCGCCGGCGAAGTTCAGCGCTCCGAGGCGCGGCCCGATGATGAAGCCTACGCCGAGATACGCCGGCGCCACGGCAGGCAGTGAAAACTTGGTCCAGCCGCCCACGGCGGCATCGCCTGCGGCGCCCAGCTTGACGGCACTGCGACCCAGGTCGCCCACCTTCAGCAGGAAATCCCGGCTGGCGGAGAAGAGGCGGAACTCGCCTAACAGATAAGTGACGGCGCCGATCCCCATCGCCTGGAACAGCGTCTTGGCGGCGTCCGCGCCGCGCTGGCCGGCTTTATGGATTTCGGCCGCTGCCTTGGATTCCGGGAAAGGGAGTTCGGGATCTTCCACCATCACCCGGCGCAGCAGCGTGACGAACAGGATGCCGAGCGTGCCGCCCACCAGCATCAGGGCGCTCGACTGCCAGTAGGCTTCGAAGGAGTCGAAGCGGGTCCAGGCGCCGACGATGACGAAGGCCGGGATCGTGAAGATCGCTCCGGCGGCGACGCTTTCGCCGATGCTGCCGACGGTGCGCGCCATGTTCTCCTCGAGAATGGACCCCCGGAACAGGCGCAGAGCCGCCATGCTGATCACCGCCGCCGGGTAGGTGGCGGCGATGGTTTGTCCGGCGCGCAACCCGAGGTAGGCGTTGGCGGCGCCGAGGATCACGGTCATCACAAGACCGAGCAGAACCGCGCGAAGGGTGAACTCGGACATCTTCATGTCGACGGGGACGAAAGGTTTGTGCTGGTTTGCCATGTTCCCTGCTCCGGAGAATCGCCCTAGATCATACCCGTTTCGGGGCAGTTTCCGCTAGTGCGCGAAATGCCCCATGACAGGAGCTCCCTCCGGCAAGTGGTGGCGGGCTGGGCGTTGAAAAATGGGAGGTTCGGATTCGGGATAGTTTGGTATGTCAGTTGCACCCCTCATGCCGGAGTCCAACCTATCATGGCCTACGTTATTGTCGACACCTGCACCAAGGACAACCACTGCATCGAGGCGTGCCCGGTGAACTGCATTCACCCGACGCCCGACGAGCCCGGTTACGAGGAAACCCCGCAGCTGTTCATACATCCCAGCGAGTGCATCGACTGCGGCGCCTGCGTGCCGGTGTGCCCCACGAATTCGATTTACATTCTGGAAGAACTGCCCGCCGAACTGGCGCACTTCGCCGAAAAGAACGCAGCCTATTACAACTGAATTGGCTGCGGTGCAGATGGCTTCGATCTTGTCTCCGCTCCTCCACTGACGCGCCGGGCGGGCTACTCCTCCTCCGCCCGGCGCTCTTTCCTTGAGTGGATCAACGGCGGCGCCACCACTGTACGCCCGCAAACAGCCGCCCGTCGCCGGTGATCCGCTGGATCCGCTCCGGCGCCTCCTCCCGCTCCCAGGTGAGCAGGGTGATTTCCTCGCCAAGCCGGGCTTCCTCCAGAAAGTCGATCTGAACTGCAGAAGCATCCTCCGCGTTCGCGGCGGCTTCCGCCCATTCCAGCCAAGTGACGTTGTTGACGTGGTTGTTGATGTCGAGATCCTCCGCCTCCACCCGGTGACGGAACGATTGCGGCTGCCCCGCGGGCGGCTCCGGCAGAGGCGCGAAGCGAACCGGCGTCTCCTTATCCGGAAAATCCAGCTCCAGGAGAAAGCGCGGCAGGCGCACGGGGCGGCGGCGTTCCAGATCCACTACGAGCCACACTGAGACGGCTTCCACAAGGACTTCGCCAGAGGCGGACAGGATCTCGAATTCGCGCCACGCGCGAGCGCCGGCAGTGCGGCTGGATGGCCATGTAATCACTTCCAGCACTTCGCCGGGACCCGGCCAGCGGATCGCGCGCAGGCTGAGCTGCGTGAGCATCCACGCGTGACCGGAGGCGCGCAGATCGCCAATTCCTACCCCCAGGGCTGCGGCGTGCTCCGCTGCGGCCTGCTCCAGGATGCGGGCGACACCAGAGGGCCCGCGGCGCAAGGCGATGCAGGAGGAGCGTCGAACCAAATTCACGGGGCTCAGCCGAGGCGCGACTTCACCAGGTCGCTGAGCCGCTTGCCGTCGATGCGCTTGCCGGCCAGGCGGGCGCGGGCGGCGGCGATCACCTGACCCATCTGCTTCGGCCCTGATGCGCCGGTTTCGGCCAGCGCGGCTTCGACAGCGGCCTGCATCTCCTCATCCGTGGCCGCAGCGGGCATGTAGGTTTCGATCAGTTTCAGCTCGGCCTCCTCGCGCTCGGCCAGATCCGGGCGTCCTCCCTGGAGGTAGAGTTCGGCGGCGTCGCGGCGCTGTTTGATGAGAGAGTTCAGGATCTTCAACTCCGCTGCCTCGTCCAGCGGCTTCATCGAGTCCACCTTCTCCTTCATGAGCGCGGCCTTCATCATGCGGAGCGTGGCCAGGCGGGCTTCATCGCGCGACTTCATCGCCGCGGCCATGTCTTTCTGAAGCTGTTCGAGAAGGGCCATCTCTGGTATCCTAATAACCTATTTCCCTCTGATTTTCCCACAGCCATGCATATCAAGAAGCAGCGACTCCTGACTCCGGGGCCGACGCCTCTTCTGCCTCGCGCCCTGCACGCCATGATGGCGTCCGACATTCATCACCGGACGCAGGACTTCATCCAGTTGTACCCGCGCGTGCTGGCAGACCTCAAAGAGGTCTACGGCACGCAGAACGACGTGCTGATTACAGTCAGCTCCGGCACCGGCGCCATGGAGGCGGCGGTGTCGAACTTCTTCAGCGAAGGCGACCGGGTGGTCCTGCTCTCCGCAGGAAAATTCGGCGAGCGGTGGGTGGATCTGGCCAAGGCATACCGGCTGAACGCGGTGGTGCTGACGGCGGAATACGGCGACGTAGTGAGCCCGGAGCGCGTGGAGCAGGCGCTGCGCGAAAACCCCGACGCGAAGGGCGTGTTCTTCCAGGCATCCGAGACCTCGACCGGCGCGGCGCACGACGTGCGCGCCATCGGCGAGATCGTGAAAAAGACGCAGGCGCTGTGCATCGTGGATGCGATCACGGGGCTGGGCACCATGCCGCTGGACATCGACGGTTGGGGGCTGGACGTCGTGATCGGCGGCTCGCAGAAGGCTTTCATGATCCCGCCCGGGCTGGCATTCATCAGCGTGAGCGCGAAGGCGTGGGCACAGAGCGAGACGGCGCGGCTGCCGCGGATGTACTTCGACCTGAAACGCGAGAAGAAGATGGCGGACAAGGGCGAAAGCGCATGGACGCCGAACGTGAGCCACATTCTGGCGCTGGCCGAGGCTCTGGCCTATATCAAGCAGCTGGGAATGGCGAAGCTCGTGGAGAACGCGCAACTGCTGGCGCGGGCGACGCGCGCGGCGGCAGTGGAGCTGGGGCTCGAGCTGTTCGCGCCTGGTTCGCCGTCGTCTTCGGTGACGGCGGTGAAAGCGCCCGCCGGCATGGACTCCGGTGAGATCGTCAAGGCTTACCGCAGCCAGTTTGGATCGATCATCGCCAACGGGCAAGGGACGATGAAGGGCAAGATCTTCCGCATCGCGCATCTCGGCTATTTCGACTTTGCCGATTTGTTCGCGGTGATCGCCGAGCTGGAGCTGATCCTGCATGAAAAGGGCCTGCCGGTGAAGTTCGGCCAGGGCGTGGCGGCAGTGCAGAAGGTTTACGTGGAGGCCCGCAGCGGGAAGCAGTCATGAAGATCCTTGTGGCAGAGCCGATGTCTCCGGCGGCGCTGGAGCTGCTGCGCCGCCAGCCGGGCTTTGAGGTGATCGAGTCCAATCCGAAGGAGTATGAGCAACGCCTTGGCGACTGCGAGGCGATGCTGGTGCGCAGCGCCGTCAAGGTGAAGGCGGAGACGCTGGCCAAGGCGCCGAAGCTGCGCGTGATCGGGCGCGCGGGCGTAGGCGTGGACAACGTGGATCTGGCGGCTGCCACGGCCGCGGGCGTGCTGGTGATGAACACGCCCGGCGGCAACGCGGTAAGCGTGGCCGAGCATACGCTGGCCCTGATGCTGGCGCTGGCCCGCATGATCCCGGAAGCCAACGCATCCACGCGCGCGGGCAAGTGGGAGAAGAAGAAGTTTCTCGGAAACGAGCTGCGCGGCAAGACGCTGGGCATCGTGGGTCTGGGCAACATCGGCCAGGAGGTGGTGCGGCGCGCGCGGGGGTTCGAGATGCGCGTGCTGGCGTCGGATCCTTACGTGAACCCGGTGACGGCGGCGGATCTGGGCGCGGAGCTGGTGTCGCTGGATGAGCTGATCGCGCAGTCCGATTACATCAGCCTGCACCTGGGGCTCACGCCCGAGACGCGCGGCATGATCAACGCGCAAACCATCGCCCGCATGAAGCCGGGTGTGCGAATCATCAACTGCGCGCGCGGCGAGCTGATTGACCAGGAAGCTCTGGCCGAGGCGCTCGCCGCGGGCAAAGTGGCGGGCGCGGGTCTGGACGTATTCTCGCCGGAGCCGCTGCCCGAGGGCCATCCGCTTCTGTCAGCGCCGAACCTGATCGCTACACCCCACATTGCCGGATCCACCGAGGAGGCGCAGGAGATCGTCGGTATCCGCATTGTCGAGCAGATGGTGGAGTACCTGCTGCACGGCGTGGCCATCAACGCCGTCAACATGCCGGCGGTGGCGCCGGAACAGTACCGCGCCATCAGCCCCTATATCGAGCTGGCGGAACGGCTGGGGCGCTTCGCGTCGTTCATCGCTGGCGACAACCCGCAGGCGGTGCGGATCATCTACCGCGGACGCATTGCCGAGCTCAACACCAACCTGCTGCGCAACGCCGCGCTGGCGGGCGTGCTCAGCCGCAGCCTGGCGTCGCGCGCGAACCTCGTCAACTCCATGCAATTGGCGGCGCAGCGCAACCTCACTGTGACCGAGGCGCACCAGCCGCGCGGCGGCGCGACAGATTCGATTCAGGTGGAAATCGTGGCCGCCGCGTCGGCCACTTCCGTCACCGGAGGCGTCGTCATGGACAAGCCGCGGCTGCTGTCGATCGACGGCATCCCCGTGGAAATCACGCTCGCCGGACATCTGATCTATATGCGAAACCAGGACGTGCCCGGAGTCATCGGCCACGTGGGCGGCATCCTCGGGCGCAACCAGATCAATATCGCCAACTTCTCTCTCGGCCGGCAGGAAAAGCCCGCCGAGCCTGGGCGCCCGCTGGAGGCGGTGGCCTTGGTGGAGGTCGACTCTCCCGTCAGCGAACCGATCCTCGCCGAGCTGCGCGGCCATCCGGCAGTAAAGCTTGCCGTGACGGTCGAGCCGGGCGGCTGAGCGGCGCAAGGCGCCGCGCGAGCTCGAGGGGCGGCTCCGTTGCCGCCTCTTTTCGCTCCGTGTTACCATAAAGGTGCCTCGTGGACTGCGCTTCCTTCAAGAATCAGTCCCAATCCCCGACGGAGCTAGCTTCCCATCTCAATGAGTTCAACCGTTTTCCTCGGTAATCTTCCGCCGTGGGTCACTGCCGATGACATCAAGGCGTGGCTCGTTGCGGAAAACCTGGTGGCCGATTCAGTCAAAGTCATCCGGCACCCCGAGACGCAGGAGTCGAAGGGGTTCGCCTTCATCGAAGCGCCGAACGAAGAAGAAATGCACGCCATTATCAAGCGCTTCGACCGTGCTCCCCTCGAAGACCGGCTGCTGCGCGCCAATCCGGCGCAGCCGCCGAAGTCGAAGGGCAGCCGTGGCCCCGCCCCGCGTGCGCAGCAGCCGCAGGGTGCTCCTGCCGCCGCGCAGGGCGCGCCAGAGCGGCGCTCGCGCGGCGGGCGCAAGCACCGCAAGCCCAGCGGGCCGCCTAGCGCGTTCGCTGAAGAGCTTGCCAAGGCCCTGTAACCCGCGCATGCTGCCGGCCCGCCCCGTACGAGGCCGGCACAGGCGGTTTCGTCTCCAGCCTGTCTTCCCGCCTGACCGCCCTCCCTGCTATCGTGTTAGGTTCAACTCACGTTGCAAGGAGTGTGAGCATTCATGCGAGTGGTCGCGGGCGTTGATCTCGGCGGCAATGCCGTCAACTACACATTTCTGACCGGCGACGAGAGGTTCCTGATCGAGTCGCTGTTTGAATACCCATCCAGATCCAAGGAGGGTCCCGCGGTCTGCCTTCAGCAGATCCTGGACGGCCTTCACGTCGCTCTCAAGCAGGCCGGCGTTTCGATGGAGGACGTGGCCGTCGTCGGACTCGACACCCCGGGCCCGGCCAGCGCCGACGGCGTGCTCAGTGCCCGCGGATCGACGAACTTCGTGCATCCGGATTGGGCGGGTTTCGATATCCGCGCGGGGCTGGAAGCGAAACTCAACCGCCCGGTGATCTACCTCAACGACGGCAACGCGGGTGCGCTGTGGGGCCACTTCCATCTGTTCGGGGCGCACTCCGGCTCCACGTCCATCTCTGCAATCATCGGCACGGGGCTCGGTGGCGGCGTCATCCTCGGGCAGACGGTGGTGAAGGGCCGCAAGGGCTTCGGGGGCGAACTCGGACACGTGCTGATTCCGTATCAGAGCATCCCTTTTCTGGAGGGCATCCGCCCGCGCTGCAACTGTGGCCGCACTGGCGACCTCGAGTCGCTTTGCTCCCTCACCGCCATTGAGGTCAACTACCTCCCCTACTTTCAGCCGAAGTATCCCGACCACGAGCTCTTCCGCATGGGCAACCTGCATCAGGCCGCCAAGCTCGTTCGCGGCATGGCCGAAAAAGGCGACCCGCTCTGTCGGGAGATCTTCCGCGGGCAGGCTCACGCTCTTGGGCTGTTCTTCGACGAAATGGTGAATACGTTCGATCCCGACGCCCTGATCGTCGGCGGCGGCGCCATCGAGACCGGCCCGGAGTTCCAGCAGTGGTTCCTGTCCGAGATCCGCGCCGGCATGCCGGAACAGCGCGAGGAGCAGGCCGACATCCCCATCCACATCATGCCGAATGGCGACACCGCCGGCGCCCGCGGCGCCGCCATCGAGGCGCTCCGCTTCGCCCGTGAGCGCTCCCTGCTCTGAGGCGGCGGTAACCTGCCGCCCGCCGCTTGCGCTATTCTTCAGGAACGGAATCGACTGCCATGCCATCCACCACACGAATCTCCCGGCGCGTCGCGCTCGCCCTGTGCTGCGTCCTGCTCACCGTCCCGGCGCAGACGCCCCAGGCGAAGCGCACCCCGGATGTCCCGTTTGTCCCGACCACCGAGCGAGCCGTCGAGGCGATGCTCGATCTGGCCAAGGTCACTAAGAACGATCTGGTCTACGATCTCGGCTGCGGCGACGGGCGCATCGTGATCACTGCCGCCAAGAAGTACGGCGCCCGCGGCGTCGGCATCGACATCAACCCCGAGCGCATCGCCGAAGCCCGCGCAAACGCTAAGAGAGAGGGCGTCGAACACCTGGTCAAGTTCATCGAGCAGGACCTGTTCGAAGCCGACATCCGGGAATCCTCCGTCGTAACGCTGTTCCTGCTGTCCAGCGTCAACCTCAAGCTCCGCCCGAAGCTGCTCGCCGAGCTTAAGCCCGGCACGCGCGTCGTCTCGAATACATTCGACATGGGCGACTGGAAGCCAGACAAGGAATTCTCGCTCGATGACAACGGCGAGGATTCCTACCTCAGCCACAAGTTCTTCCTGTGGATCATTCCGCAGAAACAGGCCAAGTAGCTGGCCGCGGCAACCCTTACTCCGGCACTGTGAACGTCCCCACGATCCGCCCCATGCCGCAGGTGACCCGGTACCGGTAGGTGCCCGGTGCCAGCGGTGAGAATACCAGGCGCCGCGTTCGCGGTCCGCCTCTGTCCAGCTCGTCTCCTGCGTCATCCGGGTTTGAGAACCAGGTAGAACTCACTGCGTACCGGCACGCCGCTAGCGTTGGCGCCTCATAGTGGATCTCTGCCTTGCCTGGCGCGACGAACACTTTCAGGGAATAAGGCTCCACGCGCGGCACAAGGGCATAGCGCTGGTCAAACTTCCGCTGCTCGAGTCCGGTACCCATCCCAATGGCTCTGTTGTAAGCCTCCAGGCCAGATCCCAGCGCTCCGGTCACGTCGTGAAACGTGCTCAGCGCGTTTACCCAAAGGTTCGGGTAGGTATGGCCGGACAGGATGTCTCCCATTGTGCGCCATTCCGCATTCACCACGGACGACGTGGTATGCGGTTCAGCTTTCGTGCCCCAGTAGCCGCGCCCTCCGGGGCAGACAGTGAAGGTCGTTGTTCCAGCCCCCGGGCTCTTTGCGCAGGTGCGAATGTATTCGTTGTCGATTTTCCAAATCGCAGTAGAACTGCCAGGCACGTTGATACATCCGGCCGTTGCAGTGACACAATTGATCGTGAATGAGGAGGCCCCCGCTGAAATGTCTTGCGTCAGCGACACTGGCGGATTCCTCGCCGCGATAAACCGCTCCCACGTTGTGATGAGTCCATTCGCATCCTGCAACGGCATCCGGTAGTCACCGAAGTACAGAATCGGCTTGCGCGCGTGCAGCATGCCGTCGATGTAAGATCGTCCGATAGCGCTGGCACTGTACTCGAATAACCGCTTCCCGTTAACCCGCATGGCCCCCGTCTGACGCATCCAGCCAAGGTGCATAACCAGGTAGCTGACCATCCATGGCGAGGTTCCGGTAATACCACCGTACGCGCTGAACGACGAGGAGCCAAGCCCCACCATCGGCAACGGATTCTCCGTCCACCTCAACTGCGCCAGTCCGTGGCACCACGCGGTCGCCGACTTGTAGAGCGTTCCTGCAATGTACAGCGTGTTTCCGGACACCAGGGGCGCAGCTGCCGCATCCTGAATCACCACCCTTCCGCCTGGGATGTAGTACCAGTCCCGCCCTGTATCTTGCCCATAGACTCCAACTGTCTTCGACACCCCGTTGACCGTCAGGGAGGTGATGGCGTTGATGCCGTTTTGGGCATCGCTGGAGATGTAGAAGATCTTCCGCTGCCCATTGGGCTTCTGAACCGTCGTCGAGTTGATGGTGGTGGTGAAACTCTCAACGTAGGACGTACTGTTGCAGTTGCTCAACACCTGGTCGCTATAGATGCCGTTGCGGATGTTGAATACTCCTTCATAGGCAGCGTCGTTGTTCTTCAGCTTGTTGGCCAGGTAGTTTCTCTCCGGCGACTCCGGGCTGAGCAGAAAGGCCCAGAACATTTCCTTCAGGATGCGGGCCGGAATTCGAGGATTGGAGCTGTCGTACTGGACTCCGAGATCATAGTGCCGCCCGTACGCCGGGTGGTCCCAGTTCATCCAGAAAGCCGCCGACTGTTGAAGCGACTGGAGATAGGTATACCGCCCGGTGAGGATGTAGGGCAGGGAGAACAGCGAGGGCCAGTGTGCGCCATCTGGCTGCCATATATGCGTTGTTGCCGGGCAACCAGAGCAGATATACACCGCCGGATAGGCGCCATAAGAATCGTACGTCCCGGTCCTGCCGTCCGGGTGAGCGCTGATGGATTTGATCCTTCCAAAGGAAGAAGTGGTCTGATCCGATGGCCAGTCCAGGTAGTTCCTGTAGGATGGCGTCATCCCGGTCAGGCTTTCGCGGTAGTGGATCGGAATCGTTACCGCTGCATCGCCGGAGCCGGCAATGAGCCTCTCCAGCGCCTGGAGTTTGGTCGCGACACTGAAGCGGCTGTCGCCCATCGCGTACAGGTAATACAGCTGGAAGCGCGGAAGAATCCCAAAATTGTTGCTATCCCCCGTGCCCGGCATGTCGGTTTTGATGTATGCGCACGGATTCTGGGTCGTGCAAGAACGCGGATCAGGACGGCCTTGGTCGTCCGTGCCGACACTGCTGGGCCACTGCGCCAATGCGCTGGAAAGCGTTGCCGAATCCAGTTGAATTGAGATGTCGTAGGAAGGAAGGATGCGTGTGGCCACGAGGTAGGCCAGGTTCCGGTCCACCACAATCGCCCCCGTAGCTGTTCCGCTCCAGGCATAGTAGGAACTCGCCGCTTTTGCGGCCAGGTCATAGTTGGTCTTGGAATAGACAACCGACAGCGGACTGCCGGCAAGAAATTCAAGATTGAACCTCTGGTTCTGCAGCTTGGTCCACCACGAATTCTCCACCCGGAAACCCGTTTCCACTCCGCCCCATCCCGGGTAGAAGCTCAACTCGAACATTGGGTGAATGCTCTTGTACGTATCACTCGATGGGGCCTGCCAGTTGCTGCCGTCCCACTGCCAGCCGAAGTCGTAGGTGAATCCGATGTCCTCAACAATCACGCGCGTCACCACCGGGCCGCGCAGCCAGTACCTCCAAGCCCCGGCGGCTAGCATCGTTTTCGCTTTGGCGCTGTAAGTGATCGAGTTTGCTGTCCCGCGGATCTCGGCATCCCAGCTGCCGCTCAGGAAATTGGCCATGCCGTTCTGATCCAGGGCCGCCGCCTCGCAAGTTGCTTGGTTCCCCAAATGGCATGCGTTCGCGTCGGGGACGAAGTCCACCGTCACCTGCCCGTTGGCACTCAGATTGACCGGGAAGCTGACAAACGCCGAAAGCACACTCCCGTCCGGCCACCGGCTCTTCACATCCGCTTGCCAAGCCGAAGGGACGGAACCGTTGATCCTTGGCTTCGGGTATGTTCCTGATGGGAACTCGCCCTCGACAAACAGCATCAATGCCGTGAAAGGGCGGCTCGACTGCGCCGAGCCGCTCGCTTCATGAATGACTATCGAGTTGCTGATCGCGAACAGCGGGAGGCTCAGCAGCATTCCCAAGAAAGTCTTCATCTCTCCGAACCTCTGTCAAGGTAAAAATCGGCGTAATCCAGTTGCACTGTCTTCTGCGCCGCTTCCGTCGTCCTAAGGAAGAACCCTATCGTGCTGAGATATCGCGCCCCGGAGTTGCTCCGCGTGAGCGTACAGCCGGATGGGCACACGCTGATTTCTGTCCCGTTGTCGATGGACATCCAGATCTTGTACGCCTGAGTTCCGTCGCTTCGGATCTTCACTTTGTGCCAGCCAGTGTCTGCTGCCACTCCAGTGTCCGAATCGCTCGTCCACGTATTGGTTGAGGTTACCGACCACAGGAAGTTGGAGCTGGCGGCAGACCTGTACGAGATTCCTACTGCCTGCGGAGGGGCTTCCATGGCTGCATCCATCAGCCCCGCCAGGAACTGCACCTCTGTGGTGTTGGTTAGACGGAAGATGTACTCGATCTGCCAATCCAAATCTGTTTTGGCGTAGAACGAGTCGGCATCAGCCGCAAACGGCAAGCTGATTGCGGTGGCCGCAACATTCAGCCCCCATATGCTGTAGTTGTTCGCAGTAGTTGTGGTCGAGATTGTGGCCATACCGGCCCGGTCGGCAGGAACGACGCCTGAGGTTGGGTTGTTCAGGGTTTGCGTCCCGGCGTAGCGGTTAAACTGAAACCCCCCAAGATACACAGGCGTGGTTTGGCTCCACGTGATTCCGCCGAAGTCGGTTTGCGCCATGATGTATCTGCTCGAAGGCCTCGGACTGGAACTGCCCCCGCCGCCGCCCCCCTGCACCTGCGTCCAAGTGTCGGCAGCCGTGCAAAGGTAGATGTTCTGGCCGGCGGCGGCGTCGATCTTGAAGAAGGCCTGTCCCGTCGTGCAGGTTCCGGGCAGGGACGTTCCGGTCTTCATGGGCGCCGTTGACGTCGACGCTGTAAAGTCCACAATGCCCGCCGTCAGAGTTCCCAGCACCTGGAGGCTCCCGTTGAGCGTCACTGCAAACAGAACCACTGTGGTTGCCGCCGTGGCAACCAGAATCTTTCCCCATCCTCTCACGTTTCCTCCTTGCTAAAACCCGCGCACGATCCGCGCGCTGAAAGACGTATCCGCCGGAATGTCCACGGGCGTGCCCGTCACATTGCATAACCGAACCACCAAAACATCCGCGCCGCTGTACACGGTCCCCACAAGTCCCGCTGGCAACGCCGGCGGCAACCCCGCGGCCACGGCTTCGCCCGGCGTCGCTCCGGCGGCAGGTATGCTCTGCTCGGCGCAACTCTGGCCCGGCAGCGTCCCGAACGTCAGACTCGCGCTGTAGAAGGTCTGGCTGGCCACGCTTCCCCCGCTGGCCAGCCGCACCGGGTCCGCAGCCGTCCCGGTTCCATCCAGCCCGGCGCCGAAATAGATCGTGCCCCCGCACGGCCCGCTCGTGCCGTCCGCCCGGATGCAATCCGACGCCGCGCCGCTGACAAATCCAAGCACGCCATTGGACAGCCTGACGACGCCGCTTCCGCTGGCACGTTTCAGGATCTTGCCGCTCGTCCCCTGAAACAGCGCCACCTCGCCGTCGACGCTTCCCGACGGCCCGCTGACGTCGCCGTTCCCGGTTCCGCAGGCAGCCCCGGCCGACACCAGATTCCCGCTCGCATCGAACTTCGCGCAATCGTTTGCCACTGCCGCCCCGCTGAACAGTTGGATCTTCGATCCGTTCCCCTGTAACGCCGCCGGCGCGATCTGGCTCAACGCCAGTTGCCCTGCAATCTGGCTGAAACTGTAATCGCCCGCCTGCGCCGTCACCGCGCCCGTCCGCCCAAACACCGAATTCACCGCTCCGCTGCTGCTCCCGCCGCCTCCGCCAGTGGCGTTCACCACACAACGCCCTGACTGCGCCACCAGGAAGCTCACCGTCACCCGGTTTGCGTCCACCACGCGGACGCTGTCCGGGATGACAGCCTGCCCGGCCGGATCTGAGCAGCCCACTAGCACACTCTGCGTTCCCAGGTTGTGATCCAGGTTCAGTACCGTCGCGCTCGTGAAGTCCAGGCTGAAGTTCTCCGCCCCCGTGCCGCACGGCGCATTGGCTGAAACCAGATTCCCGCTCTCGTCAAACTGCGCGCAGTCGCCCGCTTGCACTGCCCCGCCGCCGAACGCCTGCAACAGCGTCCCTGTTCCCTGCTTGCCTGAAACCCCGCTCACTTCGCTGAGCTGGTGGCCGTGCGGCGCCGCAGCCACCCAGGCTCCACCCTCGTGGCACACATAAATGCCCGCTGCCGGTCCGGCTGTCACCACCACCGCTTCCCCGGGGGTGCAACTGACAGGCAGCGCCGCCACCGCCCGCGCCGGCTTCGTCCTCGGATATGCGCTGAAGTCCGCCTCGCGGCCTTGTGTCGGCAGATGAATCTTGCTTTGGCCCCACATCGCCCCGGCGCAGATCAGTGTCGCCCACGCCGCCATAACCGCCTGCTTCCGCACTCTCTTTCCCTCCTGCATCGCCGCCGCGCGCCTTCTTGGCGGCCCGCACAGAGCCTACGTGCCCTTCCTCCTCCCGCCCCGCCTGGAACGACAGAATCGGCTCAAAATGAAGCGGAAACATTTTTGCTACCCCTTGTCACGCTCCCGGCTTGCGTGCTGTGCTATCCTTCAACGTGAACGCGGCCCCCGGTTCTGTCGGCGGCCGCCTCTCAGGAGGAGATGTCGATTCCCGGCTCTGCGGATTCGCAGGGGCGCCCCGCGGACGTCCCCTCGGCTGAACTCCAGCACCCCATCCGCCTGCTCCTCATCGCTTACGCATTCCCCCCGGTCGGCGGCATCACGGTCATGCGCGCCCTCAGCCTCGCCAAATACCTCCCGCACCACGGCTTCGATGTCCATGTCCTCTCTGCCAGCAACGCCGGTGCGCCCGTCCGCGACCCGGCCCTCCTCTCTCACCTGCCGCCCTCCATCACTCTCCATCGCGCCTTCTCCCCGGAACTCCCCTTTTACGTGCGCAAGCGCCTCTGGGATCTCGTCTCCAGCAGCCGTCACACCGCCGATGCTCAGGAATCCTCCGCTCCCGCCTCCGGCTGGAAGTCCTTCGTCAGCCGCGCCGCCCGCCGCGTCTTTTCTCCGGATCCCCAGGTTGTCTGGGTCCCCAACGCCATCCGCGCTGCCAGGCGCATCATCCGCCGCCATCGCATCCATGCCGTCCTCGTCACTGCTCCCCCTTTCTCCGTCTTCCTGATCGGCAACTCCCTCAAACTTTCCTTCCCTTCCCTCCGCCTCATCAGCGACTTTCGCGACGAATGGCTCCGCTTCTACCTCACCGACTTCGAGTTCCTCCGCGACGACTTCATCCGCCGCCGAGCCCAACAAATCGAGCGCGAAACCGTCACCCTCTCCGATCTCGTCGTCGCCGTCACCGAATCCTCCCTCCGCGAAATCCGCTCCCGCTACCCAGACCAGCCTCCTTCGAAGTTCTCCCTCATTCACAACGGCTACGACCCCGACGCCCTCAAGCCTCTCTTCGATGCCCGCCCGCAATCCCCGGGTCCAAGGGACAAGGTCATCGTCACTCACATCGGCACCGCTTACCGCACCGCTTCCCCCTCCTGGTACTTCCAGGCTCTGGATGGCCTCCCCCCCGAAATCCGCTCCCGCATCGAAACCCGCTTCATCGGCCGCATCTCGGAAACCGAGCAACAGCTCCTCGCCGCCCGGGGCCCCTCCGTCCGGATCCTTGGCTTCCTCCCGCAACAGGAGGCACTTCGGTGGATCGCTGACACCGACTATCTCCTCCTCACCATGACCAACGAGTTCAGCCTCCCAGGCAAGCTCTTCGAGTACCTCGCTTCGGGTAAGCCCATCATTGCCCTGTCCCCCGAAAATGGCGAGGTCGCCCGCCTCATCGCCGAAACCGGCGCCGGATGGTGTGTGCCGCACGACCACCCCGAGGCTGTCCGCAATGTTCTCTCCGAGGCTGTCCGCTTCGCCGTCTCATGCCAGATTCCCTTCTACACCAACCGCGATGCGGTCGTCCGCTTCGAACGCCCCAGGCTTGCCGCCCTTTACGCCAGGCTCATCCGCGAGCGCCTTTTTGCCGATAGATTACACTGAGTTTTCATCCTTGCCTCATGAGTTCCGAAATGCCTGAATCTGCCCCGCTCCCGCTTCACGCCGAATCCCTCTTGCACAGAATCAGCTCCCGTCAGGCGCGCGTCGGTGTCGTCGGCTTAGGCTACGTCGGCCTCCCCCTCGCCGTCGAGTTCGCCAAGGCTGGCTTCCATGTCACCGGCATTGACGTCTCCGCTCATAAGGTGGAAGCCATCAATGCCGGCAGCAGCTACGTCCAGGACGTCCCCTCGGCCGATGTCCGCTCGCTCGTCGATCAGGGACTGCTCCGCGCTACGACGGATTTCTCCGCTGTCTCCAGCCTCGACACTATCAATATCGCCGTGCCGACGCCTCTGCGCAAAACCAAAGACCCCGACATGAGCTTCGTGCTCAACGCCGCCCAATCCATCGCCCAATACATCCACCCCGGCCTCCTCGTCATCCTCGAATCCACCACTTACCCCGGCACCACGGAAGAACTCCTCTTACCCATGTTCGAGGCCTCCGGCCTCAAGGCCGGCCAAGACTTCTTCCTCTGCTTTTCTCCCGAACGCGTCGATCCCGGCAACCCGAAGTTCCAGACGAAGAACATCCCCAAAGTCGTCGGCGGCATCACCCCAGCCTGCACTCATGTCGGCGCCGCTTTCTACTCCATGGCGCTCGACACCGTCGTCCCGGTCAGCAACACCGTCGTCGCCGAAATGGTCAAACTCCTGGAAAATACCTTCCGCATGATCAACATCGGCCTCGTCAACGAGCTGGCCGTCATGTGCCACCGCATGAACATCAACGTCTGGGAGGTCATCGACGCCGCTGCAACCAAGCCCTTCGGCTTCATGCCGTTCTATCCCGGCCCCGGGCTCGGCGGCCACTGCATTCCCATCGACCCCTTCTACCTCTCCTGGAAATCCAAGCAGGCCGGCATCGAGGCCCGCTTCATCGAGCTCGCCGGCCACATCAACGGCGATATGCCCCGCTATGTCGTCTCCCGCATCCAGGACGCCCTCAACGACCACGCCAAGCCCCTCCGCAACTCGCGCATCCACATCGCCGGCGTCGCCTACAAGCGCGACATCGACGACGTCCGCGAATCCCCCGCCCTCGACGTCATCCACCTCCTCCTTCAGCGCGGCGCCGCCGCCTCCTATTCCGATCCTTACGTCCCCGAACTCCGCCTCGATTCCATCACCCTCCGCTCTGCTCCCCTCGATTCCCCCTGTGATTGCGCCGTCATCGTCACTGACCACCGCTGCTTCGATTACGACGCGCTCGTCCGCTCTGCCCCCCTCATCCTCGACACCCGCAACGCCCTCAAGGGCCGCGCCGAACCCCACATCCTCCGCCTCTGAACATGACCAACATCCTCACCATCGACGTCGAGGAGTACTTCCACCCCACCGAAGTGCGCGCCTCCGTCCCCGCCTCCCACTGGGACGCCCTCCCCTCGCGCGTCGAGGAGGCCACAGCCCTCGTCCTCGACCTCCTTGCCGAATCCCGCGTCCGCGCCACTTTTTTCGTCCTCGGCTGGGTCGCCGCCCGCCGCCCCAACCTCGTCCGCCGCATTGCCGAAGCTGGCCACGAAATCGCCTGCCACAGCTTCTCCCATTCCCTCGTCTTCGCGCTGTCTCCTGGCCGGTTCCGCCAGGACACCCGCGACGCCGCCGATGCCATCGCCCAGGCCGCAGGCGTACGCCCCCGCGCCTACCGCGCCCCCAGCTTCTCCATCACCTCCCGCTCCCTCTGGGCCCTCGAAATCCTCGTCGAGTGCGGATTCGACACGGACTCCAGCATCTACCCCGTCCGCCACGACCGCTACGGCATTCCCTCTCACCCCGTCTTCCCCCACCGCATCCAAACCCCCTCGGGGCCGATCCTGGAAGTCCCCCCCGCCGCCGTCCCGCTCTCCCCGCGCCGCAACGCTCCTGTCGGCGGCGGAGCCTATCTCCGCCTGCTCCCCTCGGCCTACGTCGCCGCCGGTATCCGGCTCCTCAACGGCGCCCACAACGCCCCCGCCTGCATTTACGTCCACCCTTGGGAATTCGATCCCGCTCAGCCCCGCCTCGCCTCCGGCGCCATCGCCCACCTTCGCACTTACCTCGGACTGCGCTCCATGACCCCCAAGCTCCGCCGTCTTCTGGCCTTGTTCTCCTTCGACTCCCTCGGCGCCGTCTGCCCCCCCTCAAGCCTCTATCCCTTACTCCGCCCTGCGCTTTCCTAGAACCGGAACGCCGCCGCGCTCGGCGACCATGTCAAGTGCGCCGAAACGAACCTCTGCCATCTCCTCGGGTTGGCCGCAGTATCGAAATACGAATAGCCCCCATTGAATCCGAAGTAGAGGTCTCCCGCCACGCGGAAGCCCGTGCTCGCGCCCACCGATCCGCTGGAAAGAGTCGTGCTCTGCAGTAGCCCGCTCCACCGGTAGTAGCCGCCGAATACCCCAAAGCTCACACGCTGAAAACTCCTGCCCGCCGAGCCGAACACCGCATCCCTTCTCGATGCCAGAATCGCTCCGTTGCCAGGATTCAGCCCGTGCGTATAGCCCACCGAGGTGCCCCATTCGCGCCAGTTCCGGCGAATCGCCGCAGACCCCTGCCATCCGTAAAAGGACCTTTTCTGCACCTCGATCTGGCTGGTTACACCCAGCAGGGCGGCAATCGCAGGATCCGTTTGCACCGCGCCCAGAAACTTCGTATCCATGCGGAACACTCCTCCGTTCAGGCTGATCGAGGTCTGTGGCGAAAACCGGTGCTGCAGCCCTGCGCCCGCAAACTGCGCCCGGTTGTCCCCGAACAGCTTCGGATACGAGAACTCGTTGTAGCCATAACTGAACCCGATCTGGGTGTTTTGCCCCGGCTGGTATCCTGCCTGCCCAAACACCCCGTACGAATTCAGATCCCGCAACCCGGCACCCTTTCTCCGTACATAGTTTGCCTGCGCGCCTGCTCCCAACGACCACCTCAAACCCGGACGGAAATTTACTCCCCCCGACGTGCCGTAAAAATGCACCCTGGAACTGAACAGCTCGTTGTCCACCAGCCCGTTGTTGGCCAAGTCCGAAACTGGCGCTCCAAACAGCCCAGCGCTCAGCAACAGTGCCGATCCTGCAATGCCGAATCCCCCGAATATGCCCGCGCGCGCGCCGTACCCGAAGCCGCCAATGCTGCTTCCGGCAAACTGCGTCACAAACAGCCCTGCGCGGTCAGTCGCCCTGTGGCTGACGGACACTCCGCCCACCTGGCTGGCCCCCCCGCGCACTCCCCCGCCTGTCCACCGCTGGTAGTTCGCACTGTAAAACCCCGCCACCGACGTTCGTTCCCACCCCCTCGCCCCGCTCACGCCGGCCGATGCCCCGTACCCGTAAAAGTCCCTCCTCAAGCCCGGCATACTCGGCTCGCCCAACACCTGCGAATAGCTTCCATTGGCCGAGATCCATGGCCTGAACGCAATCCGCGAGGGAGGCATCCCCCCGGGATCGTCCGATCCCAGGATGCCCCCAAGGCCACCCACACCCCACTGCCCGCTCACCGTGCCAGACAGACCCAGCAACACAACCGCCGCCAACGCTCCCCGCTGCAAAACTGTCAATCCGGGTCGCTTCATGTCCTCTCCTCCTGCGCCAGCGGCGCACACCTTTCCCGTGCCTCTTTCTTGCATTCCCCATTCTACGACGATCCCGCTTGCCCGCATCCCTTTGATGGTACTAGCGCTTCCGGCCTTCCGTACCCCTTCTGCCCCAGCTCGCCGCCGGATGAGGCAAGCCGATCCGCTACACTGGAAGCAGACGGCAATGCACCGGATCCATCCCGCGCGCGCTATCGCTCCTCTGGTGCCCGTCTTTTTGCTCGCCTCTCATCTCTCCGCCCAGCAGCCTACAGGCGAACTCGATGCCTCCCCGGCTCTGTTCACCGTTCTCGCCGCTCTCAACGCTTCCGGTTACGACGAAGGGCTCAACTCTCCCAATACTCACCCCCTGCGCCGCCAGATCCTCTCCTGGATCGCCGAACGGAAGCCCCCTTCTCTCGACAAAATCCGCGACTTCATTACCGAACGCCGCGCCGAATCCCCTGCCGCCGAACTCTCCCGCTACATCACGCTCGCCCTCAGCACAACGGGTCCTCCCAACTTCAAGCCCCGCTTCAACCCCAACCTCATGCCGCCGGAGACCCTTCCTCTCGAAGGGCTCCTTCCACTGCTGGCCCGCTTCCACCGCGAAGCCGAACTCGACGAAGCCTTCCGCCGCGCCCAGCCATATTTCGACCAGGTCATCGCGCAGTATCACCAGCCCGTCACCGAGGCCATCCTCGAGGCCAACGCCTACCTCCGCAATCCCACCTCCGGCCTCCGCGGACGCCGCTTCCAGATCTTCATTGAACTCCTCGCTCCCCCCAACATTGTCGTCTCCAGGCTCCTCGGCGACGACTTCTACGTCATCGTTACGCCCAGCCCGCGCCCCCGCGCCGCCGACATCCGCCACGCCTATCTCGATCACCTCATCGATCCGCTCGTTATCCGATACTCCTCCTCCCTCGACGCCAAGAAGCCCCTCGCCGACCTCGCCCTCGGCTCCCCGCTCCTCGCCGAAGAGTACAAGAACGACTTCACCCGCCTCGCCGCCAAGAGCGCCGTCTACGCCGTCGAGGCCCGCCTCGCCCGCTCCCGCGGCCCCGCCTTGGTCCAGCAGGCTATGCGCGAGGGCTTCATCCTCACTGCCGCCTTCTACGAAGCGCTCGCCGAATACGAAAAGCAGGAAGAGTCCTTTGCGCTTTACTTCCGAAAGATGATCGAATCCATCGATCTCGCCCGCGAAGACAAGCGCATCGCCGGCATCGAGTTCGCCTCTGCTCCCACCGTCAAGAAAGTCGAAGCCCCGCAGCCCTCGCTGCCGCCAGCCGAAAAGGACCTCCAGGAGGCGGAAAAGCTCTACGAGGCCCGGAATTTCGAAGCCGCAGGCGGAATTTTCCGCCGCGTCTACGCCTCCGATGCCACTGCCCCGCTCAAGGCGCGCGCCACCTACGGCCTCGGCCGGATCGCCGCCCAGCAGAAGAACCTCGATCTTGCCCAGCAATGGTTCGAGCGCACGCTCGAGCTCAACCCGGAACCCTTCGAACGCGCCTGGACCCTCGTCTACCTCGGCCGCCTTGCGCGCGCCGCGCGCGATCCCGAACTCGCCGTGCGCCGCTACCAGGACGCCCTTGCCGTGGAAGGCGCCAGCGACGCCGCGCGCCAAGCCGCCCGGTCCGAGCTCGACCAGGTCAACTCCCGGTTGAAACCTCCCCAGGCGCCGTGATCTCTTTACATTTAGCAAGGAAAATCTGACATGACCCGTCTCCTGACCGCAAGCCTCGTGACCGCCTTCCTGGCGGCTTCCCTCGCCTTCGCGCAGACCGCCAACCCGAAACCCCCTCAGCCCAAGAGCCAGAAAGAGCTCGATGCCGTCCAGGCCATCTTCCAGGCGCCCGATCCCGACGCCCGCATCGCCGCCGCCAAGGAACTCGTCACCAAGTTCGCCGAAACCGACTTCAAGGCCACTGCCTTCTACATCGGGGCCTTCTCCTACCAGCAGAAAGGCGATCTCGAAAACGCGATCGTGTGGGCCGAGCAGGCTGTCGAGGCCGATCCCAAGTTCTACGCAGCCCAGCTCATGATCGCCAACGCCCTCGCCCTCCGGACCAAGGAATTCGACCTCGACCGCGAGGAGAAGCTCGGCCGCGCCGAGAAGCTCGCCAAGGAAGCCATCGCCACCATCAACACCGCCGCCAAGCCGCGCCCGGACATCACCGATGAGCAGTGGGAGGCCGCCAAGAAGGACTTCATCGCCCAGGGTCACGAAGCCCTCGGACTCGCCGCCCTCGTGCGCAAGAAGTACGACGTCTGCGCCTCTGAACTCTCCACCGCCGCGTCGCTCACCTCCCAGCAGGACGCCTCGCTCATGGTCCGGCTCGCCAATTGCCAGCTCCAAAGCGGAAAGCCCGACGATGCTCTGGCCCTGCTCGACAAGGTTCTCAACGATCCCAACGTCGCTGGCCAAATCAAGTCCGTTGCCGCCCAGCTCAAAGTCGACGCGAACAAGAAAAAGGCGGAAGCCGCCAAGTAACCTGGTCATGCCTGCGCCGCCGGAGGAGCTGGAGTCCCTGCTCGGCTACCGGTTCCGCAACCGGGACCTGCTCCTCCGCGCGCTCACCCACAAGTCTGTCCGCGCCGAATCCTCCGCCGGCACACCGCACAACGAACTGCTCGAATTTCTCGGCGACTCCATCCTCGGCTTCCTCGCCTCCGAGTTCGTCTTCCACCTCTGCCCCAGCGGCCGCGAAGGCGACCTCTCCCGCCTCAAGGCCCACCTCGTCAGCGCCTCCCGCCTCCACAGCGTTGCCGCCACGCTCGGCCTCGGCCGCTTCCTTCTCCTGGGCAAAGGCGAGGAGCGCAGCGGCGGCCGCAACAAGAAGGCTCTCCTCGCCGACGCCTTCGAGGCCCTCCTCGCCGCCATTTACCTCGACGCCGGCAAAGTCCGCGGCCTCGCTGTCTGCCGCAGCCTCCTGCAACGCTTCCTCTGGCCTGCTATCGATGCCGCCCAGGCCTCGGCCTCTACCGTCCCTGTCGATCCCAAGAACGCCCTCCAGGAACTCGCGCAGGCCCGCAAGCTGCCCTTGCCCCGCTATTCGCTCATCTCCCAGTCGGGCCCCGAGCACGCCAAGCTCTTCACCGTCGAGGTCCGCCTCGGCCCCGGCCACGCCGCCGCCGCGCAGGCCAGCTCCAAGAAGGCCGCTTCCCAAAAGGCAGCCGCCATCCTGCTCGATCGGCTCCGCGCCGAACTCGCGGCGCCGCCTGCCCAGGACTCGCCCCCGCCTGAAATTTCTATTTCAGACTTTTTTCTCTGAATCTGGCCCGCGCCGGGAGTATGCTGCAGGGAGGAGCCATTCAATCCTTGTCAGATCGTGCGTCCCGTCTTCGCGCGGCTCTGGAACGCCGTCAGGCGCTCGTCGTCCCCGGCTGCCACGGCGCTCTCAGCGCGCGCATCATCGAGTCCGCCGGTTTTCAGGCCGTCCAGGTTTCCGGCTTCCGTCTCGCCGGCTCGCTGCTCGCCCTCCCTGATGTCGGTTTCGTCGAGATGAAAGACATCCTCGACATCACCGCCAACATCTGCCGCGCCGTGAAGATCCCTGTCATGGCCGATATCGATACCGGCGGCGGCAACGCCCTCAACGCCGCCCGTATCACCGAACGGCTCATCGAAATGGGCGCCGCGGGCGTCAACATCGAGGATCAGGTCTTCCCCAAACGCTGCGGCCACATGGAAGGCAAACAGGTCATCAGCGCGGAAGAAATGGCCGGCAAGGTCCGCGCCATGGCCGACGTGCGCGCCCGCTCCGGGCGCGACATCGTCATCAACACCCCGCACAGACGCCTATGCCGTCCTCGGCCTCGACGAAGCCATCCGCCGCGCCAACCTCTATCTCGAAGCCGGCGCCGACATGGCCTTCATCGACGGCATCGGCACCCGCGCCGACATTGAACGCGCCGCCCGCGAAATCCGCGGCCTTCTCTCGGTCAACCTCATGGACGCTGTTACCGGCGTGAAGACCGAACTCATCCCCATCCCCGAACTCGCCGACATGGGCGTCGCCCGCGTTTCCATCCCTGTCGCCTCCATCATGGTTATGCACCGCGCTCTCACGGATTTCTTCTGCGATCTGCGCAACTCCCCCTCCGGTATCCTCGCCGGCGAGGTCCACCGCCTTTCCTCGTTCCGCGACTACACGAGCTTCGTCGGCTTGCCCGAATACCGCGAGCTCGAAAACAAATACCTGCCCCCGCGCTCCAGAGCTTCCCGAGGAGGCCCCATTTCATGACACTTGCGGAGAAAATCCTCGCCCGTGCCTCCAGACGCTCCCGCGTTGAACCCCATGAGATCGTCGTGGCCGATGTCGATCTTGCCATGAGCCACGAGAACGCCGATCTCGTCCGCAAGGCGTTCCTCGAAATCGGCGTCCCCCGCGTCTGGGACCCCGGGAAGATCGTGATCATCTTCGACCACCGCATCCCCGCAGAAAGCGAAAAGACGGCCGCCACTCACAAAGCCGTCCGCGAGTTTGTCCAGCAGCAGGGCATCCGCCACTTCTACGACGTCGGGCGCGGCGGCATCTGCCATCAGGTCCTCGCCGAAAACGGCCACGTCCAGCCCGGCATGGTCGTCGTCGGCACGGACTCCCACATCACCACTCACGGCGCCTTCGGCGCATTCGCCACGGGTATCGGCGCAACCGAAATGGCCGGCGTTTGGGTCGAGGGCAAGCTCTGGTTCAAGGTCCCCTCCACCCTCCGCATCGAAGTGGAAGGCAGCTTCGCTCCCTGGGTCTCCGCCAAGGATCTCATCCTCTGGACCATCGGAAAGCTCGGCGCCGCCAGCGCCGACTACCGCGCCGTCGAGTTCGATGGCAGCGCCATCCGGCGCATGACCACCGCCTCCCGCATGGTCCTCTGCAACCTCTCCATGGAAATGGGCGCCAAGGTTTCCTTCACGCCTGTCCTCGAGATCGGCCCCGATCCCGAGGCCGAGTACGAACAGACCCTCCAAGTCAACCTCGACTACGACATCCCCGAGCCCCAGGTCGCCTGCCCCCACTCGGTCGACAATGTCCGCCCCATCTCCGCCCTCGCCGATGTGCCGGTCCACCAGGCGGTGCTCGGCTCCTGCACCAACGGCAGGCTCGAGGACCTCGAAGCCGCAGCGTCGATCCTTGCCGGACGCCGCGTGCACCCGCAAACCCGCCTCATCATCATCCCCGCTTCCCAGCGTGTCTATCTCGACGCCATGCGCCTCGGCTATCTCGAGAAGCTCATCGAAGCGGGAGCCATCGTCAATCCGCCCGGCTGCGGCCCCTGCGTGGGTGTCCATCAGGGCATCCTCGCCGCGGGCGAAAACTGCATCTCCTCCACCAACCGCAACTTCATCGGCCGCATGGGCAGCAAAGACTCTTTCGTTTACCTCGCCAGCCCCGCCGTTGTCGCAGCCTCGGCCGTCGCCGGGCGCATCATCCACCCTGAAATCGTCATGGCAAAGGAGAACGCCCATGTCTGACGCCTCCGCCGTCCTTCGCGGCCGCGTCGTCGCCACGCTCGGCCCCAACATCGACACCGACGTCATCTACCCCGGCCGCTACCTGAACATCACTGACCGCGAGAAGACCGCGGAGCACCTCTTCGAGCTCGCTTATCCCGATATCCGTTCCTGCATCCGGCCCGGCGATTTCATCGTCGCCGCCGCCAACTTCGGTTGCGGTTCGAGCCGCGAGCAGGCCGCTGCCGCCCTCAAATTCTCCGGCTGCGGCGCCGTTATCGCAGCCAGCTTCGCGCGTATCTTCTTCCGCAACGCCATCAACCTCGGCTTGCCCGCCTTGATCAGCCCCTCGGCTGCCGCCGAATGCCGCCAGGGAGACGAACTCGAAATCGACTTTGTCGCCGGCGAGATCCACAACCTCTCGCGCCACATCTCCATCGCTGCCGCCCCGCTCGACCCGCGCGCCATCGAGTTGATCCGCGCCGGCGGGCTGATCCCGTATCTCAAGGCGAAGTACGCTGCCCCAGCCGCAGGCTGAACCCCTGAGGAGGATGCGCTTCATGGCCAGACACCAGATTGCATGGCTCCCCGGCGACGGCATCGGCGTTGAAGTCGCCTCCGCCGCCCGCCTCGTCCTCGACGCCGCGGGCTTCGAGGCCGAATACCACCACGGCGACATCGGCTGGCGCTTCTGGGTCACCGAGGGCGACGCCCTGCCACAGCGTACGCTCGACCTGCTCAAGCGCACCGGGTGCGCCTTCTTCGGCGCCATTACTTCCAAGCCCGCCGCCGAAGCCGCCCGCGAACTCGCCCCCGAACTCCAGGGCCGCGGCCTTGCCTACCGCAGCCCCATCGTCCGCATGCGGCAGTTGCTCGATCTTTACATCTGCCAGCGTCCCTGCCGCGCTCTGCCCGGCAATCCGCTCAACTACCGCGAGGGGATCGACATCGTCGTCTTCCGCGAAAACACCGAGGGCATGTACGTCGGAGTCGAGTTCCCCCAGGTGCCTGAGTCCTTTTACGCCGAAAAGGCGATGAGCCGCATCCCGCGCGATGCCGCCATCTCGATCCGCTCCGTCACCGCCAGGGCCTCTCACCGAATCGTAAAGGCCGCTTTTGAATTCGCCCGCCGCAACGGCCGCCGCAAGGTCACTGCCGTCCACAAGGCCAACGTGCTGCGCGCCACCTGCGGCCTCTTCCTGGAACAGGCCACAGAGGTCGCCGCTGCCTACCCCGACATCGAGTTCGACACCGCCAACGTCGATGCCATCTGCATGTGGCTGCTCAAGAACCCGGCCAACTACGACGTCATCGTCACCACCAACCTCTTCGGCGACATCCTCTCCGGCCTCTGCGCCCAGTTGGTGGGCGGCATGGGCTTCGCCTACAGCGGCAACATCGGCGAATCCTACGCCGTCTTCGAGCCCACTCACGGCTCCGCCCCCAAGTACGCGGGACTGAACAAGGTCAACCCGATCGCCTCCATCCTCGCCGCCGCCATGATGGCCGGATGGACCGGCGAAAAGGAGGTCGAAGCCGCCATCCACAAGGCGGTCGAAGAGGTGATCCGCCGCGGCGAGGTCCGCACCTACGACATGGGCGGCAGCTCCACCACCATGCAAATGGCCGAAGCCATCGCCGCGGAAGCCGCCCGCATCCGCGCCCTCAGCTCCTGACGAGCTCGCGCCACAGCTTCGCGTTGTCCCGCAGGTGCTCCGCGGACTTGGTCCCCACGAGCACATACCCGTCAAAGGGCGTCCCCAGCAGAAACTCGAACGCCCGCCGCCGCGCCGTCTCTTCCGCCAATGGCTCGCCCGCCTCGTTCCACAGCAGCCTCCCTTCCGCGAACGGGCGGTTCACCAGCAGCCGCAGCCCGTGCTCCAGCGCCATCGCGAACACCGGCGCCATCTCCCGCCGCAGCGGATTGTACGGAATCTGGAGCCAGCCAAACCACCCGGATTCGATCGCGATCCGCGCCGCCTCCACCGTCTTCACGCTCGCGCCGAACTGCGGGATCCCTCTCCGCCGCGCCTCTTCCAGCGCGCGGTAGACGTCCTCGCGCCGCAGTGCTTCTTCGCTGGCGCGGTGCACCTGCAACAAGTCGATCCGCGGCAGCCGCTCCATCGAACGGTCGAGGCTCCGCAGCAGCCCGTCGTATGAGTGATCCCCGTAGGACTCCTCCATCTCCGGCGCCCACACGTCGCCGAACTTTGTCGCCACCGTCACTCGCGCCAGCGCATCCGCACGCGAGCTCAGAAACCTGCCCACGCGCTCCTCGCTCGACCCATACGACGACGCCGTGTCCCAGAACAGCACCCCTTCCTCCAGCGCCGCCTCCAGCAGCCGCTCCACTTGCTCCTCTGTGGGCAGCCCGCGCCACCCCGCTCCCCAGGGTCTTCCGATTTCGATCAGCCCGAGCCCGAGTTCCATCGCACGGCCATTCTGCCAGAAACCGCACGCGCCCCGTGTCAGTCTTCCAGCGCCAGCACCTCGTACAGCGCCACCGCCGGCGTGTGCGCCTCCAGCCATCCGTCACGGTACTGGAACGCGGCCTCCCGGTCCGCCCAAAGCCACCGCGCACGCCGCGGTCGCCGCGCCACGCGCAGCCGCAGCCGCTGCGGCGGCAGCGGAATGTGCTCGCGGACCGGCCCCTTCATCGCGTAAGGGTTCGTCAGATTCACCAAATGCACCGTGGTCGACGCAGCCTGCCGCCACACCGCCACATCCACCAGCCCCGGTCCCTCCACGGTCAACACCGGCGCCTCGTTCAGCGCCCAGCGCACCGCGTTGGCCAGCAGCCGCCCGTGATCGGGGCACAGCACCTCCCAGAACGTCCGGTCGATGTCCCACGGAAAGTACACCACGCGGCCCTTGCCGATCGTCCGGCACACCACTGCCGGAATCCTCGTCGGCGGCTGCCGCACGTAGACCTCTTCCATCGGGAGATCCGGATAGGTGGGCATCGTCGTCAGCGGCGGCAGCTCGCGCGAATGCGGTTCTATCTCCACTCGCCGCACACCATGGATGAAGCGGCCCGCGTCGCGCAATCCTTCCAGCAGAGGATGCTCGCGGTCCCGGATGTCGATATACGCATTCTGCTGCCGCGCAATCGTGCGCCCCGCCCACGAGCAGCCGAACAGCTCCGCCAGCCCGAAATCCTGCCGCCTGCGCCCGCTTTCGTCATAGAGCGAAGTTTCGTGCGTCGCCACCAGCCCTCCGCCGCCTTCCACAAACGCCCGCAGTTGATCACACTGTTTGTCCGACAGCGCCGCAATGTTGGGCAGCATCAGCGCGCGGAAGTTCCGCAGATGCTCCGCGTCCAGCAAGCCGTCGTGCGCCATCTCGAACGGGATGCGCGCCTCGATCAATGCATGGAAGGCGCCGCGGATGAAATCGTCGGCGTCCGCCGCCACGCGCAGCGCCGTCTGCTGCGAAAACACGATGGCCGCGCGCGCCAGATTCGCCTCGTTGCGGAAGTACCGCTCGTGCCGCGCATGCAAGGCGAAGATCTGCTCCACCGGCTCAAACCACTGCGAGTCCAGCGGCTTCGCATTGAACTTCGTGATCCACGGCCGCATTCCATGGGCCATGCCGTCGGCCGCCCAAAGCTGGATCTCCGCCGGCTGCTGCGTGGAGTCCTTCCAGCGGTAAGGCGCCTCCAGCCCCACGGAGATGATCCCCGCCACGGGCTTGCCGCCCAGCGCCGCGCGGTACTCGCGCGCGTTCTTCCCGTTCGCCCACGCCAGTTGCACCCCGTAGCGCGCCTGCCGGTCGGCCACCAGAAAGGGGGCGCGCTCGCCCGCTCGCTTCATGTCCAGCTCCGCGTTCGCCCCTCCGCCCGTGTTCGGAATGAACGCCGCCTGCGGCCTCGCCGCACGCGCGGCAGCATCCAGCACGTCCCACAGCTCGAACAGCCGTTGATTGGAAAACTCGCGCCACGCGGTCCACGCGGGGTCGGAGCGGTCCGCCTTGCGCGGAAGATCGCGCCCGGCAAACGCCCGGAAGTTGCGCCGGCAGTGATCGCACCAGCATATGCCGGAGCCGGACCAGCGGTTGGAGAAGATCCCGTCGATGTCATAGCGCTCCGCAATCTCATGCACCACATCGCGCATGAACTCGAAGTTGTATGGGCCCAGCCCGCATGTCACCCAGTAGTCCGGCATCGCCCAGTGCCGCCGCGGCTTGCCCTCGGCGTCCCGTGCAATCCAGTCCGGGTGCGCCTGGAAAACATCGTCATGCGCCGCATGCGGATCCACGCGCGCTAGGATCGCCAGCCCCATCTTGCGGCACTCGGCCGCCAGTTCGCCGAACGGGTCCTGCCCCTCCTTCAGGAACCGCGACTTGTAGTGCAGCGGGATCCGCGTCGGATAGAACGCCACGCATCCGCCCGCCGACAGGCACACGCCTTGCGCCTGAACGCGCCGGATGTAGTCCAGCCAGAACTTCATGTCATAGCGGCCGGGGTCGTCCTCGACGAAGGCCAACTGAAGCCACCGCATCGGCTCGGCCAACCGCGAGCCGGGAGCGTTCGGCAACGCCGCAACCAGCGGCGAGGCGGCAAATTCTCTTCGGGTCATCGTGGTTTCAGCTCCGTCCCGGGTGTTGCCTGTGCACGAGGCAGCATACACTGAAGCGAGGGGAAAATCATGGCCCGCGCAACAATTGTCATTGTCCTCGTTCTCGTGCTGTTCAGCGCCCGGTGGCTGGCGGGTTTGGCCATTGAATACCAATGGTGGAAGGAGATGCAGCAGGTGGAGACATGGCTCCAGATGCTCTCTTACAACCTGATTCCCGCCTCCCTCGGTGCCATCGTCGCCTTCATCGCATTCTGGGTGGCGCACGCCCGCGGCATGAAGCACGCCGGCACAGGGCTGCGCGAACACCCCTTGTATGCGCGCCTGTCCACCCTCGCCATCTTTCTTGTCGCAGCCCTTGTGTCCTCCTCCGCCATCGACTCCTGGGCCATCGTCCGCTGGGCCGGCAGCCGCGGCGCGCCCGCCGGTTGGACCGATCCCGTCTTCGGCAATCCCCCCGGCTTCTACTTCTTTGACCTGCCGTTCTACCGCGTGCTGCTGCGCTTCGTGCTGGCCGTCACGTTCGTCGCCGGACTCCTGTTTTGGGCCGCTGCGCGCTTCTGGGAGCTCAGAAACCGCATCTCTTGGGCCGAAGAGACAGGCTTCCGCTACGACGTCGACCTGAGCGACCTGCGAGGCTCTTTCGATTCGCGTTTCCTGCGTGCTGCCGCGGCGCTGTTCCTCACCGCCTGGGCCGTCTCCATCCTCCTCGGCCGCTACGACCTCCTCTTCGAAGACCACGGCTCGCTGGTCGGCGTCGACTGGACCGCGGAGAACGTGAGCCTCCCCCTGATCTACGTCAAGACCCTCGCCGCCCTGCTGGCCGCGGGAGCCTTTCTCCTCGGCCGCTGGAAATGGGCGCTCGTCTTTCCCGCCGCGCTCCTCGCCGGCGCCGTCATCCCGCCGCTCGTCAGCTCGCTCTACGTGCGCCCCAGCGAAATCACCATCCAGCGCCCTTACATCGAGCGCCACATCGCCGCCACCCGCGCCGCCTACCGCCTCGACCGCCGCACCGTCGAAGTCGACTTCCCCGCCCAGCTGGAAGCGCCCGTCGACCGCACCCGCCACCGCGCCCTCTTCGACAACGTCCGCCTCTGGGACTGGCGCGCCTTCCACGACACCGTCACGCAAATCCAGGCCCTGCGGCCCTATTACGTCTTCAACGACTCCGACGTCGACCGCTACTTCATCGACGGCCAGCTCCGGCAGATCCTCATCACGCCGCGCGAGATCGACGTCGCCCAACTGCCGGCCGACGCCCGGGCGCGCTGGATCAACCCCCACTTCGTCTACACCCACGGCTACGGCATGGTGGCCGCCGAAGCCGCGCGCATCACGCAGGACGGCCTGCCCTACCTTCTCATCCAGGACGCTCCGCCCGCTGTGAAGACGAAATCGCTGCGCCTCACGCGTCCGGAGATTTACTTCGGAGAGGTCTCACACGAGCCCGTCTTCGTTCACACCAAACAACCCGAGTTCGACTACCCGTCGGGATCGGGCAATGTGGAGACGCGATACGGCGGCCGCGGCGGCTTCCCCATCTCCTCCATGCCGCTGCGCTTCGCCGCCGCCCTCCTCTACGGCGACTGGAACATCGTCCTCACCTCCTACATCACGCCCGAGAGCCGCATGATCATCCGCCGCAAGGTGCGCGAGCGGCTCCAGGCGCTGGCCGAATTCCTTCTTTGGGATCAGGACCCCTATCTCGTTATCACCGAAGAGGGGCGGCTGGTGTGGATGGTGGACGGCTACACGGCCAGCGCCGGCCACCCCTACTCGCGCTTCTTGCGGCTCGAGGGCGCCGGACTGCTGAACTACATCCGCAATTCGGTGAAAGCCACCGTCGACGCCTACGACGGCACCATCCGCATCTACGTCTTCGACGAGGAGGATCCGATCCTCGCCTCCTACCGCAAGCTCTTCCCGCGCCTGTTCCATCCGGCAAGCGAAATGCCCCCCGGCATCCGCGCCCATGCCCGCTATCCGGAAACCATCTTCCGCGTGCAGGCGGAGATCTACCGCACCTACCACATGACCGATCCGGAGGCCTTTTACAACAAGGAAGACGTCTGGGACCTCGCCCGCAACATGAACAGCCCCGGCGGACGTCCGCAGCCGGTGACGCCCACCTACATCGTCGCCGCTCTGCCCGGCAGCGACGAGCCGGAGTTCCTGCTGATGACCACCTTCACGCCGCGCAACAAGGACAACCTCATCGGGCTGATGGTGGCGCGTTGCGACGGCGATTCGCTCGGCGAGCTGCACTTCCTCCAGCTCTCCAAGCAGCAGTTGATCTTCGGCCCGATGCAGATCGAGGCCCGCATCAACCAGGATCAGAACATCAGCAAGGATCTGACCCTGTGGAACCAGCAGGGCTCCCAGGTGCTGCGCGGGCAGATGCTCGTTCTGCCGGTCGAGAACACGCTGGTCTACATCGAGCCCATCTACATCCAGGCTGCCGAAGCGCGCATGCCGCAGCTCAAGAAAGTTGTGGCAGCCATGGGCAACCGGCTCATCTATGCCGATACATATGGGGATGCGCTGGTCCAGTTGACAGGCCAGGCCGCCCCCGCGGCGAGAACCGCGGAAACCTCGGCCCCGGCGCCCGCGCCGGCGGCGAAGCCCGACGAGCGGCGTCAGATCCTGGAAGAAATCTCCCGGCGGCTCCAGCGGTACCGGGAGTTGATGGGGCAGGGCCGGTTTGCCGACGCCGGACGCGAAATCGAAGAGCTGGAGCGGCTTGCCCGGCAGGCGCGGCAGGAATGAGGCGAAGCCAGAAAGGACGCCCGGCAAATATCAGTGACTCGGGGGATTCCTTTTGAGGCTCTCCCTCATTAAACTGGCTCAAGGGAACTGGACCGTGGAGGAGAAGGCCAAGAAGCGCATCCTGGTGGTGGACGACGATGCCGGCGTGCGCGACGTGTTGAGAAGCATGCTGGAGATGGCCGGCTACTCGGTCAGCCTCGCAGAAAACGGCAAGGAAGCCATGCGGGCTCTTCGGGTGGAGGGAGCGGATCTGATCCTCACCGATCTCGTGATGCCCGAGCAGGAGGGGATCGAGACCATCAAGGCGCTGCGGCAGGAATACCCTGGCCTGAAGGTCATCGCTATGAGCGGGGCGTTCGGAGGAGACTATCTTCGCATCGCCGCCTACCTCGGGGCGCACGGCACCCTGCCCAAGCCTATCCAGATGGACGCGCTCTTGAAACTGGTTGCGAACGTTCTTGGCGACCAGGCCTGACCCGCCATCAGACTTACTGTCCGGGCCAGGGGCGGCGCGACAACCGCGGGTCCTGTTTCTGGCTGTCGCGGCCCGGAGGCACAACGGCCGGCCTCCCCGCAGCAGGCGGCAGCCCCTCCAGTTCGGACTCCTCGAACTTCAGCGTGCGGTCCAGGATCATCTCCACCGTCGATCCGCGCTCCAGTATCGCGTCCGGGCCCCGCGTCAACATCACGCCCGCCAGCCCGGCGGCGGCCCCCGCCGCAGCGCCGATGCCCGCGCCCTTGCCCGTTCGCGTCGCCACCCCGCCGATCATCGTGCCCCAACCCGCAGCCTCGCCGACCTTCACCGCATCTCCGCTCTTGTTCGTTTCCCCTTCCACCTTGCCCTCGGTGCGGTCCACGCGTCCGGGGTTGGAGGCGTCCAGAGTGTGCACCGCGGCGCGGAAGTCCCGCGTCACTCCGTTCGGCAGCGTCAGCGCGTCGAAGCGCACATAAAGCTCGGCGCGGCCCTTCACGCGCCCCCCGCGCTTCACTTGCGTCACAGTGCCCGTCACATACGAGCCGGGAGGAATCACGATCCGTCCCCCGGAGAGCACGGGGAATGCCGTCTGCAAGTACACGCGATCGCCGATGGCGGCTGTCTTCGTGCTCACGCTATTGATCAACTGCAGCGGGATCTTCGTGCTCTCGGGCACCGTGTAGACGCGCTCCTCTGTGGCGGGAGCAGCGGTCTGAACCTCCGGCTTGGCCTCAGGCCATTGCGCTGGCGCCGCAACTGCAAGCGCAGCCAGCATCGGGATGCAAAGGGCGATGGGTCTCACGCGGTTTCCCTCCCTCTTAGGCTAAACCCATGGCGGGCCCGCGCCAAGCGACCCGGCGCCCGTCAATGCGTGGAACGCAGCCGCTCCTCGGCTGGTTGCGCCAGGGACGGCGCCACGTGCAGACGAATGCCCGCCTGCGTGACCTCCTCGCCGATAGCGATCCGGACTTCCGGATCCGCCCCGGTCCAGTCCGGCAGGCGGAACCGGACCTCGTAAATCCCGGCCGAGCCCACGGTAAGCCCCGCGTAGACAATGTGACCGGCAGGCAGTTCGATGCCATCCAGGTAGATCCGCATCAAGTCCCGCGCTTTCAGCTCGTTTGGGCGCGCCGCCGGCTGTTGGTTGATGGGGCGGCGCAGCGTCGGCCCCCAGCCGGTACCGTATAGGATGACTTCCTCCCCCGGATGCAAAGGACGCTCCGCCTGACACCATTCCTCTGTCACGGTATGACGGGCCAGCGCCCACCCTTCCTCCAGAGGCAGCAGCGCCGGGACCGCTTCTTTCAGCCTCACCCGCGCCGACGGCCCCAGCAATGCATTTCTCGTCAGGACCACGCTCGCCGGGCCTGGCAGCAGCTCGGGCGGCACGACGAAAACCACCGCATCGGGCGAGGCATACTCGATGGCCGCCAGAATCCCGTTCACCCGCACCGTCACTCCCGTGCCCGGCAGAATCGTTGGAAGCTGAACCGCGTTCGGGGCCACATCGGCGCGAGAGGCCACTCCATTGCTCAGGTCTTCCCCGAAAACGACCGCCAGCGTATTGGGCGCCAGCTCTCCGGCCGCGTTGCTGCCCAGCACGTAAACGGAACTGCTGCTGTAGGTGATCGCCCGCCGCTCGCCGGGAGGCGCGGCAAGAACGACGCTTGCCGCCAGCACGAGCGGGGCGCCGGCAAAGCGCCACCGCATTCACTCCGATGCTACGGCGGCGGCATGCGGTTGTCGATATCCCGAATCACCTGGCGGTTATAGCCTCTCAGGCAACAGCGCCAGGGCCTTCCTCGCCATGGATGCCAGCGGCAGCCCGTCCAGGGTTTGCAGATCATGCCAGTGGCAGCCGGCAGGAGCGCGGTTCAGGCGTCCCAGCCACACCTCCACCGTGTAATCATGGCGCGTGATCGAATGCCGGAAGCTGCCCATGCGCTTCAACGGCTTCGCGGCGGGCACCTCTTCCAGCGCCGGCAGCTCCCAAAAGCCCGCCAGGCGCGCGGCGGAGTCTGCGCGCCGCTTCAACAGCAGGCTGCCGTTGTGCGTGATCACGGCGAGCCGCAGCTTCTCGCGAACCGGCTCCCGGCGCCGCCCCCGTACCGGAATCTCCCCGGCGAGCCCGCGCGCATGGGCCTGGCAGAGCTCCCGCCACGGGCACAGCAGACACTTCGGCTGCCGCGGAAGGCATAGCGTGGCGCCCAGCTCCATCAGCGCCTGATTGAAGTCGCCCGGGCGCTGCGGATCGAGCAGCGACTGCGCCAGCTCCTTCAGCCGCAGCCGCACCGCCGGCGAATCGACATCGCCTTCCTCCGCCGCATAGCGCGCCATCACCCGCGCCACGTTTCCATCCAGCACGGCGCAGGGCTCGTGAAAGCAGATCGATGCCACCGCCGCGGCCGTGTAGTCCCCGATGCCCGGCAGCCTCCGCCACTCCGCCGCCGTCTCCGGATATCTCCCCAGGGCGGCCAGCGCTTCCGAGGCGCGCTTGAGGTGGCGCGCGCGGGCGTAGTAGCCAAGCCCGGCCCAGAGAGCGAGCAGTTCTTCCTCCGGAGCCTCGGCCAGGCTTTGCGGCGTGGGGAAGCGGGCCAGAAAGCGCTCATAGTAAGGCAGCACCGCAGCGACGCGGGTCTGCTGCAACATGACTTCAGAAACGAGCACCCGCCACGGATCGTGCGTGCGCCTCCACGGCAGGTCCCGCTTCGCGGTGGCATACCATTCCAGCAGCAGACGGGCGGGGCGGCGGGCATTCCGCATGCGGTTGCTACAATAATGAGGGATTCCCCCGCGCGCGAGCAAATTCCCTGCCATGAAGGACCGCGTCGACTCTCTCAGCATCCGGGGTGCGCGTGTCCACAATCTGAAGGGCATCTCGCTCGACCTGCCGCACAACCGCCTCACCGTCGTCACGGGCGTCTCGGGATCGGGCAAGTCCTCGCTGGTCTTCGACACCATTTACGCCGAAGGGCAGCGGCGCTATGTGGAGAGCCTCTCGGCCTACGCGCGGCAGTTCCTCGAGCGGATGGAGAAGCCCGCCATCGACGAGATCGAAGGCATCGCGCCCCCGGTGGCCATCCGTCAGAAGAACACCACGCGCAACCCGCGCTCCACTGTCGCCACCGCGACGGAAATCCACGACTACCTGCGGCTCCTGTTCGCGCGCGCCGGCGAAACCTGGTGCCCGCAGTGCGGCGTCCGCGTCGAGCGCGACACCGTCGATCCGGTCGCGCAGAAGATGCTCTCGCAGCCGGAGGGCTCGCGCTGGTACGCCTTGTTCCCCGTCCGTCTGGCGCCGGGCGCCAAGCCGGATGTGCTCAAGGACCATCTGGCCGATCTCCGCCGCCGCGGCTTCACGCGGCTCTACCAGCAGGGACGCGTCTTCGAGTTCTCCACTCCAGAATCGCTGCTTGAGATGCACTTCGGCCAGCCTTTCTTCGTTCTGGTGGACCGGCTCGTGATCCGCCCGGACCAGAAGCAGCGCATCGTGGACACGCTCGAGATCTGCTACCGCGAGGCGGGCGAGGCCATTTTCGAGCAGGCGGGCGAAAGCCAGCCCGTGCGTTTGCGCTTCTCCGAACAGTTCGCCTGCAAGCAGTGCGGGCGCGCCTTCCCCGCGCCGGAGCCGTCCCTGTTCAGCTTCAATAACCCGTGGGGCGCGTGCCCGGAGTGCCAGGGCTTCGGCCGCACCATCGACTACGACATGGATCTCGTGGTGCCCGACCCGTTGCTTTCCATCGCCGAGGGCGCCATCGAGCCGTGGACCCGCCCGCAATACGAGTGGGTGCTCGAGGACTTCTCCGCGCGCCGCCGCCGCGACGTGCGCCTCCGCGTCCCCTACTCCGAGCTGTCTCCGCAGGAGAAAGAAATCGTCCGCGAGGAGGTGCGTGCCTTCTTTCAGGAGGTCGAGCGCAAGAAGTACAAGGTCCACGTCCGCGTCTTCCTCAGCCGCTACCGCGGCTATGCCACCTGCAGCAAATGCGCCGGCGCGCGGCTGCGAGAGGAGGCGCTGAACGTGCGCGCCGGCGGCAAGTCCATCGCCGAGGTATCCCGGATGAACATCGGCGATGCGCGGCGGTTCTTCACCGAACTACAGCTTGCGCCGGAGCAGGCTGCCGTCGCATCGCGCGTGCTCGAGGAAATCCGCCAGCGGCTCGGTTTCCTTGAAAACGTCGGGCTCGACTATCTGACGCTCGACCGCCTCGCGATGACACTCTCCGGCGGGGAGGCGCAGCGCATCCAGCTCGCCACGTGCCTCGGCTCGAGGCTCGCCGGCGCCATCTATGTGCTCGACGAGCCCTCCATCGGGCTGCATCCGCGCGACACGGCGCGGCTCATCGGCATCCTCGAAGAACTCCGGGATCTGGGCAACACCGTGCTCGTGGTGGAGCATGACGCCGACGTGATGCGGGCGGCGGATCACATTGTCGATCTGGGTCCGGGCGCGGGTGAGCTCGGCGGGGAAGTAGTCTTCCAGGGATCGCTGCGCGAAATGCTGGAAAACGGCGGCAGCCGCCGCGTGGAGACCTTGACGGCGCGTTACTTGCGTGGCGAGGCGCGCACCTCGCACAAGACGTTTCGCAAGGCGCCGCAGTCGGGGCAGTGGGTGCGGTTCCTCGGCTGCCGCGCGCACAACCTGAAGGGGATCGATGTCGAAATCCCGCTCGGGCTGATGACCGTGGTGACAGGCGTCTCCGGCTCCGGCAAGTCCACGCTCGTGCATGACGTGATCTACCGCAGCCTGCTGGGGCGCTACCAGCGCGACCTTTCGGTGGCGCAAGAAGATTCGGAGTTTGATTCGTCACTGTCACGCCAGACCTGCCGTCGCGTGGAAGGAGCGGCGCTGGTGCGCGGGCTGGTGCTGGTGGATCAGTCGCCCATTGGGCGCACGCCGCGCTCCAACCCGGTGACCTATACCAAGGCTTTCGATCCGATCCGCGATCTGTTCGCCTCCACGCCCGAAGCGGTGAAGCGCGGCTACACTGCGGGGCGCTTTTCGTTCAATGTCAGCGGCGGGCGATGCGAAACTTGCCAGGGCGACGGTGCCGTGACGGTCGAGATGCAATTTCTCGCCGACGTGGAGCTGGTGTGCGAGGACTGCCGCGGCACGCGCTACAAGCAGCAGATCCTCGATGTCCGCTACAAGGGGCTGAACATCCACGAAGTGCTGCAGCTCACCGTGCGCGAGGCGCTGCAATTCTTCTCGGGCCATTCAAAGATCACTTCCCGTCTTCAGCCGCTGGCGGACGTCGGTCTGGGGTATCTGCGGCTCGGCCAGAGCGCCACCACGCTTTCCGGCGGTGAGGCGCAGCGTGTGAAGCTCGCCAGCCACTTGTCCCAAAGCGACGTTGCCGGGTGCCTGTTCTTGTTCGATGAGCCGACCACTGGTCTGCATTTTGACGACATCGCCAAACTGCTGGACGCGATGGACCGCCTGGTGCTGCGCGCGGCGAGCGTCCTGATCATCGAACACAACCTTGAGGTGATCCGCCACGCCGATTGGGTCATCGACCTCGGCCCAGAGGGCGGCGATCGCGGCGGCCGCATCGTTGCCGCCGGCGCCCCGGAGCAGATCGCCCGGTGCCCCGACTCCTGGACCGGCCGCTTCCTCCGCCCCCTCCTCGCGAAGGGGACAGCCTGATACGGCGAGTTCGCGTATTTTCCAAGGGGACGGAGCGCTCCGTCCCCTTCGCAGTTCTCCGCCCTGCGCGCTCACTGCCGGGTTGGAATACCTCAAAATTACCGCTGCGTCGCACCCGTCGTCCCTTGCCACCCAACCCAGAACGGTGCCAGCGGCAAGCGCATCTGCTTTACCGGCCCAGAACGCAGAACCTACTTGAAGATGCCCGCCTCCCGCAGGGACGAAGCCGGCGTGCGCATCCTCGCCTGGCGCCTGACTTCAAACCGCGTTCACGTCGTCGCGTTCTCCGAGGCCGAGGACTCGCCCACCGTTATGCTGCGCCGCGTCCTCGGCCGCTGCGCGTAAATGCTGAAAGCGCGTCTGGACAGGACCGCACAACCGTTCCAGACCTGCTTCTTCGGCTGATCGCTGGAGACGGCGCGCCTGTAGCGGGCGCTCGAACATGTGCAACGCAAGCCGCTGCGGGCGGGCAGGGTGGAATGGGCTGAAAATTCCCGGTGGTCGAGCACGATGGTGCGTTAGGGAAGGGGAGAGGCCGGGCTCGGATTGGCGGATGAGTGCTTTGGGCATTAGCACGCGGGCGCGGGAGCGTGGGCGAGCTGCTGATCAGGTCGGAGGAGCTGGAGGCGTTGTGGCTCCTGCGATGATGTACTCTTGCAGGGCATCCTTCTGAGGGCGAGGGCTTCCCGTCAGAGATCGAAGGGCGGTTCAGCCAGGCAGGAGGCACCGGGTTAGGCCGAATCGCCCGGATTTCGCGAACCTGTCAGAGCGCTCCGTCCCCTTGGAAAATACGCCAACTCGCCGTATCAGGCTGTCCCCCTGAATGTGGGATGATGGCCGCACCAGCATGCGCCGCAGATCGTTCCTTGCCGTCATTCCCGCGGCTTTCGCTTCCGAAGCCGCCGCCCTCCAGCCGGATCCGCGAGCCGAGATCGGGCGCGAAATCTCTTCCTTCGATGGAAACGTCTTCCTCTACGCCCGCAACCTCGCCACTGGCGCCGCGTTCGGCTGGCGCGAGGACGAGCGCGTGCGCACCGCCAGCACCATCAAGCTGCCCATCATGGCCGCCGTCTTCGCCCACGTTCGCGCGGGCAAGGCCCGATGGGACGAGCCAATCGAACTGCGCGAACAGGACAAGGTCTCCGGCTCCGGCATCCTCCACGAACTCTCCCCCGGCGTGCGCCTCCCCCTGAGGGATCTGGTCCGCCTCATGATCGTCGTCAGCGACAACACGGCCACCAACCTCGTCCTCGACCGCATCTCCGCCGACGCCGTCAATGCTTTTCTCGATACTCTCGGCCTGAAACAGACCCGCTCTCTGCGCAAGGTGCGCGGTGACGGCACGGACCTCAAGGCCCCTTCCGGTTGGAGCCAGGCCGGCCTTCGGGAAGAGAACCGCCGCTTCGGGCTCGGCGTCTCCACCTCGCGCGAAATGGTCGAACTGCTCGCTCTGCTCGATCAGGGCAAGGTCGTCTCCCCGGAAGACTCGCGCCAAATGCTTGCGATCCTCGAACGCCAACAATACAAGGACGGCATCGGCCGCAAGCTCGCCGCCTACAAAGTCGCCAGCAAGAGCGGCGCGCTCGACGCCCTTCGCTCCGATGTTGGCATCGTCTCCATGCCGCACGCGAAGGTCGCGATGGCGATCACTGTGGACGGCATGAAACAGGTGGACTACACGGAAGACAACCCGGGGCTGCTACTCATCGCCCGGTTGGCGCGCCTGTTGGTCGATCTGCTAGCGCCCGCGCCACGGGCCTGAAAACGATTCAGCTCCTATTTGTCTTTGGCGACCGCCGCATAGCGCGCGCCCGTCGCGCGAACATAATCCGCCGGGCTCAAAAGCACCTGCACGCCCCTCGCGCCTGCCGACACCGAAATGCGGTCATATAGCTGCGCGAACTCGTCCAGAAATACCGGATACTCCTTCCGGCAGGCGAGCGCCGTCACCCCGCCCCGCACGTAGCCCGTCAGCGGCTGCACTTCCCTCAGCGGCACGACGTCCGCCCGCCGGTCGCCCAGGGCGCGCGCCAGCGCCTTCAGGTCCAGCTCCGCATTGCCGGGGATCACCGCCAGGCACACGCCCGACCGCTCGCCCCGCGCCACCAGCGTCTTGAACGTCTGTTCCACTGGAAAGCCGATCTTGCGCGCCACCGTTTCCGCGGATAGATCGTCCGGGTCCACCTCGTATGTGCGAACCTCGTACTCGATGCCCAGGCTGTCCAGCAGCCGCATGGCGTTGGTCTTGGGCGCGGACATCGATTCGATGGTACACAAGGAATGATGCGGGTCAAAAAGTGCGTCCTCACCGCCGCTGCCCCCTCCCAGCGGCGGCTGCCCCTGCAAATGCTCATCGACCGCGACGGCGTCGAGCGCAGCGTTCTCGCCATCCTGCTCGAGGAAGCCGCCCGGGCCGGCATGGAAGAGATCGGCGTCGTCGTCTGCCCCGGCGATGAGGCAACCTACGCCGCCGCCGCCGGCGAGCACGCCGCGCGCGTCCGCTTCATCGAACAGCCCGAACCGCGCGGCTACGCCCACGCGCTCGCCTGCGCGCGCTCCTTCACTGGCTCGGAGCCATTCCTCCACATGGTGGGCGACCACCTCTTCGTGAGCCGCGACGGCTCCGGCTGCGCCGCGCGCCTCGTCGCCGCTGCCGAACAGGAGGATTGCTCGATTTCCGCCGTACAGCCCACCCGCGAAGGCCAGCTCACGCAATTCGGCGCCGTGGGCGGCCAGCCCGTGCCCGGCAAGCCGGGCTTGTACCGCATCGACGCCGTGCTCGAAAAGCCCACCCCCACCGAGGCCGAACAAAAAATCTTCGTCCCAGGGCTGCGGGCCGGCCACTATCTCTGCTTCTTCGGGTTGCACGTCTTCACGCCGGCAGTCATGGCTCTGGTAGAGGGCTTGCTCGCCCGGGAATCCGGCCCGTGCACGGTTTCCGCCGCGCTCGACGAACTGGCCCGCGCGGAGCGCTACCTTGCCCTCGAGATGCAGGACCGCCGTCATGACCTCGGCGCGCCCTACGGCCTCCTGCACGCGCAACTGGCGCTCGCCCTCGCCGGCAAGGACCGCGCCGAGATCCTCGCCTCTCTCGTCGAACTGCTGGCGCTTCAGTCCGCCGGCGGAGGGCGCGCATGAGCCGCCTGGCCGCCATCATTGCCGCCAGCAGCGCCGAGGAGCGCAATCAGCCGCTCGATTCGCTCTGCGAGCCGCTCTCCGCGGCGGAACTGCTCGCCGAGTGCGGCGAGCTCGAGCAATTCCGCCTCCGCTCCCAAAACCTCTACGAGCGCGTGCGCGCACTCTTCTTCCTTTACGCCATCCACCGCTTCCATCTGCCCCGCCGCGCCGGCGTCCCGCCGGAAGGCCGCATCCCCTTCAGCGGCTACATCCATCTGCTCGAGCGGCGGTTCGAGGAAGCGATCCGCGAACTGCTGGCAGAGCAACATCGCCAGGGGCCCAGCGCCGCGCTCTCCAGCGCGCTTGCCGCCGCTTACCGGAGCCTCGGCTTTCAAACCCTCGCCGATCAGGTCCGCTGCAGCGTCCGCAGCACGCGCGGCAACCAGTGGATGTTCCGCACCGGCCATCCGTATGACGCGCCGCTCCGCATCCGCCGCGAGCTGCTCGCCGAAGACCCAGACACCGGGCTGCGTCCCATCCTGCGTGAAACCACGCCCGTGCGCATGGACTTCTCCCACAGCGCCTGGAGCGACATTTTCTTCCTCGGCATGGACTACCCCGAGGGCGCGCGCGTCTTCAACACATCGATCAACCTCGCCGTGCGCGGCGCCTCGGCGGGAGAGCCCCGCCCGCCCGTCGAAGCCTCCTTCCGCATCATCGACCAGCCTCTTCTGCGGCTGGTCAGTATTGATCTCGGTGCCTCCGCCGACATCCACGAAGCCTCCGAGCTGTTCGACTTCGCCCGCGATTACCTCGGCCTCCTGAAGGCGGCCGTCATCGCTTCGGGACTCATGCCACCGGGCATGGAAGGCAGCGGGCTGGATCTGTCCGGGCTGCTGGAGCGCCTCACTGGGCGCACGGGCCTCGGCATCGAAATCGCCAGCCGGGTGCTCGACATCCCCAAGGGCTCGCGTCTTGCAGTCTCCACCAGCCTGCTCGCCTGCCTCATTACCGCCTGCATGCGCGCTACCGGACAAGTGCGCCACCTCGAAGGAGGGCTCGAAGAAGACGAGCGGCGGATGGTGGCGGCGCGCGCCATCCTCGGCGAATGGCTGGGAGGCAGCGGCGGCGGATGGCAGGACTCCGGCGGCGTCTGGCCCGGCATGAAGCTGATCGAGGGTGTGCCGGCCAGCCCCGGCGAAGTCGAGTATGGCGTCAGCCGCGGGTGTCTCCTGCCTCGCCACCGCGTCTTCGCGCTCGACGAGATCACCGCCGGGACGCGCGCCCGGCTTCAAGAGAGCCTCGTCCTGGTGCACGGCGGCATGGCGCAGGATGTCGGCCCCGTGCTCGAGATGGTCACCGAGAAGTACCTGCTCCGCCTCGGCGGCGAATGGCGCGCGCGGCTCGAAGCATGCGGCATACTCGACGAGATCGTCGCCTGTCTCAAGCGTGGCGACATCCGCGGCGTCGGCGCCTGCACGCAGCGCAACTTCGAGGGGCCCATCCAGACCATCATCCCGTGGGCCGGCAACCATTACACCGATCTGCTCATCGCCGAAGCGCGCCGCGCCTTCGGCCAGGGTTTCTGGGGCTTCTGGATGCTGGGCGGCATGGCGGGCGGCGGCATGGGATTCCTGCTCGATCCGGACGCCGCCGCAACGGGGCGCGACACTCTGGGCGAGATCCTGCTCGACGCCAAACGACGGCTTGAACGCGGCGTCCCGTTCGCCATGGATCCGGTCGTCTACGACTTCTCCATCAACGAGCGCGGAACCTGGAGCCAACTACTGCGCGGCGCGGAGGCCCTCATGCCGCACGGCTACTACACGCTGCGCGGCCCCTCCCTCCTGCGCCGCGAGGCGCGCGATCTCACTGCCGCAGAACGGCGCGAACTCGAACTGTTCGCCGCCGCCGCGCGCACGCGCCTCGAGTGGAGCGGCATGGCCTACGCCCTGTTCGAACGTCTCCTGCCCGGCTCACAGCCCGGCGCCGCCTCGAACCGGCAGGCGCTCGAAGAACTGCTCGCCTCCAACGGCTTCGACCGGGTCCAGCACGAGAAGATCCGAGCCGACCTTCGCAGCGGGCGCATCGGGCTGGCGCAAAACCGCCTGCCGGTCACTGCCCGCATCGAGGATGTCCGCGAAGGCGACGTCGCCGACGCCCGCATCGCCGCGTCTCCCGCTCTGGTGCGCCTCGGCGAGGAAGCGCTCGCCTCGGGCTCGCTCGCCATCGTCACCCTCGCCGGCGGCATGGGCACGCGGTGGACGCGCGGCGCAGGAGTCGTCAAGGCGCTCAACCCGTTTGTCCGCCTTGCCGGACGCTGGCGCAACTTCCTCGAAATCCACCTCGCCAAGAGCCGCCGTGCGCAACGCCGTTTCGGCGCTGCGCCCGTCCATGTCGTCACTACCAGCTTCATGACGCACGCGCCCATCGAGGCGTGGCTCGGCCGCGAGCAGAACTATGGCTACGCCGGGCCCGTCGTGCTCTCTCCAGGACGCTCCATCGGACTTCGCCTCGTTCCCATGGCGCGCGACCTCCGCTTCGCCTGGGAGAAGATGCCGCAGCAGGTGCTCGACGAGCAGAAACAGAAGGTCCGCGAAAGCGCCCGCGCCGCGCTCATCCAGTGGGCTGTCTCTTCCGGCGAGGGCAGCGACTATACCGACAACCTGCCCGGGCAGTGCGTCCACCCCGTGGGCCACTGGTACGAGATTCCCAACCTGCTCCTGAGCGGCGTCCTTCGCCAGTTGCTCGAGGAGCGCCCGCAGCTGCGCTACCTGCTGCTGCACAACATCGACACCCTCGGCGCCTGGGCCGACCCCGCACTGCTCGGCCGCCACATCGAACGCGGCGCCGCCATGACCTGCGAGGTCACCGCCCGTGAGATGGAAGACCGCGGCGGCGGCCTGGCGCGCGTCGATGGCCGTCTGCGCCTCGTCGAGGGGCTCGCCCTGCCCGAGGAACGGATCGAGTTCGAACTGCGCTACTACAACACGAACACGATGTGGATCAGCATCGATCCGCTTCTGGCGGTCTTCGGCCTCACGCGCCGGGACCTCGGCGTTGCGGAACGCACGCGCGATGCGGTCCGCCGCATGGCCGCGCGCATGCCCGCCTACGTCACGCTGAAAGACGTCAAGAAGCGGTGGGGCAAGGGCCAGGAGGACGTCTTCCCCGTGAGCCAGTATGAAAAGCTCTGGGGGGACATGACCGCGCTGCCGGAGTGGCAGTGTGCCTACGTGGCCGTCGAGCGCCGGCGTGGCCAGCAGTTGAAAGAAGTGGCCCAGCTGGATGGCTGGCTGCGGGAAGGCTCCGCTGCGTGGGTGGAGCAGCTCTGCGAGTTCTGAGCCGGGAAGCGAACTCACGGCTCAGTACTGCGCGCGCACGACTTCGCCCTCTTTCAGGCCTTCGAGGATCGCCGTCTGCACGCCGTTGGTCAGCCCCGCCTGCACCTCGCGCTTCTCGAACCCCTTTGGCGTGCGCGCGTAAACGTAGTGCTTGCCGTTCTCCTCGCCAACGGCGGACGCGGGCGCCAGGAGCACGTTCTCCTGCCGGTCGGTCAAAATGTTGGCGAACGCGGAGAGATCCGGAATCACGCGCCGGTCGGGATTCTCGATCTGCACTTTCACCGGGATGTTCCGGATGTAATAGTTCTCGCGCCGGCTCCCCACGCCGATGGCGCCGATCGAGTACACCTTGCCGCGGTAGCTCGCTTCGGGGAATGCGTCCAGCCCGATGACGGCCTCCTGCCCGATCCTGAGCCGCGTGACTTCGGCCTGGTTCACAGTGCCCTCTACCATCATCTTCTCCGGGTTGATGATCTTCATCACCGGCTGCCCTGGTCCCATCCGGTCGCCTACTGCCAGCGTCACCTGGTCGCCGCCCGGGCGGAACATCGTCTGCAATACCACCATTCCCGGGATGGGGGCGCGGATCACCAGCTTGGTCAGGTCATTTTCGTGCCGCTGCACGTGCAGCTCTTCCATCTTCATCGAGATCTCGGCGTTGCGCAGGTCCGCCGCCAGCGATTGCTCCCGCAGGGACACCTCCGCCAGCATCTCCTTGTAAGCCGCCTGGGCCTCTTCCAGGGCCAGCCTGAGCAACTCGCGGTCGATGTCCGTGCGAACCTCCAGAGTCTTGTAATCCAGCGCCGCCTTGTCCACAGCCGCCTTGGCCACGCGCAGCGACTGTCGCAGGTTCTCCATCTGGAGTTCGTTGTTCACCTTGCGCTTGGCGACGTCATTCTGGCGGTCCCGGAGACCGTCAATCGTGTCGTCGAGGTGATCCTTCATGCTTTGCGGATCAAACTCCAGCACCACGTCGCCGGGCTTCACCATCGCTCCTGCCTCCGCCAGCCGGAGAATAATCAGCGGACCAGCTTCCGGGCCTCGCAATCGCGGCGCGGTGATGTTAACGAAATCAGTGGCAGTCGTAGAACCGGCCACGCGGAGCCGCAGGTCGAGATTGCCGCGCTGGATGGTTGCCGTCCGCGTGGCCGCCAGCACCGTCTGCGCCGCGCCCGCCTCGCGGGCAGTGCGCAAATACAGCCACGCTCCGGCGCCCACTGCGGCAAGAAGCACGAGAACAGCCACCGCGCGCCACACCGGCGGCTTGTGGCGGTGCGCCGGTTCAGGCGCCTGCCCGGGTCCTGTCAGGGGCGCTGGATCAGTCATCGCCGGCATGGGGACACAAATTTCCTTTCCAGAATCTTGGACGCGCTCTTACCGGAAAAGGCGCACGATTGGCGGCGGCTGGTTACCTTCCATGCGCTGCTTCACCCGCGCTTGCGCCTCCGCTCGAACTCCCATGCCGTGCCAACCATCGCCTCCAGCGTCTCGTACTGCGGTACCCAGCCCAGTGTTTTCTTGAGCTTGGAGCTGTCGGCCACCAGTACGGCGGCATCGCCCTCGCGCCTCGGCCCGAACCGGAACGGCACCGGCGCCCCAATTGCGCGCTCCGCCGACCGGATCACCTCCAGCACCGTATAGCCCCGCCCGGCGCCGGCGTTGAACACTTCGCTCCTGCCCCCGTTCATCAGGTGCTCGAGAGCCCGCACATGGGCCGCGGCGAGGTCCGACACATGGATGTAGTCCCGGATGCAGGTGCCGTCGTGCGTGGGATAGTCGTCGCCGTAGACGGTAAGCGGCTCGCCCGTCTGCGCCGCATGCAGGATCAGGGGGATCAGGTGGGTCTCCGGCTGGTGCTCCTCGCCGATGCCAAACCGCGGTTCCGCCCCGCAGGCGTTGAAGTAGCGCAGGCTCACGCTGCGTACGCCGGAAGTCTCATCCAGCCACTCGAGGATCCGCTCCACCATCCGCTTGGACTCCCCGTAAGGGTTGCGCGGGCGCAGCGGCGCGTCCTCCGGGATGGGAGTCTTGTCCGGATCGCCGTAAACAGCCGCCGTCGAGCTGAACACCAGCCGCCGCACTCCATGCCGGCGCATCATCTCGAGCAGCGCCACCGATCCGCCCACGTTGTTGCGGAAATACCGCTCCGGCTCCTTCATGCTTTCGCCTACGGCAATGAACGCCGCGAAGTGAATCACGGCGTCGAACCGCCACGACGAAAACAGGTTGTCGAGTTCCCTCGTGTCGTGCAGGTTGACGATGTGCAGCCTCCCCTTGGGCACGTTGTGCGCATAGCCTTTGCTCAGGTCGTCGAGCACCTGGACGTCGTGGCCCTGTTCGAGGAGCAGGTGTGCCGTGTGCGCGCCGATGTAGCCGGCGCCGCCCGTAACAAGAATTGTGGCCATGGAAAAAGGGGAACCGGACCGGCGGATCCGTTCCCCCTTCAGCGTATCAGACGGCTACCGGGATGGGCCTGTCAGAGCGCCTTCTCGATGGCTGCGGCGAGCTCCGCCGACTCCGGCTTCACGCCCGGCTCGAACCGCGCGATCACCTTGCCGTCCTTGCCCACGAGGAACTTGGTGAAGTTCCATTTCACGTCGCCTCCCGCAGCCGACGTCAGGTACTGGTAGAGCGGCGTCATGTCGGCGCCCTTCACCGAAACCTTCGACATCATGGGGAAGGTCACGCCGTAATTGCGCGTGCAGAACTCCTTGATCTCGGCGTCCGTGCCCGGCTCCTGCCCGCCGAAATTGTTCGCCGGAACTCCAACGATGACGAAGCCACGGTCCTTGTACTTGCGGTAGAGCTTTTCCAGCCCCTCGTATTGCGGCGTGTAGCCGCAGCGGCTGGCGACGTTGACGACCAGCACCACCTTGCCCTGGAACTGCTTCAACGGCGCCGGCTGGCCGTCGATGGTCTTCAGCGTGAACTCGTGAATCGAGGAAGCGGCATCAGCGCTCATGGTGATGGCAAGCACTCCTGAGAGAAGGAATCTGCGGTCCATGCCAGCTTGGATGATGTGTGGCGCTCCCGGATGCAGAAACCGCGCCGGGGGGCTGCCATCACCCCGCCTCCGGCGCGAACAGCGAATCGAAAAACTCCCGTACCCGCCCCCGGATCTGAAACAGCTCCTCCTCGAGCGGCTGGTCGCACAGGTGCGGCGGCAGCCACCGCTTCAGCAGCGCCGCAAGCAGCCGCGCCTGGCGCGGGGAGCGCGGCAACGTCGCCGGCGCATGGCCGGACAGCACCCGCAACGCGTGGTCCGCGGCGCGGAAGAACATGGCCGCGTCCAGCAAGAACCGCGCCTGCGCCGAATCCAGATGGCCCATCTGCTCCAGCACGGCGATCCGCGCCGGCGTGTTCAGCGCCCTGAAAAACAGGCCCGCTCCCCGCAGCCGCAGCCACGTCAGCGCAAAGTCGATGTCGTACCAGCCGCCTGCGCCCGCCTTCAGCGGCAGCTCGCCGCCCAGCTCCCGCTCCAGCCGCATCCGCATTCGCTGCAGCTCTTCGCGTGAGCGCGCGTTCTGCCCGTAGCGCCTCCAGTCGATCTGTTGCAGCTCTTCCAGCAGCGCTGTCGCCCGCTCCACCGGTCCTGCCACCGCCCGGGCCTTCATCCACGCCAGGCCCTCCCATGCCTCTGCCCGGGCGCGGAAATACTCCCGGTAAGCCGACTCGGTCTGCACCAGAGGCGCCGAACGGCCCTCCGGCGCCAGCCGCGTGTCGACGCTGAACATCATGCCGTCACTCGTATACGAAGCCAGAATCGCGATCACTGTCTCTGCGGCGCGCGTCCACCGCGGCAACTCCGCGGCCCGCTCATCGGGAAGAATGAACACCAGATCCGCGTCCGAGCCGAGATCGAACTCCAGCATCCCCAGCCGTCCCAGCGCCACGATCATCAGCTCGCAGCCTCCCACGCCCGCCTCCGCCGCCGCCAGCCGGGCGCTGGCGGCGATGGCCGCATCCGCCAGGGCGGAGATCCGCTCCAGCGTCTCGAACACCGGCCGCTGGAGACAGACGCTTTCCGCCTGCAACTGGAACATTCTCAGCAAGAAATGACGCCGCACGCCGGCGGCGTCCTCCAGCGCCGCAAAGTCGCCCTCGAACTTTTCGGGGAGGACGGGCGCGGCCAATGCGTCCACCAATTCCGGGCGGCGTGACAATTGGTCCGCGAAATACGGGCTGTGCGCAGACAGATCCAGCAGGCGCGAGGCCAGCGCCGGGTCGCTTTCCAGCGCCGCCAGGCGCGGCTGGTCGGCAAGCAGCCGCTCCAGGAAGTGCTCGAACGGCGCGGCCGATGCTCCCAGCGGCGCCCGGCGCACGGCCGAGGCGAAGCGTGGGAAGCGCTGTTCCAGGTAGCGCAGCAGGTTTGGCGCCCGCTCCGCCCACAGCCGGTCCTCGTCCCCCGCAGCCAGCGGGGCCGCGGACGCCGGCGCAGCCGGAGCGGCCACCGGCGCTGGCGCTGGCGTGCGTGCCGAAACGATCCGGTCATAGATGCTCTGCACGGCGGCGAGATGTCCCTCCAGCGCGCTCCACAGCCGCTCGCCGGAGGGCTCGTCGCCCAGCATTCCGGCAGGCATGCGGCGCGCCACGCGCGCCAGCGTCTCCTGCGCCGACGGAAGCCAGTGCGTCTGACGGTCCTCCTCCAGTTGCAGCCGGTGCTCCAGCGCCCGCAAGAACTGGTAGGCCGAAACCAGACGCGCGCACTCCGCCCCGGAAAGCAGGTCCTTGTCCCGCAGCCGCATCAGCGCCTGGAGCGTGGAGGCATTTCGCAGCCACAGCTCGCGCCCGCCGTACAGCCGCTGGAGGCACTGGACCAGAAACTCGATGTCGCGGATGCCGCCCGGCGCGAGCTTCACGTCGATCCCCGGCGCCCGCCGCCTCGCCAGCAGCTTCCGGTCCAGCTGCTCGCGCGTCTCGGCCATATGGTCGATGGCGCGGAAGTCCAGCGACGTGGAGTAAATGCAGGGCTGGAGCGCTTCCAGCAGCGCCGCGCCCGGTCCTGCGTCGCCCGCCGCCGGACGCGCCTTGATCAGCATTTGCAGCTCCCAGTCCCGCGCGCGCGTCTCGTAATAACGCCGCGCCGCATCGAGCGATGGACACACCTCCCCGTGGCGCCCTTCCGGCCGCAGCCGCAAGTCGATCCGGTAGATCAGCCCCTCAGGCGTCGTCTGCCCCAGCAGGCGTGTGATTTCCAACGCCAGCCGCCGGAAGAACTCTGCTGCCTCCACCGGTGCCGCGCCCCCCGTCCGCCCCTCGCCCGTGTGGAGGAAGATCAGGTCGATGTCGGAAGAGTAGTTCAGCTCCCTGCCGCCCAGCTTTCCGGCGGCGAGGATCGAGAACGCCCATGGTTCCGCGGCGCCCGCTGGAGGCGGCCCGTGACGCTGCTCCAGAGCCCGCCGCAGGCGCGCGCAGGCCGCGTCCAGGAGGCATTCGGCCAGCAGCGACAGCTCTTCGGTGGTCTCCGCCAACGCCCCGAAGCCCAGCGTATCCCGCAACATGATCCGCAGGATCTGTTTTCGACGGAAGGCGGCCAGCCGCACCGGCTCCGGCACGCCCTCCACTCCCTTCAGCCACTCTTCCAGCTCGGCGTCGAACTCTTCCCGCAGCCGCACGCGGTGCAGGCTGCCTGACGAAAGGATCTCCACCAGCCAGTCCGGGTGCTGCTCCACCTCCTGCGCCAGGAACCGGCTCGTCGAGAAGATGGCCGCCAGAGCCTGCATGCCGAAAGGCAGATACAGAATTTGCTGGAACTCCGCGGGGCGCGCCAGGCCCAGCGAACGCAGCCGCTCGATCACAAAGGCACGGTCAGCCACGCGCTCCAGCAGCAACGCCAGGCCCGGCCGGAACTCGGGCGGGACGATCGACTCCAGGGTGATGTGCTCCGGCTTCAAGAGCGGCTCAGACGGTGGTCTCCGTCTGCTCGATCATATCGCCCGCGTGCACGAGGCCGGCAAGAAGCACGCGCGCATACCAGCCCGCCAGCGGCGGCTCCTCTTTCAACCGCTGCTGAATTGCGCCGGCGCGGCCCTCGTTCAGAAAATCGAGCTGCCGGCAGGGCGTGCGCAGGCGCGTGAGTTCGATCACGGCGTCGCCCGCGCGCAGCCGCATGCCCGCCGCCAGCGACCCAAAGGCGATGCCGCGCGTGGTCAGGTTCTCGCCTAGCACCCCCGGCGCTACGGCGAAGCCTTCCGCCCGCAACCGCTCGAGGGATTCAGCCGCAATCAGCAGCAGAGCCTTTTCCGGTCCGCCGTGGATCTCCGGATGGTTGTGCGCGTCGCCTTCCAGCCCCGCCGCCCCCGCGCGCGCCACCAGCACAGCCAGCTTCGGCAAACCGCCGCGGGACACGCACACGGCCTCGATGCGTCCTCGCATGGATCAGATGTCGTAGTAGAGCGCGAACTCGTAGGGATGCGGCCGCAGCCGCACCGCGTCGGCCTCGTTCTTCTGCTTGTAGCTGATCCAGGTCTCGATCAGCTCCTCGGTGAACACGTCGCCGCGCAGCAGAAACTCATGGTCGTGCTCCAGGCACTCCAGGGCCTCGTCCAGCGACGCCGGCATCGCCGGCACTCCCCGCAGCTCCTCCGGCGACAGGTCGTAGATGTCCTTGTCCAGAGGCTCCCCCGGATCGATGCGGTTCAGAATGCCGTCGAGCCCCGCCATCAGCATCGCCGCAAAGGCCAGATACGGGTTGGCCGAAGGATCGGGCGGGCGGAACTCGATACGCCGCGCCTTGGGATTGGCCGAGTACATCGGAATGCGGATCGCCGCCGAGCGGTTCCGCCGTGAATAGGCGAGGTTCACCGGCGCCTCGTAGCCGGGCACCAGGCGCTTGTAACTGTTCGTTGTCGGCGCAATGATCGCCGACAGCGCCCGCGCATGATGCAGCAGCCCGCCGGTGTACCAAAGCGCCACCTGGCCCAGTCCCGCGTAGCCGTCCCCGGCAAACAGCGGCTGCCCGTTCTTCCACAGGCTTTGATGGCAGTGCATCCCGCTGCCGTTGTCGCCGAACAGCGGCTTGGGCATGAAGGTCACCGTCTTGTTCCGCCGGTAGGCCACATTCCGCACCACGTACTTGAACAGCATCATGCTGTCGGCGGCGCGCACGATCGTGTCATACCGGATGTCGATCTCCGCCTGCCCGCCCGTCGCCACCTCATGGTGATGGCACTCCACCTCCAGCCCGACACTTTGCAGGCATTCCACCATCTCGGCCCGCAGGTTCTGGTAGTGGTCGGTCGGCGGCAGCGGGAAGTAGCCTTCCTTGTATCGCGGGCGGTAGCCAAGGTTGTTCTGCTCGCGCGCCGAGTTCCACCTGCCCTCTTCGGCGTCGATGAAGTAGAAGCCGCTCTGCGCGTTCTGGTCGAACCGGATGTTGTCGAAGATGAAGAATTCGGCCTCGGCCCCGAAATAGGCCGCGTCGGCGATGCCCGTGTTCTGTAGGTACAGCTCCGCCTTGCGGGCGATCCATCGCGGGTCGCGGTCGTACCGCTGCCGCGTGATCGGGTCCTGGATGTCGCCCACCATGCATAGCGTGGGCACTTCGAAGAAGGGATCGACGTAGGCTGTCACCGGATCGGGGATCAACAGCATGTCGCTTTCGTTGATGGCCGCCCAGCCGCGGATGCTCGATCCGTCGATGCCGAAGCCCTCCTCGAAGCTGGCTTCGGTCAGTTGGCTCACGGGATAGGAGATGTGGTGCGCCAGACCGGGCAAGTCCGTGAAGCGGATGTCCACCTGGCGGGCATTCTTTTGACGGGCAAGTTCGAGAACATCCTTCGGGGTCATGGATCTCCCTTCGGCGGCGTTCTGGGGAGCGCCACTCACGGGGCAGTCTAGCAAAGCGCGGCCGCGCCGGCCAGGGCCCGCCACTCGCTGCCCCGGTTGCGGCCAGGGGCCGCATCCTGTTGATCCCCGGAAGGATGCGCCCATTGATTCATTCGACAAACACGGGTCATAGAAAAAAACAATGGAATTTGCCGCCCTCCGGCGTTGCCAAACCCCTGCGCCGTGTCCGCATAATGACAGGTAAGCCCGAGGCGCGCCGGCCCGGTTGAGGCAGGCCGGAACACACGCCAGCCTCCCGCGGCCTGCGCCCTCCACGACGAGAGGTTCCTCAACACAACCACCGAAGCACAAAACAGGAGTAAGGATGCCGACCTCATTGCGTGAATTCCTGATGCTCACCTACGCCGAACTCGAGGAGCTGAATCTGAAAGCGAAGGAGCAGCGGAAGAACCGCGTGCCCCTTCACGTGATCCAGGAAGAGCGGCTGAAGTACCTCGCCGACGAACGGCGCATCAAAGCCGTCACAGTGCTGTTCAGCGATCTGGAGGGGCGCCTCCACATGCTGGACTACGACAAGAAATTCCTGGTGAAGAACTGGGACAACCTCACATTCGACGGCTCCTCCATTCGTGGCTTCACCGCGCAGCGCGAAAGCGACCTGCGGCTCGCCGTGGACTGGCCGTCCTTCTATTGGGCGCCCGCCGACATCTTCGGCCCGGGCAAAGTTCTCGTCTTCGGCCTAGTCTGCGAGAAGGACGGCTCGCAATACACGGCAGACATCCGCGGCGTGCTCAAGAGCTACGCGGAGAAGCTCTACCAGGCGAAAAAGTACACTCTGAACGCCGCCAACGAAATCGAAGGCTTCCTGTTCAAGGGCGTTGACGCCGAGCGCACCTACCACGAGACGAAGAAGTTCGAGTACGTCAACACCGGCGGCTACTATCACTCCTTGCCCGGCGATCCGCTCCGCGAGTTCATCGACTCCACCGCCGAAGCCCATCGCGCCATGGGCTTCGAAAACGAAAAGGACCACCCCGAGGTCGCCCCGTCGCAATTCGAGATCAACTACTCCTACTCCGATGTCGTCTCCGCCGCCGACCAGATCCAGATCTACAAGCTCATCTGCCGTCAGATCGCCACGCGCATGGGCCTCACGGCATCCTTCTTGCCCAAGCCCGTTGTCGGCGTCAACGGCAGCGGCATGCACACCAACGTCTCGGTCAGCCAGAACGGGACCAACCTGTTTTGGGACGAACAGGGCGAGGAACAGCTCAGCGTCTTCGGCTGGGAGTTCGTTGACCGCATCCTGACCCACGCCAACGACATCTGCCTTATCCTCAACGCCAGCGTGAACGCCTACCGCCGCCTCGATCCGCACTTCGAGGCGCCCAATCAGATCAAGGCTTCCGCCGTGGATCGCGGTTCGATGATCCGCATCCCTATCGGCAATTCGCGCAGCATGCGCGTCGAGGTGCGATCCGTAGGGCCTGATGCCAACCCCTACCTCGTCCTTTACTCGCTCTTCCGCACCGGGCTCGAGGGCGAGAAGTCGGCCATGGAGAATCTCCGCCAGGCCGAGCGCTACCTGCCGGACAACATCTACGACGCCATCGAAGACTTCCGCAAGGCGCAATGGACTGACGCTCTGCTCGGCGGAGACGTCAAGGCCCGCTACGCCGACCTCAAGCAGGCCAGCGCCGACCGTTGCCCGCGCCTGCTCGGAACCTTCGTCAAGACCCCCGAGGTGCAATACCACCACGAGGTCTACAACCAGTATCTGTGGAGCCTTTTCTAAAGCTCCGCCAGGCTGCTGCGATCTCCGGAGCCCCCGCCCTTGCGGCGGGGGCTTCGCTCATTTCAGGGGATTTCGTGCCCGGCGGGAGGAGGCGGCGCTATGGCGGCGCCGCTCAGGTGGCGGTAGAAGCCCAGGTCCGCTCCGGTCATCCCTTTCGTCGCCGCGATGATCTGTCCGGTGTGTCCGGAAAAGTGCTCCACAACGTGATACACGGCCTCGATCACCGTAACTTCGTAATTCTGCGGGCGCACGATCTCAAGCAGCCGCTCGCCCGGCAGAGAATCGATCACCGCGCAAGCGCGGCGGACCGTATCGTCGAGCCGCTCCAGCAACTCCGCCTTCTCCGCTCCGCCCCGCGCGGCAAACTCCTCGTCCCTCCGCCTCACGTCCGGCTCGCCGGCGATGCCGTGCAGGATCCACTGCCTCACGTTGCCCGCCAGATGAAGGCACAGGTTGCCCACCGAGTTGGCGGACTGCGCCGGACGGCTCCACACCTGCTCCTCGTTCAGAAGCTCTAGACACGCGTGGATGCGCGCCAGATACTGGCGCAACTTCGCCACGGAGAATTCCAGGAACACCTGCTCTGCGGAGATCATGATGCCCGCAATGGCTTGCGCGCCGTGGCGCCCCGGCCCGGGACGCCGCGGCGGCGAGCCGAAACTCAGAGCACGTCCTCGCTCCAGTTCTCCAGAATCGACTTCACCTTCTGGCAGAACTGGTCGCCCAGCGCGCCATCGATCAGCCGGTGGTCGAACGTCAGTGCCAGATGCGCCATGTGGCGGATGGCGATCGCGTCGCCCTCCACCACCACGGGCATCTTCTCCACCGCGCCCACGCCCAGGATTGCCACCTGCGGCTGGTTGATCACCGGCGTGGCGAACAGCGAGCCGAAGCTGCCGAAATTCGTGATCGAAAACGTCCCGCCCTGCACCTCCTGCGGCTTCAGCTGTTTCGAGCGCGCACGCGCGGCTAGATCGACGATAGTCCGTTGGAGCCCGACGATGTTCTTCTCGTCGGCGTTATGAACCACCGGCACGATCAGCCCGTTGTCCAGCGCCACCGCGATGCCGATGTTGATCTCGTTGTAGTAGAGGACGTTCGTCTCTTCGATCGACGAATTGAAAATCGGGAACGCGCGCAGCGCTTCCGCTGTGGCGCGCATGATGAACGGAAGATAGGTCAGCGAGAAGCCGTAGCGCTGCTGGAAGTCGCCCTTGATCCGTTCCCGCAGCCGTACAATGCGCGTCATGTCCACCCGGTGCACCGTGGTCACATGCGCCGAGGTGTGCTTGGAGTGGATCATGTGCTCGGCGATCTTCTGGCGCATGATCGACATCGGCTCCACGCGCACCTTCGCGGGCTCCACCCGCGGCAGCGGCGGCGGCGCTGCCGCCGGAGCAGGCGACGGCGCCGGCGCGGCGGCGGCAACAGCGGGAGCGGGCGCCGGAGGAGCAGCCGCCCCGCGCGCAGCCAGGTAGTTTTCCACGTCCTGTTTTGTGATCCGCCCGCCAGCTCCGGTGCCCTTCACCTCGCGCAGGTCGATGTTGTGCTCGCGCGCCATCTTGCGCACCAGCGGGGACACAGGGCCCAACGCTTCCTCTGCTTCCACGGCAGAAGCCGGGGCGGGTGCAGAAGCCGGCGCGGCAACAGGCGCGGGCGCGGCGGCAGGCTCCGGCTTCGGAGCGGGGGCGGGCGCTTCCGCCGCGGGGGCGGGCGCCGCCGCTGCGGCTTCTCCGGCTTCGCCGATGCGAGCCACCACCGTGTTGATGGCCACCGTGGCCCCTTCCTGAACCAGAATCTCCTGCAAGACGCCGGCGGCTGGAGACGGGATCTCGGTATCGACCTTGTCAGTGGAAATCTCAAACAGCGGCTCATCGCGCTCCACGCGGTCGCCCACCTTCTTGAGCCACTTCGTCAGCGTGCCTTCCACGATGCTTTCGCCCATCTGCGGCATCACAACATCGGCCATTTTCGTTTTCTCCTCGTTCCGTTCCTCTCGTCAGGCGCCGGCTGCGACAGGCGCCGTCTCGTAATCGAAAACTTCCGCAAACTCGCCTGCGAGCGCGGCATGCACCTCGCTGCGCTCCGGATGCGCTCCAAGCGCCTCCATCGACGTCACCGGCCGCGACAGCCCGCACGGCACGATGTACTGGTAGTATTTCAGATCCGTCGTCCAGTTCAAGGCGAATCCGTGCGTCGTCACCCAGCGCGAGATATGCACCCCGATGGCGCAGATCTTGCCCGCCCTTGTCCAGACTCCCGTCGCGCCGGGCTCGCGCCACGACTCGATGCCGAACCGCCGCAGCGTGCGGATCACCGCCTCCTCCACGCCGCGCACATAAGCCACCACGTCCCTCTTCCACTCCCGCAGGTCCAGGATCGGGTATCCGACAATCTGCCCCGGGCCGTGATAGGTGATGTCCCCGCCCCGGTCGATCTCGAAGTATTCGATGCCCAGCTCCGCCATCCGGCTGTGGCTCACCAGCAGGTGTTCCTGCCCGCCGTTCCGCCCGAGGGTGTACACGTGCGGGTGCTCGAGCAGCAGGAGATGGTCTGGAATCTCGCCTGCCTTGCGGCGGCCCTCCAGCTCCTTTTGCAGCCGCCAGGCCTCGCCGTACGGCACCCTGCCCAGCTCCTGGATCACCAGCTTACGCATTGATGGCCAGACCGTACACGCTGTTGAACGCCTCGCCCACGGCTTCATACAGCGTGGGGTGGGCGTGGATCGCCGACATCATCGTCTCCACTGTCGCCTCGGCTTCCATCGCGGCGACAGCTTCCGCGATCAGCTCGTAGGCGTGCGGCCCGATAATATGCACGCCCAGAATCTCCCCGTACCGCGCATCGGCCACCACCTTCACGAAGCCGCCGTGGCTGCCGAGAATCGACGCCTTCGAGTTGCCCGCGAACGGAAACTTGCCCACCTTTACGTCGTAGCCCTGCTCGCGCGCCTGCTTCTCGGTCAACCCCACGCTGCCGATGCCCGGCTCTGTGTATGTCGCTCCGGGAATGCGGTTCCTGTGCACCGGACGCGGGTTCTTCCCGGCGATATGTCCCACCGCCACCAGTCCCTCCATCGTGGCGACATGCGCCAGCTGCGGCGTCCCTGCCACGATGTCCCCGATCGCGTAGAGACCCGGCTCCGCCGTCCGTTGGTATGCGTCCACCTTCACAAAGCCGCGGTCCAGCTCCGCCCGCGTGTTCTCCAGCCCCACGCTCTCCGTATTCGGCTTCCGTCCCACCGCCACCAGCAGCGTCTCCGCCTCATACTGCTGCTTCTTGCCGCTCGCCAGCAGCACGTCCACCCTCACGCCGCCTTCCGTCTTCTCGATCCGCTCCACCCTCGCGCTGGTCTCGCACGCGATGCCCTGCTTGCGGAACTGCCGCTCCAGCTCCTTGCTGACCTCCTCGTCCTCCACCGGCACCAGCCGCGGCAGCATCTCGAAGATCGTCACCTCGCTGCCGAACCGCTTGAAGATCGACGCGAACTCCACTCCCACCGCGCCCGCGCCAATCACGATCAGGCTCCGCGGCACCTCGCCCCGCGACAGAATCTCGACGTTGGTCACCACCGTCTTCTGGTCCGGCTCGAGTCCCGGCAGCATCCGAGCCTCGCTGCCAGTGGCCAGAAGGATGCGCTTCGCTTCCAGCGTGCGAGAATCGTTGCCTGAGAGCACTTCCACCCGCCCGCGCCCCAGCAGCCTCCCGTAGCCCCGTACCACCTCCACCTTGTTTTTCTTCATCAGAAACTCGATGCCCTTGGCGTGAGTCGTGACGATCTTCGACTTCCGCTCGAGCACCTTCGGGTAGTCCAGCCGGGGATTCTCGCAGGCCATGCCTTGCGCCGCCGGGTTCCGGAAGTAGTCCCACACCTCGGCCGTGTGCAAGAGCGCCTTTGTGGGAATGCAGCCCACGTGGAGGCACGTGCCCCCAAGATACGGGTCCTTTTCCACCAGCGCCGTCTTCAGACCATACTGGCCAGCGCGAATCGCTGCCGAATAGCCCCCAGGGCCGCTGCCGATGACGATCACATCGTAAGACATCCCTTTCAGTTTAACATCCGGAATTTTCGAACATAATGAAAGCAAATGACATTCCGCATCCTCAGCGCGCTTCTGCTGGCTTGGGTGGCAGGCCCGCAAACGCCCAAAGCGAAGCCGCGCCCCAAAGCGCAGGCTGCCAAACAGGTTGCCGCGGATGAGACGTTCGTCCTTCGCTCCCTGCGCGTCGAGGGGTTGAAGCAGTTCACCTTCGACCAGGTGGCCCCGGTCCTTGGCCTCGCCGTCGAACAACAGGTCCGGATGGCGGACATCGAAAAGGCGCGCGACCGCCTCCTCGCCACAGGCTGCTTCGAGGGCGTCGGCTGGCGTTACGAAATCCTGCCGCCTCGCTCGCTGGAGGTGGTCCTGGAGGTCACCGAGCCCGGTCAGTTCCTCCCGTGGATGCTCGACCGCGTCCCCGTCTCGAAAGAAGAATTCGGATCCCGGGCGCGGAAGGAATTCCCTCTGATGCGCGACACGCTCCCACCCTCGGACCTCGTTCTGGAGAGGCTTGCGCGCGTCCTCGGGCAGGCGGCGGCGGAGAAGGGCGTCAGCGAGCCCATGGGCGGGCGCGTGGCGCTCGTGGGCAAGGATCAGCTCACCATCGTCCTCGGCCCCAAGGCGCCGCCGCCGAATATCGCCGACGTGCGGTTCGTCAATACAAAAGCGGTCCGCGCGGATTATCTCCAGAAAGAGATGGTCCAGCTGGCCATCGGCACGCCGTTTTTCGAGCCGAATTTCCGTTTCCTGCTGGAAAACCAGATCCGGCCGGTTTATGACTCGGTCGGCCGGCTCAAAGCCTCCTGGAAGAAGATCTCAGCCGCGCCAGCGGAGGGCGTGTTCGGCGTTGTGGTGACTGTAGAGGTGGACGAAGGGCCGGTCTTCAAACTGGAGAAAATCCACGTGCGCGGGACGCCATTCAGCGACGAAGAAATTCAGGAAATCGGCCAGTTCCGGATCGGAGAAACTGCCGGAATGTCAGAAATCGGGAAAGGAATCCTGCGCATTCTGGACCGTCTGAAAGAAAAAGGCCATATGAAGGCGTCCTACCGGGCGTCGCGCCGCCTGTGGGAGGACCGCCAGGCGGTGGAGCTTTTTGTCGATGTCGATCCCGGGCCCGTTTACACGATGGGGCGGCTTAGGATCCAGGGCCTGGATGTCACCTCCGAGCCGGCAATCCGCAAGCTGTGGGCCATCAAGCCCGGCGAGCCCTACCAGGGCGGCTATGCAGCCCTCTTCGCCCAGCGGATCCGCGAGATGGACCTGTTCGATTTCCTCAGCGAAATCCGGCAGGAGGAAACGGTGGACGAGAAGAGCCAGAGCGTCGACGTGTTGCTCGTCTTCGTAGGCGAAAAGCCCAAGCCCCCACGCAAGCCTTAGGCGGACGGGACCCTCTCGCAGGTTTCCGCGGCGGCTTGGCGTAAAGAGAGCGGAACCCATCCTTCCCTGTAGCCCGAGCACCCGGTGCAGCCCTGAAGCGCAGCGTCCCTGAAGGAGCGGTCAAGCCTGCCCCTCGCCTCCTGCACTCCCCCAACAACTGCCCTTCGCAGAGAATGCGGGGCGGAAGAATTGCTCCCGCTGTGCTTGCGGCGCGGCGCAATAACTGACGCTCAATTGCCGAGCGGCTGGATGCGGAGGTTGCGGAAGGCGATCTCGAAGCCCTCGGCTTCCAGCCCGATGTAGCCCTTCCGCACCGCTATTCCGGTCCATGTATTCACGACCGCTCCGTTCACCGAAAGCGTGACAGTGTCCCCTTCGGCGCGGATCTCGTACAGGTTCCATTCGCTGGCGGGCTTCACGCGGTTCTCTTTCATCTGTTCGCGCAGGTTCACGCGCGTCATTTCGCCGTTCGCAAGAGTCACGCCAAACAGCCATCCGCCGGCGAGTCCCGTCTGCGCCTGCGTCCACAGTTCGCCGTAACGCGACAGCCGCACTCCGATGCCGCTGTTGTACTTCGTCTCGCCGGGCTTCGGCGTGAAGCGCCACTCTGCCTGAAGCACGAAGTCGCCGAACTCGCGGTCATAGCGGAGCCATTCGTGCCCGCCCTGCCCGGTGCACACGATCGTCTTGGAGGCGGCGTCCACCTTCCACTGCGGCGTGGAGTTCACCGGACCCACGGGGGGAATGGGAATGCGCGTCCAGCCGGGAACTTCCTTGCCGAGCGGCGTATCCGGCGGCGTGAGGTCGATCCAGTCGGCGCCCGGGCAAGCAAGGGCAGCGAGAGCGGAAAACAGAACAGTCCGGAGAAGCATGACGCGTCGAATCTATCACAGCGGTCCGCGCGCGCGCCCGCCTCACTCAATGCCTAGCCGGTGCTGCATCTCCTCCAGAGTGTGTCCCTTGGTCTCGGGAAACATCGCCAGCACGACGAAGAACTGCAGCGCCATCATGGCGGCGAACAGCACGAACGGCGCCGCCCCGGACGAGGCGGCCACCACCGGAAAGACGCCGCTGATGAGGGCATTCATCGCCCAGTGCGTGAAGCTGCCGAGGCTCTGCCCCTTGGCGCGCACGCGCGTCGGGAAGATCTCGCTCAGGTACACCCAGATCACCGCACCCTGTGAGAAGGCGAAGAATGCGATGAAGGCCACCAGCAGCCACACAAGCAGATGCTGGTGCGCCTGCGTGGAGAAGATCCACGCCACGCCCGCCAGGCTGGCTGCGCATCCCACGCTGCCCACCAGAAGCATCGTCTTGCGCCCGATCCGGTCGATCACGGCCATCGCCAGAATCGTCGCCACCAGGTTTGTGAAGCCCACCGCCACGGCCTGAAGGTCCCCGGAGACCTTGTCGAAGCCCGCGCGCGCGAAGATGTCGTTCAGGTAATACAGGATGGCGTTGATGCCGCTCAGTTGGTTGAACATCCCGATGGCGATGGCCAGAAACACCGGCAGGCGGTACTTCCACTGAAACAGCGGCTCGTCGGCGTGGCCGTGCTCGGCGTCGATAGAGGCCACGATGTCGGCCAGCTCCTTCTCCCAGCCGGGCTCTCCGTTGAGCCGCAGCACCTCGCCCGCTTCGCTCACGCGCTGCCGCTTTACCAGCCAGCGCGGGCTCTCGGGGATCGTGAACAACATGATCAGGAACAGCGCGGCGGGCGCCGCCGCCACGCCCAGCTTCCAGCGCCATTCGTCGCCGCCGAAGCCCGCCAGCCCGATCAGATAATTCGAAAAGTACGCAAGCAGAATCCCGAAGACGATGTTGAACTGGAAGAATCCGACCAGCCGCCCGCGCCAGCGCGCCGGGGCGATCTCGGCGATGTACATCGGGCCCAGCACCGACGAGCCGCCGATGGCCAGCCCGCACAGGAAGCGCGAGAAGACGAACGACCACCAGTTCCACGCCATCGCGCATCCGAGCGCTGACACCAGGTAGAACAGCGCCAGCAGCCGCAGGCTGGCGCGCCGCCCGTAGCGGTCCCCCGGAATGCCGGCGAACATCGCCCCCGCAATCGTTCCGTACAGCGCGCTGGCTACCGTGAAGCCGAGCATCCCGGGCGACAGATCGAACAACTGTTGCAGCGCGCTCGTGGCGCCGGCAATCACCGCCGTGTCAAAGCCGAACAGCAAGCCGCCCAGAGCGGCAACGACCGTGGACTTGACCAGTGTGGCATTCAGGCGCATGCGTTCGCCGAGTCTATCATGACGCGCAGGGGCGGCAGCCACCGCCCCTCTCGTGTCTGGCCCTCCGGCTGGATCGGAAGGCTTGTCCTTTGTTGTGACCACCCCAACTGGGCAGTCCAAACAATTGCTCGCCTTCTTGTTCGTCCGGTGATTCACCTAGAGACAGGATGTCCTATGGGTTTCCCCGCCAAAGTTCAGCTCATCAAACGCAAGGACAGCCAACAGTGGTACATCAACTTCCCCTCGGCCTTGGACCAGGCGATGGAGTTCGAGCGCGGCGAGACAGTCGAGTGGATCATCGAGGAAAAGTCCCGGCTCGTGCTCCGCCGACGCTCTGCTCCGGCATCGACACCGAAGAAAACGATGCTCGCCAGACCTTGATGTCCCACTGGCGCCGGCTCTTTGACTCTGCCCGGCCGGCCGTCGCGCAGCATAGGACCTTCGAACGCGCGCGCTGCCTTGCGCTGCCAGGCCTGGCTTGCCTGGGGAGGCGGACCATCTCCGGTGTGCTGTGCGCTGCCGGCCAGCAATATCCCGATTGGTCCGCGGGCTGTCGCTTTCTTGAGAAGGAACGCGTGGACAGCGAACTGCTGTGGGCCGGTCTGCGCCACCAAGGCTTCGGCCAACTCGCTTCCCATGCCTCTGTCGCCGGTCTCATGGACGATACCTTGTGCCACACGCGGGGCGCCCACATCCATCGCAGCTCCTGGCGCCGCGATCCCCTCGGACCAGCCTTTGCCGGGAACCTCATCTGGGCCAGCCGGTTTCTTCAGCTTTCCGTCGCCTTGCCGCAACAACCGGATCAGCTGTCCTCGCTGGCTCGTGCCATCCCCACCGACATCCAGCACGGCCCTTCGCCGCGCAAGCCCTCCCCAAAGGCCCCTCCCGACGCCTGGGAACTTTGGCGCAACGCCCCGGCCGCCGCCACCGTGAGCGCCCTCGGCGGCCGCCGCATCGCCGCTTTCCGTGCCGGTCTCGATTCGCATCCAGGCGGACCGGTGCGCTCCTTGCGGGTTTGTGTCGATGGCGCCCTCCCCTGTCGCGCCGTCTTTCGCAACCTGGCCTCACGCACCACCCTCGTCGGCCGCATCCGCAAGGATGCCTGGTTCTACGCCCCACCCACTGCCTCCCGGCTCAATCCCTGCCGTGGCCGCCAACGCTGCCATGGAGACCCGCTTCCCACTCCCGAGCGGTACAGGCAGGATGAGTCCATCCCCTGGCAAACCGTGCGTGCCTGCGCGGCGGGCAACGCCTATGACTTTGACGTGAAAACGATCGCGCCTCTGCGGCGGAAGGCCGCCGGAGCCAACCCCGGCCTGCTCCTGCTCATCATCCGGCCCGTCGCCTATCGCCTCAAGCAAGGCGCCGGTCTGAACTACCGCAAGCCTGCCTGCCTCATCTGTACCGATCCATCCCTCAGCCCGGCACAGATCCTGCAAGCTTGTCTGTGGCGATGGGAGATCGAGGTCAACTTCCGCGACGAAAAGACGCCGCCGGGCCTTGGACAGCCCCAGGTACGCACCGAGGCTGCCGCGCGCGCAACCTCCCCGTTCTGCGTCTTCTCCTGTGCGCTGCTCCTGCTCGCCCTCACCCGATCCCGCATCGCCCACCTCCCCCTGCTCCCGCCTGCCTTGCAGCGCCCAGAACCAAAACGGCCCATTCAAAGGATCTCCACCGCGCAAGCAATCTCGGCGCTCCGCGCTCAGCCCTGGGCAGGTGCCCCAGGCCTCGCCAACAAGAACGGCTTCGCGATCCTCAGACCCTCTCCCCAGAAACCACCAGCAGTTCAGTTCGCCCTGAAATCCGCCATCGGATCCGCCACAGGATAGCCAAACACCAGTCCCCAGGGCCTTGGCCCGGGGGAAACCTCCGCATCTCCCACAAGTCACCCAAAATTCCCTCAATTCCCCCCGCCCAAAGCGCCGCCTGCCCATCTGTCCCGTCCCGGAACACCACGCCGGCTTACCGCTGCGGCCAGACGCGGATCCGTGTTTGCTCTCCGCCATCGAACGGTCCGGGACGCGGATGCCGGCCCCTCTTGCGTCCGAAGTAATCCTGCCCCACCCGCAGAGGACGCCCGTCGGCGCCTTCATACCGTGCGCCGGAAACACGCGCGGCGCCCAGCACCGCGGTATCGACGATGCCCGTGACAGCTGCCCGCAGTTCCGGCTCGAGCGGGAAGGCTAGCTCGAGCCATACCTCGGTGTCCTCCTCCCGAACCCCAATCCGCAGGTGCTTCTCCACAGCCAGCGGGCGTGCCTCAGAGCCGGGCGGCTTGGCGCCGGTGAAATAGGCGTTCCCCGCCGCATAGGTCGGCTGCTCCAGCCGGTCATACATCCACAGGCCGTAGCCGCGGACCCCGGTCCCGCCCCTCGCGTCCGGCGCCTGCGCGCCGCCGAACAGGTTGTTGTAGAAACGGTTGTCTCCGCCTTTCGTCTCCACGACTCCGCCCACCTGCGTGGAATGCGGCGTATGCCAGGGCGTGCGCCGCGCCGGCTCCGGGCGGCTCGCTACGGCACCCGCGAACAGGTTGTGCGCATAGGCGCCGCCCTCGCTCCAGTCCCGCAAGCTCAGTCCGGAGAGGAACAGGTTGTTGTCCACCAGGAAGGGCCCGTGGTTCACCTCCACAAACAGATCATCGGTCGTGTTGTCGTAAAGCAGGTTGCGGCTGACCCGCGTCCCCTGCGCCATCCAGTCCAGCCAGATTCCGCGCCCCGCGTTGTGAATCCGGTTTCCCTCGATCACCACGTCAATGGCTCCGTGCAGCTTGATCCCCGCCATCTCCGCGCCCGCAAACTGCCGCCGCTCCCAGATGGAATAAATATGATTGCTGGAAATCCGGCTGTAAATCGCCCCTAATGATCCTGCTATTCCAGCCTGCTCACACCGGAATATCACGTTATTTCGCACAATATGCGATCCGGTTTTCTCGCGCGACCAGCCAGCCGCCAGAGCCCTCTGGATTACTTCGTTGTAGTGCGTGGCCCCGTCCTTCGAGGGGTTGTTCGTCCAGACGTTGTGCCCCGTCGCTCGGTCCTTTCCCAGCGTGATGCACGAGCACCGCGAATCGCTGATTACGTTGTCTTCGATGATCCAGCCCTTGCTCCAGTGGGTGCCGAGCAGCCCGATCTGCTCCGCTGTGGGCGCCGCCCACTGCGTCGCGGCTTGCATCATCCGGAAGCCCCGCACGGTGATGAAGTCCTTGCCCGGCTCCTCCGGATAAAAGCAGCTGTCGCGGACATGGATTTCCACCTGTCCCTCGTTCGCGTCTTTCCCGCCAAAATTGGCCCAGATCACCGTTTCCTTCTCGCCAGCCTCGGCGTACCACGCCAGCAGCGCGCCCTGCGGGCGCCGCGCCTGCGGAAAGGGCTTCGGATCGCGGACTTCGTTCAGCGATGCCGCCTCCCACAACGGCTCGCCATCCAGGTAGACACCGCCGGTGTGGTGCTTCCGTCCGCGGTCCTCAAACCAGTCGCCGTGAATCACATCCCGGTAAGGGTTGTACCCGCCGAAGAACTCCTCCGGGATTGTGACCTTCCACACGTTGCCGCCCTCGTGTTTCCATCCCCGGATCACCTCCGACCCCTTGATCACAACCGTCTCGCCGGGCGCCGCCCGGTACGTGATCCTCCTCCGCTCGGAACTGCCCCCGCGTGGTGGTGTCACACGTTCCCGGTAGGTCCCCTCGTGAACCGTGATGACGTCGCCCGGCTGCGCCAGCCTCGCCGCCGCCGTGATGGTCCGCAACGGCCGGGACCTCGTGCCGGGATTCCGGTCGTCTCCACCCGGCGAGACGTGATATTCAGCCGCTGCCGCCATCCAGCCGCAGGCGCACCCCGTGGCAAGCAAACGCACGAGTCTCTGCAACATGGCCTCATCATATTCTCCCGGCGCGAACGCCGCCCGGCAACCCTCAGACGACTCCCCTCCCCTTGAGCGCAACTTCCCCCTGATATCATGAATGCCTTGGCGACTCGCTCCGAACTGGGTCTGCTCGCTGCGCTTTTCCTCGGGGTTCCCGTCGCGTCTGCGCAGGAACTCACCCGCGAGGCCCTCATCCTGAAGGAGCGCCAGGAGCGTGCCGCGCGTTTGACGCCCGAGCGCGCTAGCCGGTGGGAGGACCGCATCCTCCTCCTCAACGAAAAGAAAATCCCCCAGCGGCTCAGCTACGGCTACAACGGCCTCCGCGCCAAACTCGGCGGCATGATCACCCAGGGAGGCTTCGGTATCGGCCCCGAATACTTCCGCGAAGACCTTTTCGGCGGACGCCTCGAGTCCCAGATCTCCTGGCAGATCTCCACCCGCGCCTACCAGCGCGGCATCCTCCGCCTTCGCTCCCGCGGCCTCGCCGGTGGCCGCATCGAGGCCGAAATGCTCTCGATGCACCACTACTATCCGAAAATCCAGTACTACGGCCCCGGTCCGGATTCCCGGAAATCCGGCCGCAGCAATTTCCTCCTCGAAGACAACTCCCTCGATTTCAGCCTCGGCCTGTCCCCCATCCGTTCCGTCCTCCTCGGCCCAAGCACCGGCTGGCTTTGGATCAACGTCGGCCCGGGACGCGACCGCCGCTTCGCCTCGGCCGACAACCAATTCCCGCCCTCCGGCGTCCCTGGCATCGACCGCCAGACCAGTTTCTACCGCTACGGAACCTTCCTTCGCATTAACACGCTCGACAACTCCGCAGGTCCGCGCGCCGGTGGCTTCTATCTCTTCCAGTTCAACCGCTACGACGACCGCCGCTTCTCCGCCTACGGCTTCAACCTCCTCGAAGCCGATCTCCGCCAGTACATCCCCTTTTACAACCAGCGCCGCGTCATCGCCCTCCGTGCCCGCACCCTCCTCACGGACACGCACGCCGGAGAATCCGTGCCCTTTTACCTCCAGCCTTGGCTCGGTGGCGGCGACGATCTACGCGGCTTCCGCCCCTTCCGTTTCCGCGACCGCAATTCGCTCCTCTTCAATGCCGAATACCGTTGGGAAATCTTCGCCGGACTCGACATGGCTCTCTTCGCCGACGCCGGCAAGGTCTTCCCTCGCCGCGGGCAGCTCAATTTCAGCCGCCTCGAAAAAAGCGGCGGCTTCGGCTTCCGCGCCAACGTCCGCAACCACACCTTCCTCCGCCTCGACTTCGCCTTCAGCCGCGAAGGCTTCCAGGCGTGGTTCAAGTTCAACGACATCTTCCCTTCGCGCCCGCTCGGCACTTCGTCCACGCAGCCCTACCAGTGAACCGCCATGCGAAAGCTGCTGTTGACTCTCGCCGCCGCCGCCAGCCTCCACGGGCAGCGCTTCTATCCCGACGATCCCCTCCTCGTCGAGCCTCCCCCGCTCGACGCGGGCAAGCCCGCCCGCCGCAAGCTCTCCGACTGGTACGATCTCTTCTGGCACCTCCTCGCCACTCCCGGCGAGAAGCAGCCGGAATCCGGTCCGCCCGTCCGCGCAAAAAACGTCAACACGCTCGGCGATCCCATGGACGGCGCCTGGTACGTCCGCCGCCATTTCTGGCGCCGCATGTCCCTCGAAGAGCTGCAGCGCGGCGCCGGCGGCACAGCCCCGCCCGCTTTTCCCTGGACAGTCGTCGCCGCCAAGGGCGAAGGAATTACGCCAGGATTTACCGTCATCGACGCCACAAAACGCCGCTTCTTTATCAAGCTGGATCCCGTCACAAATCCGGAAATGATGACCGCCGCCGAGGTCATTTCCAGCCGCTTTTTCCACGCTCTCGGCTATCATGTCGCCGACGAGTACATCGTGGAATTCCACCCCCGCGACCTCGTCGTCCAGGACCGCCTCACCTTCGTCAACGAGCACGGCGTCGAGCGCCCCTTCACGCGCCGCAACCTGACAGAACTCCTTCTCAAAGCCCCTCGCCTGCCGGACGGGCGCTACCGTTGCGTCGCCAGCCTGGCGCTGGAAGGCCAGCCCCTCGGTCCCTTCCGCTGGTTCGGCACGCGCTCCGACGATCCCAACGACACCGTCCCCCACGAGCACCGCCGCGAGCTCCGCGGCGCCCATGTCTTCTTCGCCTGGCTCGATCACGACGACTCCCGCGCCATCAACACCCTCGACACCCTCGTCACCCGCAACGGCAAGACATTCATTCGCCACCACCTCCTCGATTTCGGCTCCACGCTCGGCAGCGGCAGCGACAAGCCCAACAGCCCCCGCTCGGGCGCCTACCACTTCTCGTGGCGCGAATCCGCCATCCAGATGGCCACGCTCGGCCTCGCCGTCCCCTATTGGGCCAAGGCCCGCTATCCCCGCTACCCCTCCATCGGGCTGTTCGAATCGAAAGTGTTCGACCCGGAAAAATGGCTGCCCGAATATCCGAATCCCGCGCTTCTCAACCGCCTGCCTGACGACGAATTCTGGGCCGCCAAACAGGTGATGCACTTCACCGATGAGGAAATCCGCGCCGTCGTCCGCACCGGGCGCCTTTCCGATCCACAGGCCGAGAACTACCTCGTCCGCTGCCTCATCGAGCGCCGCGACAAAATCGGCCGCGCCTACTTCCGCAAGGTCCTGCCACTCGACAGATTCCAGGTTCGCAACGGCGAACTCGTCTTCGAAGACCTCGCCGCCACGCACGGTCTGCCCCCTCCCGCGCCCTATGAAATCGTCTGGCGCGCCTTCGACAACCGCAGCGGTCAGCCCGGCGAAACGCTCGGACGCGGGGCGCGCATTCCGCCCGCGCCGGGCGAATATCTCATGGCCGAAATTTCCAGCCCCGCCCGCCCGCGCCAAACCGTCCGCGTCTGGCTTCGCGGCCGTTCCGTGGTTAGCGTAGAGTATGCATGGTGAACGTCCCTGAGCATCCCTCCTACGCTTCCTTCCCGGTCTTCCGGGCTATCGACACGCGCCGCCCCACGCAGCTCGACCGCTTCCTGAGCCTCTTCGCCGACGTGCGCGGCGGCGAGGGCGCCGGCGCGCTCCTGCTGTTCACCAACATTTTTCTCCTCCTCTCCGCCTACTACTTCCTGAAAACCGCCCGCGAGCCGCTCATCCTCACCGAGCAAGGGGCCGTCGTCAAGACCTACCTCTCTGCTGGCCAGGCCATCCTGCTCGCTCTCGTCATCCCGCTCTACAGCTGGCTCGCCTCCCGCGTCCGGCGCGTCTGGCTTCTGTCAGGAATTGCCATCTTTTTTGCCGCCAATCTCGCTGCCTTTTACGCTTTCGCGGCCGCCGGATCTCGAATTGGAATTCCCTTCTATTTGTGGGTGGGTATCTTCAACGTCTTCGCCATCTCCCAGTTCTGGGCCTTTGCCAACGACTTGTATACGGAACCCCAGGGCAAGCGTCTCTTCCCACTCATCGGCGTCGGCGCCTCCATCGGCGCCGTGGCTGGCGCCCGGGCCGCCGGCGGCGCTGTCGCCCGCCTCGGCGTCCTGCCCCTGCTGCTCACGGGCGCAGCCCTGCTGCTTGTCTGCGCCTTGTTGTCCGTCCTCGCCGACCGCCGCATCTCCTCGCAGGCGGGCGCCGCGCAGCTCCTCGCGCGCCAGCAGCCCCTGCGCCCCGGCGACGGATTCCTGCTCCTGTTCCAGGACCGCTACCTCGTCATGATCGCCTTCCTCGTCCTCCTCCTGAACGTCGTCAACACCTCCGGCGAGTTCCTCATCTCCAGCCTGGTCACCGAGCAAGCCAGCCGCCTCGCCGGCGCAGGTCCCGAATTCGAAGAGGCGCGCCGCCGCTTCATCGGCGCATTCTTCGGCGACTACTTCTTCTGGGTGAACACCCTCAGCTTCCTCTTCCAGGCGTTCCTGGTCGCCCGCCTGTTCCGTTACATCGGCGTCGGCGGCACGTTGTTCATCCTCCCCGTCATCGCCTTCACCGGCTATACCCTGCTGCTTGCGGCCCCTGTTCTCGGCGTCATCCGTCTGCTGAAAATCGTCGAAAACAGCGCCGATTATTCCATTCAAAATACCGCCCGCCAGGCGCTCTTCTTGCCCACCGGTCGCGAGGTGAAATACAAGGCCAAGGCAGCCATCGACACCTTCTTCCAGCGCGCCGGCGACGTCACGCAGGCGGGCATCGTCTACGCTGGCACTCAGTTCCTTTCGCTCGGCATCCAGGGCTTTGCCCTGCTGAACCTCGTTCTCACCGGCGTCTGGCTCGTGCTTGTCATGTATCTTGCGCGGGAGTATCGCCTGCGGAGCCAGTCCGCCGCTGCTCCAGCTCCAGCCGCCTGACCAGCGACATCTCGATGCTGGCGTGCGATTCGAGCAGCGCCTCCACCACCTCCTCCACCCTGCGCGTCTCCCCGCCCGCCGGCCGCTCCAGCAGCGCCCGCAGCTTCGCGCCCAGCCCCGCCGGCAGCACGCCGTCCAGATATTCGAGCGCCAGCGCCTGAAGGGCTTCATCGTCAGCATGCAGCGAACGAAACGCCGCCTTCAGCGGCTCCCGCGGCAGCACCAGCGCCAGCAACGAAAACAGGTGCTCCAGGCCCTTGTCGGCGCGCTCTTTCAGCACCTCGTCCAGATGAGGCAGCGCATCCAGTGGCGCCTGCTCCGCCAGCAGCCGGCGGCTCTTCCAGAGATTCTGATCCACGCTCAGCTCGCGCACCACCGCCGCGAAAACCGCCTCCGCGGGAACCTTCAGCTCAGGCTGCCGGCACACGAGTTCGTCCAGCGCCCGTGCACACCGGAACCGCACCTCGAACCGCTCGTCCTGCAGCCCCGTGAGCAGCGCCTCCGCCGCCCTCGCACCGCCCAGTGCCAGAAGCAGCGACGGAATCCTCCGCCGGATCGCAAAATCGCACTTCGGGTCCGCCAGTCTGTCGCCGAGCTGCCCTGCAATCGGCGAGCGCACGCTCAGCAGCGCCTCCCTCGCCGCCGGATAGACAGCCTGCCAGGCCAGCAAGTCGATCACCGCCGGAACCAGCACCGCATCCAGCGGGCGCTGCGCCTCCAGCGCCCGGCGCACCCTCGCCTCCTGCCCGCAGCGCAGCTCCGCCAGGCACCACGCCGCGTCGTCCGCCAGCACCGGCTGCGCGGGCGCGGGCTTCGGCTCGAGCAGCGGCGCCGCCGGCGCCGGAGGCGTCTCCGCCGCATAGCGCGACTCGAGCAGATCCCGGTCCAGCGTCCAGTCGCCTGCGCCGGACAGGAACACCTGCGCCGCGCGGTGCAGCAGCCCGCGCTCCACCACCTGCACGTAAATCCGGTCCAGCTGCCGGGCGATCCAGGTGTTGGCGCCGGCAATCAGCGCCGTTGCCACCAGCAGCAGCCCTGTCACCGGCACGCCCGGCAGCAGCAGCGCCGCCTGACACACCGCCCCGCCCAAAGCGTCGCCCAGCCGGTCGCAGCCGACGTCGATCACCGTCTTCGCAGCGCGTTTCTCCGAAGGCGGGATCGGCGTGTACATCAGCTCGTAGCCCGCCCGGAACAGCGACCCGCGCAGCATCGCCTCGACGGCGCGCAGCCCGGCGATCACCGCAAACAGCGGCGCCGCCAGCGCCAGCAGGCTCCCTCCGCTCACCATCGCCGGCATCGCGCCCACCGTGCGCCCCACTCCGGCGCGCTCCAGCGCCACCCGGCTCACCAGCGTTTGCAGCAGGAACGACACCAGAGCCACGCCTGTGTTGAACAGGGCGAAGAACTCCAATAGCCCCTCGCCGCGCCCCAGCGATTCGGTGGCTGCGCGCTTGTAGAGGAAATCCAGGATCGCCGCCGCCGCCGTGCCCAGCGCCACCAGCGCTGCCAGGTGCCGCAGGTGCGGCGCCGAACGGAGCACCTTCCGCGGGGACACCCACGGCTCCGGCGCCCGGTGCGCCGCCTCCGTCCTTCGCGGCGCGCGCATCAGCAGCAGCGCGCACACCAGGTGGATGCAGCCAAGGGCTCCCACCAGCGCGGCTTCCTGACCGGCGCCTGCAAGTTCGACCCACCGCGCCGCCAGCAGCCCGCCCAGCACGCTGCCTGTCGTTCCCGCGCCGGCAATCCTGCCGATCCGCTTCTTTGCCTGCACGGGATCCAGCTCCTCGCTCAGCAGCAGCCAGAAGCTCGACAGCAGCACGGCGGAAAACGCCACCATGTGCAGGTACACGGCAACCGCGCCCAGAGCAGGGTTGGACTCTGCCAGCCGCCACTCCGCCAGTTGCAGCAGCCCGCTGAGGGCGAAGCTCCACGGCACGGCGCGCGCCGGGCTGAAGCGGCTGAACACGCGCGCTCCGAAGACGCCCAGCGCAACAGAAAGCACTGCCGCCGTGATCACCATCGCCGGCAGGCGCTCCGGTCCGAAGGCTTGCAGGAATAGGGCGTCGCGAATCGACTTCGCCCCCACCTGATGCGACATCATGGACGCGGCGGTAGCCATCGCCGCCCACGCGGGGAATCGCCGGTCGTCTTTGCCCGCCACTTACGCGCTCCCGGAGGGAACCGCCGCCATGCCCGCCACGCGAGGATCGGGGCAGCGCGCCGCGTAGAGATCCGGCAGGTTCGTGCGCCACCATGCCTCGGCGTCTTCCTGCGTCCAGCCCTGGCATTCCGGGCACTGCTCCAGCATCTTCCGCAGCAGCCGGGCGCTCGCCGGCCGATCCTCGGGCTTCTTGCTCAGGCACTGCAGGATGATCCGCTCCAGTTCGGCGGAAATGCGCACCTCGGTGCGCGTGGAAGGCTTCGGAGGCTCCTTCTGCACGTGCGCCAGCGCCATCGCCGTCGGCGTCGGCTCCTCGAACACCAGCCCGCCGGTCAGCAGCCAGTAGGCCACGCATCCCAGCCCGTAGAGGTCCGTGCGCCCGTCCAGCTCGTCGGCGCCGAGCGCCAGCTCCGGCGCCATGTAGGCCGGCGTGCCGGTGGTGATGTTCTCCATGGTCACCCGCCCGCCGCCGCTCGCCAGCCGCCACCGCGCCAGCCCGAAGTCGAGCAGCTTCACAAAATCAAACTCGAATCCCAGCCGGCACAGGAACAGGTTGGTGGGCTTGATGTCGCGGTGCACGATCCCTGCGCAATGCGCCTCCTCCAGCGATTCGCACGCCTGCCGCAGAATGTGCGCCACGCGGGGCGCCGGCTGCGGACCGAAGCGCTTCACCAGCTGCTCCAGGTCAAGGCCTTGCAGCAGTTCCATCGCGTAGTAGAAGTTGCCGTCCTGATCCACGCCGAAGTCGAACAGGGAGACCGTGTGGGGCGAGGTCAGCGCGGCGATGGCGCGGGCTTCGAGTTCGAAGCGGCGCTTCAAAACATCCGCCTGCCTCCCGCTTTGCGCCAGCAGCGCCTCGGCTCGGATCAGCTTGATCGCCGCCTCCCGCTTCAGCAGCCGGTGCCGCGCCCGCCACACCTCGCCCATGCCGCCGATGCCGAGCACCTCTTCCATCTCGTAGCTGCCGAGTTCCCGCGCATGATGCACGGAGCACTCCATGCGGAAGATCAGGCGGCTCATCCACCACGCGCAGGCGGCGACCAGGAACGGCGGCACATAGAGGATCGCCATTTTGTTCGGGGTCAGCCCCGGATCATGAAGCGTGGCGCGGGTCAGGAAATAGGCCGCAGGTCCCATCGCTGCCGAGATGTAGGCGCCCGCGAGAGCCTGCAGCGGCGAGGCGGGCAGGAACAGCGAGGCGGCGAAGATCCAGGTGACCAGCATCGACATGCCGCGCACGGGCTGATGCGCCGCCCAGGGCAGGGACACCTCGAACATGGCGATGCAGAAGGCGACGAGAATCTGGAAGGCGAGCCCCGCGTAGACGCTGAGGCGCGCTTCGAGAACGCCCAGCTTGTAGGCGGCGACGATCAGCAGGGAAGCAATCAGCAGCACCGCCTCAAGCGCTAGCACATGCGGCTGCCGCTGCGCGGCGGCAATCTCCGGCTGTAGCTGTGCCTGAAGGAACACCAGCGCAATGGTAAGCGCGGCGCAGATGAAGGCAGCCAGCGCGAGGCGCGCCGGCGCGCGCTCGAGCACTTCCACCGGCAGCGCGGTCCACGTCGTGGGCGTCGCGCCGCTCAGCGCCGGGCAGCAGACGCGCGCGCCCGCGATGGAGCGCTGCGTTTGCGGCTGCCGTTGACCGCTTGCGTCAGTCATCTCTCTTCCAATCGTAGCCCGGCCGGGCCGGATCTCTTGCAAACATTTTGCACTCGCCTTGCTTGTGCAGATTCGGATTTCGTTGTCTGGGTGACCGGGGAAACGCGGCGATGGCGCCGCCCGTATGAAAGAATGGAAGCGGGAGACCCGCCGGACGGGCAGTCGCGGGCCCGGCGCGTCCTCCGAGGAGGATACGGCCGGAGGTCCGAGGCAAAGTCCGGTCTCCGCAGGGCAGCGTGCCGGCTAACGGCCGGGGGGGCGCGCTCAAAGCGCGCTTCACGGAAAGTGCCACAGAAAACATACCGCCTGCGGCGGCGACGCCGCGGGTAAGGGTGAAAAGGTGCGGTAAGAGCGCACCGCGTTCCGGGCAACCGGAATGGCAGGGCAAACCCCACGCGGAGCAAGACCAAATAGGGGAGGATGGAGTGGCCCGCTCCGCCTGACTCCCGGGTAGGTCGCTGGAGCCCGCCAGCAATGGCGGGCCTAGAGGAATGACTGCCGCCCGGTCCGCAAGGGCCGGGACCAGAAACCGGCTTACAGTCCGGCGGGTCTCCCAAACTCTCCCGTTTCCCGGCGGACAGCGATCCGATGACTGCGACGCCGCGCCGCGACGCACTTGCCGCGCGCCTGCGGGGGAGACGCAGGCGGCGGGGCGGAGTGCGGGTCATGATTGCGAGTGTTGTTCGAGCAGGGCGGCGATCGAGTCGAGATCGGCGGCGGCGGTGACGGGGCGGTTGGCGAAGGACGGCGCGATCTTCGCGCCCGAGGGCGTTTCGAGCTGATCCGTGTGGTAGCGGTAGATATAGTCGGGGTCCTTCAGGACGTGCCCGGTGAGGACCGCGACGACGAATTCGCCGCGGACGATGACGCCGGCGGCGGCGAGCTTGCGGATGCCGGCGAGTGTGGCGGCGGAGGCGGGCTCGCAGCCGATGCCGCATTGTCCGATGATCGCCTTGGCGTCGGCGATCTCCTGCTCGGAGACTTTCTCCACCGTGCCGCTGGATTCGTCGATCACCTGAATGGCTTTCGGCCATGAGACGGGGTCGCCGATGCGGATGGCGGTGGCGAGGGTTTCCGGCTTTGGGACTGGAGTGAATTCGCCGCGGCGGTGGAAATAGTCGTAAAAAGGCGCCGAGCCTTCCGCCTGAATCACGGCGAAGCGGGGCAGGCGGCTGATGAAGCCGAGCGACAGCAATTCCCGGAATGCTTTGCCGAAGGCGCTGATATTGCCGAGGTTGCCGCCGGGCAGCACGATCCAGTCCGGGACGCGCCAGTCGAGCTGATCGAGCAGCTCGACCATGATGGTTTTTTGGCCTTCGATCCGGAATGGATTGACAGAATTCAGCAGATAAATGCCGGTCTTTTCGGCGAGTTCGCGGACGAGTTTCAGGATCTGGTCGAAGTTGGCTTCCACCTGAACGGTGAGCGCGCCGTACTCGAGCGCCTGGGCGAGTTTTCCATAGCTGATGTTGCCGTGGGGGAGGAAGATGATGGGGGTGAGCCCGGCGGCGGAGGCGTAGGCGGCCATGGAGGCGGAGGTGTTGCCGGTGGAGACGCAGGCGACGCGCTTCAGGCCGAGGCGGAGGGCCTGCGAGGCGCCGCAGGTCATGCCGTTGTCCTTGAACGAGCCGGTGGGGTTGAAGCCCTGGTGCTTGAAAAAGAGCGCGTCGAGGGCGGCGTATCGGGCGGCGCGGGGCGCTTCGAGCACGGGGGTGTTGCCCTCGGCCAGGGTGACGATGCGGCGCGCGTCGCCGAAGGGGAGCAGCTCGCGGTAGCGCCAGACGCCGGAGTGGTCCTCGGGCGCGTTGGAGAGGCGCCGTTCGCGCCAGAGGCGTTTCGCCGAGTCCGGGTGGACGGGCGCGGGAGCGGAGACTTCGAGCAGCGAGCCGCAGCGCGGGCAGGTGTAGATCACCTCATCGAGCGGGAAGCGCGCAGCGCAGTCGGGGCGGATGCAGAGAAGCGATGGCCGGGACAACCCTACAGTGTAAGGCAGGCGGCCGCGGCCGCGCAGGAGCGGCCTAGTCGAGATGGAAGACCTCTTCGAGGGGCCGCATCTGTTCGTCCGCGTTGCGCCCGGCGGGGTCTTCGAAAAAACCCCGCATTTCGGCCTGCCAGCGGGCGTTGACCTCCTCGCGGGCCATGCCGTCGAGGGCGGCCTGGAAGTCCGGCGTTTCGAGGTAGCCGACCAGCAGGCCGTCATCGCGGAGGAAGAGCGAGTAGTTGCGCCAGCCGGTGCGGCGCAGGGCGTCCAACATTTCCGGCCAGACTTGTTTGTGGCGTTCCTTGTACTCTTCGAGGCGGTCCTTCTTGACCTGGAGGATGAAGCACACGCGGCGCATACGGGCATCATAGCGGGCCCGGAGGGCGCTGTGAGCCTGCGCAGGGTCATTGGCCTGGTTTTGGGCTGGAGGCGAGGCGCCAGTAGCGTTCGATGACGCGTTCGACGTAGGAAAGGGTTTCGCGATAGGGCGGGACGCCGTTGTAGCGGTCGACGGCGCCGGCGCCGGCGTTGTAAGCGGCGAGGGCGCGGCGCACGGGATTGGGCGTGTTTTGGTATTTGAGGAGCAGATCGCGCAGGAGGCGTGCGCCGGCCTCGATGTTCTGGCGGACGTCGAGGGGATCGGCGCCCAATTGAGCTGCGGTGGCGGGCATGAGTTGCATGACGCCGAGAGCGCCCTTGGGGGAGACGGCGCGGGGTTGATAGGCGGACTCGACAGACGCGACGGCGTGGACGATTTCCGGGGGCAGCCCGTGGCGGAGGGCGGCTTCCGTGACGAGGGCGCGGGGATCGGGCTCCACGGGGTGTGCTGCCGCGGGAGGCGGGGGCGGCGCGGGGCGCTCCGGTTCGGGGAGCGGCTCGATGGAGGCGATGGCGGAGGCGGGCAGTTCGATGCGCCCGCCCTCGATGTGGAGCGTGCAGGCGGCGGCGCGGCATTCGGCGCGTTCCGCGGAGATTTGGGCGCCGGAGGCGAGGGTGACGAGGTCGGCGGCGGGGAGGGGGAGACAGAACAGGAGTGAGACGAAATGTTTCAAACAGAAGTGCAGGGTTTTGACAGCTCGCTGACGGTCGCGGCGCAGGGCATTTGGGGAGTTGGCCCCGGGCTGAAGCCCGGGGGAATGTGTTGGAGCGGGGTTTGGGATGGTTGGCGAAGGGGACAGACGGCACTGCCCACGCGCGGACTGGTGGTGCAGGGTTGGGGCGGTTCGGGGCGGGACAGATGCGTCAGTCCCCTTCGCCTCGAGCGGGAGGCGGCCTGGGATTGGGGAATTGGCCCCGGGCTGAAGCCCGGGGGAATGGGGCACCGCCGGCGTCCGGTTTGGTGCAAGAGGATCAGTGATCCGCATCGTGGAACCAGTCGTCGCCGTCTGCGGCGGCGGAGGATTCGGGTTTGGCCTGGGCCGGGGCGGGGCGTCCGGCGTTCAGATGCTCGAAGTGCATGGCGGCATTGAGCAACAGCATGAAGCTGCCCTGGGTCTGCTGGCGCCACATGGGGTTGTTCGCGAACAGCAGCCAGTGTCCCTTGCCGCGGGGCACGTCGATCAGAGCGGGGCGCCCGGCAAGCTCGCGGCCGCCGGCCAGCATGCCGGAGACGAGGAGTTCTTTCTCGCCCGCGAAGCGCAGAAGAATGCGCGGGCGTTCGTTGGGCGGGGGCAGGTAGGCGCGCATGGCTTCCATCATTTCGGCGCTCAGTTCGCCGGGCCTCAGCGGCGGCGCGGGCGGTGCAGGCAGGCGCCCCTGGACGACGTCAGGGTCGTCGAGGCCGCCGCGCCCGGAGGGGCGCGACGGCTGTTGTCCGGCTTGCTGGCCCATCTGTCCGCCGCCGGTGCCTCCCGTAAGACTGACGTTGAAGACCGGCGCATTGTTGAAATAGACCGGCAACTTGCCCTCATACCCGTAGAGAACCGGGCTGCCGGGATCGGCGACTTCCGTATTGAGGACGGAGCCGCGGGCGCGCAGTTCGCGGGTCTGGACGATGGAGACGCCCTCGACGAGGCCGAAGTCGATCGGCAGGGAGGCGTTGGAGGCGATGGTCACAAAGAGTCCGCCCTCTTCGACGAAGCGGCGGACATTGCCGAGCCCTTCGAGTTCGATGCCGCCGCGGATGTCCTCGCTCTGGTCTGGCGAAGTGCCGATGTTGGGCGTCAGGTCAGAGGCTTTCCATGGGATGGGATCGCCGCGGCGAGGGATGCCCTGCAGGAGGCGGCGGGAGTCCGCATTGACGGGGCCGAGCACGATGACGTCGTACTTCTCTCGGAGATTGGGCGTGTCGCGGAGGGTGTGGACGGAGATGTAGGAGTAGGGGATGCCGGTGGATTCGAAGCCGAGGCGGAACCATCCCTCGTTCTGGGTATTGGTCCATGTGTGGACGAGGGCGATGCGGGGCGCGGCGACCGGGTGGGCCTCCACCTTGGGCATTTCCGGCGCGGCGTGCAGGGTGAGCCCGATATCGCGGGCGGCCTGATCGATGGCGGCGCGCAGATTGGGCGGGTTGCCCTCGGAGGGGATCAGGAAGGAGCCAGCGGGGAACTTGCGCCCGGCGGCCTCGAAGGCCTTATCGGCAGCAAGGAAGCGGACGTTGGGAAGACGGAAACGGAAGGTGGCGAGGGCGCGGTCCGCGTTGTGCGCGAGCAGGTAGACGCTGCCCTGGCCGGAGACGCCGCCCTGGGGTTTGGGCGGCTGCGAGAGCAGGGCGGCGGGGGCTTTCAGGATGGAAGTGTCGGTGACGCGGGTGACGGGCACGTTGCGGAGCGCGCCGAGGGTCCATCCGGTGTCGTCGTAGGGGGAGGTGTCGTTGGGGTTGTAATACTGGCGGTCGAGGAACATGTCGGCGAGGCGGGAGTAGGGCTGGTCCATGCGGACGAGGTAGGCGCCGCGGGGGAATTTTGTTTTGGCGGCCTCGAATTCTTCGGTGAGCTGGTGGATTTCGACGCCGTGGAGCATGAGGTGGGCGGCCAATGAAGCGGCCTCATTGGGGCGTGGATCGGGATGAATGACGTAGGCGGCGGGACCTTCGGTTGTGGCTTTGGCGACGCTGCGTTTGCTCTTGAGCCAGAAATTGCGGAGGAAGGTTTCGCGGTTTCTGGCGGTGAAATCGAGGGAGATCAACAGGGCGGACTGCTGCAAATTGACGTTGTTGCGATGGGACCATTTGACGCGGGGCAGGGGCGGGTTGGGGCGGTACCACGCGCGCTGGGTCTGGGCGGCGGGGACGGTGCGTTCGCGGGTGTCGGCGCCGCCGTTGCCGAAGGTTTCGTAGAAGCGGCCGATGGAGTTGTGGCCGTGGGCGACCTGCATCATATAGTTGGCGCCCCAGCCGTCGTAGAAGCCCCACGTCCAGACGCCGGGGACGCCGCGTTTGGTGAGCTCTTCGACCTCGTTCCAGGCCATTTTCTGCCATTCATTAATTTCGATGGGATCGAACCAGGCGTTGTAGGGGCCCATGCCGGTGGAGGTGTAGAGAAAGGGGACGGACTCGTGGAGATCGTGAACGACCTGGGGGTGGAATTCGAGAAAAGTGCGGTTGATATTGCGGCTGAGGGCGAGGGAAAGGGCGATGCCGTCGCGGTTGTTGTCGTGGGCGACATATTTGCCCCAATAGAGAAGAGGGGACGGGGTTTTTCCTGGATTGGCCTTGCGCCAGCGGTAGAGATCGACCATGCGCTCGCGGCCGTCGACCTCGATGACGGGGGTGATCATGATGACGAGGTTGCGGCGGAGGTTGTCGTAGAAGGGCGTTTCGGTGACAGCGAGGCGGTAGGCGAGTTCCATGAGCATTTCGGGCGAGCCGGTTTCGGGGGAGTGGATGGCGCCGGTGGCCCAATAGAAGGGGACTGCTTCGCGGAGGAGTTTCTCGGCTTCGGCGCCGGGGGTGCGGCGGGGATCGGCGAGGCTGGAGGTGATCTGCTTGAGACGGTCGAGGCGGCGGAGGTTTTCCTCGCTGGAGACGAGGACGAGGATCATTTCGCGGTTCTCTTCGGTCTGGCCGATGGATAGGACGCGGACGCGCGGGGAGGTGCGGGCGAGTTCGCGCATGTAGCGGTAGATGTCTTTGGCGTAGGTAAGGCGGTTTTCGGCGCCGGCGATGTAGCCGAGGAATTTCTCGGGGGTGGGGACGGAGGGCGATGCGGGGAGGTGATCGACGAACTCGGTGAGGAAAGAGGGCGAAGTGGTGGCCTCGCGGATCTGGCGGGTGTAGTTTTCGTCGACGGGCTGCTGGGCGGCGAGGGCGAAGCAGAGGGAGAGAGCGAGAGTGGTCAGACGGCGCATGGAGACATTATGCAGCAAGGGAGGGCGGGGCGTGGTCATTCGGCCTCCAGGACCCAGGGATCGAAGGAGTCGTCGAGGGCGGCGTCGAGGATCTCCTGGGGGAAGAGGGGCTGGTGTTCGGTGGTGAAGTGGCAGAGGTACTCGCGGCGGAAGCGGAGATCGCCGAGGGCGAGGCGGGCTTCGACGAGATGGCGTTCCGAGATTCTGGGGCACTGATGGGCGGTGGCGCAGAAGCGGGTGTAGGGGTGGTCGGTGTTGGACCAGATGTCATAGAAGAAGCCGGAGGGGGCGCCGGCGGAGGAGATGAGCCAGAGGGCGCCGCCCGTGGCGGCGAGAGAGGGGGTGAGGGCGGCGAAGACGGGGTCGGGGAGGAAGGCGGCTTCTTCGAAGAGGAGGAGGTGTGCGGAGTAGCCGCGGTTGGAGGAGGCGGCGCCGGGGAGGGCGAGGATGCGGGA
>JBBIIK010000007.1:0-96517 GCA_037446555.1 Acidobacteriota bacterium
GCTCTTCCGATCTCTTGCGGGGCGCCTTTTCCGGTGACAGGCCCGGCTCTTCCTAGAAGAAGAAGCTGAGCTGGAGGCGCGCGGAGCGAGGCGACTGGAAGCCGCTGGCCAGCCCGTAGAGCGGGTTGACCCGCAGCCCCTGTTCCTGCATCATCCTCAGAGTGTTGAAGCCCTTGAAGATGTCCGTCTCGTGCTCGAACTGCAGCTGGCTGTCGTCCGGGTGCAGAAGCACCTGGTCCTTGTTCGTCACGATGCTGGAGTTGAACAGGTTGAAGACGGTGAACTCGAAGCGGACCTTCATGCTCTCACGGTCGGCGAAGGGCGTGAAGTCATGCATCAGGTTCAGGTCGAAGTTGTAGAACACGGGCGTGCGGCCCATGTCGCCGCGGTTGTACGGGTAAATGGGGGTGGAGGAGATGGCGTTCAGCTCCGTGGTGAGCGGCGTGCCCGAGTACACGACCACGTTCGGCGAGAGCGTGGTGCTGCCGAGCCGGCTCCTGTGGGTGTAGCCGCCGAAGAACTTCAGCGTGTGCGGGCGGTCGGTGGCGAGCCGGCCTTCCGACATCACACCTTTCTCCGTGTAGGCGAGCCAGGGCACGTCGAAGTAGCGGTTCACGTTCGGGCTGGTGCGGCCGTTCTCGTCGGAGCTGGCCAAGCCCGCGTAGTTGCCGTACAGGCGGGACCACGTGTAGCTGAGCGCGTACTGGTAGTTGCGGGCGAAGCGCTTGTCGAGGCGGATTTCGATCGCGTCATACTCGCGCTTGGCCTTCGGGGTGAGCGGGAAGCCCGCCGCCCAGAAGTTGCGGTCCGCGGTGATGCCGTAGCCGGGGTTGGCGATGAAGTAGACCTCGCCGCCCTCGCCGAGGATGCCGACGTCCTCGATGGTGCGGATGAGCCGGCGGTTGGTGTAGCGCGCCGAGGCCACCAGGGTCGGGCTGAGGCTGTAGTCGAAGCCGAGGTCGAACATGCGCTGCTTCATCGGCTTCAGGTTCGGCTCGATGGTCTGCCCTTCGCAAGGCAGGTGGTTCTTCTCGCAGGAGTTCGGGTCGTTGGAGGGGATGCGCCAGTCGACGAGCTCGAAGAACTGTCCGGGCAGCTTCCTGGGGTCAGCCGGATAGCCGTACGTGCGCATGGTGGTGAACACGTTGGGATCGTCGAGCGCATGGTAGGAGGTGAGGTAGATGTCGCCGCCGAAGCTGCCGCGGGGCATTTCGTACTTCATCATGTCGTAGAAGTAGCCCCACGAAGCGTAGAAGCGCATCTTGCCGTCGCCCTTGGGGTCGAAAGCGCCGCCGATGCGGGGGCTGAGCTTGTCGCCCCAGCTGAACTTGATCGGAGGCGCCGCGGCGATGCCCTGCTTCTCGTAGCTCGGCAGGAACTCGCGCTCGGTGCGGAGGCCGAGGTTCAGCGTGAGGTACTTGTTCACGCGCCAGTTGTCCTGGAAGAAGATCGCGTGGTTGTTGCTGGAGGCATAGCCGAACGTGCCGAAGGTCATCCAGCGGTAGTAGCCGTAGGTCCCCCGCACGCGGTTGGTGCCCGGGACCCTGTACTGCGCCGGCACGCCGTCGCACTGGTTGGTGATGCAGGGCCAGGACTGGTTCCAGAAGAACCTGTAGTAGCCCGTCGGGTAGGTGAGCGTCTTGACGTCGTTCTCGAGCTTGTTGTACTGCCAGCCGGCCTTGATGTTGTGCTGCCCGCCGAAATTGAGCAGGTAGCTGCCGTCGGCGTTCAGGTTCGTGCGCCGGTAGATGTCATAGTCCGTGCTCGAAGTGCCCTGCTGCACCCACCCGGTGCTCGTGAGCCGGACGGCGGGCGGAAGGTCAGGATACATCAGGTTCGACGTGCTGTAGATGAAGGTGGTCTTCGACAGCGCGTAGTTGTTGGTGTAGTTGGTGAACTGATAGCCGCCGCGGAAGCTGAGGATCAGCTTGCTGGTGGCCAGGAAGTCCGCCTGTCCGGAGAGGATCTGGCCGGCACGGTAGTTGCCGAGGCCGGCCCAGTCGCGGTTGGGGGAATCGGTTCCCTGCCGCGCGGGCAGCGCACCGCGGGTGTAGTTCGGGTTCCAGACCCAGCTCATGTTCATGCGCAGCTTGCTGAACGGGGCGAAGTCAATCTTGTTGGCGGCGTAGTGCTGCCGGTACTTCTGCGTGAACGTGGAAGTCTGGTTGTTGGACAGGAACGTGACGGTCCGGTTGGTGGTGGTCAGGCTGGGCATGAAGCCGCCGAAGTAGAACAGCTTGTTCTTGAGGATGGGGCCGCCGATGCTGAACACGGGGTTCCAGGTGGAGTAGTCGTCCAGCTTGTTCTGGAAGTAGCGGGCGCGCGTCCGGCTGTCGTCGGTGGGGTCCATTTCGAGCGTGGGCCGGGGCCGCGCTGACATATTGTCGTTGTCAAAGTAGAAGCCTGCCTGGCCATGCCACTCGTTGGTGCCGCTGCGGACAACGGCGTTCACCACGCCGCCCATGGCGCCGCCGTACTGGGCGTCCATGACGCCATTCTTCACCTGCACCTGCTGCACCATTTCGACCGGGACGCGGTTCTGGGTATTCAGAACGCCGGTCTAGATGTTGGTGACTTCCATGCCGTCGAGGAAGTAGACGTTCTCCGAGCCGGAAGCGCCGTCCACCTGGAAGCCGCCCGCCTTGCTTTCATTCCGGGCGCCGGGGGCGATGTTGATCAGGTCATAGAAGCTGCGGCCTTTGGGGATGAGGTCGAAGAACGACTTGTCGACGTTGATCGAGGAGCTTGTGGAGGTCGTGTCTACGAGCACGGCTTCCGCGCTCACGACCACGCTTTCGCTCACCTGGCCGACCTCGAGGCGGAAGTCCACGCGGGTGGCGCGGCCGAGCACGACGGGCGTATCGGTCTTGCGGACCGTGGAGAAGCCCGGCGCCGAAACCGTCACCGTGTACATGCCGACGGGCAGCTGCTGTTGCAGGAACTGTCCCGTCGCATCGGTTTGCAGCGTGATCGGCCGCGGCAGTGGGCCGCCACTGATTTCGACAGTGGCATTAGGCACCGCTGCGCCGCTTGGGTCAATCACATGTCCCTGGATGCCGCCGGTGGTTTCCTGCGCGGCGGCGAAGGTTGTGCACAACACGAGAAGAGCCACAAACGCCAGCCAGCGTCCTGTGGCGCCCCTGAAGCTGGATGCGAGATTCATAGTCACAAATCCCTCCCTGGGTATTGGAACTGCTTGAAACCGCCTCCGCGCGCATTCCTGCGCCGGCCCGGATAGACACGAACTAGGAGCGAACCGCGCCAGGAAAGAACATGGCGGAGGCGTTGGGAATGTGGAGATACTGCGCTGGAAGGCTGCCCGGTTGCTGGGCCGCGGAGTGCGCTTGCGAATGCGCTGCTTCCGCGAGGGGTACAGAAAGCAATCCGCGTCGGCACGAACCTGCCCCTGCACCTCTCCTCAGGTTCACACCCTTCTACCGGGATGCCTGAGGGCCAACTCATGTTGAAAGAGCAACCTCCCCTGCGAGACTGGGGCAACGCTGAGACAATCGTAACATAATCTTGACGAATGAAGTCAAGGGGGCCTTTAGGTCTGAAGCCCTCCTGTTCCAGGAGCTTCCGGAGGGCTTCCGGACAACCTTATGATGGGAGGCGCAGGTTCCCGCCATGGCCCTCAGCCACAAGGTTCGCTTTTCGGCCGGGCTCATCGCCTTGTCGGTGCTGCTGGCCCTGGTTGTCTGGCAAGGATCTTTCACTGTCGGCGACTACGGACCCGAATCGCCGGAGCAGACCTACGTCTTCTGGGCGCTGTCCAGCCTGATCTTCCTGCTCACAGTCCTGCTGGCATTCATCCTGTTCCGCGACGCCGTCAAGTTGTACTTCGCCCGCCGGGCGGGAGTGGAGGGCACGCGCATCCGGACCAAGATTCTGGTGGGAGCGCTGGGGCTGACCCTGCTTCCCGCGGTGTTCCTGTTCCTCTGGAGCTTCGAGGTCCTGAACCGAAACCTGGACAAGTGGTTCAGCCGCCCGGCGGAGCGGATCAAGCTCAACCTGGCCGAGATCGGCAAGGCGATGGACGCCGAGACGCAGCGGCGAGCCCGCGTGGCCGCCCGCTGGCTGGCCGACAGCGCCATGTTCCGAGAGTTCCTCACCGGAAGCGGGACGCCATTGGAGTTCTTCTCGCAGGCTTGCGCCATCGCCGAAGCGGAGGAGATCCACTTTGTACGCCCGGACGGCGGGCACCTGGCGGTGTGCCAGAGCGCCGCGCCGGCGGAAGGCGGTTCAGAGCACACCGCGTCGGCGCCGGTGGCAGGCGGGCAGCTGGTGGTCCGGCTCAGAACACCAGTGGATCTGGCGGCGATGGAGCAGGAGCTGCAGCGGCAGGTGCGCGACTATGACCGGCTGGCGGCCAGCCGCAAGGAGACCCGCCGGTTCTATCTCCAGTTGCTGTTCTTGATCACGCTGTTCGTGCTGTTTGTCGCCGTGTGGGTGGCGCTGTTCCTGGCGCGCCAGATCACATCCCCGGTCACGGCGTTGCTGGAAGCGGCCAGGGCCGTGCGGTCGGGCGATCTGAGCTGGCGCGTGCGCGTCGCCGCTACCGACGAACTGGCCACGCTGGTCCGCGCGTTCAACGAAATGACCGAGGACCTTCAGGCCAACCGCGATGAGCTGGAGCGGCGGCGGCGCTTCATTGAAGCCGTGCTGGAGAGCATCCCCACCGGCGTCATCAGCCTGGGCCACGACATGACGGTGCTGCTGGTGAACAGCGCCATGCGGCAGATCCTGCCGGAGCAGCCCATTGAAGCGGGGATGCGGCTGACGGATCTGATCCCTGGCGGGCGCGCCGGCGAGTTCCTGCGCCTGCTGAAACGCGCGCGCCGCACCGGCTCCGCCTCACGGCAGTTCGAGGTGGAGACCGCGCACGGCACGCGCCACCTTTCACTGACAGTTTCCGCGCTGGAGGCTTCCACGACGTCCGGCTTCGTACTGGTGATCGAGGACACCACTGACATCCTGCGGGCGCAGCGCGCCGCCGCCTGGCACGAGGTGGCGCGGCGCATCGCGCACGAGCTGAAGAACCCGATCACGCCGATTTCTCTGAGCGCCGAACGCATTCTGCGGCAGATGGAGAAGGCGCCGCCGCCACCCGAAGTTCAGCGCATCCTCATGGATTGCTGCGCCACGATTCAGCGCGAGGTGGACAGCGTGAAGAACCTGGTGGACGCCTTTTCGCAGTTCGCGCGCTTCCCGTCGGCGCACCTGGAGCCCGGCGACCTGAACGCCGTCGTGCAGGAGGCGCTGGCGGTGTTCGAGGGCAGGCTGGAGGGCATTACCGTGCGCCGCCGGCTGGAAGTCCCGCTGCCGCCGGTGGCGCTGGACCGGGAGCAGCTGAAGCGCGCTCTGGTGAACCTGATCGACAACGCCGCCGAGGCCATGAGTGATTCGCCGGTGCGCGAGTTGCTGGTGGAGACCCGCGCGCTGCCCGGCGACATTGTGGAGGTCGAGATCGCCGACACCGGCTGCGGCATCTCCACCGAGGACAAGGAGAAGCTTTTCCTGCCCTACTTCAGCACCAAGAAGCGCGGCACGGGGCTGGGGCTGGCCATCGTCAGCCACATAGTGGCCGAGCATAACGCGCAGATCCGCGTGGAGGACAACACGCCCCGTGGCGCGCGGTTTATCATCGAATTGCCGGCCGCCACCGTGCCCGAGGCCGGCCTCCGCGCCGCCGAAGTTCTCCCATGACGAGCCCGCGCATCCTCATCGTCGACGACGAGCCCGGCATCCGGGATTCGCTCCGGGGCGTGCTGGAGGACGAGGGCTTCTCGGTGGAAACCGCGGCCACCGGCGAAGAATGCTTGCGGCGCCTTTCGGCCGACTCGTTTGACGCCGTGCTGCTCGACGTGTGGCTGCCGGGCATCGACGGACTGGCCGTGCTCGAGCGGCTGCGAGAGTCGCCTCCCGCCAGCCAGCCCGCCGTCATCATGATCTCCGGCCACGGCAGCATCGAGAGCGCGGTGCGCGCCACCAAGCTGGGCGCGTTCGACTTCCTTGAAAAGCCGCTGACCATCGAGAGAGTGCTGGTGGTGCTCCGCAACGGCCTGGACCACCGGCGGCTGCGCCTGGAGGTGGACGAGCTGCGCCAGACGGCGCGGCCGCGGCCGGAGATCATCGGCGAGAGCGTCCCGGTCAAGGCGTTGCGGCAGCAGATAGCCCTGATGGCGGCCACCAACGGCCGGGTGTTGATCTATGGCGAGAGCGGGACCGGCAAGGAGCTGGTGGCGCACGCCATCCACGCCCACAGCGCGCGCGCCGACGGGCCGTTCGTCGAGGTCAACTGCGCCGCCCTACCCGACGACCTGATCGAGGCCGAGCTGTTCGGCCAGCGCCCAGGCGCCGCGCCCGGCATCACCACGGCAAAGGCCGGCAAGTTCGAAAAAGCTGACGGCGGCACGCTGTTCCTCGACGAAGTCGGCGACATGAGCCTGCGCATGCAGGCCAAGCTCCTGCGAGTGCTTGATGAGCAGCGCATCGAGCCGGTGGGCTCCTCCCTCCCCGTGCAGGTCGACGTCCGCGTCATCGCCTCCACCAACAAGAACCTCGAAGAGGAGATCGAAAAGGGCAACTTCCGCGAGGACCTCTTCTACCGGCTCAACGTGATCCCCTTCGAAGTCCCCCCGCTGCGCGAGCGCGTGGAGGACATCCCCTTGTTGGCGGCCCACTTCCTGGACGAATTCGCCGCCGCGTACGGCCGTAAGAAGAAGGAACTCACCCCGGAGGCGGTCAAAGTTCTCCAGCAGTACCACTGGCCGGGCAACGTGCGCGAGCTGAAGAACCTGATGGAGCGCCTCGTCATCATGTACCCGCAGGTTCGGATCGACGCCCGCCACATTCCCCTGCCCGTGGGCCGCCGCGCCGAGCGCGCGCAGGACCGTCCGGCCAGCCTTCAGGAGGTGCGGCAGGAGGCCGAACGCCGTTACATCCTCAAGAAGCTCGAGGAGACCGGCGGCAACATCACCCGCGCCGCTGAACTGCTGGGCCTGGAGCGCAGCAACCTCTACAAGAAGATGCGCTCCCTGGGAATTCTGGCGCGCGACTGAGGCAGGCGGCAGGGCGCGAATCGGACTCTCAACTCCATTTCTGTCCTAACTGGGATAGAATGGCAGCTTGACCGGACAGCCGTTATGGATCACCTGCTCTCGCTCATCCTGTGCGTGCCCCTCGCCGGGCTGCTGGTTCTTTTCTTCCTGCCTTCCTCGAATCCCCGGCTGATCAAGCTCTGGGCGAATTTTGTTTTCCTGGCCGGCTTCCTCGTCTCTCTGCCGCTGTGGTTTCAATATGACCCGGGCGGGCCGCTGTTCCAGTTCGTGGAAAAGGCGCCCTGGATTCCCGCCATCGGCGCCTCCTGGCACCTGGGCGTCGACGGCTACGCCGCGTTGCTGGTCCTGCTTACGACGCTGGTGGGCTCGGTGGCGATCCTGTGCTCGTGGTCGGCGATCACGGAGCGCCTCAAGGAATACTACGGGCACTTCCTGCTGTTGCAGTTCGGCATGCTGGGCGTCTTCGCCGCCCGCGACCTCCTGCTGTTCTTCGTCTTCTGGGAACTGACGCTGATCCCGATGTACTTCATCATCGCCATCTGGGGCGGCGAACGGCGCGGATATTCGGCCATCAAGTTCGTTCTTTACACGCTGGTGGGCTCCATGTTCCTGCTGCTCGGCATGCTGGCGTTCTACTGGCAGCACTACGTGCAGTTCCAGACGCTCACCTGGGACCTGAACGAACTGGCGAAGACGCAGATGCCCGCCACACACGCCTGGTGGGTGTTCTGGGCGTTCTTCCTCGGATTCGCCGTAAAGGTGCCCATGTGGCCGCTGCACACCTGGCTCCCCGACGCGCATACGGAAGCCCCCACCGCGGGCTCGGTCATTCTGGCCGGCATCCTGCTGAAGATGGGCACTTACGGATTCATCCGCTTCTCGCTGCCGCTGCTGCCGGAAACCAGCCGCGACCCGAAGGTGGTGGCAATCATGTCGGGGCTGTCCATCGTCGCCATCATTTACGGCGCGCTGGTCTGCCTGATGCAGACCGACTGGAAGAAGCTGATTGCCTACTCCTCGGTCAGCCACATGGGCTTCTGCACGCTGGGCATCTTCGCCCTGAACCACGCGGGGCTGGCGGGCTCCATCCTCCAGCAGATCAACCACGGCGTCTCGACCAGCATGTTGTTCCTCATCGTGGGCGTCGTTTATGAGCGGCGGCACACGCGCCTCATCGCCGAATACGGCGGCCTGTTCCGCGTGATGCCCGTGTTCACCGCCGTCTTCCTGACCGCCGCCTTGAGCTCGATGGGCATGCCGCCTCTCAACGGATTCATCGGCGAGTTCACCATCCTGCGCGGCGCGTACGAGGCGAACTTCTGGTGGGCGCTTGCCGGAGGAATCGGCATCGCCCTGGGCGCGGCGTATCTGCTGTGGCTGTTCCAGCGCACCATGCTGGGCGAGCTGGCCAACGAGAAGAACCGCGCGCTCGTGGACCTGAACTGGCGCGAGGTTCTGTACTTCTCGCCGCTGCTCGCGCTGGTGTTCTGGATCGGCCTCTATCCGGCGCCCTTCTTCCGCATCATGGACACCAGCGTTGCCGCCGTGCTTGCCGCGGCACAACGTTAGCGACTGTTTCTGTTTCAAACAAAATTGGGACCTTTTGTTTGATTCGGGCGAGATTTTCGCCGCGCTGCGCCCACTATCTTCGCGGTATGATCCATCCAGCCGGCCAGGCCGCCGCGAGGAAGCTGTGGCACGTGGCCCTGGACGGAGCGGAGGCCGCTCCGCCGTGGCCCAAGGACCGCGACCGCTTCGTCTTTCTCGCCCTGCTGCGCCGCTGTCTGCTGCGGGCGGGCGCCGCCTGCGAGGGCTTCTGCCTGGAGGCGCGCGGCGCGCGGCTGCTGGTGGCGCCGCCTTCGGCGGAGGACCTCTGCTCCGTTCTGACGCACGCCTGCCGCGCCTACTCGCGCTACTGGCATGAATGGTATCCGCAGCGGCGGCGGGTGTTCCGCCCTGCCCGCGCAGCCCCGGTGCCTGAATCCATGCGCTGGGACTCGCTGGCCGGCACGGAAGCCCGGCCCGTGCTGGCGGGAATCTGCCAACACGCCTGGCAGTACCGCTGGTCCAGCGCCGCGTTTCACGCAGGGCTGGGAATCTCCTATGTTCCGCTGGCGATGGAGGCGTGGAGCGCAGCGTGGAACTCCGCCCTCTGGCGCGAGCGGCTGGCCGCGTGGCCCTCCGATCTGCGCGCCCGGCAGCAGATCGACGCGCTCGTGCGGCGCAGCCTCCACCTCAGGGCTCTCGACGCGCAGGACGCGGCCCCGCCGCCGCCTCCGTTGTTCCTTCCGGCGGCTGAAGCTGCACGAACGGCTGCGGCTGGCTTCTGACGGGATTGTCCAGCAGCCGTCCGCCCAACAGGCGCCGGCTCCAGCGCTCCACCAGGGGCAGCAGCGCGCGCACCATGTTGCCATGCACGAGCAAGCTGCCCGCGGCCAGAACCGGGTGCGGAATCGCCGTGCAGCATTTCGCGCAGATGCCGATCTCGCCCGCGCGCCCTTGCGCGTGCATCCGCCGCATCCGCCGCATTGTCTCCCCGTTGAAGATATCCGGCAGGCTCTGCTCATTCAGATTGCCCACGGGCTCCCCGTCCAGCATGTAGCTCTGGCAGCAGGGATACACATCGCCGTTGTGCTTTATGTACATGGCGCCGCGCCACAGATAGTGGCAGCGCCGCCCCGCGCGTCTCTCCACGGCGCCCGACAGCAGGTTGGTTTCGTCGTCCTTCACCCGGATCAGATCGACGCCCGGCAGGCTGCTCCAGAACCGCCGGAACGCCTCTTCCTCGTGGCGGTTGCCGTCCATGCGGACCATCTGCACCGTCACCTGAAGCCTCGATCCGCGCTCATGTTTCATACGGCAGAAGCGCACGAAGTTGTCGCGCACGCGCTCGAACTTCGCCCCCTTGCGGTAGAACTCGAATGTCTCCTTGCTGTAGCCGTCGAAGCTCAGCGTGATGTGGCTGAGCGGGGAGTCCAGCAGCCGCGCGGCTGCTTTCTCGTCGAGCAACGTTCCGTTGGTCGAGATCAGCGCCGAGATGCCGTGTTCGGCGCAGGCGTGTATGCGGTCGAAGATGCGCCGGTCGAGCAGCGGCTCGCCCAGCCCGATCAGCATCATGTGCTCCGCCGTGCCGGCGCTCTCCTCGAGCAGCTTGCGGAACACCGCCTCGTCCATGTCTTCCTTCGGCTGCGGGTGCGTCTCGCGCGGGCACATCGGGCAGTAAATGTTGCAGCGCGCGGTGGTTTCCACGATGTACTCCACGGGCAGGGCTCGGACGTCGTCCCTGCCGAGCAGGTAAGCCCACAGCAATTTCCACCGGTTCCAGGCGCTCATGGGCGGGCGGGTGTACCTTTATTGTAGCGGCGGCCAGGAACCCGTCATCTTCTTCCATGGTGAAAGAGCGGATTCGAGCGTTGAACAGCGCGCCCGTGCGTCCGGACGGCGACTACGTCCTCTACTGGATGGGCGCCAACCGGCGTGTGGAATCCAACCACGCTCTCCTGCGCGCCGTCGAACTCGCCAACGAGCTGGGCATGCCCGTTCTTTGCTATGAGGGCGTGACCTGCGACTACCCTCATGCTAACGACCGCCTGCACACCTTCCTGCTCGAGGGCGTGCCAGGGACGGCGCGGCGCCTGAAGCGGCTGGGCATCGGCTACTGCTTCTACCTCCGCCGGCGCCTTTCCGATCCAGGCGACATCTTCTTCCGTCTCGCCGGGCGCGCCGCCTGCGTCGTCGCGGATGACTACCCCACGTACTTCCCCGCCCGGATGAACGCCGAAGTTCCTCCTAGGCTGAATGTCCGGTACGAGGCCGTGGATTCGTCCTGCATCGTGCCGATGAGCCTCCTCGGCAAGCGCGAGTACGCCGCTTATACGATCCGGCCGAAGATTCACCGGCTCCTCCCGCAGCATCTGGCCCCCTGCGCCGAGCCCCGCGTACGGCGCCGCTGGCAAGGGCCGCCGCCGGAGTTTCACTTCGAGTTCTGCGAGGCGCAGATCCCCTCGATCGTCGCCTCCTGCGAGATCGACCACTCCGTGCCGCCCTCGTTGAGCTTCCGCGGCTCCCGCGAGGAGGCCGAGGCGAGGCTCCGCCTTTTTCTCGAGAAGAACCTCCGCCGCTACGCCAAGGAGCGCAACCAGCCCGCCGCCCACGCCACCTCGCGCATGGGCCCGTATCTGCATTTCGGCCGCATCTCGGCGCTCGAGATCGCCCTCGCCGCGCGCGAGCACGCCCGCGAACACCGCCTCATTGCCGACGAGTTCCTCGAAGAACTGATTGTGCGCCGCGAACTGGCGTTCAATTTCGCCCGCCACACCGCCAACCCGGCCAGCCTCTCCAACCTCCCGGACTGGGCGCGCGCCACCCTTCTGGCGCACGCCAGGGACGCGCGGCAGCCTTGCTATTCCCGCGCGCGGTTCGAACGCGCCGAGACCCACGACGAGCTTTGGAACGCGTGCCAAAAGGAGATGCTGTTGCGCGGCATCATCCATGGCTACTACAGAATGTACTGGGGGAAGAAGATCATCGAATGGTCCCCCGCCTGCCAGGATGCGCTGGAAACCATGGTCTATCTTCATGACCGCTATGCGCTGGACGGGCGCGACCCGAACACCTACACCAACATCCTCTGGTGTTTCGGGTTGCACGACCGTCCCTGGCAGGAGAGGCCCGTGTTTGGCATGATCCGCTATATGTCGCTGGAGGGAATGAAGCGGAAGACCGACGTGGGCGCCTATCTGCGGGAGATCGCCTGGCTGGAGCGCACGGGGGCGGATCCCTTCTGCGTCCTGAAGGAGACGGAATGCGAGTCGCACTGACCGGCGCCACCGGTTTTCTGGGTTCGCGCGTCCGTGCAGCCCTCGCCGCGCAAGGGCACGAACTTCGCCTGGTGAGCCGGCGGGCGGGCGAGGGCTACCACCGGTGGCCGGGCTATGACGCGCCCTTTCCGTCCGAAGCCCTTCCCGGCGCGGACGCCGTCGTTCATCTGGCGGGCGAGAACGTTGCGCAGCGCTGGACCGAAGCCGCCCGCCGCCGCATACTGGACAGCCGCGTCATAGGCACGCGCCGGCTCGTGGACGCGATCCGGGCGGCCGCTCAGCGCCCGGCGGTCCTCGTCTGCGCTTCCGCCACCGGTTACTATGGCGACCGCGGGGAAGAGATGCTGGATGAGGCCTCGGCGCCCGGCCAGGGATTCCTGGCGGAAACGTGCATCGAATGGGAGCAGGAGGCGGCGCGCGCGGAAGAATCCGGAGTCCGCGTCGTGCGCCTGCGGTTCGGAATGGTGCTCGGCAAGGAGGGGGGCGCGCTGGCCAAGATGCTGCCCGTGTTCCGTCTTTGTCTGGGCGGCAGGCTGGGCGGAGGGCAGCAGTGGATGCCCTGGATCCAGATCGAGGACGCCGTGAACCTGATCCTCTGGACGATAAGAGAGCCGGCAGCCCGCGGCCCTCTGAACGCCGTGGCGCCCGCGCCGGTGCGCAACGAGGACTTCACGCGTGCGCTGGAGGGGACCCTCGGGCGTCCCGCCCTGTTCGCCGTTCCCGCCTGGGCGCTCCGCCTCGGCATGGGAGACGCGTCGGAGATCGTCTTGTCCAGCCAGCGTGTGATGCCTCGCGCCGCGCTGAACGCCGGCTTCCGCTTTCATTACCCCCACGTGGCGGATGCGCTCAAGGCTTTGCTATCCTAAGGTTGTTATGGGAATTCCGAATGTGCGCCGTTTCCGGATCACGTCGCCGGAGGGGAAGGTGGCGACCCTGATGGCCGTCGTCCCGAAGGGTACCGACGTCGATGCCTATGTCGCTGAAGCCAGCAAGCGATTTGACTGGAAGGCCTGGGAAGAACTCCAGCAGAAGCAGTTCAAGATCCGCGTCGGCCAGCAGAAGCAGAAGAAGGTCAAGTAAGACCCTCCCTGACAGGGTTTCGCAACACAGGCAGGCCTGGCGGCCTGCCTTTTGCTTTGCCTACAGCCGCCCGCGGAGAATCCGCAGCGCCCGCAGGGCCTGCCTGGCCACTTCGGCGTCCTCGTCACGGGAAAGCCGTTCGAGCACGGGAATCGAGTCCTCGCCGCCGCTTGAGGCGAGAGCCTGCGCGATGCCCGTCTTTTCGTCGCGGGTGGCTCCTTCGCCAGCAAGCACATACAGCGATCTGCGGAGGTCAGCGTCCAGCGCCAGTTCGCTGAGATAGGGCAGGGCCACACCCCGCCAGGCGCGCTGGTTCAGGTTGTTCACAAGGTAACCCAGCGGGCTGAAGCTTCCGGTCTCCCGGTTGCCCAGCCGCACGCGGGCGAACGCAATGGCCAGCCGGGCGATGATCTTCTTCTCGGCGCTCCAGGCTTTCTCGAGCACGGCGGCATCTTCCGGCTTGCGCAGCCGCCCGAGCCCTTCCGCGGCGGCGGCGCGGACATACTCGTCGGCATCGCCGATCAGATTCAAAAACAGGCTGCGCGAATCCGGCTGGGCAATCTGGGCCAGCGCCAGAACCGCCGCGCGCCGCACCTGCTTGTTCCGGGGCGAGTCCAGAACGCGGTGCAACAGAGGCGCGGCCTCCTGCGAGCCGAGAATGCCCGCTGTCTCAATCGCGGCCAGCTGCACCTTCTCGTCGAGGTCCCGCACCAGGAACGCCACCCGGTCGGCCACGCTGCGGTCGCGGATCTTCTGAATGGCGATCAGCGCCTCGAACATCAGGCGGCTGTCCTTGGAGCGCAGCGCCTCCACCAGCGAAGGCAAAGCGGCACGGGCGCGCAGAATGCCCAGAGCGCGGGCGGCGTTGGCGCGGACATCCATGGAAGAGCCGCCGTCCAGCAGCCGGGTGATGGCCTCGACAATTTCGGGCCGGATGGGAGTGTCCGGCTCCACCACGTCTTCGTTCACGCGCTCCGACCAGCGGCCAGTGATCAGATCGCCAGCCCGCCGCAGCGTGGCCGAGAGGCCGTGATCCACATAGCCCGGCAGGTAGAAGTTCACCAGGCCATCGGTGGCCCGGATCTGCACCTCCGGGTCGTTGTCGCGGGCCGCTTGCACCAGCGCGTCCAGACTGCGAACCGTGCCGATCTGAACCAGCGCCTTCACGGCTTCACGGCGCACCTCGGCGTCCGAGTCCTGAAGGTAGGGCGCCACACGCTCGATGGCCGGCGAGCCCTGCTTCGCCAAGTCCCGCAGCGTCCGGATTTTCTGCTTCGGGTCTTCCTGCGCAGACAGCCCGCAAGCGGCCGCCGCCGCCAGCCACAGAGCCGCCCACCGGACCATGCCTTTCCGCCTACCGGACAAATTCCACTTCCACTCGCTTCGGGATGACGCCCGCTTCGTAGCCGAGATCCAGCAGCTTCTGCGCCGCCTTCGGCACTGCTTCGCCCGCATCCACGGTGAAATGGTTCACGTACATTCCCACGAACTTCTCCGCCAGAGCCGGCTCCATGTCACGGGCGAACTGCAAGGCGTAATTCAGCGCCTCCTCGTGGTTCTCCAGCGCATAAAGGATGCTTTCCCGCATCAGCCGGCAGCACTCGCTGCGGATCTCTTCCGGAAGCCTCCGCAGCAGCGCGTTGGCGCCCAGCGGCAGGGGCAGTTCATATGTCGACTTGAACCACCGGCCGAGGTCCACGATCTGATGCAGCCCGCCCCGGGCGAACGTCAGTTGCGCCTCGTGAATCACCAGCCCGGCATCCACCGCTTTGTCCCGCAATGCGTCGAGAATGCGGTCAAAGGACACGATCACCGCTTCGAAGTCCGGTTCCAGAATCCTCAGCGCGAGATAGGCCGTGGTGAGCTTGCCCGGGACGGCAATCCGCTTCCCCTTCAGATCCTCCACCTGCATGGGCGCGCTGGCCACCACCATCGGCCCGTAACCGTCGCCCACAGAGGATCCGCTGGCCAGCAGCATGTACTTGTCCGCCACATACGGGTAGGCGTGATACGAGATGGCAGTCAGCTCGTACTCGCCGGCCATCGCCTTCTGGTTGAGCGTCTCGATGTCGCTCAGCACGTGGCGGAAAGTCAGCAGGCGGCTGCGCAGCTTCTTCGTCGCCAGCGCGTAAAACATGAATGCATCATCGCTGTCCGGACTATGCGCACAGACAATTTCCATGGGGGACGATGGTTGCATAAATCGGGGAAGTTTCAATATAGCAGACCGCGCGATCAGGCCGTCCCGCCGCCGCTCTCCGCCAGGAGGCGAAGCTCCGGCAGCACCAGCCCAAGCTGCGCCCGCAGCGCTTCCAGCCGTGGACGGGCTGCCACGAGATCGGCCCGGCGGGCCTCCAGCTCCAGCTCCCAGGCGGCTTCCCGTGCCTGCGTGGCGCAAAACTGCGCGAACAGCCCCTTCAACTGGTGCGCCGCATTCTGCAGCGCAGGAGCATCCCCGCGCGCCAGGCTGCCCTCCGCCTCCGCCAGCAGCCGCGGGCCCTCTTCCACGAACAGTCCGGCCAGTTCGGCCAGAAGGGCGCGGTCGCCTCCCAGGCGCTCCAGCGCCGCCCCGACATCCATGTAGTTCACAAAAGACTCCGTTTGCATTGATCCTTGCTCTGCGCCGGCCTGAGCAAGAGCCGCAGCCGGTACGCCGATGTACTCGCTCAACGCAGCCGTCAACTCTGCCAGCCGCACCGGCTTGGCCAGGTATCCGTCGATCCCTGCCTCCCGGCAGGCGGCGGCATCCTCTTCCTGGAGCGCCCTTGCCGTCATGGCCAAGATAGGCAGGCGCCTGCCCGGCGGTTCGGCCGCCCGGATGGCTCGCGCTGCGCTCCAGCCGTCCATCACCGGCATATGGACGTCCATCAGTACCAGGCTGTAGCCCCCGCTCAGCGCTTCCCGGACCGCCGCCTCGCCGTCCGGAACCACGGTCACCTTGAACCCCAGCTTGTCGAGCAATCCATGAATGACCTGCTGGTTCAGCGCGTTGTCTTCCGCCACCAGGATCCGCCGGGCGGCTCCGCCGTCCGCATGCGCCGTTGCCGGTTCGGCCGCAGGCTCATCGCCGCCATCCGCCTGCGCGGGGGCTTCCTGCAGCGGAATCGTGAAGCAGAACCGCGCCCCACCACCCGGCTCGCTGTCCACCAACAGCCACCCTCCCATACGCTCCACCAGACTGGCCGAGACCGTCAAGCCCAGCCCCGTTCCGCCGCCCGATCCGGTGTCCGGCGCCAGGCGGGCGAACGGGGCGAAGATCTCGGACCACTTCTCTGGCGGCACGCCGCACCCGGTATCGGACACCAGGAAGCGCAGCCGCTCCCGGTTTCCGGCCCCGATCCGTGCGACAGCAAGCTCCACTTCGCCCTGTTGCGTATACTTCAGCGCGTTGCCCACCAGATTGCCGATCACCTGCCGCAGACGCGCGCTGTCGGCCACAATCCCGTCTGGCGCGTCCCCTTCCAGATGCCACCGCACCTGCACGCCCCTGGCCGCGCCGCGGTGGATCAACGGCCGCATCACACGGTTCAGCGCCTCCCTCAGCCGCATCGGCGCGGCAACGCAGTCCAGCCGTCCGCTCTCCGCTTTCGCCACGTCCAGCAGGTCGTCCACCAGCCCGAGCAACGACTCGGCCGATTCGCGCACAATCTCGAGGTTCTCCCGCTGCGCCGCCTCCAACCGGCTGGCCAGTGTCAGGTCGAGCATCCCCAGAATGGCGTTGATCGGCGTCCTCAATTCGTGGCTGACGTGGGCCAGAAACGCCGTCTTCGCCGCGCTGGCCGATTCCGCCTTCGCCGCCAGGTCTTTCGCCCAGAGCGTCGTGGCTTCCAGAAACTCGTTCGCGGCGCGAAGCTCCTGCTCGCTCCGGATCCGCTCCGTGACATCCCGCGCCGAGATCAACAGCCAGGGCTCTTTGCCCGGGCGCATCACGAACGAGCTCGCCAGTTCCAGCCACACCCTCCGCCCGTCCCGCAAACGCACCTCTTTCAGCGCCAACGGTTCCACGGCTTTTCCCCGGAACCGGTCGCGAAACCGCTCCAACTCCGCTGCTTCGTAGCCGGGCCATTCCGAAAACACGTCCGTCAGCAGGATGCCGCGGACCGCGTCGTCCCCCACGCCTGCCAGGCGGCAGAATCCTGGATTGGCGGCAATGATCCTCCCCTGTCCGTCGACGAAGGCCAGCGCCTCCAGGCTGCTCTTCCAGATCGCTTCCAGCTCTTGCGCCAGCTCCTTCTGGCGCGCCTCGCCCGCCCGCTCGGCCGTCCGGTCGATGGCGGTGATCACCACCCACTCCGGATCGCCGCGCTCGTTGCGCACGACGCCCCCGGACAGGTCCGCGATGAGCCGCCCGCCGCCGCGAGTCACGAGTTCGTAGGATTCGCCCTGCACCGCGTCTCCGTTCAGGATGCGCACCACCATGCGTTGCAACTCCGCACGGAATTCCGGCGCCACAAGCGTCTCGGCCAGCGGCTTGCTACGGCACTCCGCCTCATGGTATCCGGTCGCCCGCTCGCACTCCTGGTTCCAGCGCGCCAGCCGCCCGGATGCATCCAAAACGAAAATCAGCGCGCGGCTGCTGTTCAGAACCGCCTGCACGAAGTCCCGTTGCCGCGCCAGTTCAATCTGCGCCCGGTGCAGCTCGGTGATCTCCTGCGCCACCACCAGAACGGCATCGCCCCAAGGTGTCCCCCTCAGCAGCACCTTGCTCAACAGCCACCGGCCCTCCCCGTGTCCGGGGAGCCATTCCTCCTGGTTGACCTCGGTCTCAAGCAGACGCTCCTCGCCCCGGAACAGGCGCTCTTCCGATTCCCGCACCCACGCGGCCACAACCGGAGGGAGAATCTCCCCGGCGCGCTTGCCCGCTATCTCCACCCCCCGCGCCCGGAACCACTCCGCTATGGCCCGGTTCACGAAGACATAGCGCCCGGTGCGGTCCTTCACACCCGCCATCATGGGCAACGCCTCCAACAACTGCTGCCATTGCCTCCACTGTTCGGACGCCTTCCTCGCCCGCGTTTCGCGCAGCCGGTCCATTGCGCGAATCGCGGCTGCGCCGCACAGCGCTCCCATCAGCAGCCAGCCGATCATCCACGCCGTCAGACGCGCACCTCCCGTGTCAGAGACATTCCCCCGCCACCAGCCGCCGCATTACAGCACGCGCACCCGGATATTCCTGAATTCCACACGGGTTCCGTGCCCCAGGAACCCGATGTGCCCGCTCCGGCGCTGCAAGCCCGGGTGCTTTTTCAACACCTCGGGATCTTTCACTTCGTCCAGGTTGGCATCCGTGATCCGCTGGCCGTTCAGCGTCACCTGCACTCGCCGTCCCTCGGTGCGGATCTCCATCTCGTTCCAGATGCCGTTGCGGCGCACAAAGCCGCGGCGCGCCGGCACAACGTCATACACCGAGCCCGTGTACTGCGCGGGCTTCAGCTTCATACGCTGGTAGACGGGCGCCTCGTCGTCGAGAATCTGGATCTCCATACCGGCGTATGCAGCGTCTCCTTCCAGAGGCGCGCGAATCCCGATCCCGTTGTTCCCTCCCTCCCACAGCCTCCATTCGAGCCTTAGCACGAAGTCGGCGTATTTCTTCACCGTGTAGAGGTTCCCTCCGCCGTCTTCCGGACACACGATGGCGCCGTCTTCCACCACGTAACCGCGCCCTTTGCCGTGCACCAGAATCCAGCCGTCCAGCGTCCTGCCGTCGAACAACGGCACGAATCCCGGTTCCTCCGCTCTGGCCAGCGCGGTACCGCCCAGCGCCGCCACCCACTCGCGCCTTGTCCAGCCGTTCATCTCAACCCCCTCAAAATCGCAATGCACTCGATCATCGCCCGGCCGTTGTGGTACGGACCCTTCCATTCTCCCGCCTTGCCGCCTCCTGGCCCTCCATGCTCATCCACCTGCGGCCACCATTCCCCACGCTCACGGTCCTCCAGGTGCCGCTCCACAAAACGCAGCGTCCGCTCGAACACGTCCATGTACCGCGGCTCCCTCGTGAGCCGGAACATCGTCAGAGCGCTCACCATCGCCTCCGCCTGCACCCACCAGATCTTGACCCGGCTGGTGGCGGGCCGGCCCAGGGGGCCGCGGTCCCAGAAGCCGCCCCGCTCCTCATCCCAGCCGAACCGCATCGAATATTCGAAGTTGCGCCGGAAGAACTCGAGCCAGGGCGCCACGGGCAGCCCCGCCGCCCGCAGCGCGTCTTCCAGCAGCCAGATGTTTTCCAGGTCGTGCCCGTAGCTGGCGAATCCTCCAGGCCCCTCGAGAACGGGTGTCCAGTCCGGACGATGCCGGTCCGAGCAGGCGTCCCACTGCCGCCGGACCACGGCCGAGCCCTCGATCAGGATCAACTCCACCAGCCGCTCACGCGCCAGCGGCAGCCCTGTGGCCCGGTAGAAGGACGTCATCGCCTCCATCAGGTGCAGGTGCGTATTCATGAGCTTCGTGTCGTTGCCCCCGCCCATGTAGCCCCGCTCATCCGGGGGCGGCAGCGTCCAGTCTTCGTTGAAGAACTCGACGTAGCCACCATGCACCCGGTCATGCGCTTTCTCTTCCAGCAGTTCGAACAGGCGCCGCGCCGCCTCCCTCGCATCCTTCCTGCCGGAAGCCATCGCATACTCGCTCAGGGCGTAAAGCGCGAACGCCTGCCCGTAGAGATGCTTCTTCGGCGCCAGCGGCTTTTCGCCCCTTGCGTCCACGCGCCAGTAAAACCCGCCGTGGCGAGCGTCGCGCATCTTCTCCATCAGAAACCGGTAGCCGTGTCCGGCGGCGTCCAGCATCTGCTTCCTGTCGCCGTACCCGGCTCTCGCCATGCGCGCAAAGAACCACACCATCCGCGCCTGCGTCACCAGCGCCTTCGGCGCCTCCCCCTTCCAAACGCCGCGCTCGTCGTGATTCAACCGGTAGCCGCCATGTTGGGTATCGATGGTGGCCGGGTACCAGAATTGCAGGATGTTGTCCATCAGCATGCGCTCCAGCCGCACGGCCGCAGATGCCTCTGGTGGCGCTTGCGCTTGCGCGGCGAAGGCCGCGAGCAGGAGCGCTGCAACCATCCTCATGCCAGCGATTGTATAACGAAGACATGCGTCCCCACCTGCTGTCACTGGCTCTTGCCATTGTGAGCCTTCTCGCCGCGGCTGAGCCCCTCCGCGTCATGACGTTCAACGTCCGCTACCCGAATCCCGGCGACGGCGCCAACGTGTGGTCCGCACGCCGGGACCTTCTGGTGGAAACCATCCGCTCCCGCCGCCCTGACATCATTGGCACCCAGGAGCTGTTTTACGAGCAGGGCCAGTACATCGTCGAAAAACTGCCCGAATACGCCTGGTTCGGACTGAGCCGCCGGGGCAATCGCGAAGACGAACACATGGGCGTCTTCTACCGCAAGGACCGGCTCCGCGTCGTCGAAAGCGGCGACTTCTGGCTGTCGGTCACGCCGGAAAAGCCCGGCAGCATCTCCTGGAACATGAGCCTGCCGCGAATGGTCACGTGGGCGGTGTTCGAAATCACAGGCTCGGGAAAGCGATTCCACTACTTCAACACGCACTTCGCGCATCGCGACGTGGACGAAACCGCGCGCCTGAAGAGCGCCATGCTCATCGCCTGCCGCATCGGATTGCTCGGCACGGAAGAACCGGTGATCCTCACCGGCGACTTCAATGCATCCGCCGGCGGCGCCGCCCACCAGATCCTGGCGCAGCATATGCGGGACGCCTGGCTCGCTGCCGCCACGCGTACCGGACCCGAGGATACCTTCCACGGCTTTACCGGCAAGCCGCGCCCCGGGCGCATCGACTGGATCCTCTACCGTGCCCCCTGGAAGGTCCTCTCGGCCGAAACGATCACAGACCGCAAGGAAGGTGTCTTCCCCTCAGACCACTTCCCTGTCCTGGCAGTCTTCGAGATCCCCTGACCTCTACTCGCTGGACAGCAGCTTCCCTTCGGCCGAGAACTTCGCTTCTTTCTTCGCGTCGCCCCGCAGCTGGAACTCGTAGCTGACAACGCCGCCTTCGCGGATCTTTTCGGCGCGCGCCACGCGCGCCTTCGGAAACTCCTTCCGCAGCGCCGCCGCCACGGCAGCTGGCACTTCGCCCATCGGAATGGTCTCCTCCACCGAGACCAGCCCGCCGTCAGCGCGGAACGTCACGTCGTGATGCCGCCCGCGCCATTCGCATTCCACCTCATAAACAACCACGCCCGCAGAGGTTTCCGTCGAGGCGCCGAGAATCTTCGCGCCCGCGAACTGCTGCTCGAACGCCTCGCGCACGGCCGCGGGAACATCCCGGTACGCCACCCTCTTCTCCGCCTGCATGCCAGCCGCGACGGCTGCAAACAGGAAAACTGCCGCAAACGATGCCTGCATTCGTGAGAAATGCATGCGTTTCTCCCGTAGTGGAATATACATCTGCCGCCAGCGAGCGGGAAGCGGCGCCGCGCACGTCAGCCTTCCGGCTCGCCCGGGCAGGACGTAACATTATCTTCGGTGGACGTTCCACCCCGCCCATGCGGATCTACAATGGGCAGGTGCGCCCGATCCTGCTGCTTGCTATGAGCCCGCCCCTGCTGGCAGATACGGCCGTCCTTGACGAAACGAAGATCCATTACGCCGCCGCGGGACGCGGCCCGCGCACCGTGGCTCTCATCCACGGCTGGACGTGCGACCACACCTTCTGGCTGGCGCAGATCCATGCCCTGAAGCAGCGCTACCGCGTGCTCGCACTCGACCTCCCCGGACACGGGCGCAGCGATCCGGCGCCGGATTACTCCATGCGGCGTTTCGCGCGCGCCGTGAATGCCGTGCTCGAAAAAGAGAGGGTGGAGAAAGCTGTTCTGGCTGGCCATTCGATGGGCGGCGCCGTGATGCTTGAGTTCGCCCGCCTGTATCCGCAGAAAGTGCTCGCCATCGTCGCCGTCGATGCCTTTTTCCCGGATGCTGGCGCCTCGAAGCCTCTGGAGGACCTGGCGGCCCGCTTTGAAGGGCCAGGGGCGACGGAAGCGCGCGCGAAGATGGTGCACGGGATGCTCACCGCCGCCACACCGCCGGAGGTCCGGAAGAAGATTGAGACCGTGATGCTCGGCACGCCCGCCCCGGTCGCTGCCGGCGCGATGCGCGGGATGGCCGATCTGTCGGTGTGGCGGGAGGGCTTGATCCACGTACCGTTCGTGGAGATCGCCGCCGCCACGAGCACCTTCCTCACAGAGGAGAGCCTGCGAAAACGGTTCCCACGCGCCGAGGTGATCCGCGTGCCGGACACGGGCCACTTCCTCCACATGGAAAAGCCGGGCGAGGTGAACCGGATCCTGCTGGAGTGGCTGGCAGCCCAAGGGTTTTGAACCTGTCTGGCGCTCCAGCTTCTTTCCATTCCACCGTCGCTGCCGCCGGTCCTCAGGCGTATAATGAGACCGGATTCTCCTGTTGTGGCCATGTGGCCCGGAGGCGCCAGATGTCAACGCTTTCCAGAACCCTGCTCCTGCTCCCGGCTTTCGTCTTCGCCCAGGATCTCCCCAAACCCGCCAACACCGGCGGAATACCCTTGATGGACGCGCTTGCCAGGCGCCAAAGCATCCGCACATTCAGCCAGAGAGAGCTTGCTCCCCAGGTGCTCTCCAACCTGCTTTGGGCGGCGTGGGGCGTCAACCGTCCATCCACGGGGCAACGCACCGCGCCATCGGCTCACAACCACCAGCCGATCGATCTCTACGTGATCATCGCCGGCGGCGCGTTTCTCTACGACGCCAAGTCGCACCGCCTGGCGCCCGCCGCCACGGGCGATCTGCGCAAGCTCGCCGGGCGGCAGGATTTCGTCTATACGGCGCCCGTGAATCTGATCTACGTCGAAGACACTGCCCGCAGCGGGCAGGACGCGCAGTCCGCTGTCTGGTCCGGCGTCACCGCGGGCGCCATCGCGCAGAACGTGTATCTCTTCTGCGCCTCGGAGGGCCTCGCCACGGTCGTTCGAGGATGGGTGGATCCCGAGCCGCTGGCCAAGGTGCTGGCGCTCAAGCCCACGCAGCGGGTGATCCTGGCGCAGACGGTGGGCTACCCGAAATAGCCGCCGGGCCGCTCGCCCGCGCGGCGCGGGAGGAAGCCATGAACCGCAGGAACCTGCTCGCACTGCTTGGTCTCTCGCAGGCAGCCGGGGCAAGTGCGCAGAACACGGTGCGGCTGCCTCCGCCACGCACGGAAGGGACGGTGCCGCTCGAGCGGGCCTTGCTCGAGCGGCGGTCGGTTCGCAATTACTCTCGCGCGGCGCTGGCGCTCCCGGACGTCTCGCAGCTCCTGTGGGCCGCTCAGGGCATCACCGGGCGTGGCGGCTACCGCACCGCGCCGAGCGCGGGCGCTCTTTACCCGCTCGAAACGTTCCTGTGCGCCGGACGCGTCGAGGGTCTTTCCGCGGGAGTCTACAAATACCGCCCGCAGGACCACGAACTGTTGCGTCTGGCAGAAGGCGATTGGCGCGCGCGTCTGGCGGAGGCGGCGCTAGGGCAGGCGTGGGTCCGGGAAGCGCCTGTGACTGTAGCGCTGGCCGCGGTGATGAACCGGATCACCGGAAGATACCAGCAGCGAGGAGTGCGCTACGCCTGGATGGAAGCGGGCCACGCCGCGCAGAACGTGCTGCTGCAGGCCGCCGCCCTGGGACTGGGCGCGGTTCCCGTCGGCGCCTTCGACGACCGGACCGTCCAGCGCATCCTCCGTATGGCCAGCGAGGAGGAGCCTCTGTATCTGATCCCCGCCGGGCGGCGCTGAGCGCCCTTACTTCACCAACAGGAAGTGGCCCGCCACCATGGCGTCGATCCCCGACGAGTAGAAGCTGCGCACCGCGTCGCGCGGCGTGCACACCAGCGGATCGCCGAACAGGTTGAAGCTCGTGTTGTAGAGCACGGGTAGCCCCGTTCGACGCCCCCACTCGGTCAGCAGGCGGTGGAACAGCGGGTTCTCCTCCCTCGACACCACATGCACGCGCACCCAGCCAGGGCCGAGTACGGCAGCCTCGAACGTCTTGCGGTGCCTCTCCTTCACACGTCCTACCGTGGCCAGGAAACGCGCATTCGGCCCCGCCTCGAGATACTCCTCCGCCGCCTCCTCCGGGACCGACGCCGCGAACTTCCGGAACGCCTCGCGGTGCTTGATGTAGACGTTGAGGTTTTCCGTCGAGTACGGGTCCAGCGGCGAGGCGAGGATGGAGCGGTTGCCCAGGGCGCGCGGACCAAACTCCATCCGCCCCTGCATCCACGCCACGATTTTGTCCTGTGCCAGCTGTCCGATGGCCGCTTCCAGCAGCTCCTCCCGCGTCGGCAGGTAGCGGAACCGCAGCTTGCAGTTCTCGAGGACCTTCTTGATCTGCTCGGCCGTGAACTCGGGGCCCAGGCAAAGGCTTTTCATCGGCCGCCGCCCGCCTTGCCCGTGCGTGCGGTGCCAGGCGTGGAAGGCAGCGCCGATGGCCGTTCCGCTGTTGCCCGCCGCGGGCTGCACGAATACGTTCGTCCACCGGCCGCTGCGCTCGAGCGCCGCCACCAGCAGCGCGTTCAGCGCCAGTCCGCCCGCCAGGCACAGGTTACCCCCCTCGCCGGCGAACTCCATCACCGTCGCTTCCGCCGCCGCCTGCATGCTGGCCGCGACGTCCGGCTTCATCGCCTCCGGAATCGCGGCGCCATCGGCCAGCCCCAGCGCCTGGTAGAAGCGCGCGCCGAAGCCCCCAGCCTCGCGCCGGTCCATGTCGAACCACGACGCATCCACGCGGAAGCCCGCGCCGTCGCGGCGCAGGATCTGGCGGAACAGCTCCGCATACCTCGGCTCGCCGGAAGCCGACAGCCACTGCACCTTGTGCTCTTCGAGCATGGGACGGAAGCCGAGCAGCTCGGTGACGCGGCTGTATAGGTCGCCGAGCGAGTCCGGATACGAGAGTTCGGCTTCCAGCCGCAGGTCGGTCCCTTCGGCGCGCCAGCGGGAGCCGCAACGGAAATCGCCGAGATTGTCCATGGCGACCACCGTGGCGGCGTCGAACGGCGATGCATAGTAGGCGGAAGCAGCGTGCGCGCGGTGATGGTCCACGCTCACCACGCGCGCCCGCGGGAACTCGCGCCGCAGCTCCAGGTGGATGTGGCGCGCGCGGTGACCCTCGCCGAGCGGGCGCGCCAGCGCCACCGTCTCGACGTCGCCCCCGCTTGCGCCCGCCACCTCCAGCGCCATGCGGATCGCCTCAACCGGCAGATCCCCGCGCACGTGCCGCGGCGACGCCTTCTGCTGCTCGACAGCCGATACCAGTTCGCCGTCCCGCAGAACGGCGCATGCGGCGTCTTTCAAAAGACCGCCCAAACCGACAATGATCATGCCTGCCCCGTGTTCAGCTTCTTCTCCACCTTCGCCCATGTGTCGCGCAATCCCACCGTGCGGTTGAACACCATGCGCTCCGGCGCCGTGTCGGGATCCACGCAGAAGTAGCCCAGCCGCTCGAACTGGAACCTCTCGCCCGGCTTCGCCTCCCTCAGCGAAGGCTCCATCCTGCAGCCTTCCAGAACCTCCAGCGAATTCGGATTCAGATTCGAGGTCCAGTCCTTGCCCGGCTCGGCGTCGTCGGGATCGGGCTTCAGGAACAGGTTGTCGTAGAGCCGCACCTCCGCGTCAAAGGCGTGCGGCACGCTCACCCAGTGGATGGTCGCCTTCACCTTGCGCCCGTCGGGCGTGTTGCCGCCGCGCGTCGAGGGATCGTAGGTGCAGTGAACCTCCGCCACCTCGCCCCGCTCGTCCTTCACAAACCCCGTGCACTTGACGATGTAGCCGTAGCGCAGGCGCACTTCGTTGCCGGGGTAGAGCCTGTAGTAGCCCTTGGGGGGCGTCTCGCGGAAGTCGTCCAGCTCGATCCACAGTTCGCGCGTGAATGGAACCTGCCGCGTCCCGGCATCGGGATCCTCGGGATTGTTCACCGCCTCCATCCACTCCACCTGCCCTTCCGGGTAGTTGTCGATCACCAGCTTCACCGGGCGCAACACCGCCATCACCCGCTGTGCGCGGCGGTTCAGGTCCTCCCGCAGGCAGTGCTCGAGCAGCCCCAGCTCCACCACGCCGTTCGTCTTCGACACGCCGATACGCCCGCAGAACGTGCGGATCGCCTCGGGCGTATACCCCCGGCGCCGCATGCCGCTCAGTGTGGGCATCCGCGGATCGTCCCATCCCCGCACGAAGCCCATCTCCACCAGCCGCAGCAGCCGCCGCTTGCTCAGCACGGTGTAGGTCAGGTTCAGCCGGTCGAATTCGATCTGCTGCGGCGCGTAGATGCCCAACTCGCGGATGAACCAGTCGTAAAGCGGGCGGTGATCCTCGAATTCCAGCGTGCAGATAGAGTGCGTGATGCCCTCGATCGAATCCGACTGCCCGTGCGCGTAGTCGTAGGTCGGATAGATGCACCACTGGTCGCCGGTGCAGTGATGCGTGGCGTGCAGAATGCGGTACATCACCGGATCGCGCAGGTTCAGGTTCGGCGACGCCATTTCGATCTTCGCCCGCAGCGTGCGCGAGCCGTCGGGGAACTCGCCCCGGCGCATGCGCTCGAACAGGTCCAGGTTCTCCTCCACGCTGCGGTTGCGCCATGGGCTGTCCTTGCCCGGCTCGGTCAGCGTCCCGCGGTACTGGCGCACTTCGTCGGCGCTCAGGTCGCAAACGTAAGCCTTGCCCTTGAGGATCAGCTCCTTCGCCCACTCGTAGAGCTGCTCGAAGTAGTCCGAAGCGTAATACAGCCCGTCCCACTCGAACCCCAGCCAGCGCACGTCCTCCATGATCGATTCGACATACTCCACCTCTTCCTTGCACGGATTGGTGTCGTCGAACCGCAAGTTGCACTTGCCCCCAAACTCGCGCGCCAAACCGAAATTCAGACAGATGCTCTTGGCGTGGCCGATGTGCAGGTACCCGTTCGGCTCCGGCGGGAACCGCGTGTGCACCCTGCCTCCGTACTTGCCGGTCTCCAGGTCCTTCAAGATGATGTCCCGGACGAAGTTCGAAGGGCGCGGCTCCTCCCCGCCGCCGTTCTTCTTGTTCTCTTCTTCCATCGCTTGGTTATGACTCCTGCTTGAGCAACTCGACCGCCCGCGCGATCCGTTCCAGGCACGCCTTCCGCCCCACCACTTCCAGAGTCTCAAAGAGCGGCGGCGCGTTCTTCCTGCCACAGACTGCCACGCGGATTGGCTGGAACATCTGTCCCGCCTTCAGCCCCAGCTCCGCGGCTGCCGCGCGCAACCGCTCCTCGACCGCCTGATGCGTGAACTCGCCGTCCGCCAGCACTTCCAGAGCCTTCTCCAGCGCCCGCAGCGCCATCCCGCCGTCGCCTTTTTGCGGGATCAGCTCGGCCGTATCGTACGGCGCCAGCTCCTTCACGAAGAAGAAGTCGGCTACTGCCACGGCGTCATTCAGCGTCTTGATGCGCTCCTGGATCAGCGGCGTCACGCGCAGCGCCTTCTCGCGCGTGACCTCGTACCCTGCCCTGCGCCACACCGGCTCCAGCAACTCCGCCAGCCGTTCCGCGGGAAGCGAGTAGATATGCTGCGAGTTCAGCCACAGCGCCTTGGGATCAATGGGATCCTCCTCGGTGAAGTTCACCACGGCGTTGGAGCGGTTCACTCCTTCCAGCGTGAACGCCTCCACCAGCTCCTCGCGGGTCATCTTTTCGCGGTCGTCCTTCGGGTTCCAGCCGAGCAAGCACAGGAAGTTCACGTAGGCGTGCGGCAGGAAGCCCGCGTCGCGATAAGTGAGCACGCTCACCACCGGGCCGTGCCGCCGCTTGGAGAGCTTCGCCCCGTCGGGCGCGATCAGCAGCGGCAGGTGCGCGAACTCGGGCATCTCCGCGCCCAGCGCCTCCAACAGCAGCACGTGCTTGAAGGTGTTGGTGAGGTGGTCCTGCCCGCGGATGATGTGCCTGATGCGCATCTCGGCGTCATCCACGCAGGAGGCGTGATGGTAGGTGGGAGCGCCCGTCGAACGCAGCAGCGCGAAATCCTCGATGTCCGCCGTGGACTTCGACTGCTCCCCGTACACGCGGTCCCGGAACGTCACCGTCCGCTCCGGCTCGCGCGGAACCCGGAACCGCAGCACGAACGGCTCGCCCGCCGCCGCGCGCCGGTCGGATTCCTCCCGCGAGAGCGCCCGCATCTCCGGGTGGCACAACCAGCCCGCCTTCCCGTCGCCCGCATCCGCCGCCTTCGCGTCCGCGGGCGTGAAGTCGCGGTAGGCGCAACCCTTCGCCAGGAGCGCCTGCGCCGCTTCGCGGTACAGATGAAAGCGCTCGCTCTGCCGGTACTCCTCGTCCCAGCCCAGATCCAGCCAGCGCAACCCCTCAAAGATGGATTCGAGCGACTCCTCCGTGTTGCGTTCGACGTCGGTGTCGTCGATCCGGAGGATCATCGTGCCCTTGTTGTGCCGCGCGAACAGCCAGTTGAAGATGAACGTCCTTGCGCTGCCGATGTGAAGATAGCCCGTCGGCGAGGGAGCGAACCGCACTCTGACCATGAAACTCTCAGTATCTCATGATCGTTTCGCCGCCCATTCCGCGCGCGCCTGTTCCAGCTCCTCGACGGTGAGTTCCTCGGCGCGGCGCCCCGCGAACGGAATGCCGTCCACGCCCAGGTTGTTGCGGAGCGTCTTGCGCTTGTGCCGGAAGCACAGCTCGGCAAAGGCGAGAAACGCGCCATAATCGGCCACCCGCGGCACCGCGCGCGGCATGAGCCGCACCACCGCGCTGTCCACTTTCGGCGGCGGGCGGAAGGCGCCTGCCTTGACCCCGAACAGCTTCTCCACCTCGCACAGAGCCTGCGCGGCCACGCTCAGATAGCCGTAATCCCGGCTGCCCGGCGCAGCCGCCAGCCGGTCGGCCACCTCGCGCTGCACCAGAAACACCGCCCTCTCCAGGCCGCGGCCCAGAGCCAGCGTCTTCCTCAGAATCGGCCCGGTGATGTAGTAGGGGATGTTGCCGCAGACCACTGCAGGCACAAGCGGCGCGAAGTCCACCTCCAACACGTCGCCCTCGATCAGCTGAAAGCGGCTCTCGCCGGCGAACTGCTCCCTGAGGCGCGCCGCCAGCTGCGGATCGGCCTCGATGCCCGTCACCCTCGCGGCCCGCTCCAACAGCTTGCGCGTCAGGGCGCCCGGCCCGCAGCCGATCTCGACCACATGCGGGCACGCCTCCCCGCACGCCGCCGCGGCGGTCTTTTCCAGAATTCCTGCGTGGAAAAGGAAGTGCTGTCCGAGCGGACGCCCCACGCCGCCCCGCTCAGCCCCGGACGTCGATTTCGCTGCGCCCGCGGAACTTCACGCGAACCCAGCCGCTCACAGGCTGCCCAAAAGCCGTGCCCGGATTGAAGGACGTCATCAAAAGTGTGCTGGCCAGCCGCCTTCGCATTTCATGGCTCGCCGCCGGCCCCTGGCCTTCCGGAATCACGAAGTCCAGAACCCGGCCCTGCTCGTCGACGAGGATGTCCAGAGTGACTTCGGAATCGTCCGCCAGGTCGAACCACACGCTACGCACCGTCGGCGCCGTCACCACGGCCAGAGGGACGTCATTGGGGTGCTGCCTCACGATGCCCTGGAAATTCGTCAGCACCAGCGTGAACAGGAACACTGCCGAAGCCAGCCCGCCGGCGGCAGGCAGGGCCACCGGACGCATCAGATTGTTTACCCAGAGTGAAGCCCGCTCGCCAGCCGCCCGCAATGCGCCTCGCAAACCGGCATAGTACCGCCTTCGCGCCGCCTCCTTCGAAGCGATCGACCGCAGCGCCAGCGACACATACGCCGGCGCCGCCTTCTTCGGAAGGCTCTTCACCGACACCCGAACCATCTCCAGTTGCGCCAGCCGCTCCGCGCACGCGGGACACCGCGCCAGATGCTCCTGGACCTCGCGACGCTCTTCGTCCAGCACGCGCCCGTCCTGGAACGCGGACAGCGTCAACCTTACCTGTTGGCACTCCATCATCACGATCCAGACCTCAGTCAGATGCCGTCTGCGGCGACAACGCCAGCCCCCGCGCGGGCTCCAACTTGTCCATCAGCGCCCTGCGCAGCGCCTCGCGCCCCCGCAGGATTCTGGACTTCACCGTGCCGATCGATACGTCCAGTATGTCGGCAATCTCCTCGTAGCTCAGCTCTTCCAGATCCCTCAGGATCACGGCCGAGCGGAATACTGGATTCAGACCCTCCAGCGCCTCCTCGATCGCCGTCCTCATCTCGCCGTTCAGCGTCCAGTCGTAGGGCGTCCTGCCACGGTCGCTCAACAGCTCGATCCGGTTCGCCTCCCCGGAATCCCCGTCCAGCACAACCTCCGCCTTCCGGTGCCGGGTGAACCAGCGGCGCCGGTTGTGCGCCTCGTTGACGGCGATCCGGTAGATCCACGTTTTCAGAGAACTCTGCCCGCGGAACCCGGCCACGCCGCGAAACACTTTCAGGAAGACATCCTGCACGACGTCGCCGACTTCGTTCGGATCGTCCACAAGCCGGTACACGAGCTGGTACACCGGACCCTGGAACCGTTCGAGCAGAGCCTCGTAGGCTGCATCGTCACCCTCGCGCAGCCGTTCGAGCATCCGCTCCTCGGAGCCGAACTCCGGCCAGTTGGCCGCTTCCGGTCCTTCGGCCTGCCCGAATTCATTCACGCCCGGCGGCATCGCTGCCTCCTGATGGCTTCCCAGGCGCCAACCTGGGCGCCTCTGTCTGGTATGGACACTGCCAAAGCCACTTTGGTTCCTGCTACTCTCAGTTTCCACCCGCGCCGCCCATTATTCAATCACAAAACTGAGCCGCTCCTCCCCGGCCGGCTGCCCGTTCTGCGACAGCACCGCCCTCACCTCGTACTGTCCCGGGGGCCAGCCGCCGGCGGGAACTTGCGCGATGTAGGGGATCCGCCCGTCAGGGCCCGGATCGGGCAGCGGCGCCTCCCCTTGTCCCAGCACCTGCCCGTCCCGGCTGAACTCCATGGTCAGCGTGGGCTTGGGACTCCCGGCGGGCGTGCGGATCACGCAGTAGATTGCGATCTGCGCCGCGGGACCGGCCGCGATCCGCCCCTCCAGCTCCGGCACCACCCGCCCCTTCTCGAACCGCAACGGGTTGGCCCCGTCGTCACGCCCCTCGGCGGGCTCCACGCGGCGGATCAGCACCAGCGACGACAGCGTCGCGCCCTGCGCTCGCGCAGCCATCACCGCCACGCGCCTCGCTCCCATCTTGCCGGAGGTCCAGTCCATCACCGCCGTCTCCAGCGTGTACCGCCCGGGCGGCAGCTCGAACGGCTCGGAAAACGTGAAATTGCCGGCGCGGTAATTCTCCAGCTTGTCCAACTCCCGCACCAGCGGATAATCTCGCTGGAACTTCCGCACCACCTGCCATTGCGAGTCCCGGATCAACCCCAGCAGGGAAAAATGCAGCGCAAACGTCTTTCGCTGCTCATCCTGCTTCACTTCCAGGTTTTTCAACGGGACCTCCATCGCCACGACGCCCTTCACCAGGCTCCCCTGCTGCCCGAACCGGAACGAGGCGGAGCGGAACTCCACGTCCCGCGGCAGCTTCTGCAGCGCCAGCGCCTTCAGGATCGGCACCTCCCAGGGGAAGAGCACGTCGCGGAACTCCGGCGGCAGGGCGAAGTAGCCCACGCGCGACTGCGCCGTCAGCCCCTCGCGTTTCACCCGCACCGCCAGCTGACGGTATTTCCCGTCGAAATTCCGGTTTTGCGGCTTGTAGGTGGCCTCGTAATAGGCGTAAATGTCCTCCACAATCCGCTCCATCGGCCGGCGGAAATCGTTGGTGTCCGCCACCAGGAATCCGCCCGTCGAAGCGGCCAGGCTTTGCAGCCATGCCTGCGGATTGTTCCGCGTCGCCGCCACCTGCCGGTCGGTGCGTTTCATGCCCGCCGCGGTCTCCGCCGTCTTCGTCGCCGTGTTTTCCAACCCTGAGGGAAGCTGGTTGACCGACTGGAGCGTGTCGATGCTGGGCGCGCTCTGCGACCACGTGGTCAGCCCCTTGGCGTCCACCGTGTAGAAGCTGAAATTGGTGCGGTTGGCCTCGCCGAGCAGCGTCTGGTACATCTGGTCCTGCGCTTCGTCCACCACCAGCCACTCGGTGAAGTAGATCCCTGTCTTGCGCCCGGCGAGCCCCTGCTGTCCTTTCACCAGCGCCAGCAGCGAAGTCAGCGACAGCGAGCCCTGCTGCTCGCGCGCCGTTTGCTCCAGGAACACCTCCATGTTCTGCAACGCCCGCGCCATCGCCTGCTCGGCGTAGTTGGCGCCGTCGGGCGCCTGACCCGCTGCAGGCGGCTGCTCCGCCCGCGCCGCGTCGGCGGCGCGCGCCTGCGCGGACGCCTTCTTCCCCTCGTCTCTCTCCTGCCTCATATTGGTGGCCACGCCGCTGGTGGCCCGTTCGATCGCCCGCTTCAGAAGCCCCTTGTCCCGCGTGAAGCCCTGCAACACGCGCAGCGCGGGGTCGACCCGGAACACGGCGAAGTAGACGTTCGGGTCTGTTTCCTTCGACACCAGATGATTGGCCGCGTCCCGGCTGAGCCGCATCGCCTCCGGCCCCAACCGTTCGAAGACCAGGCTGACCAGCCGCAACTGACGCAGCGGGTCCAGAGTCACCCTCTGCTGATTCTCCAGCACCGCCTGCGGCCCTTCGATCAGGCGCAGCGAGCGTAACTGCTGCGGCGCTCCGTCCTCGAGAATTTCGATCTCCTCGGGCTTGAGATCCTTGACCAGACGCCCCCGGCGGTCCCGCACGATCAGGTCCACTACAACCTCATCGACGTCCACCACAATCGCCGGCGGAGGCGCAGGCGCGGGCGCGGGCGCCTGCCCGCTTCCAGGCCCCGGCAGAACCAGCGACACGGCCGCAACAGCCACGGCCAAACCACGTCTCATGAATGTCCGGGAGTTCACCCCACGCTCCTTTCGGCCGTCCTGCCGGGCGGCCTTGCTTTCACCGCCGGAGACAACGCCCGAAGGAATCAATTGTTCTCCGGCACCGCCGGCGGATCTCCATCCAACTCTAGCGGCCGCCACCCGGCGGCGCAATCCCCGCCCCCGGCGCGCCTACAGCAGCACGTTGAACAAGATACCCCACGGCGATGATGCCCGCCGTCATCAGCGCAATGAACACTGCCAGCAACTGAGGCCGCAGCACGTTCCTCAGGATGATCATCTCCGGCGCCGACAGCGCCGTAACAGCCATCGTGAACGCCAATATCGTGCCCAGCGGCATCCCCTTGCCGGCCAGCGCCTCCGTGATCGGCAACACCCCGGCTACGTTGGCGTACAGCGGCACGCCCAGCAGCACCGCTACCGGAACAGCGAACGGATTGCCCGGCCCCGCCCACTTCATCACCAGATCGCCCGGCACATAGCCGTGAATGAACGCACCGGCGGCGATCCCGCCCACGATGTAAGGCCACACCTTGCCCAGGATTTCGCGCATCGACCGCCAGCCCTCCGCCGCCCTGGCGCGCAACGGCATGACAGTCACCTCGCCGGCGCCCGCAGGCACCTCCCACACGAAGGGCTCGGCCCATTTCTCCAGCTTCAGAAGGCCGATCACGATCCCCCCGGCGATGGCCAGCGCCACCCCGAAGCCGATGTAGGCGAGCGCGATCCGCCACCCGAACAGCCCCCACAGCAGCGCCACCGCCACTTCGTTCACCATCGGCGCCGCAATCAGGTAGGAGAAGGTCACGCCCAGCGGCACGCCGCCTTTCAGGAACCCGATGAACAGCGGCACCGCCGAGCAACTGCAAAACGGCGTGAAGATGCCGGTCACCGCCGCCGCCACGTTGCCGAAAAACAGCCGCTTGCCCCCGAGAATGCGCCGCACCGCCTCCGGTTGCAGCCACGTTTGCAACGTGCCGGCGGCGAAGCTCACCAGCGCCAGCAGCGTGATCACCTTCGGCACGTCGTAGAGAAAGAACTCCACGCTCGATCCCAGCCTGGAAGCCGGATCGAGGCCGACGACCCGCTCCGTCGCCCAGCGGGCGAACCATTCGTAAGGGGCGAAAAGGCTGGGCATCCGGCACGCTCAACTTTCCTGAAGAAGCGGCTTGATCTCCTCGGGCGAGCCCACGCGCCCTACCAGCTTGAACTTGCCGTTCACCGCCAGCGCCGGCGACACCAGCGCTCCCATCCGTGCGATTTCCTTGAAGTCGGTGATCTTCTCGATCTCATACGCCAGCCCGAGAGAGCGCGCGGCGGCCTCCGCGCTCTCCTTCAACTGGTTGCACTTGGCGCAGCCGGACCCGAGAATCTGAATTTTCACTTGAAGCGCTCCTTTTGTGGCGACTGAACAGTCTGATCCGCGCACTCCAGCAGGCGCAGCACGCAGCGGTCCTTCAGACGGTAGAAGACATTGAGCCCGCGCTTTTCCGCCTCCAGTAGCCCGGCCTTGCGGAGCTGCGCCAGGTGCTTGCTCACCGTGGAAAAATCGCCGCCCGCAAGATCATGCAACTCGCAGACGCAGCGCTCTCCGCCCCGGAGCTGCTCGATCAGGAACAGGCGCGCCGGGTGCGCCAGCGCCTTCAGGACCGCGGCCCGCCTCTCCAGGCGGAACGCCGCTTGCGCGTTCATCCACTTCCAGCGTAGCAACTATTTGAAGGAATCGTCAAATAGTTGCGCGCTCACGCCGCGAGGCTGCGCGAGAGGATCTCTTCGACGACCGGGGGCGCGACGGCGCCGCGCTCGCCCAGCTTTTCCATGCCGCGCTGCCTGAGGCGCCCGGCGACTTCGCGCGGCGTCTCCGGACGCACACCCTCGTACCGAGCCAGCCTCGTGGGAACGCCGAGGGACTCGAAGAACTCCTCGGTGCGGCGGATGGCCGCCTCGATGCGTTCTTCTTCGGAGCCTTCCCGGATTCCCCACACGCGCTCCCCGTATTGCAGGAGCTTCGCCGCCTTGTCGCGGCGCATCACGCGGTACAGATGCGGCGCCACCACGGCGAGAGTCCGCGCATGGTCGATCCCGTACAGAGCCGTGAGCTCGTGGCCGATCATGTGCGTTGCCCAGTCCTGCGGCACGCCGGAGCCGATCAACCCGTTCAGCGCCATGGTCGCCGTCCACACGAACGTCGCCCGCGCATCATAGTCGGTCGGGTGCTCGAGAGTCTTCGGCCCGATTTCGATGAGAGTCTGCAAGATGGCTTCGGCGAAGCGGTCGTTCAGCTCGGCATTCGCCGGGAAGGTCAGGTACTGTTCCATTGTGTGGACGTAGGCATCCACGATTCCGTTGGCCACCTGCCGCGGAGGCAGGCTGAACGTGGTCTCCGGATCGAGCACCGAGAATTTCGGGTACACATGCGCCGAAGAAAACGCCAGCTTCTCGCCCGTCTCTGAACGGCTGATGACAGCGAACGGATTGGCTTCCGAGCCCGTCGCCGGCAAGGTCAACACGCTGCCAAGCGGCACGGCGGATTTCACCTCCGCGCCCTTCTGCACGATGTCCCACGGCTCGCCTTCGGACGGAATCGCCGCGGCAATGAACTTCGTTCCATCGAGCACGGAACCACCCCCGACCGCCAGCAGGAACTCTGCCTTCTCCGCCCTCGCCAGCCGCGCGGCCTCCATCAGCGTCCGGTACTCCGGGTTCGGCTGGATGCCGCCGAATTCGATCACCGTGCATGCGGCGAGCGCGCTTTTCACCTGGTCGTAGACGCCATTGGCGCGAATCGAACCGCCGCCATAGGTCATCAGCACCTTCGTGCCCGCGGGGATCTCGCGGGCGATGCCCGCGATCTGCCCTTTTCCAAACAGGATCTTCGTGGGGTTTGAGTATTCGAAGTTCAGCATTGCACTTGTCCCTCTGAGGATTTGTAGCCGCGCGCACGGCGCGTCACTGTGGCGCGTTTTCGTAGAGGGCGAAGGCCGCCCCTGCCGGATCCCGCAGCACGCAGAAGCGCCCGGAACCCGCCTGGCGCGGGCCCTCGATCACCTGCCCGCCCAGCTCCACGCACCGCGCGAGACGCGCATCCAGATCTTCCACGACGATGTAGATCAGCCATGCCGGCGGCAGCCCGGCGTTGGCGCCGCGCGCGTGGCAGACGCCTCCCACCGGCGCTCCGCCCGGACTCAGCATGACGTAGTCGGAATACCCTTCCATCGGGTGCTCCTGCGACGTCCATCCCGCCACCGCCTCGTAGAACTCCCGCACGCGGGAGGCGTCCTCGACGGTCAGGTCCATCCATCCGATGGTTCCGGGCTGCGGCAACTGGCTCATTCGTCAAGGCTCCAGCCGGTAGTTCGGCGCTTCCTTCATGATGATCACGTCGTGGACGTGGCTTTCTTTCAGCCCGGCGATCGTGACCCGCAGGAACTGCGCCCTCTCCTGAAGCTCGGGGATCGTCGAGCAGCCGCAGTAGCCCATGCCGGAGCGCAGTCCGCCCACGAGCTGGAACACCAGCTCGGCCAGCGGCCCTTTGCTCGGCACGCGTCCTTCGATGCCTTCCGGCACCAGCTTGATCCCGCCCTCTTGCGCGTAGCGGTCGCTCGAACCCTGGCTCATCGCGCCCAGAGAGCCCATGCCACGGTAGGCCTTGAACGTCCGCCCCTGATACAGAATCAGCTCGCCCGGGCTTTCATCCGTGCCCGCGAACAGGCTGCCGATCATCACCGAATCGGCGCCCGCGGCGATGGCCTTGGTGATGTCGCCCGAGAACTTGATCCCTCCATCGGCGATCAGCGGAACGCCCGTGCCGCGGCACGCGCGCGCACACTCGGTGATGGCGGTGATCTGCGGCACGCCTGCCCCGGTCACCACGCGCGTCGTGCAGATGCTGCCCGGCCCGATGCCCACCTTGATCCCGTCTACCCCCAGCGCGATCAGGTCCCGCGCGCCCTCGTAGGTTGCCACGTTGCCCGCCACCAGATCCACCTCCGGCAGCGCCCGCTTGATGGCCACCACGGCTTGCAGGACGCGCTCGCTGTGGCCGTGCGCAGTGTCGATCACCAGCACGTCCACCTTCTTCTTCACCAGCTCCTGCGCGCGCTCCAGAAAGTCGCCTGTGGCGCCGATGGCGGCGCCCACGCGCAGCCGCCCTTGCGCATCCTTGGCCGCGTTCGGGTACTTGCGCTTCTTCTGGATGTCCTTGACCGTGATCAGCCCTTTGAGCACGAACTGCTCGTCTACCACGAGCAGCTTCTCCACGCGGTGCTTGTGGAGCTCTTCCACCGCCTGCTCCAGCGTCGTGCCCACCGGCACGGTGTAGAGCGGCTCCTTGGTCATCACATTGCGGATCGGCTGATCGTAGTTGGTCTCGAACCGCAGGTCGCGGTTGGTCAGAATGCCGACCAGCCGCCCCTCCTTCACCACCGGCAGCCCGGAGATCCGGTAGCGGCTCATGATCTCCAGCGCCTCGAAGATCTTCTGGTCCGGATCCACCGTCACGGGATCGACGATCATGCCGCTTTCTGAGCGCTTCACGCGGTCCACTTCCTCCGCCTGCCGCTCGATCGGCATGTTCTTGTGGATGATGCCGATGCCGCCCTGCCGCGCCAGCTCGATGGCAAGATGGCTTTCCGTCACCGTGTCCATGGCCGCGCTGAGGATGGGAATGTTCAGGGCGACGTTCCGCGTCACCATGGTGCGCGTGTCCACCTCCGGCGGCAGCACGCCGCTGCGCGCCGGCTTCAACAGCACGTCGTCAAAGGTCAGCCCTTCTTCGAGATGATCGGGAAGCATCGTAATTCCTTATGGTATCAGACGCCCGGAAAGCGCCCTTCCGGCGCGCTTCCGCGCGTTCAGCACCAGCCTCGAAAGCCGCTGCGGGCCGTGAAACACGGCCTGCCGCGCCACCCGCATCTGCGTCTCGGACGCTTGCAGGCGGCCGGTGTTCAGGTTACGGTCGAACTTCGGGAAGTTGCTGCTGGAGACTTCCAGCCGCACGGCGTGGCCGGACTCGAAGAGCCATGCCGTCGCTCCGGCGCCGATCTCCACCTCCACCACCGTTCCCGGCCGGTACATCACCGCGCGCTCCACTCCTTCGCGATAGCGCAGGCGGGTGAGCCCGTCGCAGACGATTCGCGCCGTCCCGTCCGGCGCCACGTCCACGAGCTTGGCCGTGAAATCCGTGTCCGGCGCACTGGAAGACACATACAGCACGGCCCGCACGCCGCCCGCCACCTCCAGCGGCTCCCGAAGCGGCCGCGAGGAGTAGACCAGCACGTCGCGGCGGCCTTCCACCGCGCGCTGGTCCAGCGGGCCCCACGGTAGCACCTTCAGGTTGCAGCACGTGTTGCCTCCGACGGTGGGCACCGCCTTGCGCGGATTGTACTCGTAGCGGTCGGCGGACTCTTCCTCCGGAGGCTCCGGCATCAGCCGTCCGTCTCCGCCCAGCGAGTTCGCCTGCCCGCCCGAATCGAGGAAGAATTCGAACGGTTCGAAGTCCTCTGGCGGCCACACCGGGCTTTCCCGCCACTCGTTGGCCCCCATGACGAAGTACAGAACGCCCGAGGGCGCGGGCGGCGTGGTCTGCCGCAGCCACGCGTCGAACCAGTCCGCTTCCAGCCGGCGCAGCGGCAGTTCGGCCTCGGGACCGAAATCCATCCCCGGCATTCGCGGGCTCATATTGTGCCCCCAGGGCCCGACAATCAGCCGCGCCGGATGGCCGCGCAAGCGCAGCGCCTGCCACATGGCGATATCGCTCTGCACGAAAGGATCAAACCATCCGCCCTCGATCAGCGCCGCCGCTTTCACTGCGCCCACGCGCTGCAGAGTACTCAAAGCCTGCCAGTAGCCGTCGTAGGACGGATGTGCCATCGCTTCCTGATAGAAATCCAGCGTGCGCCCGGTGGCGAACCGGTCCGCCTTTCCCAGCGGCAGAAACGTTACCATCTTCTGGAAGTCGACTACGGGCCGGCTGGCCGGTTTGAAGTTCTCCGCAATCCAGCGCAACCGGTGCGCCAGCCGGAAGGCGCCGCCGCGGCTGTAATAGCGGTCGTGATACTCGTCACCGCCCGAGACCGCCGGCGCGATCGCCTTCAGCGCCGGGTGCCCACACAGCGCCGCCCGCCATTGCACGATCCCCGTATAGGAACCGCCGAACATGGCCACCTTCCCGTCGGACCAGGTCTGCCGCGCAATCCAACCCACTGTGTCCGCGCCGTCCCGCTCCTCCTGCACGAACTGCCGGAACTCGCCCTCGCTGTCATAACGCCCGCGCACGTCCTGCGTCACCACGGCGTAGCCGCGATCCAGAAACACGCGCATCGAGGGCGTGATCACGGAGCTTTTCCGGTACGGCGTGCGGTGCAGCACGACCGGAAACCTGCCCTTCAGCGCCGGCCGGAAAATGTTCGCGCACAGCCGCACGCCGTCGCGCATTGGCACGCGCACGTGCAGCTGCACCACCGGCTGCGCCGCCGCGGCCGTGGCCAGTGCCAGAAGCAACAGAATGCGGCGCCGCATGCTTCAGCCCCTGCGAGTCCGTTTGCCGAACAGCGCCGTTCCCACCCGCACCACCGTCGCGCCCTCCTCCACCGCCACCTCCAGATCGTGCGACATCCCCATCGACAGACCGGCCAGCCCGTGCGCCCGCGCCAGCTCGCGAAGCCTGCGGAAATAGGGCCGGCTCTGCTCGGCGTCCTCCGACCACGGGGGCATCGTCATCAGCCCCGCCAGCCGCAGATTTGGGCACGCCCGGATCGCCTCCACCAGAGCCGGCAGCTCCTCCACAGCGCAGCCTGCCTTCGCCTCCTCCGGCGAGAGCTTCACCTCGATCATCACCTCCAGCGCGCGCCCCGCGGCGTCCAGCCGCCGCGCCAGCTTCCCCGTATCCACCGTCTGCACCACGTCGAACAGCTCCGCCGCGCGCCGGCTCTTGTTCGACTGCAAGTGCCCGATCAGATGAAACCGCGCCCCTTCGAGCTGCCGCGCTTGCGGCGCCTTCTGCTCAAACTCCTGCACGTAGTTCTCGCCAAACTCCCGCAGCCCCGCCGCATGTGCTTCCAGGATCACCTCGGCCGGGAACGTCTTGGTGACCGCCAGCAGAGTGATCTCCTCGCGCCTTCTCCCGCTGCGGGCGCATGCCGCATGAATGCGCTCTTCCACCGCCGCCAACCGTTCGGAAAGACCCGGGCCCACTGCCTGACATTATAATGAGGGCGGTGGCGAACCTCCGCAAGTCGCCCCGCGCGGGTTCCGCCGCGAACCTGCGCGCGGAGGTCGAGCGCTTCCTCGCCTCTTGCCACGACCCCGTCCTGCTGGAACCCGGCGAAGCGCCCTTCGAACTCTCGCGCTGCGCCGGCTGGTCCTGCACCGGGCGCGGCGGCTTCCTGCTGTTCGAAGCGTGGGACGAAAACCGGTCGCTGGCGCGCCGCGTGACCGCCGTGGCGGAGCGCCGCGCCGAGCGCCTCGTGCTCGCCATCGAACGCTTCGGCGGACGCACCGGCACGCTGACCCTGGCCGACCGCGCCCGCCCCGAATCCGCCCCGGCCCTGCTGCGCGGATCGAGAACCCGCCTCATGGAGATGCTGCGCCGCTGGTTGGCGCGCCAGTTCCCGCACTGGCAGCTGCGAGAGATCAGCGCCGGCATGGATCTGGAACACTCGCTCTCCCCGGCTTGCCCGCGCGCCTTGATCACGCTCGGCCGCAGGCGGTGCGCCGCCGTCGCCGCCGGCGAACAGCACGCCTCGCACTCCCTCACGCAGGCCCTTCTGTGGGCCGATCATCTCCTCCGCCGCGACGGCGAGGACGTCCATTCCATCGCACTGTTTCTTCCCGCGGGCTCGGAATCCTCCACCGCGCTGCGCCTTTCATGGCTCAACATCGAGTCGAGCCTCTTTGCCTGGGACGAGCAGGGCGTGGAGAAACGCGTGGACCCGGCCGGCTCAGGCAATCTCGTCCGTGATCTCGCACCGTGGATCGATCCGCCCGCAGCAGCCGCCGGCGAAGCCGCCCGGTGGGTCCACGAATTGCGCCTCGAGGAAGGCGTCGAAGCCGTGCCCGCCGCGCCCGGCCAATGGAGCCTCCGCATCCATGGGCTTGAATTCGCGCGCTACAGCGGCGGCGCGCTGTTCTACGGGATCGGCGAGCGCCGCCGCGCCTCGCGCATCGATCCCGTGCGGACCCTCGCCCGCGAGCTGGCGCGCTGGCGTTCCCCCGACTCTCCCGATTCGCGCCACCCGTGGCGCCTCGCCCGGCCCGAAGCTTGGCTCGAATCCGTGATCCGCCGCCGGCTCGACCTGATCGACCCGCTGCTGCTGCCCGAGCCCGTTTACAACCAGGTGGCCGCCGTCGAGGGCGCCGGGCGCGGGATTCCCGACCTGTTGGCCCTGCGGCGCGACGGCCGCCTGACCGTGATCGAGATCAAAGCCGCCGCCGACCCCGGCCTGCCCTTGCAGGCCCTCGATTATTGGGTCCGCGTGGCGCATCACGCCGCGCGCGGCGGCTTCGCCCGCCGCGGTTATTTCCGCGGGCTTTCCATCGATCCCCGCCCCCCGCGGCTCATCCTCGCCGCGCCGGCCCTGGAGTTTCATCCCGCCACGGAAACGCTCCTCTCCTTCTTCCGCCCGGAAGTGGAAGTGGAGCGCGTGGGCCTTGGCGTAGAATGGCATCTGAGGCCGCGCGTGGTGCTCCGCGCACGCGGCGCCGCCCGGCCCGAGTGGGACGATTCTCCCTGAGGCGGTTCCCCATGCGATTCCTTCAGCAGGTGCGCGGCGCGTTGCGCAAGGTGGACCCGGAAGACATCCGCACGCTGGCCGCGCGGCGGTATCGCATCCTGGTGGCTGCCAGTTCCTCTGCCTCTTACGCCGCGCTGGAAGATTTCCTCATGCCCGCCGTGCTCAGCCGGCGGAAACGGCTGGAAGCCGCCGAGACTCTCGTGCGCGCCTGCGACCCCGGCGCAGAAGGCAAGTTCCACTTCATCTTTGCTGAACGCGGCGTCCCCGTTCCCGAAGGATGGCAAGAGGGCGTCGACCTGTTCCGGTTCGACACCGCCCGGCTTCCTGAATTCGTCGATCAGTTCGTCGCCGCATGCCCGGAGGAGGCGCTCGGGCTGGCGAGGATCCTGGAGCCGGTGCGGGCCGCCTACGCGCGCCAAACCATCCACCAGGTCGCCCGCGAGAACGCGCTTTTCAGCATCCTGACGTCGCTGCCCAACATCGTCCCCGTGCTCGGCCAGCTGCCCTGGCTGATCGGCGAGTTCGCCTCCGACACCGCTGTCCTCACCGCCAATCAGATCCGCATGGCGTTCCTGCTCGCCGCCGCCAGCGACCGCGAGGTGGGCTTCCGCGAGCAGCGGCGGGAGATCGGCTCTATCATCGCCGGCGCATGGGGCTGGCGCGCCGGCGCACGCCAGCTGGTGAGCAAGATCCCCTTCGGCGGCGGCATCGTCCCCAAAGCTGCTGTTGCCTACGCAGGAACCTTTGTCGTCGGGCTCGCCCTCGACCGCGTCTACCGTCTCGGCTACGGATTGAGCCGCGAGGAACGCGACCGCGCTTACGAAGAAGCCCTGTCGCGCGGGCGCCAGGTCGCTGCAAACCTCGTTCGCATGGTGAAGGCGGGCTGATCCGGAGACTTTTCCTTTCCAGGCGGATGCTCCCATGAACCACTCGAAACCCGTTGCGATTGTCACAGGCGCTTCGCGCGGCATCGGCCGCGGCATCGCCATCGAGCTCTCTCGCACTCACGCCGTCATCGGCACATACCGCGGCCGCCGCGACGCCGCCGAAAGCCTTCAGGCCGAATGCGGCGCCGACATCGTGCAGTGCGACGTCGCCTCCGCCGCCGACAGGGGCGCGCTGATCGAGTATGCCCGCAACCGCTATGGGCGGCTCGATCTGCTCGTCAACAACGCCGGCATCGCCCCGCGCGAGCGCGCCGACATCCTTGTAGCCTCCGAGGAGATCTTCGACGAGGTCCTCGCCACCAACCTCAAGGGGCCGTATTTCCTTACGCAACTGGCCGCGCGGTGGATGGTGGAGCAGGGTTCGGGACGCATCGTCTTCGTCACGTCGATCTCCGCCTACACGGCGTCATTGAACCGCGGAGAGTATTGCATTTCGAAGGCGGGCCTGAGCATGGCCGTGCAGCTCTGGGCGGCGCGGCTCGCCCCCCATGGCGTCCTCGTCTTCGAGGTGCGGCCCGGCATCATCCAGACGGATATGATCGAAAAGGTCCGTCAGACATATGAAGAAAAGGCGCGCTCCGGGCTTCTGCCGCAGGGGCGGCTGGGCACTCCCGAGGATGTTGCCCGGCAGGTGAGAGCCATCGCCGACGGGTTGCTCGATTACGGCACCGGCACCGTTCTCAACGCCGACGGCGGGTTCCACCTCCGCACGTTGTGATATAACTGGCATTTCAATTACCTGCGGGCCCGCCGCCCGCGCCGCGGAGGTCCTTCCACCATGAACAGGAAATTCTACGGCCCCTGGGTCGTATTCGCCGCTTTCATCACTTTCGGCCTGTCCACCGGGCTGCCCTATTACAACGTCTCGTTCTTCTACGATTACTTCAACCGCGACTTCGGCTGGTCTCGCGAACAGATCACGCTCGGCTTCCCGCTCGCCGTTGCCCTCACGCTGTGGACGGGTCCGCTCCTCATCCACCGCTTCAGCCCCCGCAAGCTCATCCTCGTGGGCACGTTCCTAACCTTCTGCGCCTTGGCCGGCTTCGGGCTGATGCCCGGCATGCTCGGCGTCTACTACCTGCTCTGGGTCGTTTACACGATCGGCTACTTCTTCTCCGGCCCGCCGCCGCACCAGTTCATCGTCTCCAACTGGTACCGGCGCAACCGCGGCAAGGCGATGGCCGTCGTCTATGTCGGCGTCGGCGTCATCGGCTCGCTCGGCAGCTTCCTGGCCAAGCCGCTCACCGAGTGGTTCGGCTACCACATGGCCCTCGTCATCCTCGGCCTGATGCTCTTCCTGGCTTGGCCTCTGGTGATCTTCGTGATGCGCGACCACCCACGCGAGATGGGCCAGAACCCCGACGGCGACACCGAGCCTCCGGCGGAACAAGCGGTCGAGCCGCAGAGCTTCCGGTGGCTGCTCTCCAAGCCTGCCTTCTGGCTCCTGCTGGTCGGCAGCGTCTGCTCCATCGGTAGCATCGGCGCCGTCAACTTCCACATGAAGTTCGTCTTCCTCGACCAGGGATTCCAGCCTGGCCCTCATGCCGACGGCGCCTGGCGCACGGCTTCCATCCTGATCCTCTGGTCCTCCATCGCCGGACGCCTCGGCATGGGCTACCTGGCGGACCGCTTCGCCAAGAAATGGGTGATGTTCATCACCTACTTCATCGTGGCTGCCACCATTCCCCTCCTTCTCCACGTGCATCCCGGCCACGAGGCCTGGCTTTACATCTTTGCCGTGATGTTCGGCTTCGGCATGGGCGCAGATTACATGCTCATCCCGCTGATGGCCGCCGAGGCTTTCGGCGTCAACACCCTGCCCAAGGCGATGTCCGTCATCCTGCCCGCCGACACCATCGGCCAGACCTGGTTCCCCTATCTGGTCTCCCACCTGCGCACTCTGATGGGAAGCTATGACAGGGCCCTCATGGTCGTTCTCGCCATCGCCATGACTGGCGCCCTGGCCATCGCCCTGCTGCCGAACACGAAGGTGCTGGGAGAGAAAAACCGGATCCGCTAGACCGATTCATGCGCTTTTTCACATACAAATCCCTGGAAGAACTCGAAGCCGCAGCCCGCGCGCTCGGCGCCTCGCACATCCGCTTCATCCACGACAAGGCCCGCGTGCAGGAGCTGCTGGCGCGCAAGGTGCAGGCGGGTCCCTTCACCGTCGGCAACTCCATGGCCATCCACCCTATGGAAGGCTGCGACGGCACGCTCGACGGTCGCCCGGACGAACTCACCTGGCGGCGCTATGAGCGCTTCGCCCGCGGCGGGGCCAAGCTCATCTGGTTCGAAGCCACCGCTGTGCGCGCCGACGGACGCGCCAACACCCGCCAGGTGATGCTCGACCGCAATACCGTGGATGACTTCGCCCGGCTCCTACAAATGATGCGGCGCGCGCACAAGGAGGAGTGGGGCACGGCGGACGACCTGCTGATCCCGGTGCAGCTCACGCACTCCGGCCGCTACTCCCACCCCGTGCGCATCATCGCCTATCACAACCCGCTGATCGACGAAAAGACCGGCACGCCGCCAGACTATCCGGTGATCAGCGACGAGGAACTCGAGCGGCTGGAAGACGTCTACGTCGAGGCCGCCGGGCTCGCCTTGCAGGCTGGTTTTCAGGCTGTCGACATCAAGGCCACACACGGCTACGTGCTCAGCGAGCTGCTCGGCGCGAAGACGCGCGACGGCCGCTACGGCGGGCCACTGGAAAATCGAACAAGATTCTTCAAAAATGTTTTCGGCAAGATTCGCGCGAAATACGGCCGTAGCTTGATGCTCGCGGTCCGCCTCGGCTGCTTCGACGGCGTGCCCTACGTCACGGACCCGGAGACGGGGCGCGGCAAGCCGCTCCCTTACCCCGTGCCCTACCCGTGGGGCTGGGGCGTGAACCCCATGAATCCCCTGGAACCGGATCTGACCGAGGTCAAACAGGCCATCGCCTGGTTCCGCGAATGGGGCATGGAACTGCTGAACGTGTCCCTCGGCAGCCCCTATTACAACCCCCACATCGGACGCCCGTTTGAAAAGCCCGACGAGGGCAACTACGAGGAACCGGAGCACCCACTCCTCGGCGTCGGCCGCCACTTCCGCGTCGCCGGCGGACTGCAGCGCGCCTTCCCGGAGCTGCCGATGGTCGGCGCCGGCTATAGCTGGCTCCAGAAGTACTTCATCCATGCTGGCGCCGCCAATCTCGAAGACGGCAACATCCGCTTCGTGGGCATCGGCCGCGGCGCTCTCACCTACGCCGACTTCGCCCGCGATGTGATCGAGAAAGGCGAGCTGGACGAGTCGCGCGTCTGCAAGACGCTCACCTACTGCACCTATCTGATGCGCCAGAAGCACAACGATCTGGGACAGTTCCCCACCGGATGCCCGCCCTTCGACAAGACTGTCTACGGGCCCATCATGAAACAGGCGCGGGAGATGAAGCGCCGCATGCAGGGCGGCTGACGGGCCTTACTCGCGTAGCGCTGCGGCCGGGTCCAGCCGGGCAGCGCGCAGCGCCGGAGCCACGGCCGCGGCGGCGGTGATCGCTGCCAGCAGCAACGCCACCCCGCCATAAACGGCCAGGTCGAACGCCCGCACTCCGTACACCATTTTCTCCAGCATGATGCCCGCCAGAGGCGAAGCGGCCAGCCCGCACAGCGCCCCGATGCCAGCCAGCGAAAGCCCGTAGCGCAGCACCATCGCGCAGATCTTGTCCGGCGTGGCCCCGAGCGCCATGCGCACTCCGATCTCGCGCCGCCGCTGCGCCACCGACAGCGCCAGAACGCCATAGAGTCCCACCGCGGAAAGCAGGATCGCCACCAACGAGAACGCCCCGAACAGCGTCAGTGCCGCCGTATGCTGCCCGGTGGAACGCGCCACGCGCGTCCTCAGCTCGCTCACCTGATCCACCGCCACATCGGGCGCCAGCGCCGCCAGGGTTTTCGTGACAGCGGGCGCCACCTGCCGCGGCGGGCCAGCCGTCTTCAACGCGAAGATCGGGAACGGCCACGGCCGCTGCGTGAACGATTCATACATCATGGCCCGCCGCGCGTTGTCGGGCCGGTCGAACGCGATGTCTCCCACCACACCAATGATCGTGCCCCTGGATTGCTCCCCCATCAGCACATACTCGATCTCCCGTCCGACGGGATCCTGACCAGGGAAATACTGGTCGCGGAACGTTTCGGAAATGATCAGCACCTTGGGCGCGTCCCTCGTGTCGCTCTCGGCGAAGTCGCGCCCGGTGCGCATCTCTGCGCCGATCGTGGAGAAATAGCCGGGCGAAACCGTGTTGTACGCCACCAGCTGGAGCTCGCCCGCCTCGGCATGGCCCGGAATGCGGAACATGCACGGCCAGTTGACGTTCGACAACGGCGGGTAGGCGGCCATTGACGCTTGCAGCACACCCGGCAGTGCCCTCAGCCGCTCCAACGCCTCGCGCTGGAATGCCTCCCGTGCCGCATCATCCGGATAGGCTGCCTCCGGCAGCATGGTTCTCAGCAGCAGCACATTGTCGGGCCGGAAGCCCATGTCGGCGCTCGACAGGCGGTGATAGCTCCTCCACAGCAGACCCGAGCCCACCAAAAGCACCGTGCACAACGCCACTTCCAACCCCACCAGCGCGCCCCGCAGCCAGCGCCGCCCGCGCCCCGCCGACGCTCCCCGTGACTCCTCGTTCAACGCCGTCGCCAGATCCAGCCGCAGCACGCTTACCGCCGGCGCCAACCCGAACAGGATCCCCGCCGCCACGGAAATGCCCAGGGCAAACAACAGCCCGTGCCAGCTCAGCTCCGCCTGGTCCATCCGCGGAAGCCTCATCCCCGGCCACGCCTTCAGCCCCCTCAGCGCCCAGCCTGCCGCCACCGTCCCCACGGCGCCGCCCAGCAGGGCCAGCAGAACGCTCTCCGTGATCATCTGGCGGAACACCCGTATCTGCGATGCGCCCAGCGCCGCGCGGATGGCCATCTCCCGCAACCTCGACGACGCGCGCGCCAGCAGCAGCCCCGCCAGATTCGCGCACGCCAGCAACAGCACCAACGCCACGGCCAGCGACAGCACCGTCAACGGCTGGTGAGCATTCCCGCGCCAGAATTCGGCCGCCGGCACCAGATAACCCTCCCGGTTCCGGCTGCTCTGTGGCGTCTCTTCTCCCAAGCGGCGGTAAATGGCCCGGATTTCCTCGTTCGCCTGCTCCTTCGTCGCGCCCCCTTTCAGGCGGACCGCAACTACCATCGAACGCCGCTCATACGCCTCCACCATGTCGCGCGTGACCGGCAGCGGCACCACTGCATCCGGCAACTGGATCTCGCCAGGCAGCGAGGGCAGAATGCCCGCCACCACGTGCGTCTCCTTCTCCATCTCCACCGTCTTGCCCAGCAGTCCCAGGTCGCCGCCCAGCCGGTCCGTCCAGAAACGCTGCATGAAATACACAGCCTGGTTCCGCCCGCTCTGGTATTCCTCCGGCTGGAACGGTCTGCCCACCATCAGCTTCAGCCCCAGCGCGTCGAAGAATTCCGGACTGGCAAATCCTCCGATCACATACATCGACCGCCCGTTCCATTTCAGATTGAATGGCTGGCCCAGAATGGCGCCCACCGCCTCGGCGCTCGCAATGCCTTTCTCGAGCGAAAGGTATTCGAGCATATTGGGCAGAACCGGCTCTCCGCCGCTCATGTCCCTCACGCGGACGAAGAAAAGCCGGTCGGCTTCCGGGTAAGGCAGCGGCTTGAGGAGCACGCTGTCCACTACGCTGAAAATCGCCGTGTTGGCGGCGACTCCGAGGGCTAGGAGCAAGGTTGCCACAGCGGTGAACAGCGGCTGCCTCAACAACTGCCTCAGGCCGTATCGGATGTCATGGGAAAAACCGGAAAACATCGCCTTCTCCCCGCGCCGCTTCTCAATGCATTTTGCAGCTCGCCAGGTGGAACCCCATCCCTTCGCGCCCTGAAATCCTCACAGCACGGCGGCCTGCCCTGCGGGCACGATCCGCCCGTCGAAAAGGTGAATCGTTCGCTGCGCCCGCCGGGCAAACCGCGGGTCGTGCGTGACCATGCAAATAGTGGAGCCGGAAGTGTGCAATTCGCTCAGCAGGTCCATCACGGATTCACTGTTGGCGGAATCCAGATTCCCCGTGGGCTCGTCAGCGAGCAAAATCGCCGGCTTGCCCGCCAGCGCCCTCGCCACAGCCGTTCTCTGCTGCTGCCCGCCGGAGAGTTGCGATGGATAATGCTTCAGCCTCTGGGCCATGCCCACACGCTCCAGCGCCTTCAGCGCCATTCGCCTCCGCTCCGCCGCCGGCACGCCCCGGTACACCAGCGGCAATTCTACGTTCTCTAGAACCGTCAGGTCGCCGATCAGATTGAATGCCTGAAAGATGAACCCGATTTCCAGGTTCCGGATGCGCGCCCGTTCGGCAATGCCGATGTCATGCACAGGCCTGCCTTTCAGCCAGTATTCGCCCCGCGTCGGCGCCTCCAGAAGCCCCAGCACCGCCAGCAGAGTCGACTTGCCACACCCGCTCGGTCCTGCGATCGACACGAATTCGCCCGTTTGAATCTCGAGATCGACCCCTTCGAGCGCGTGCGTTTCTACCTCTTCGGTCAGAAAAACCTTGGAAATTCCCTTCAGGCGAATCAACAATCCGTTCTCATTGGGCGGCTTGTCCGGCATCATCCAATCCTGAATTTGGATTGCCTGTTATATTATCACCAAACGTCAACGGATTGTAAGCCTGTCGGCTCCTTCATACGCCGATAAATCGGATAGGATCACGCGGTCGCCCGCACGAAGACCTTCCAGAATTTCGATCGTTCGCACGGACGCCCTTCCCGCGCGTACCTGCGTGCGTACTGCCTCTTTTCCGTCGGAAGAAAGTCGGAAAAGTGAAAGCATCGTGTTCGGCTGGGCGAATGCGGGCCGCTGGATCTGCAACGCCTGGGGCAGCTTCTCGATTTCGATCACCGCCTCCACGTTGAGATCCGGCCTCGCCCCCGGCGGCAGCTCCCCCTCCAGCCGCACGTCCACAAGAACATTGCCCGCCGTCGACGCAGGATCGATCCGCGCCACCCGCCCCGGCACGGTGCCGTTCCGCGTGTCAACAACCGCTGGCTGCCCTTCGGCCACGTCCTTCGCCTGCACCTCCGGAATCCGGATTTGCGCCTTCAGCCGCTCCGGCTGCGCCACCTTGGCCAGCACAGTCCCCGCCGTCACCCTCTGCCCCACCTCCACCGGCATCTGCTGCAACACGCCCGCCGTGCCCGTCTTCACCCTCAGGCTTTCCACCTGCTTCCTCTTCAGCTCGGACGCCGCCCGCAACTTCTCGATCAGCACGCGCTGCGCCGCCAGCTGCGCCTCCGAACTCGCCGTGCTGATCTCCAGACGCTTCTTCTCGATCTCGAGCCGCTTCCGCGCCTCGTCGGCCACCGCGCGCGACAATTTCACGTTCAGCTCCGCCGCCAGCCCCTCCTTGCCCAGCGCGGCGTCGTTGTCCGCCTTCAACTGCGCCTGCACAAATTCGCTTTCCACCTTCGCCACTGCCGCGCGCAAATCCAGTTGAGCCGATTCCAGCTTTACCCTCAGATCGCGCAGGTTCGCCTCCGCCGCCCGCAGCTGCCAGCGAAGATCGTCCGCCGCCAGCTCCAGTTCAGGATTCGACAGCACCACCAGCACCGTGTCCGGGCGCACCGCCGCTCCCGGCCGCAGCAGGATCTTCTCCACGCGGCCCTCCTGCGGCGCCGGAATCCACACTATTTCCTCTGGCACCAGAGTGCCCAGCCCCCGCGCCTGCCGCACCAGCGGAGCCAGCTTCACCGTGTCCACCCACAGGCTGCCCCGGTCCACCTCCGGCGCCGCCGGCTTGGCCCGGCTCAGCCGCCACGCTCCCGCCGCAAGCAGCATCGCCACGGCCGCTACAAGAAGCCCAACGCGCACCGCCCTTCTTCTGCCAGCCCCCTGCCTCGCTACATCCATGCCCATGTTTCGCCGGCGGCGGGACGCCCCTGCCGCTTTCACAAATGTATCCGATTCCCGCCCTGCGTGCGTGGAAAACCTTGAGAATCCGGCCTCAATAATGCCAGTCGGCCGCCGCCACCGCGTACCGCGCGAACGACTTCCGGTCGGACAACAGCGCCGAAATCTGTTCCGCGTCGAGCGGCAGTCCCACGTAATAGCCTTGCACCAGATCGCACCGCGCCGCGCGGACCAGTTCGAACTCCTCTTCCGTCTCCACGCCCTCCGCCACCACCTGCAGCCCGCGGTTGTGCGCCAGCACCGTGATCGTATGGACCACCGGCAGCGTGCCGCCAGGCTGCGCGATCTGCCGCACAAAGGAACGGTCCACCTTGATCTTGTCCAGCGGCAGCCGGTGCAAGTACGCCAGCGGCGAATAGCCGACGCCAAAATCGTCGATCGCGATCCGCACGCCCAGCTTCCGAAGCTCTGCCATCCGCCGCGCCGACTGCTCAATGTCAGCCAGAATGCAGCTCTCGGTGACCTCCAGCTCCAGTCCGTCTCCGCGGACGCCCGTCTCGGCGAGAATCCGCTTCACCGTCTCCACGAAATCCGGCGAAGCGAACTGCTGCGGACTCACGTTCACCGCCATGCACACCGCCCGGTTCCCGCCCGCCGACCACCGGGCCGCCTGCGCGCACGCTTCGCGCAGCACCCACTCGCCGATCGGCGTGATGACGCCCGTTTCCTCCGCCAAACGGATGAACGTCTCCGTGTCCACGTGGCCAAGATCGGCGGAGTTCCACACCAGCAGCGCCTCCACCGCCCGCACCTGCCCGTCACGGTCCACCTGCGGCTGGAACCGCAGCGACAGCTCCTGCCTTTCGATGGCGCGGTGCAGGGCGTTCTCCAGCTGGAAACGCTCCATCTGGGGCTGCGCCTCCGCGGGCTTGCTCCATTCGATCGCGTTCCCGCTCCGCGCTTTGGCTTCCATCATGGCCGCCGACGCCCGCCGCAACAACGTCTCCCCGTCGGTCCCGTTTGCAGGGTGCATGGCCAACCCGACGCTGGCCGTCATCCGGAACTCATGGCCCAGCACCACCAGGGGCCGCCCGATCCATTCCAGGAGTTCCGACGCCTGTTCCAGCGCTCCCCGGCGCGTCGCCGCTTCCAGCAGCACCGCAAACTCGTCACCCCCCAAATGCCCCACCGCCCTGCCGCGCGCGAAGGACAAAACCCGGCGGGAAAGCTCCTGCAGCGCCAGGTCGCCGGCGCGGTAACTCAACAACTGGTTGATCCTGCGGAAACGGTTCACCCCCGCCACGCAAACCGTAAAGCGTTTCTTCGGGTGCGCCGCGATCCGCTGATCCAGAACCGCCTCAAACTTTCCGCCATCCGTCAGCCTCTGTTCATGGCGCGTACCCGCCGGGCGGCTGCGCGGCTCACGCCGGGGAGATGCTGGATTTGTCATTCTCTTGCCACAAGCCGCACACTTTATTTTCCCGCATATTCGTGTGCATTGCCCGCCAAAATTCTCTCGCGATTGGACTAGAACCACTAGTCTTCGGGAGATTCCCTAGTCCTGCCCCCCGCCAGAAACAGCCATGGCGAACCGCAGCATTTGGTTTTCCGCGCCCGGCCTTCCCGCGAGGCAGAACCGCGGTCCTCCTCCGACACCGCAAGCCAGCACCGGCGCGCCCGCCAGGATCGCCGCCGCCAACCAGCGCACCGCGGGCGAAGCGCCCTCTTCCCCGGTCCATCCGGCGCCGGCCGTTCCGGCGCCACAATCGATCCAGGCCAGATCGGCATCCGCGAAAGTCCGTGCGAACCACTCCTGCAAGTTACGCCTCAGCCGCATCGCGCGGATGTAAACGGCCGCGCTCACTTCCTGCGCCCCGGCCAGGAAACGGCGTCCGGACTCGCTGCCTTTCAGGTCTGCCTCGAACGCCTCGGCCGCCTCCACGCCTACCAGCACTTCCAGCAGTTCCATGCAAGGCTCGCCCGGCTCGGGCGCCTGCAGGATCGCCGCGCCGGTCTTCTGCACGCCCGAAGCAGCCTGCGCCGCGCCGCCCGCGGCCATCACCCGCAGCGCCTGCGGCGCACGCGCGTACTCTGGCGCGAACCGGAACGCCCTGCCCGGAGAATGCCCGCACCGCACGTCGCCCCCGCTCATGGCTGCCAGCACGTGGCCGCAGTCCGCGGCTGTGCGCGCCAGCACGGAAACGGCGCCAAGCGTCCAGCCCAGCGGCGCGGCGCCGTAGCCGCTCACGGTCCCGAACGTCGGCCTGAGGGCGTAGCATCCATGGCGGAGCGCCGCCCGCAGCACATTGCCGTTGAAATCCACGCTCACTGCAAAAGGAAGCAGCCCTCGCCCCACCACCGAGGCGCAAGCCGTCTCTTCCGCACCAAAGCCCTCCTCCACCCCCCCCAGAGGCGCCGAGGCCAGCACCGCCAGCGGCAGCGTCCGGGCGCGCCGAAGCCGCTCCACCGCCGCCGCGTCAGCAGCCTTCCGGGGATCGGAGCTGCCATCCCACACCGGCGCGCGCCCCGCCATCTGTATGAGTTCGCTCGCGCCGAACGGCGCGCCCTGCAAGAGCCCCCGCGTCCGGCCGCGCTTCAGCTTGCGCTCGACGTCCTTCGCGGCGCGCATGGCCTCGTCTTCCAGCACCGCCCGCACCGAGCCGCTCTGTCTGCCAGCTCCTTCCAGCGCGCGCGCCGTCTCGCGCGCCACCTCGCGTGCCTTCGCCGCGCCCGACCGCAGCCGGCCGTTCAGCTCCAGCAGGCTGGTGAACAACGCAGCCATGCGCCCTCACGGAATAAAACGGAATGCCGGTGAAATGTTCCGGTTCGGCTTCGCCCTCCGCAGCTTCTCCACGGCGCGCCGCCACCGGCCCGGCCAGGCCTCGGGCGCCTGCGCCACCGGCTGCGCCCTCCCCGCCTGGCCGGAACTCGCCATCGCCGCCGCCCCCAGAAGCCGCGCCAGCCCCCGGCGCGTGATCCGCCGCGTCTTCTTCATAGCGATCCCCCGTGCCTGCCCGGATGCAGGCGGAGTTGCTCTTCCTGTTCGTGCAGCGCTTCCAGCGCCGCCCTCTCCATTGCCGCCCGCGGCGCCGTCACGCCGGTGAAGATCTCGAACTGCCGCGCCGCCTGCTCAAGAAACATTTCCAGTCCTGCGATCACGTGCCTGCCCTCCGCAGCCGCGCGCTTCAGCAACAGCGTCTCCCGCGGCGTGTACACCAGGTCGAACACCAGGTGCGCGGGAATCGGGCCCGGGAAGAAGCACGTCTTCGTGTGCGGCCACATGCCCAGCGGCGTGGCATGGATCAGCACATCGAAGAACCGCCCTTCGAGCTGGTCCGCCGCCAGCGGCTCGGCGTCCACCAGCTTCGCCAGCGCGCGCACCCGGTCGATGTTGCGCCCCGTAACGGCGATCTTTGCGCCCGCGTCCTTCAGCGTGAACGCCGCCGAGCGCGCCGTCCCGCCGTTGCCTACGATCAGCACGCTCGCCTTGCCCAGCCGCGTCCGCTTCTCCAGCGGGATGCGGATCCCGTCGGCGTCCGTGTTGGTGCCGCGCCAGCGCCCGGCCTTGCGGTACACCGTGTTGACGGCGCCGATCCGCTTCGTCAGCGGATCGATCACATCCAGATACCGCATGATCCGGTGCTTGTGCGGAATCGTTACGCTGAAGCCCGTCAGCGGCAACTGCTCGGCCAGCCTAAAAAAGTCTTTTAACTGAAGCGGCGTCACCAGGAACGGCAGATACAGCGCCTGCAGCCGCCGCGCCAGCAAAGCACGGTTGTGCACCGCCGGCGAGATGCTGTGCCGCACCGGATCCGCAATCACGCCGTAAAACTGCGGCCCCTTCCACGCCCTGTCCACCCGGTACAGGTTCCTGAGCACCCGCGCCGTCACCTGCCCCGCCGCCGTGCCTTCGGTCGACGACGGCGCTGCATACGTGTACACGCCGCCGAACACTGTGCACAGCACGCGCGTCGGGAAGCCCATCTCCGTCATCGCCAGCAGGATCAGCGGCGTCTTTGAATAACTCCGCGCCAATCCCAGCACGCGAAGGTTGTCGCTGGGCTTTCGCGCCGTGGTCACGATCTTGTAAGCCGACGCGGGCACTCTCAGCATGCGCTTCATCAGCGGGTCCAGCGCCGGCGTGCCCTCATAATTGTGGTAGCTGAGGATGATCTGCGCCTTGCCCTCCAGCAGGTGCAGCGGCGCCAGCGGCGCTTCGGCGCTCTCGATCTCGACATCCACCGCCCGCGCCCCCGCGTCCACCGCCGCGCCGAGAATCCGGAACTGCTCCTCGATGCTGCCGTTGAACCGCCCGTGGTTCTGGTGCCGCCTGCACGTCGCCAGCAGCGTCGCGTCCGGGTACAGCTCCAGAAATTTCCGGATCACCGGAAGCCCGTCTTCCGGCCTCGCCAGGTAATCGAGCCGGAACTCCAGAAACCGTTCCCCCGCATCCGCCTCCTTGCGGGCATGTTCCATCAGTCTCGTGGCGTCTGGCAGCCCCAGGGCGATGCAGATTTTGGGCAATGGGGCTCGGGAGATCATGTCGTCCTCAGTCCTCGGGCATCGTGGAAGACGTTATCATCTCACACCCGGTCTGCCTCTCCCGCGCCACTCTCCGCCGCCGCTTCGCAGCGCGCGTTCCACTCTGCCGCCAGTGCCACAGCGTTCTCTGCCGCAAACCGCCGCGCGCCGCGCCGCCATGCGTCCAGCGCCTCCACGAGCGAGAGCCGTGGCGCGCACAAACCGATCAGGATCTCCTCCCGCGCGATCCGGCAGAACTGATCCACGTCGTCTCCGCCCGGCACCGGACCCTCCACCCCCGCCAGCAGGCTCAGTAGACCCGCATCGCAGCGCTTGCAGATCTTGGTCGCAATCACGCGCAGGTCGTCGCCCAGGAACCCCGCCTCCACCATCGCATGCAGCCGCGCCCCGCTCTCGGCGCAGGAACGCCCGATCTGCATGAGCTCCGTCTCCACTTGCTGGAACTCCCGCGAAAGCAGCTGTGCTGCGTTCAACACAAACCCGGTTTCGCGCACGCCGCGCCGCAACAGGTCCCGCGCCTCGTAGAGCTTCGCCGCCGTTGTGGACGCGCCAAACGGATACCCGGCCACGGCGATCAACGCCGTGCCGCTGCCTTCCAGCGCCCTCAGCGCCCGCTCGGCATCGGCGGGAAACACCATCACCGCTCCCAGACCGGCAGCCGCCGCCGCCCTGCATTCCGCCAGCAGTGCCGCATCCGTAAGCCCCGGACGCAGCAATCGCGCACACAGCGCTTGCGCGAACTCTTCCGCCGTCTTCGGCTCCCTCGCCTCCGGCGCCTGCTCCGTCATCCGCGACTCCCGCCCGCCTCAGCGCTTCCGCGCCGGTGCGCCCGTCAGCTTTTGCAGATCCGCCCGCGCCCGCCGCGCCGCGTCGCTGTTCGGCGCGGCCTTGATCAGCGCCCGCAGCTCCTGCTCCGCCTCGGCACGGTTGCCCAGCTCGGCCAGGGCGCGTGCCTTCATGAGCCGCGCGTCGACCGTCTTCGAATTGGCCGGATAGGCCTCCAGCACCTTGTCGAATGCCAGCACGGCGTCCTGGAAATTCTTCTGGTTATAAAGAATTTCCCCGATATAATACTGCGCATTTGGCGCCATTTCCGTGTCGCCAAACCAGGCCAGATAATCCGTAAACTGCTTGAGCGCCAAGTCGAAATTGCCGCCCATCTTGTCCCGCAGGGCAGCATCGTAAAGACTCTTGGCGGAAACGCCCGGAGGCGGGCCTGACGCCGCGGCAGGCGGCGCCGGCGGCGCCTGCATCGTCCGGATCGTATTCTCCAGGTCTGCCACCCGCTGGTCCAGCTTCCCCAGCCGGCTGTTGACTTCCGCCAGCGTCTCGCGGATGTAACCGAAATCCTGGCTCAGCGTGTCCACCTTGCCGGTAACCCCGGAGAGGGGCTTCACCATGGATTCCTCCAGGCGCTTCTTCAGCCCGCTGTCCAGAACGGCAAGCGACCGGTTGGCCGCCGCAATCTGCTCCTGGATTGCCTTCAGCGTCTCCTCCATCTGCCCCAGCCGCTCGTTCTGCGACTTGTTCATCATCCGGACCTCTTCCTGCAAGAGGGCAAGGTCCCGGCCCAGCTCCACCAGCGCGTCGCGCCGCTGCGCAGGTGCCGCAACGGGCCATGCAAGAAGCACAACGAGCCCCGTCAGTATATTGCGCATCTGTCTCCCTCCCGGCCGGACAGGCGGCGGGAGCGGCCCGCACGCTCCGCTCCCGCCCCTGCGGTTACTGCACGCCGACGAAATGGGCGCGGCGGTTCTGCTGCCAGCACGACTCGTTCGACTCGCTGCAGAACGGGCGCTCCTTGCCGTACGAGATCGTCTTCAGCCGGTCCGCCGGCACGCCAAGCTGCACCAGGAACTCCTTGGTCGCGTTCGCGCGGCGGTCGCCGAGCCCGAGGTTGTATTCCGCTGAGCCACGCTCGTCGCAATGGCCCTCGATCAGGACCGCCGCCGACGGGAAGTCGTTCAGGATCGACTTCAGCGCCTCCACGTTGCGTTGCAGCGTGGCGCGCGCGTCCTCGCGGATCTCGCTCTTGTCGTAGTCAAAGAACACGTCCTGCACCTCGCGGGCGATCCGGTCCGAAAGGCTCGGCTTCGGCTTCGCCGGCGGTGGAGGTGGCGGAGGCGGAGCGGTCACCGTCACCGTCACTGCCGCCACGGCATCGCCTCCCGCGCTGCGCGCCGTCATCCGGTATGTCGTCGTGTTGCCGGGCGAAACCATCCGCTCGCCCCGCGGAGGCACCGTTCCGATACCCTGGTCGATCATCACTTCGCTGGCGTTCTCCACGTTCCAGCGCAGCGTCGAGCTCTGCCCTCTCGTCACTGTGGATGGCTCCGCGGTGAACGAGCGGATCACCGCGGCGGGCGGCTTCGGCTCCTCCTTCGGCGGCGGTGGTGGCGGCGGCGGCGGCGGCGGCGCAGGCTGCTTCTTCTTGCAACCCGCCGCGAACAGCAGCAGGAACACACTCAGAATGGCTGTGGCGATGAGCCGTGGTTTCAGCAGGCGGTTCATGATGGGCTTGATGCCTCCCTTCTTTCTTCCTTCTCTTCCTGTTTCTGCAAGCTCTTTGGCTGTGCTCTTCTTCCCTCTGTTCTTGCTTACTTCGACCACACCGGCATCCAGTTGTTGCCCTGCGTCGTCAGTTGCCGGACGCCCGTGCCGTCAGCCAGCATGGTGAAGATCTGATAGGAGCCGGTGCGGTTGGAGCAGAATGCCAGGTGGCGCCCGTCGGGCGCCCAGCTCGGATTTTCGTTCCTGCCCTGCCCTTGCGTGAGCTGCACCGTTTCCTTCGTGGCCACGTCCATCAGGAACAGGTTCCAGTTCCCGGGCGCGTAGCCGCGTGTCCAGGCGAACGCGATATGCCTCCCTTCCGGGTGCCAGGCAGGGTTGCTCGCCTCTCCTTCCCCGTTGGTCAGCCGCTCCACGTCCGCGCCGTCCATATTCATTCTATATATCTGTTGCAGCCCTCCCCGCCCGCTGACGAACAGAACGTCGGCGCCCGTCTTCGGGTTCACCTTCGGCTCGGCTTCAATCGCCCGAGTGTTCGTCAGCCGCCGCGGATTGCTCCCGTCGAGATCCGAGATGTAGATCTGCATGTACCCGCTCACCGATGAAGCATACAGCACGGACTGCCCGTCGGGCGTGAAAGACGCCTGCGCGTTGGTCGGCGCCGCCGAATTGCGGAACGGAATGAAGCGTCCCGTCTCGGTGGAATACATCATGATCTGCGGCTGCCCCTTGGCATAGGTCGTGAACGCCAGCCGCCTGCCGTCGGGCGAAATCGAGGGCATCGTCGTGATCGAGTTGAAATGCGTGATCCGCCGCTGATTGGTCCCGTCGAAGTCCATCACCCAGATCTCCTTCGTACCTTTCCCCTGCCGGTCGCTGACGAAGTAGATCTTCGTCCCGGCGAGCGACGGCACGCCGAACTGCGCCAGAATGTCCGCCGCATATTCGTGCGCGATCTTCCGCGCCCCCTCCTCGCTCATCTCCGCCGTGTACAGCTTCGTGAACACGCGCGCCGCCGCCGCCGATTCCATCCGCGTGTTGAAAAAGTTCCCGAACGCCACCAGCCGTCCGCCCTGTTCGCCAAGGTATCCAAAGCCCAGGTAGTCGGCGTTCACCGGCGCCCCCGCCCAGTCGCCCAGGCATAGCCCGCCGCATTGCGCCTGCGGCGCCGCCGGCGTGCGGAGGTCTCGTTCCTGCTGCGGCGCGTTCAGCGGGTAAAAACTCTTCGCCGCCATCGTGAACACGCCGGAACGCTCCACATCCTCAAAGACCACTGCGTTGAACACGCCGGCAAATTGCGCCGACGCGCCCGCCCCGCGGAAGTCCGGCAGCGCGATCACCTTCCGCGCTCCGCCCGTCAGGCGGATCACGATGTCGCTTTGCACCTGCGTGTAGGCGGCAGCCGCCGCGCCCAGCGCGGCAAAAGTCACAAGGATCCAGTTCCGCTTCATCGTTTCAGCTCAAACCAGAACTCCACCCGCGCCGGATCGCCTTCACAGCCCGGCGGCACAGGCTCGAACGGGCTTGCCTCCAAGATAGCGCGCTGCGCCGAGTAATCGAGCGCCACGTTCCCGCTCGATTGCACCAGCCGCACGTTGCGCACCTGCCCGTTGCGATGCAGTTCGAACACCACGACCGCCGGTGGCAGCGTGCGGATGCGCGGGTCGATCTGCTCCGTCCGCCACCTCTGCGCCACACGGTCCCGCAGCACCGTCACATAGCCGCCGCAGCGCGCGCCAAACGGCGCCCCGCTGCCGACGCCTATGTTGCCCGCCCCGGGCGCCATCGCATACATTGGGCTCGACGCCGCCTGCCCTCCGCGGCTGAATACCTGGTTCTCGGAAAACTCCCGCACGTCCCGCCTCGCTATGTCCGCCCGCGGGCTCCTCTCCGTGCGCGGTGCCTTGCGGCTCTTCAGTGCAATCGCGTCGGGCTCCGGCTTCTTCGCCGCCTTCTTCGTCTCTTGCTTCGGAGGCGTGGGAATCTGCGAATCGGTATCCGATGCCACCCGGTTCACGGGTCCACTGCGGCCAGGGATCGGAATGTTCCGCACCGGACTCACGCTGTATGCGCCGCCGCCTCCCGGCGAATTCGGGTCGCCCCAAGGCTGCCGCTTGCCGATCCCGGTCCACGCCGTCGCCGCGATCAGCCCGAACACGGTGGCGTGCAGCGCCAGCGAGGCCAGCAGCGGGCGCCGGAACTCGTCCCGCTCCTCCAGCACCTCGACGTGGCGCAGATCCATGGCTCCCCGTCTTTCATCGTCCCCTGTCTTCGGGCTGCGTCACCACCCGCACGTCCAGCCCCCGCTCGCCCAGCGCGCTGATCACCTGCGCGATCGGGTCCCAGATCGTCTGGCTGTCAGCCCGCACGTACACCGCCTTCGAGCCCGGGAACCGCCGCGCAAACTCCTCCCCCAGCCGGTGGATGTTCACCGGCGTCTCGTTCAGATACAGCTCTCCGTTGCGCGTCAGCGTCACCACCGGCAGTTCTTCGGCGCTGTCGCGCACCTGCTTCACCTTCGGCACCTGCACTTCCAGGCCGAATTCCATCACATGCGCTGTCAGCATGAAGATGATCAGCAGCACGAGCACCACGTCCACCAGCGGCACCACGTTGATCTCCGACAGCGCCCCCACGCTCCGCCGCCGGTAGCCCCCGCCGCCGCGCCCCGCGCCTCCGTTCCCGCCGCCGTTGACAGAGAACGCCATCGCTTTACTCCTCGAACTGCCGCTCCACCCTGTTCAGGAACTCCAGCGCAAAGTCGTCCATGCGCGCCGCGAATTCCGTGATCGCGTGCCCGAATGCGTTGTACGCCACCGCCGCCGGAATCGCCGCCGCCAGCCCCGCCGCCGTCGCGATCAGCGCCTCGCTGATGCCCGGCGCCACCGCCCGCAGGCTCGCGCTTCCCGCCGTGCCCAGCCCCTGGAACGCATCAATGATGCCCAGCACAGTCCCGAACAGCCCGACGAACGGAGACACCGTCGCCGTCGTCGCCAGCCAGCTCATCCGCCGTTCCAGCCGCGCCACCTCCTCGCTGATCCCCAGTTGCAACGCCCGCTCCAGCGCGTTCTTGTTCACGATCCGCCCCCGCGCTTTCAGCTGCCGCGCCACTTCCTGATAGCCGAAGTCGAAAACCCCGGTCAGCGGCGACACCCGGAACTGCTCCAGCGCCACCGCCACCGCCTCCAGCCCCGGCGCCTTGCGGAACGCCCGCAGAAAAGACGTGTTCGCCTCCCCGCTGTGGCGGAACTGCGACCACTTGGCGAAGATCACCGCCCAGCTCATCAGCGACGCCGCCAGCAGCAGCAACAGAACGAACTTCGCCACCGGCGAGGCGGCCTGTACCAGATCCCACAGCGAATGCTGCCGCAGGAGCGCAGCAGGCAGGCTTTCAAACAAGAGGCACGCTCCCTGTCGGATACTTCAAGTTCATCATAACGGAGCCGCCTGGCGCGCTGCTCCAAATCATTTTCAGACTTTTCTGTTTTCATCATGCTCGCCCCGGGCACCTCTGCCCGCCGGGGATTTTATACTTGTGCTGAATGCTGGTGGAACTCGCCGTCGAAAACCTCGCCGTCGTCGAGCGCCTCCGCCTGCGCCTGCACCCGGGCTTCAATGTCCTCACCGGTGAAACCGGCAGCGGCAAGAGCCTGATCGTCGGCGCGCTCAGCCTCCTGTTCGGCGGACGCGCCTCCCCGGACATGATCCGCACCGGCGAGGAACGCGCGCTCGTCTCCGGCATCTTCGAACTTCCCTCCGACGCCCGCCTCCGCTCCCTGCTCGAACAGGCGGGCATCGCCGCCGAAGACGGCGAACTCCTTCTCGAACGCGAAATCACCGCCGCCGGCAAGTCGCGCGCCTGGGCGGGCTCCCGCCCCGTCACTGTAGCCTTCCTCCGCGACCTCGCGCCGTTCCTCGGAGACATCCACGGGCAGCACGACCAGCAGAAGCTCTTTTCCGCCGACGCGCAGCGCGAAATGCTTGACGCCGCCGCCGGCGCCGGCACGCTGCTCGCCGAGGTGCTCGATCACTGGCACGCCTGGCGCGCCGCCCTGCATGAACTGGCCGAACTCGGCCGCGCCGAACAGGACCGGCTCCGCCTCGCCGACCTCTGGTCCATGCAGCGCAACGAAATCGCCGCCGCCGCCCTCCACCCCGGCGAGGACGCGCAGCTCGAAAACGAACGCCGCGTCCTCCGTAACTTCGCCCGCCTCAGCGAAGCCGTTTCCGCCGCCTACGAGCTCATCCAAGAATCGGAAGCCAGCGCATCCGGCGCCGTGGCGCAGGCCCTGAAGCGCCTTGAGGATGCCGCCCGTATCGACTCGACGCTCGCGCCCGTGGCCGAGGCCCTCCGCCCCGCCCAGATCTCCTTGCAGGAGGCCTCCCACGAACTGCGCCACTACCTCGGCCGTCTTGAAGCCGACCCGCGCCGCCTCGAGGAAGTCGAGTCCCGCCTTGCGCTCATCGAGCGCCTGAAGCGCAAGTACGGCTCCACCGTCGAGGAGATCCTTGCCTTCCACGACGACGTCGCCGCTCGCCTCGCCTCGCTGGAAAGCGCCAGCGAACGGCGCGCCGCGCTGGAGGCTGCCATCGCCGAACATGAGGCCCGCTACCGGGAACTCAGCCTCCAGCTCCGAGAACTGCGCCAGCGCGCCGCCCGCAAGCTCTCACGCAAGGTCCAGGACGAGCTCGCGGGCCTCGCCATGCCGGGCGCCGTCTTCCGCGTCCTGCTTGAGCCGTGCGATCCGGGCGAAACCGGCATGGACCGCGTCTGCTTCCTCTTCTCCGCAAACGCCGGCGAGGAGCCGCGCCCGCTCGACCGCGTCGCCAGCGGCGGCGAGCTGTCCCGCGCCGCCCTCGCCATCAAAACCTGCATGGCGCCGGCGGAGACGGACCTCGCTCTCACGCTGGTCTTTGACGAAGTCGACGCGGGCGTCGGCGGCGCCGCCGGCGAGATGATCGGCCGCCGCCTGCGCGAGCTCTCGCGCCGCCACCAGGTGCTTTGCGTCACCCATCTCGCGCAAATCGCCGGCTTCGCCGATCACCACTACGCCGTCTCGAAAAGCGAAGCCGGCGGCCGCACCGCCGCCGGCGTCGAATCGCTCGGCAAAAAGGAACGCATCCGCGAAATCGCGCGCATGCTCTCCGGGCAGAAGCTCACGCCCGAGGCCCTGCGCCACGCCGAAAAACTGATCGAGCAGTTCTCGGCCGCCTGACGCGCCCCTTCAGCCCCTGTGCCAGTACATCTCCCAGCCGAGGTACTTGCGCCCGGCTTCGTACAACGCCCCCGCCACCTGCGAAAGGTTCGCCGCCACGTGGTGCTCGAAGCCGTTCTCGCAGATGTAGTGCAGCAGCGCCTGCAGGTTGGGGATCCGCGCCACGCCCGCGCCGCCGAACGTCTCCAGCGGATCGCTGGTGAACTCGCCTTCGCCGACATACGCCTTCAGCTTGCCCTCGGCGTCGCAGGTCGAAAGCCGCAGGTAGGTCATCGGACCCGCCTTCACGCGTCCCACTACGGTGCCGAACGTGTTCAGCTTGCCCACCGTCCCGGCGATGATCTCTTGATAGTCCATCCGCGCCGACTCGAAGAAGTGCTTCGGCAGGTTCGAGCAGTGGAAGCACACCGCCTTGTCCGGATCGTCGCCGTAGTTGTTGTTCCAGTCCAGCAGCGCGCTCGGCGTGCCGGAAGCCAGCGCCAGCGCGTACATCGCCACCACGCCCGGCACGTCCACCTCGCACGCGCTCGGCAGCAGCCGGTTCGACATCATGCTCATCACCGTGCACGGCACCACGCCGAAGTACTCTTCCATCGACGTCCAGCACTGCACCGCCGTCACCGTGATCTCGTTGTCCGCCATCCACCGGTCCACCACCACCGCCAGCTTCGCCATCTTCACCAGCGCCGCTGCGTCGATCCCCGCCGTGCTCACATAGCTCTGCATCTCGCCGAGCTTTGCCTGCACCGCCGCGTCGTCGTCCTTCAGCCGCCCGATGCGCCCGAAGATCTCCGACAGGTCGATCGTGTCCACATCGATCCCCGACGCCTCCAGCAGCTTTTCGCTGTACCGCACCGTGTTGAACGCCGCCGGCCGCGCGCCGATCGCCCCCACCCGGCACTTCCTCAGCCCGTTCACCACCCGGCACACCGCCGCAAACCACTCCAGGTCCGCCGCGAACTCCGCGCTGGACGGCGAAACGGTGTGCAGCTTCGTCAGCGAACAGGGAATGCCGAACTGCTTCAGATTGTTGCAGACGCTCATCTTGCCGCAGAAGCTGTCGCGCCGGTCGGCAATCGTCATGCTCGACGCCCGGTCCGGCGTCGCCTGTACCAGCACCGGCACGCGCAGCCCCGCGCCGCGCAGCGCTTCCGCCACTCCTCGCTCGTCGCCGAAGTTCGGCAGAGTCACGATCACGCCATCGATCTCGTGCCGGTGGCGGTCGAACAGCTCCGCGCACTTCTTTGCGTCCGCGCGCGTCTCCACCGCTCCGTGCTTGGTGTCTTCCGGCTTCAGCACCACCACGCCATAGCCGAGCTTCTCCAATACCTGGATCATCTCCTCCCGGCCCGACTTCGCCAGGTGGTCCGGGAAAAATCCCCGGTTGCCGACGATCACCCCGAACGTCTGTTTCTTCATATGAGTTTCTCCTGCAAACGATTGCAATGCTGCGATTCTATCTTTTTCCCCACCCCCGGTCAATGAATCCGTCCACGCCCGGCCTGTTAAACTGATAGTTCCCCTGTGACCAGAATCCTCAGGCTGCTGGCCGGTATCGGATTGTGTATCCTTGGCATCATCGGATGGCTTCTGCCCATCATGCCCGGCTGGGCCTTCATGATCCCGGGGCTGATCATCTTGTCTGACTTCTTCCCGCCCTTGCGGCGGGCTCTCCATTGGGCCCGCGACCGGGTGAAGGAAGAAGCGGCCCGGCTCAGAAACAGGCCCGGCGGCGCCGGTCCGGAGAAGCCGCCCAAGTACTAGTCCCATGCCGTACCGTACCGACGACGTCCGCATCCAGCAGATCTACGAGCTCGTCACGCCGCAGGCGCTGCTGGACCAGTTTCCGTTGCGCAACGAAGGCGCCAAGCTCATCTACGACGCCCGCCACACCATCCATGACCTTCTCTACGGCCGCGACAACCGCCTCGCCGTCGTCGCCGGCCCCTGCTCCATCCACGATGTCGCCGCCGCCGAGGACTATGCCGGCCGCCTCTTGGACCTCGCCCATCAGTACCGCGACGCGCTCTTCGTCATCATGCGCGTCTACTTTGAAAAGCCCCGCACCACCGTCGGCTGGAAGGGCCTCATCAACGATCCCTTCCTCGACGGCAGCTTCCAGATCAACGAGGGCCTCCGCCGCGCCCGCGGCCTCCTGCTCCGCCTCACGCAGTTGGGCATGCCCTGCGCCACCGAGTTCCTCGACATGATCACGCCCCAGTACATCGGCGACCTCATCTCCTACGGCGCCATCGGCGCGCGCACCACCGAAAGCCAGGTCCACCGCGAACTCGCCAGCGGACTCTCCTGCCCCGTCGGATTCAAGAACGGCACCGACGGCAACTTCAAAGTCGCCATCGACGCCATCCGCGCCGCGCGCATCTCCCACCACTTCCTCTCCGTCACCAAGGCCGGCCACTCCGCCATCGTCTGCACCAAGGGCAACCGCGACTGCCACGTCATCCTCCGCGGCGGCAAGCTGCCCAACTTCGACGAACAGTCCATCGAAACCGTGTTGCTCAGCCTCCGCGGCGCCAAGCTCCCCGACCGCGTCATGGCGGACTGCTCCCACGCCAACTCGCTCAAGAACTACCGCCTCCAGTCCGCCGTCGCCCGCAATCTCGCCATGCAGATCGCCGCCGGCCAGCAGGGCATCTTCGGCGTCATGCTCGAATCCTTCCTCGTCGCCGGGCGCCAGGACCTCGTCCCCGGCCAGCCCCTTGTCTACGGCCAGTCGATCACCGACGCCTGCATCGACCTCGAAGAAACGCGCCAGATCTTCGACCTCCTCGCCGAAGCCACCCTCCACCGCATGACCGCCTCCGCCCAGGCCATCTGAGCCCGCCCGCCTGCGGGACAATGAAATTTCCATGATCGACCGCATCTCCGTGCACGGCGCGCGCGTGCACAACCTCAAGAACATCTCCGTCTCCATCCCCAGGGGGTCGTTCACGGTCATCACGGGGCTGTCCGGCTCCGGCAAGTCATCGCTCGCTTTTGACACCATCTACGCCGAAGGCCAGCGCCGCTACGTCGAAACCCTATCGCCCTACGCCCGCCAGTTCCTCGACCAGATGGAGCGGCCCGACGTCGACTCCATCGAGGGCCTCTCCCCCGCCATCTCCATCGAGCAGAAAACCACCAGCCGCAGCCCCCGCTCCACCGTCGGTACCATCACCGAAATCTACGACTACCTCCGCCTCCTGTGGTCCTCCATCGGCACGCCCCACTGCCCCGATTGCGGCGTGCCCATTACGCGCCAGACCACCCAGCAGATCCTCGAGCAGGTCATGGCAATTCCCGCTGGCGAGCGCGTCATGATCCTCGCCCCCATCGTCCGCGGCCGCAAGGGCGAATATCGCAAGGACCTCGAAAAATACGCCCGCGCCGGATTCGTCCGCGCCCGCATCGACGGCGAACTTCGCTCTCTTGACGAAGACATCCGCCTCGACCGCCGCCGCAACCACACCATCGAAATCGTCGTCGACCGCCTCCCCCTCAAGCCCGACTCAGCCCGCCGCCTCGAAGCCAGCATCCAGACCGCCACCCGGCTCGCCAATGGCCTCGTCGTCGTAGTCCACGTCGGCGGCCAGGATCGCCTCTACTCGCTCAAGCTCGCCTGCCCGGAGTGCGGCCAGAGCGTGCCCGAGATCGAGCCCCGTTCCTTCTCCTTCAACAGCCCCTACGGCGCCTGCGAGTCCTGCAACGGGCTCGGCGCCAAGTGGTCCTTCGATCCGCTGAAAGTCATCGCCGATCCCTCCCGCCCCCTCTTCGACGGCGGCCTCGGCCCCGGCGCCTCCAGCCTGCTCATGCAGCAAACCCTCCACGCCGCCGCGCGCCAGCTTCGCATCCGCCTCGACCGTCCCTTCGAAGAGCTCCCCGCTAAACAGCAACAGGCCCTGCTCTACGGCGCCTCCAACCTGCCCGGCATCCTCCAGCTGCTCGAGCGCTCCTACGAGGACTCCACCGAAAGCTACCGCGAGTACCTCGCCGAGTTCATGTCCCCGGCCGAGTGCGCCGCCTGCGGTGGCCGCCGCCTCCGCCCCTCCAGCCTCGCCGTCAAGCTCAAGGGCCTCTCGATCGCTGAATTCACCGCGCTGCCCGTTTCGCGCGCCCTTGAGGAAATCCGCTCGTGGAAACTCTCCCCGCGCGAGCAGCAGATCGCCGCCCGCATCGTCGAGGAAGTGCGGAACCGCCTCTCCTTCCTCTGCGAGGTCGGCCTCGACTACCTCTCGCTCGACCGCTCCGCCGCCACGCTCTCCGGCGGCGAGTCCCAGCGCATCCGCCTCGCCACGCAGATCGGCTCCCGCCTCCGCGGCGTGCTCTATGTGCTCGATGAGCCATCCATCGGCCTGCACCCGCGAGACAACGGCCGCCTGCTCGACACGCTGGTCCACTTGCGCGATCTCGGCAACACCGTCCTTGTGGTCGAGCACGACGAAGAAACTATCGAACGTGCCGATTATGTAGTCGACCTCGGCCCCGGCGCCGGCCGCCTTGGCGGCGAACTCATCGCCGCCGGAAAGCCCGCCGAGATCGCCGCCCACCCGCGCTCCCTCACCGGCGCGTACCTCTCCGGACGGCGCTCCATTCCGCTGCCGCCTTCGCGCCGCCCCAGCAACGGCCTGAAGCTCGTCCTGCGCGGCGCCCGCCACCACAACCTGAAGAGCATCGACGTCGAGTTCCCCCTCGGTCTCTTCCTCTGCGTCACCGGCGTCAGCGGCAGCGGCAAGTCCACTCTTGTGCACGACCTCCTCTACCGCGCCCTTGCACAGCATCTCTACGGCGCCAGGACGCCGCCCGGACTGTTCGACGCGCTCGAAGGGCTCGAACACATCGACAAGGTGATCGAAATCGACCAGTCCCCCATTGGCCGCTCCCCGCGCTCCAATCCGGCCACGTATACCGGCGTCTTCACGCCGGTCCGCGAACTCTACGCCATGCTGCCCGAGGCGCGCGAGCGCGGCTACAAGCCCGGGCGCTTCTCCTTCAACGTCAAGGGTGGCCGCTGCGAAGCCTGCCAGGGTGACGGCCTCAAGCGCATCGAGATGAACTTTCTGCCCGACGTCTACGTCCCTTGCGACGTCTGCCGCGGGCGCCGCTACAACTCGGAAACGCTCGCCGTCCGCTTCCACGGCGTCTCCATCGCCGACCTGCTCGAGATGACCATCGAGGACGCCCTCGATCTGCTGAAGAACATCCCCCAGATCCAGGCAAAGCTGCAGACTCTGGTCGACGTCGGCCTCGGCTACCTTCACCTCGGCCAGTCCTCCACCACGCTCTCCGGCGGCGAAGCGCAGCGCATGAAACTGTCGCGCGAACTTTCGCGCCGCCAGACCGGCAAGACGCTCTACATCCTCGACGAGCCCACCACCGGACTCCACTTCGAGGACATCCGCAAGCTGCTCGACGTGCTCAACCGCCTGGTCGACCTCGGCAACACCGTGCTCGTCATCGAACACCAGCTCGACGTCATCAAGTCCGCCGACTGGATCATCGACCTCGGGCCCGAAGGCGGCGAAAAGGGCGGGACCGTGGTCGCCGCCGGCCGGCCCGAGCAGATCCTACGCTCACGCCGCAGCCACACCGCCCGCGCACTTGAAAAAGCGCTGAAAAACGGCAAAGCTGAATAGGAGCCGCCTTGAGCAAGTACCGCGAGCCGCCCCTCGACTTCACCCGCCTCTCCACCATCCCGCTGGCCGAGCGCGGCGGCAAAGTGCGCATCGAGCACATGGCCGCGCCCCACCGCAAGGGCGCGGCTCTCACCGAGTGGCTCGACAAGCTTCCGCGCCTCCTCGCCGCGGATGCGCTCCGCGCCGTCGTCTCAGCCATCCTCGAAGCCCGCCGCCGCGGCCGGGCCATCCTCTGGGGCTTGGGCGGCCACGTCGTCAAGTGCGGCCTCGCCCCCGTCTTGATCGACCTCATGGATCGCGGCTTCGTCACCGCGCTCGCCATGAACGGAGCCACCTCGATCCACGATTTCGAGATCGCCCTCGCCGGCTGCACCAGCGAGGACGTCGAGGCCGTGCTCCCGGACGGGCGCTTCGGCTCCGCGGAGGAGACCGGCAGGCTCATGAACCAGGCCATCGCCGGCGCCGAGGCCTCGGACTGCGGTTTGGGAGAAGCACTCGGCGCCGCGCTCGACTCCCTCGCCCCACCGCAGTTTGCCTCTTGCTCTCTCCTGCTGCAAGCCTGGCGCCGCGCGGTTCCGGTCACCGTCCACGTCGCCGTCGGAACGGACACGCCGCACACCCATCCCGCCGCTTCCGGCGCCGCCATCGGCGCCGCCACTCACCGCGACTTCCGCCTTTTCTGCTCTTTGGTCCGCGGACTCGACGGCGGCGGCGTGTATCTGAACGTCGGCTCCGCCGTCGTACTGCCGGAGGTGTTCCTCAAGGCGGTCTCTGTCGTGCGCAATCTCCGCTATCCGCTCGCGGGCTTCACCACTGTCAATTTCGACTTCCTCCAGCACTACCGCCCGCGCCTGAACGTCGTGGAACGCCCGCACGCACGCTCCGGCGGCGCAGGCTACTCCATCACGGGCCATCACGAAATCCTGCTGCCCTTGCTCGCTGCTCTTTTGGTCGAGGCCGAGTCATGACCACGCCCGCCCCGCCCCTCACGCCGCGCCGCGATCCTTTCTGGACATGGACAGATGCACTTCTGCTTGCTGTGCTCACCGTGCCGTGCTTTGCCCTGGCACTGGCCCTCACGCACGGTGTCTTTCTTCTTCTGCCGCGCCTGCCCGGCGAAGCCGTCCGCGTGCTCAGCATGCAGTTCGCCGCATACGGATTCTGGTTCGGCGCGCTGTGGCTCATCCTTCGGCAGCGTTACCAGGCGCCGTTCTGGAGTTCGCTCGGATGGCGTTTCCCGTGGCCCAACATGGCCTTCACCGGCATCCTCGGCCCGGGGCTCGTCATCGTGGTCGCCGTCCTCGGAGAAGCGCTCCACACACCAGTGATTGACAATGCCGTGGCGCGCCTCTTGCGTGACCGCTGGTCCATCCTGCTGGTCGGGGCATTTGCCGTCTCCCTCGGGCCGCTCGCCGAGGAGCTGATCTTCCGCGGCTTCGTCCAGCCCCTGGCCGTCCGCACCTTCGGCAAGTGGGCCGGCATCACCCTGGCTAGCGCTCCGTTCGCGCTCTTGCACGGCCCGCAATATGCCTGGAACTGGCAGCACGTGCTGCTGCTCTTCCTCGCTTCTTTCGTCTTCGGCTACACGCGGCACCGCACCGGCTCCACCGCCGCCTCCACTGTGGTCCACGCCACCTACAACCTCACTTTCTTCGTCGGCTATCTGGCCCAACGGCGCGAGTTGTTGTCGTAGTTCCGGCCTCCGCCCGCGCCCGCATGGTTCAATGGAAGTTTCCCTTATGGTGGAGACCGCCAAGTGGACGCCGGAAGGCGTCGTCATGATCGACCAGACGAAGCTTCCGCGCTCGGTGGAGTTCGTCACCTGCCGCAGCTACCGCGACGTCGCCGAGGCGATCCGCGCCATGGTGGTGCGCGGCGCCCCTGCCATCGGCGTCTCGGCCGCCATGGGCGTAGCCCTGGGAGTGCTGGAAACGCCGCCGGAACGGCTCGCCGAAGAGTTCCCCCGCATCTGCGAGACACTCGCCGCCACGCGCCCCACCGCCGTGAACCTCTTCTGGGCCATCGACAGGATGAAGCGCCTCTACGCCTCGCTTTCTGGCGGCGCGCCGGAGCGCATCCGCCAAGCGTTTGTCGACGAAGCCCTCCGCATCTACGAAGAGGACATCGCCATCAACCGCGCCATCGGCCGCCACGGCGCGCCGCTGGTTCCTGATGGCCGCTCCGTTCTCACCCACTGCAACGCCGGCGCCCTCGCCACGGCCGGCTACGGTACGGCGCTCGGCGTGATCCGCGCCGCCGTCGAGGGTGGCAAGCGAATCCATGTCTTCGCCGACGAGACGAGACCGTTCCTCCAGGGGGCACGTCTCACAGTGTGGGAACTTCAGCAAGACGGCATTCCGGTCACGCTGATTACCGACAACATGGCCGGCCATTTTCTCAAGACCGGGCGCATCGGCTGCGTCATCGTCGGCGCCGACCGCATCGCCCGCAACGGCGACACCGCCAATAAAATCGGCACCTACTCCGTCGCTGTGCTCGCCCGCGAAAACAATGTTCCCTTTTACGTCGCCGCCCCCGTGTCCACGCTGGATCTCTCGCTGGCTTCAGGCGATGCCATCCCCATCGAGGAGCGCTCCGCCGCCGAGGTCACGCACGTCTTCGGCGTGCCAGTGGCCCCGGAAGGAACGGACGTCGCCAATCCTGCCTTCGACGTCACTCCGCGCCACTACATCACCGCCATCATCACGGAAAAGGGCGTGGCGCACCCACCGTTCGAAGAAAGCCTTGCCGCTCTGGCGAAAGGAGATTGATCGGATGAAACGCCTTCCTGCCATCTTGTTTGCCCTTGCCGCCGCCGTTCATGCAGGCCCGCTGACAGGCAAGCGGATCGCCAGCTTCACGCTGCCGGATTCCCAGGCCCGCTATCATGACGTGCTCGACTATCGCGGCAAGATCCTCTTGATCGACATCATGAAGACGGACTGCCCGCACTGCGCTGATTTCTCGAAGACGCTGGAGCGCGTCAAGGCCCGCTACGGTGACAGGATCTCGGTCCTTTCCATCGTGAATCCTCCCGACACGCCGCAAACGGTCGCCGCCTATGTGGCGCGCAACAAGGTCACTTCGCCAGTGCTGTTCGACTTCGGCCAGGCCGTGGCTGCCATGCTGAACGTCACACCCCAGAACCCCACCATCAAGCTGCCCACGCTCCTTATCGTCGGCCCCGATGGCATCATCCGCGAAGACATCGTTTACGACGACTCGCGCAAGGACATCTTCGGGGGCAATGGGCTTTTCCCGATCCTCGACCGCCTTCTAAGAAGGTAGAAGCCCAACCCGCAGCCGTCGACCCTGACAACCGCCACTCCTACAAAGGGACAAAGGGGACAGCCTGATACGGGCAGTTGGCGTATTTTCCAAGGGGACGGAGCGCCCTGATGGTTTCGCAATATCCGGGTTTCCAGCCTCACCTCCACGCCTCCAAACTCCCGCCAGAACTCCCCACCCACCGGCCGCAGCCCAGCCGGCCCCAGTTCGAGATGTGCCGCAGAGTTCTACCGCCGGCAATGCCCTGCCTGGTCCACTATCCCCACCCGCACCAGGTTCTACTGCACCTCGGCCAGCGCTCGCCGCCGATGCGAAGTCTCCAGCGGGCAGGTGGAAAAAACAGTTCTGGAACAGACGGTTGGCGCGGTCCAGCCGCGCGTTCGGCATCTGCGCGTAGCGGCCGTGGACGCGGCGCAGCAGCACAGCCAAGGAGTCCTCGGCATCCGGCGCAGTGACCAGGCGGACTTGGTTGGTCATCAGGCACCCCGCTGGAATGCGCACGCAGACCTCGTCTTTGTTTGAGGCCAGCCGTTTCGGCGACGTCTTGCGGTTCGGCTTCCCGAGAACAATGCTCTGCCCGTTGGCGCCGTGCTGGAGGAACGTGGGAAGGGTGCGGCGTGCGACGAAGCGCGAATTGCTCGGGATTCCGGCCCGAATCGTGGGCTCGACAAGCGGAAAATCTCCAAGGGGACGGAGCGCTCCGTCCCCTTGGAAAATACGCGAAGTGCCCGTATCAGGCTGTCCCCTTCGGGGCGGGGGTGGCTGGGGGTGGGTCGGCGCCGGTCGCAAGAGAGGCACGCCGGACTGTTCGCTAGAATGAGAGCGCATGCTTTGGATAAGCGCGGCGGTGGTGCTGGGCGCTTTCCTGTTGTTCCTGGTCCAACCTGTGGCTGGCAAGCTGCTGCTTCCGTTGTACGGGGGTTCGGCCGCGGTGTGGTCAGCCTGCCTGCTCTTCTTCCAGACGGGCCTGCTGGGCGGCTATTTCTACGCGCACTGGCTGGCCAGGCGCCTGCCGCCGCGGCGGCAGGCTCTGGCGCATCTTGCCGTGGTGATCGCCTGCGTGCTGGCCCCGCGCGCCACACCACACCCGGGCAGCGGTTCGCTCCATGTCCTGCTGGCGCTTGCAGGCGCCTTCGGCCTGCCGTATTTCCTGTTGTCGGCCACCTCGCCCCTGATGCAGCACTGGCTGGGGCTTCTCGACTCCCGGGCGCGCCCGTACCGGCTCTCGGCCTGGTCAAACTCGGCCTGCGCGCTGGCGCTGCTGGCCTTCCCATTCCTGTTCGAGCCTCGCATGGGCCTTTCGCGCCTTCAGCTCCTGTGGGATGCCGCGTTCCTGATTCAGGCGCTGCTGCTGTCGGCCGCGGCGTGGCTCGTATGGCGGCGCAATCCGCGCGGCGCCGATCTGCCCCTGGCGGGCAGCTCCACCTGGCGCGAGCGGTGGGCGTGGATGGGCTGGGCGGCGCTCGGCACCGCGTTTCTGACGGCGACCACCGCGCATCTCACCCAAGTCGTGGCCCCGGCGCCGCTGCTCTGGGTGGCTCCGCTTCTGGTCTACCTGCTTACGTATGCAGCCGCCTTCGCCCGTGAGGTCCGCGATTCGAGGCGCACGGCGCGCCACGCGCTGCTGGGCCTGCTGGCCATGGCGCTCTCTATCCTTTTCCTGGACTTACAGGCGGCGCTTGCGGCCAAGGTCGGCCTATATTGTCTGGGCCTCGCGCTCGTGTGCCTGTTCGCGCACCGCGAGCTGGCGGCGGCAAAGCCCGGGCCGGAGCGGCTCACCAGCTTCTGGACTCACGCCGCCGCCGGCGGTGCACTGGGCGCTCTGGCAGCGGGTGTCCTCGCGCCAACCCTGATGCAAGGCTACTTCGAGCTGCCTTTCCTGATGGCGGCGGCAGCGCCCCTCTGCCTGTGGCGCCTGCGTGGCAGCGGCCGATGGGCCATGCAGGCCGCCTGGATGGCCGCCTTGCTGGCGGCCACCCCGTCGTTGGCTCTGATCCAGAATTACTACTCAGGGCTCGTGGACGGCGCGCGCAATTTCTACGGAAGCCTCCGCGTGGTCGACACGCCCGCCACGGAAGGCCGCCCGCCGCTGCGCAAGATGCTGCACGGCCTCGTGCTGCATGGATCGCAGTTTACCGCCGCGGAACTGCAGGACACGCCTACGGCCTACTACGGGCAGGCCAGCGCCGCCGGGCTGCTCCTCAGCCGCCCGGGACCGCCCCGCCGCGTGGGCATCATCGGGCTGGGCGCGGGCGCGCTGGCCGCCTACGGGCGGCCCGGCGACCTGTTCCGCTTCTACGAGATCAATCCGAAAGTCATCGACTTCAGCCGGCGCCACTTCACCTACCTCAAGCGCTCCGCGGCCCGAATCGAAATCGCGGAAGGAGACGCGCGTCTCACGCTTGCCGGCGAGGCGCCGCAGCGGTTCGACGTATTCGTGAGCAGGTGGGCGGGGATGGAATCCATCCCCGCCCACCTGCTCACGCGCGAGGCCTTCACGCTCTACCGCCGGCATCTGGCGGCGCAGGGGGTGATTGCCTTCCACATCTCGAACCAGTACGCCGACCTCGCCCCTGTGGTGCGGGCGCTGGCAGCGGATGCGGGCGCCTCGTGCACGCGCATGTCGAGCCCAGCGGACCCGGCTGCCGCGGCCCTCGCCTCGACGTGGATGGTCGTCGATACCGCCCGGCCCGCGGCCGGGCCGCCCGCACAGCGCTATCTCTGGACGGACGACTCGAGTTCCATCCTGCCCGTGCTCAAGTAATCACTTGCGAACCGGCTCGGGCTTGCCCGCCAGGGGCTCCACCGCCCCGCGCCCGCAGAGCGCCACGCCGTTGTGCAGCAGGCCGCGCAGCAAGGCTACATACACCCCGAACAGCGCCTTCTCGCTGACCGGCTGCCGGCCCGGCAGCCGCGCATGAACAGGCAACTCCGTCTGAATCTGGAGCCGCACCGCGCGCGTGTTCGTCCGTCCCAGCGCATCGGGCAGGTTGGCCAGAATGAACGGCGTCTGCATCACCGCGCCGCTGCGCGCATCGACATAGAACTGGCAGCGCGCAAACCAGCCTGTGTTGGTCGGGTCCGCCCCGTCGAACAGCAACAGCGGAGTCTCGCGTTCGGGCGCCGCCAGGTCGATCAGGATGCTGCGCGGACGCTCTTCCGCCCGGCAAGTGAATCCCGCCTCCTCGGCAGCTTGCCGCAGCAGATCCACGTCCAGTTCGAGTTGCACCAGCTGGTGGCCTCCCGCCTGAAGAACCTGCATCACCTTCAGTGTATCGCCCGCTATCATGGTGGGCGGATGAGTCAGGCAGACGCGCTGGCGCTGTTCGACATCGACGGAACCCTTCTGCGCCGCAGCGGACCGGCGCACCGGGAAGCGCTCGAGCGCGCCGTCGAGCGTGTCTCGGGCGTGCGCGTCTCCATCGACGGCATCCCCGTGGCCGGAATGCTCGACCGCGACATCCTGATGGCCATGCTCGAACGCGCCGGCCTGCGCGGCGCCGCAGCCGCGCGACTCATCCCGGCGGCAGGCCGGGCCGCCCAGAACATTTTCGTGCGAACTTGTCCTTCGCTGGAACGCAAGGTCTGCCCCGGCGTGCGCGGCCTGCTGCGCTCCTTGCAGCGGCGCGGCATCCCCTGCGGGCTGGTCACCGGGAACATCGAGCGGATCGCCTGGATCAAGATGCGCCGCGCCGGTCTGGACGGGTTTTTCTCCACCGGCGCGTTTTCCGGCGATGGCCCGACCCGCGCGGCGCTGCTGCGTCTGGCGGTTTCGCGCGCGAGAAAAGCCGGCCTGATCCGCGCGGGCGCGCAAGTCCTCTATGTGGGCGACCACCCCAACGATGTGAGGGCCGCGCGCGAGGCCGGCGTCCGCATCCTCGCCGTGGGCACCGGCGTCGTCAGCGGCCCCGAACTGCTGGCCTACACGCCGGACGGCTATGTGGAGGACCTGCGCGGCCTCCAAGCCGAAGCCCTTTTCGCCTGAGCCGCCGCTCAGGACGGCTCCGCACCGGACAGCGCCTGCTCCACTTTGCGGACTTTGTCCTCCATCGTCTGCGGCTTGTCGATGCGGGTGCCGATGCGGATATTGGTGGAGATGCGCGGTACGCCCATCTCATGCAGCCGCTCGTGGCAGCGTTTCACAGCGGCCATGACTTCATCCCATTCGCCCTCCACGTTCGTCCCGTAGGCGTGCAGCTTCGTCTTCAGCCCGCTCTCCCGCAGGATGCGCTCGCACTCGGTGACTTCCTTCGAAACCGAGACTCCCACTCCCAGCGGGATGATGCAGACGTCGGCAATGGCTTTCATGGCACAACTCTCCGCTTCCATTTTGGCTGCACGCCGGCGCGCCCCGGACATTCCGGCTCACGGACGGAAGCTGATCAACTCCGTGCGGAACGTACCGTCCTTGCGCTGGACGCGCGCCAGCGTGAAGACGCGCCCGTCGCCGGTCACGGCGATCGAGTTCACATACGTCGGGTGGCTGCCGTCCTCATAAAAAACAGCGCCATGATCCGTGTAGCGCCCGGAGGGGATGTGCCACGTGATGAGGTGCAGGTTCTCGTCGGCTTTGGCCTCGCCCTTGCCGGTCGAATCCTTGCCCTTCACGCGGCGCCCTTCCACGTAGATGGGGCCGCCGGTCAGATAGTAGAGCGTCTCGCGGCCGGGGCCCAGAGCAAAGCCCAGGTAGCCGTAGCTGAACTGGTCGAACATGCCGCTGCGGCGCGAGGGCTCGCTCGTGATGCGGTCGAGCACTTCCACCCGTTCGGCGCGCGGATCGAACCGGAACAGGTAGCCCGAGTTGCCGTGCACGCCGTAAAACGCCTGCGCGCGCGGATGCCACACCACCTGCCGCCAGTTGTAGGCCATGTGTCCGGGCGAGGTGACGTCGTACTGGCCAAAGTAATCCTTCTTCAGGTTGTCGCCCTGCACCGCCTCCACGGCTTCCGTGTCGTAACGGTAGCGGCGAATCGTGCCGTCGCCGGTCGTGAAGTACACGCTCCCGTCGCGCGGGTCGATGCCGAGCGACCGGCAGATGGTGCGGTAGGTGGGCCCACGCCCGTTCTCGCCTTCTTCGAAAAACGCGCCGATCTCTTTCCACTCCCGGCGGCGCACGTCGTAACGGAAGAAGACGCCTGTGGGCCAGGTGAGCCCGTAAACGCGCATGCGCTGCGGGTCCATGTTCATCGTCAGGATGCCCTCGCCGCGCGGGGCGATGCCGTGGTCCTCAAACCGCCGCGTCTTCAGATCGTAGGCGAGCACGTGCCCGCCGCGGTAGGGCTTCATGCCCGGCGGCGGCACGCCCGGCTTCTCCATGTCGTCGATGATCGAGTAATACCCGATGTGCGTGGCGAACCACAGCCTGCCTTCCGCCTCGACGAAGTTCACATGGCTCTTGCCCTGCCCGATAGCGCTCATGCCCTTTTCGCCAGCGGCTTCCGTCAGGTCCCCCACGTGCTGGACGCGGTCCGTGTAAGGGTCGTAGAAATACATCTGCCCGGCCACGTCCGGCTTCTCGCTGCTCAGCACATAATAGACGCGCCCGTCGCTGGCAACGCCCATCCCGTTGTAGGTGTCATGCGCGTGCTCAAAGCCTGAGGGATGGACTCTTGCCACGATCCGGCCCTCCTTCCGCGCCGTCACGGCGGGCGGCGGCGGCGCGCTGCAGCCTTGCGTCATGAGCAGGACTCCGGCAATCCACACCAGATTCGTTCGGCGCATCGGCGTTCCACTCCGGCCACCAATATACATGCGAGCCCGGGCCGGCTTGCGCGTCAGAGCAACTCCTCGATGCTGTAAATCAGCCGGTCCAGCACGGCCGAGTCCGTCATCGGGTTGAAGAACACAGCCTTCCACGCAGGCAGGGCAAGCCCGTGAGCCTTGTGGCCGGCGTTGGTCGTGAAGCTCAGCCGGGCGTCCAGGCGCGGGTCGAGGTTCTTCTCGCGCTTCTCAAACAGCCGCCGGATCTCGGCGGCATAGCGGTCGAACCGGTCCGCGGGCATCTGGCCGTCGATCACGCGCTGGTAGATCTCCTTCGCATTGCGGCCCTTGGGCAGCACCCACCAGACGACGCTCGGCCCGATGGCGCCCAGGTTGAGCACCTTGCAGTATTCGAGCCGCTCCAGCCGCTGTTTGAGATCCTCGGCCAGCTCCAGCGCCCGCGCCACCAGCAACTGCCAGCCTGCCAGCCCGATGCCGTTCAGCGAGGCCATCACCGTGTAGGGGCCCAGCGCCGGGCGCGAAGTCTCCAGCGTGAACACCGCCGGGTCGCGCCGCCCGTCGGCCTCCGAAAAGTACGGCATCTCTTCGGTGGACCTCGACAGGTAGCGCAGGTCGCTGCGGCTCCTCACCAGAAACGCGCTTGCCGGATAGTGCCCCCACCCCATCTTGTGAAAGTCGATCGTGATGCTATCGACGACGCGCAGCCCTGCGGTGGCGCGCTGCGCCCGTTCGACCAGGGCGAGCGTTGGCGGAGAGAAGCCGAGTTCGTTCTGCGCCATGTCATAGGCTGTGAGGAAGCTGAGCACCCAACCCACGGCGGCGTCCACATGAAGTTGCGGGCGGGGCACGCCATGGCGGGCGGCGAAGGAGTCGAGAATCCCGCGGATCGAAACGATGTCGTCGATGCCGGAGGAGTCCGTGGTGCCGAAGGTGGCGGTAACAAAAGCCACTCGCGCGCCCTCCGCGTGCAGCTCCTCCAGCTTCTCCTCGAGCACGTCGAGGCGCATAGCGAACGTCTCGTCCGTGGGGAGGGCGTGCAGGTTCTTCGTGCCGAGCCCCAGCCAGCCGGCGAGAGTGAGGTTCGAATAGTGGGCGGCTTCAGAGACAATTCCGGCGATTCTTGTTCCAGCCAGACCGTTGTGCATGGCCCCGGGACAGGTCTTCTCGATCCCCAGCTTGGCGCCGTAAAGGTTCGAGACAGTGCCTCCCATGGTGAACACTCCCCACGGATCCTCGATGTGGTAGAAGAGCAGGTTCGCCAGCGCGGTGACGGCCTTGATCTCCAGCTCGTTGGACCGTTGGCTATAGGTGTCCGTGCAGAGGTTTGGATTCTTCAGCAGGCACGCCAGCGCCCCCACCAGCGACGCGTAGCTTGCCGGCCCCTTGACGTTCTCCAGGTGCAGCGGGCTGAACCAGCCGTCTGTGCCCCAGAAGTAGGGGAACACGGCGTCACGCGCGTCCTTCAGGTTGCCGGGCAGCACGTGGATCTCCGGATTGGCCTGCGCCGTCTCGTAGTTCTGGGCCATGTGCGCCGACGGCGGCAGGGCGGTCTCGGCCTGCACGGCCATCAGGAATTCGCGGAAGATCGACGTGATCAGCTCGGGATCGCAGGTGAAGAAGTTGTCGATGATCTGGCCGTAAAGCTTCTGATCCATATTCGCAGGCGCCTTCGCCGCAGGCGCGGCATCTCCAGTCTAGCGCCCGCGCAAGCGGCGGGCCGGACGGGCGAATCCGTTGGAAGCGCTATGTCTCTGGAGCCGCACGCGACCTCTCTGCCTCCGGGGCGCCAGAGAGCTTGGGGCCTGGCCGGATCAGGGTAGCCCCGGGGAGGGGCCAGGATCAATGGGCCGTCAACTTTCTTCGGATGTGTTCCACTACCGCGCAATGCTCGTTCTGGGGCTGAAAAGCACGATCTCCGCCCCGTGCGCCGATGCCACGCTGTGGCCCGGCGGAACATAGAACAGATCACCGGCGGATACCAGTTCCGTCGATCCATCCCCATAGCTGACCGTGATCCCGCCCTCCAGTACATACCCCCAATGCGGGGAGTGACAAAGGTTGCCTTCGAGTCCCTGAAGGAGCTGAGCGATATCGGTTCCGGCCCCGAAGGAGAAGTACTCCCCCGCCATCTTGCCGTAGCCCGTGGCATCTCCGAATCCGGTGATCTGCCGCGCCACCGCGCCGGGAACGCTCAAGGCCGCGGGGATGTCGTTTTTCGCAATTCGCAAGTCAGTAAACCTCCGCGGATACAATACCAGTCGGTATAGTCTGAGGCAAGGCACCCGCAGCATGGCGGATGCGCGACGGTAGAGTGACTGCGAGCAGCCAAGGATGAAATGGAAAGGGCGGCCCCACATGGGAGGCCGCCCGGGAATGGATACAGCGTGCTTGCGTCAGGCCTGCGGGGCAATCCCCTCGAGGGCCTTGAGCCGCTTGTGCAAGCGGCTCTTGTAGCGGGAGGCGGTGTTGTCTTTGATAACGCCCCATTTGGCGGCGCGGTCAATGAGCGAAAAAGTCTTCGGCATCAGCTTGGCGGCGGCAGCCGCGTCCTTCTGCTCCAGGGCGCGGCGCAAGGCCCGGATGGCGTGGCGCATCCGCGACTTGCGGATCTTGTTGACAGCCGTGCGCCGCTTCGTGATGCGCATTCGCTTCAGTGAAGAGTAATGGTTAGCCATGGATGTCTACAGACAGTCTTCTTCCAGCAAACTGTGACTCCTCTCATCATAACCGACCCCGGGGCCGCCGGTCAAAATGGGGGCACGCCCCCCCAGGCAGGAATTCGGGTGAGATCTTCCCGGCGCGGCCCCTACCAGCTAAACTGAAACAGATTCTCGCAACCTGCCCGGATTTGCGGGAACTTCTGCTATACTGTAAAAGATTACACACTGGAGACCCACGATGCCCCTTGACGAGAAGGAAAAGCAGCGCCTGCTGGCGGTCACGCTCGGCAACATCGAGAAGCAGTACGGCAAGGGGATCATTCAGCGGCTGGGCTCGCATGAAGCCGTCATCCCTGTCAGCGTGATCCCGTCGGGCTCGGTGTCGCTGGACTACGCCCTCGGCGTGGGCGGCTTCCCGCGCGGGCGCATCATCGAGATCTTCGGTCCGGAATCCTCCGGCAAGACGACCATCGCTTTGCAGGTGGTCGCGCAGGCGCAGAAGGCGGGCGGCATGGCCGCTTTCGTCGATGTCGAGCACGCGCTTGACCCGGTCTACGCCAAGAAGCTCGGCGTCGACGTCGACAACCTGCTGGTCTCTCAGCCCGATTACGCCGAGCAGGCGCTGGAGATCACGGCGGCTCTTATCAGTTCCAATGCCATCGATGTCGTCGTTGTGGACTCCGTCGCCGCCCTAGTTCCCAAAGCCGAACTCGACGGCGAGATGGGCGATTCGTTCGTGGGCGTGCAGGCTCGCCTGATGTCGCAGGCCATGCGCAAGCTCACCGGCATCGTGGCCAAGTCGAACACCTGCCTCATCTTCATCAACCAGATCCGCGAAAAGATCGGCGTGATGTTCGGCAATCCGGAAACCACGACCGGCGGCCGCGCCCTGAAGTTCTACTCCAGCGTGCGGCTCGACATCCGCCGCATCGCCGCCATCAAGGACGGCGACAACGTCACTGGCAACCGCACCAAGGTCAAGGTGGTGAAGAACAAGCTCGCCCCGCCCTTCCGCGAGGCCGAGTTCGACATCATGTACGGCGAGGGGATCAGCATCACCGGCGACCTGCTCGACACCGCCGTAATTCAGAACATCGTCGAGAAGAGCGGCTCCTGGTACAGCTATAGCGGGGAGCGCATCGGACAGGGGCGGGAGAACGCCCGGCAGTTCCTTAAGGACCACCCCGAGATGCTCGCGCAAATCGACGCCCAGGTCCGCGCCGCCCTCGGCCTCGCCGCCCCCAAGCCGAACGCCGAGCCCGCGCCCCCGCCGGAACCCGTCAAGGCCGGCGGCGCGCGCTCGGCCCGCGCCTGAAGCGCCTGCTCAATCCGCCGGACACGCTTTTTCGATCGACTCCGCCGGCGCCAGCCAGGCTTCATACTCCACGACGGCACGAGTACGCGCGGGAATCCACCGGTAGCCCTGCGCCCCGAACAGCCCCCCGCGTTCGATCATCGCCCGGCGGCTCTCGGGAAACGGCGAGACACCAAATTCCATCCCCCGCGTGAGCGTCGCCCCGTTCCACGGCGGCGCCGTCCGCGAGAAGTTCTCTTCCCAGATGCCGAGCCACGGAAAGTCCGCCTGCCGCCACGCATAGCCGAGTGCCAGCCTCATCCCTGGGTTCCATGCAACAAACCACGCCCGCTCCCGCGCCGGGTCCATCCAGTGGGTGGAGAATGCGCCCGAAACCGGACGGCTCGTAAAGACCTGCATATCTTCCACCGAGCCGTCCAGGCACGGCACAAGCGGCCAATCGAACTCGGCGCCGGTCTGCATGTACCCCTTGCCGCCGGTGAAGTCGTGTTCGATGACCTTGGAACGCGTGGCCGTGGTGCGGAACAGCGTCTTGCCTTTCTCGAGAAACGGCGGCCCCAGCGCCACGTGCTGCGTCCACGCGATCGGGCGGTCCCAGCAAGACAGGTTCTCCACCGTCTCCCGGATCACCAACCGCCGGGCGCCGCGGCGCAGGCGGATGCTCCGCTCGAAGCCAAGCTGAGAATTCGGCAGCACAGTGCGCTGAATCAGCGCCTCTTCCGTCACGCCGGTTTCGAAAACAGCGGCGCCCGCCTCGCCGTGCACGATCATCCCCGCGGCGGCTTCTTCCTCGCTGGGCGCGCCGAACAGATCCAGGCAGAGGTTATGACCCAGGATGCCCGCCAGCAGGCGGCTTTCCGCGTTGTTGCCGTATTCGGGATGCCGCGCCGGGTCGTAGTCGGAAGGCTCGATGGGGGGCCATGGCGGCGTCCACAGCGGGTTGACGCCGGTGGCAAGGTCGCGGATGGCGGCGATGTGGCCGCCTTCCACGGTGACGATCACTTCCAGGTGTTCGTTGGCCAGGCGGGCGGCGCGCCGCCCGAGATATGTCGTGTGGCTCATGGCAGCTTCGCCGATCCACTCTACCTGAGCCGGGCGCAAAGAGAAAGGCGGCGGCAGTCCCTCTTGGGAACCGCCGCCGCCCGGCTGGCAGAGTGGAGGAGATTCAGGCTTTCACAACGTAGACCCGCGTGTCATAGAACACCGCGCTGCCGCCGACCACATCGCTCAGCGGAGAACGCAGATGCGGATCCACGACCATGGCCGAGTTTGCATGGATGCCGCGCCCGCGCCGCTCGTCGGGCAACACCGCCTGCCCGCCGATGTACTGCACCGAGGAGCCGTAGGCGAAGTGGCCCCAGCCGAGTTCAAACGTCACCACGCCCGGACGGATCCGGCTCGTCACCCGCACCTTCCCGCGCAACGGCTTCGTGTTTCCGTGGCCGAGATCCCACTGCGCGTCCGGGTTCCATGCGGAGAGGACGAACACCTCGTCGCCGTCCTTCAACCCGAGCTTCTGCGCATCGAGCGTGCTCATCTCAACGAAGTTTTCGGGCTGGATGTCGGTGAGCCAGTAGTCGGCGATCGTGCGGCTCTTGGTGTGGAGCATGTTCCGGTTGGTGATCAGGTGGAACGGCGCCTCGCGGTAGTCAAGCGGCCGGCCCAGCGCGTCCTGAATGGGCAGATACGTGGGCACGCCAGAGAGGTATTTGCCCGTCAGGGAGTTTCGCGTGCTGGCGGCTTTCTCGTGATACAGGTCGACGAGCTTGCCGTACTTGTTGGCCACCTGATCGCCGCTCCACGCCTTGTCGTAGGGCAGCCAGCGTCCGCCGCGGTTGAGCACGCAAACCACTTTGCGCCACCACTGCGAACCGACGGCCTGCTGCCATTTCTCCGGGTCAAAGACGCTCTTCGGGAGGTGTTTGCGGGCGTTCAGAAAGATCGCCATCTCCTCGTCGGAGGCGTCGGGGCAGATCTCCGAACCAGAGCTCGAATTGCCGAAAGCAATATCGGCCACCATCCTGAGGTAGTAGTCCTCGGGCCGCTTCAGATCCCCGCCGCCGAAGCCGCCCGGGCCCCAACCAGGCAGTTGCAGCCGTTCGGCGAGCGCGAGGAACAGCGCCTCGATCGACACCGGCATCTCCTCGCCATAAATGCGCACCGTCTCGGTTGGTGGCGCGACGGCGGGCTGGCGCACAGGCGATACACGGTGCGCGATGGACGGGTGCGTGCGGTGGAACTCCCACCGCTCCAGATAGGTCAGGTCCGGGAAGATGTAGTCGGCGTAGAGGGACGTCTCGCCGATCGTGATGTCGCTGGCGATGAACAGCGGGAGCTTGTCCGTGTCTGGCAGGATCGGGATCAGGGAGTGGCCCGCGGGCAGCGCGTACACGGGCGAGCCCATGTACAGCATCAGGATCTTGATCGGGTACCGATAGGCGTCGCCCGCCGACGGGATCACCTCCTGATAAACATCGCTGGCGAGCGGATACCACGGCCGCTTGGCCGGATAGCCGTTGAAGATGGTGCTCTTCTCGTAACTGGCGCCGCCGCGGATGATGTCGATGCCGAATGGCGACTTCTTGGCTGGGTGGTCGCCGAGTTGGAACGGACGCCCCGTGCCGCCGGTCTCGCCATAGGTGCCGCCACCATTGATAAGCCCGCCCTTCCAGTCCAGGTTGCCGATCAGCGTGTTCAGCGCACCCATCGTGGCCAGCACGTTGTAGAACCCGTTGGTGTGCTGCGACACGCCGCGGTGAATCTCCACCACCGCCTTCTTGCCATGGGAAGTGAACTCGTTCGCCAGGGCGATGATGTCGGAGGCGCTGACGCCAGCAATGGCAGCCCAACCGTAGATGGTGTTCTTGAGCGCCTCTTCGCGGAGGAGATGAAGGCCGCTCTTCACACGGATGCCGTTGATCGTCGTGTCCACGAACAGGTCGCCTTCCACCGCCGCCGAAGCGTCATCGCTCTTGAAGGCCACCGGCTGGCCGTAGCGCATGGCGACGAACGTGTCGGCATCGCCCGCCAGCCCGGCCTCGGAAGCGCGCAGGAAAGCGCCCGCCGTTCCGTCGTCCCGGATCTTCACCAGCCACGCCGCGTTCGACCACGTGGGCTCGCCGTCCGCCGTGGCAGCAGCCTTGTTGCAGTTCTCCAGATAACGGCGGTCGAAGCGTTCGTTCTCGAGGATCCACTGGATCATCGCCATCGCGACCGCCGCGTCCTGCCCCGGCTTCACGGGCAGCCATTTCCATGCTTTCGCGGCGATCTTGGAGTGGCGTGGATCGATCACCGCCACCTTCATTCTTCCGCTGGCGATCCCGCGCGTGAGCTTCGGCGCCTTCAGCGGCGGGCCATAGTTCCCCTCCAGAACGTTCGCGCCCCAGAAGATCACAAACTCGGCGTTCGACAGGTCGGCTATCCAGTATGCCTTGGCGCCGCCGGTGAACGTGCCGCCGCTCGGCTGTTCCGACATCGCCTTCCCGGCGAAATAAATCGACCCCTGGCACACAGTCGTGTGGCCGTGGCCGTTGTTCGAGCCGAAGCTGTCCTTCACGAACCGCAGGAAGAAGTCCTGACGGCCTGCCCTCAGGCGCCCCCAGTTGAATACGAACTGGTTGTTCTTCGGACCAAAATCGGGATGGTCGGGATCAATCAAGGTGCCGAGCAAGTCCTTGTGTTTCTCCTTGAACTCGGCCACCGTCATCTTCTTGCTCTGGATCAGGGCCACGTCGGCGGCCATCGCCTTGAACGCCGCCGGATCCTTCAGCGCGTAAAGTTCCCGGAAGCCCGTCACGGTCTTCCCGCCGTCCTGCGGGAACAGAACGCCACCCTCGACGATCTCGGTCACAGCCTGCTCGAACGGGATGGTGACCCACTTGCCTTCGCCTCGGGCGCCTGCGCGCTTCAGCACCTTCGTAATCCGGTAGGGATCGTAGGTGGATTGCAGCCCCGCCTGGCCCTTCGGGCAGATGTGGTCCTGGATGCGAGCCGCCTGCGATGCCGGCGTGTTCCAGTCAATGTGCGGATCCATGGCGCGAGGACCGTAAGCATTGCCCTCGATCTTCACCGCCACCCCGTCCTGGATGCGCACCTTGGTCCCACAGCCCGTGTTGCATTGCAGGCAGGTCGTGTAGATATAGCGCGACGGATCCACGGGCTTCAGCGCCCCGGGGAGCGGCTTCCGCCGCCTGCGCCTGCTCGACCCGTGCCAGCATCGCGCCGCCCAGCAGCGCTCCCGCCAGCATCTCCCGCCGCCCCGTCTTCTGTTCCATCTGGCTCTTCAGGTTTTTCTCGTTCGTCATGGCATCCTCCTCAGCGGGAATGGCAGGCCTCGCAGTCCACATGCACCGCGCCGGGCATGGACTCCTCGAAGTAGATCACCCGCGGCTTGACGCCCAGATTCTCGTGCCCCTTGAAGATCCGCCTGCCTTGCGTGATCTCGAATACCAGGCTTGAGCGGTCGCCGCCGTCGCCGAAGTACATCGCCCCGCCGATGCAGGTCGTCACGCACACGGGCAGCATGCCTTCGTCCAGACGGTGCGCGCAGAACGTGCACTTGCGCGCGCGTCCGGAAAGATCAAACGAACCCTGCTTGCGCGTGTATGTGCGTCCGTACTCCTCAAAGGTCCGGTCCTCATACGCCTGCGGCTGAGGCGTGTTCTGCATGTAGCGCCCGAGGCCGTCCACGTGGATCAGCTTCCACGGACAGGCGCGCGCGGCCGCCTCGGCATAGGGCCCTGTCAGCTGCTGGTGATCGAACTCCACGATTCCGTCCGGCCGCTTGCGGATCATGCCAGCCGGAACGGCCTTGGCGCAGGGCGGATCGTCGCATTGCAGGCAGTTCACCGGTTTGAAGATCGCGAACGGCCGCGGCCCGATCGGCAGCTCCTTCTGGATTACGCGGCGCGAGAAGCCGCCCGGCCCCGTGGGGACCTCCGCCTTGCACGCTACCGTGCAGGCGTTGCAGCCGATGCACTTGCGCGTGTCGACCACCATGATCCACGACGGCGTCCGGCCGCTGGATAGCGCCCGCTCCAGATCCTGCTGCATGCGGATGAGCGCCGTGCCCGTGGCGTCCGCCAGCGGTGGCGGGATCTCCGCCGCCTCCGCTTGCCCGGATTGAAGCACTTGCTAGCCCAGCCCAGCTGTCGCAGCGCCAGCGCCGATCCCTGCCAGCGCCTGCAAGAAGGCGCGGCGGCGTCCGGGGCTCTTTCCGCCCCGCCTCTCGAGTGCTTTTTCCTCTGCCATAGCCTGACTCCCTCTGTATGTCCTCTCGAGCTTCCTGCCCCCGGAAGGGCCGGCGACACGATCCACCCGCAAGCACCGTGCCAAACACCAGCCGGGATCCGGACCGGACCGCAGCGGCTGAGCGATGATTCCAAAATAATGGAAATTCAGATCTTTTGGGCTCTTTTCCCGCTCTGCGCCCCGGTTCCGGGCTCATCGGTCGCCCGGACAAGTCAGGGAAGTTTCACTCAGCCTGCTGGCGTGGAACGCAAAGCTGGGCGATGTCGCCCATCTCTGTCTCCCGCCCGCGCCCGCAGCATTCCGAGTAAAGGAACGTCACCACCTCGCGCAGGGTTTCCGTATTGGCGGTGTATCGAAGGAAAGTTCCGCTGCGGCGCACGAGTACCAGCCGCTCGTGCTTGAGCTTGTCGAGGTGATGGGAAAGAGTGGACGCCGGGACCCCCAGGGCGGACTGGATCTCGCCCGCGAACAAGCCCCGGGGATGCGCCGCCAGCAACAGCCGGAGGATGCGGAGGCGCGGTTCCGTGCCCAGGGCGGCGAACACGTCGGCGTAGCGCGGAACCGGGTCGTCATGGCAGGCCGGGTTCATCGGGTTTCCCTTGGTGGGCGGTGCAGGGCTCGAACCTGCGGCCTCGTGCTTGTAAGGCACGCGCTCTGACCAGCTGAGCTAACCGCCCACAGCTTTGAGTGTACCCCGCCGCAGTCCTTTCAGTTCCCCACGAAACGGGAATAAAGGCTGCGCGCGAGCCCCGGGTCCTGCGTGCCCTTGATGATGGCCCGGCCGTCGGGAAAGATCGTCATCTCGTGCGGCGGAATCGAGAACCGCAGGGCGAAGCCGTTGTGGCGCACCTCGCCCAGAGCTCCAAGGCGCCGTGCCAGCTCGTCCAGATCCACGGGGCGCTTGCGGTCGTGGATCTGCACGGCGTTGCGCCCACACAGGCTCACCGGCACGCGAGCCTCGCCGTGCAGGTAGCGGCAGGAGCGCAGGGCGCACGCCGGGCACTGTGGGTCCGGCGGCGGCATCTCCACCTGCCGCACCGTGCCCGCCCAGGCGTCGATCATCGTGATCTTTCTCTCCGGTTCCCGCCCGCAGAGGAACTGCAGCGCAAGCGATACTTGCCAGGACGCTACCAGAGACGTGATCGAGTTCAGAACGCCCGCCGTCTCGCACGTCGGCTGCGGCCCCTGCGGCGGCTCGGGGAAGACGCATTCGAAGCACGCGCCACGGCCCGGCGCCACCGGCATGGCCACCCCGTAGGAGCCCACCGCACCGCCGTACACCCACGGCACGCCGTGCTCGACGCAGTAGTCATTCACGAGGAACCGCGTCTCGAAATTGTCGGTCCCGTCCAGCACGACGTCAGCCCCTTCCAGCAGTTCCTCGATGTTGTCCGGCGTGAGGTCGGCCACCTGCGGCTCCAGTCTCGTTTCGCTGTTGATCCGCTCCAGCGCGCGCGCCGCGGCGATGGCCTTCGGCAGCGCCTCACAGGCGTCGCTCTCCTCGTACAGCCACTGCCGCTGGAGGTTGCTCCACTCGACGAAGTCGCGGTCGATCAGGATCAGCCGCCCGGCGCCGGCGCGGGCCAGCGCCCCGGCATGGAACGAGCCCAGCGCGCCGCAGCCCACCACCGCCACGGTAGCCTCGCGCAGCCTCCGCTGGCCCTCTTCGCCGATCCCCGCAAACAGGATCTGGCGGCTGTACCGCTCCCGCCATTCCGGTGTCATTCCAACCACGATGGTAGCAGCGGCCGCCGGAGGGCCGCGCGCCGCACGGTAAGATGGCAGTCAGTGAGAAGGGCCCTGGCAGCCTTTGCGCTTCTGGTGTGTCTGGGCGGCCTCGCGGGCGCGCAGATCGCTCCCGGCAGGCTGTATGGAAAACGAATCTCGGAGATTTTGTTCGAACCGGCCCGCCAGCCGCTCACCCGCGACCAGCTTGGCCTCGCCCTCCAGATCCGCCCCGGAGATGTCTTGGAAGAAACTTCTCTTTCCCGCGCCATCTCCCGCCTCTGGACTACCGGGCGCTTCTCCGACATCGCCGTCCACGCCGAGGAGAACAACGGCGGCGTGGAGCTTGTGTTTGAGACAAGACCGGCGTTGTTTGTCAGCCTCGTGGCGGCCGATCCCGTCCCCGCCCCCCCCAACGTCGCCCAGCTCGTCAACAGCACGCGGCTCAGCCTGGGCGATCCCTTCGACGAATCTGTGCTGCCGGAAGCCGCCGCCAGCCTCAAGGAGCTCCTCCAGGCAAACGGTTACTACAGCGCCCGCATCGACTACGACACCGTCCTCCGCCCGGAAACGGGTGAAGCCGACATCCGCTTCCACATCGCTCCGGGAAGGCGCGCGCGGCTGGCGCGCCCAGAGTTCGAGGGAACGCTGCTCAAGCGGGAGCGCTCCCTCATCCGCCGCAGCGGCTGGCAACGCTGGTTCGGGCTGCGGGGCTGGCAAGAGCTCACCGCCGTCCGGCTCCAGCGCGGAGTGGAACGGATCCAGGACGCCTACCGCAACGGCGGCTACCTCCGCTCCTCCGTGCGCCTTCTCGATCTGAGGTTCGACGCCGAGCGGGTGACCGCGACGCCGCGCATCCAGGTAGATCCCGGCCCCCGCGTGCGCGTCCGCATCGAGGGAGCGCGCGTCGGCCAGGGCGAACTGCAACGGCTCCTGCCCATCTACCAGGAGCGCGCCGTGGGCCGCGAGCTGCTGATGGAAGGCCAGCGCAATCTCGAGGAACGTTTCCGAAGCCGGGGCTTCTTCGACGCCCGTGTCTCCTTCCAGGCGCCCGATCCGGGCCCCTCCGGCGAGCAGTCGATCATTTACCGGGTCAACCGCGGCCCTCGCTATCGCCTCGCCGCCGTGGAGTTCCGCGGCAACCGCTACTTCAGCGAAGAAACCCTCCGCGAGCGCCTCTCCATCATCCCCGCCCGCTTCCCCCGCTACCGCAACGGGCGGTTCAGCCCGGAGATGCTCGATAACGACCGTGCCGCCATCGAGGCGCTCTACGTCAGCAACGGCTTCCGTGACGTCGTCGTCCGCACCCGCATCGAGCACAACTGGCGCGACAAGGCCAGCGACATCGCCGCGCGGTTCGAGATCGTGGAGGGGCCGCAGTACCTGGTGGAATCCGTCGAGCTGGGCGGCGTCGATCTGCGCCTCTACGACTTCATCCTCTCGCTGCTGAGTTGCACGCCGGGCCAGCCCTACTCGGCCTCCAACGTGGCGGCGGACCGCGACGCCGTCCTCGCCTGGTACTTCAACAACGGCTACCCGGAAGCCGCCTTCGACGCTACCGTCGCGCCTGCCTCCACGCCTCACCGCATGATCCTCCGCTACCAGGTGCGCGAAGGGCGCCGCAACTTCGTCCGCGACATCCTTGTCCGCGGCCTCGAATCCACCCGGCCGGACCTTGTGCGAAACCGCCTTTCACTCCGCTCCGGCGAACCCCTCTCCCAGAGCGACATGGTGGAGACGCAGCGCCGCCTCAACGACCTTGGCATCTTCGCCAAGGTCGACGTGGCGGTGCAGAACCCGGAAGGCCGCGAGCGCAACAAATACGTCCTGCTGCAACTGGAAGAGGCGCGCAAGTATTCCCTCACCCTCGGCTTCGGCGCTGAGATGGGCCGCATCGGCTCCGGCAACAATTTCGACGCCCCTGCCGGCGCCGCCGGCTTTGCCCCCCGCGGCCTGCTCGGCATCACGCGTTCCAACGTCTTCGGTCTCGCCCACACCGCCAGCGCCTTGCTCCGTGTCTCCAACATCCAGCAGCGCCTCCTGCTCACCTACCTCGCGCCCCAGTTCTTCGGCAACGAAAACGTCAACCTCACCTTCAGTTCATTGCTCGACCAGAGCCGTGACATCCGCACCTTCACCTCCCGCCGCAACGAAAGCGCCATCCAGATCGGCCAGCGCCTCTCGCGCAGCCTCACGCTCCAGTACCGCGTGATCTCCCGCTTCGTCTTCATCGACCAGGACACGCTCAAGATCGACCCCGACCTGATCCCCGTCTTCTCCCAGCCCGTCAAGACCATCGCCCTCTCCGCCTCCCTCATCCAGGACCGCCGCGACGATCCCGTCGACTCCCGCCGCGGCATCACCACCACGCTCGACTTCGGCTTCGCGCCCAGCTTCGCCCGTTCCAGCACGAATTACACGCGCCTCGTGGCCCGCAACTCCACTTACCATCCTGTCCAGCGCGAAGTCGTCTTCGCCCGCAACACCAGCTTCGGGTGGCTCTACAACCTCTCCGACCGCCCCGTGCCCCTGCCGGAAAACTTCTATGCTGGCGGCGCTTCCACCCACCGCGGCTTCCCGGACAACCAAGCCGGCCCGCGCGACCTCGTCACCGGCTTCCCCGTCGGCGGCAAGGCATTCCTCTTCTTCCAGCACGAACTCCGATTCCCGCTCATCGGCAACAGCATCGGCGGCGTGCTCTTCCACGACATGGGCAACGTATACTCCTCGCTCGACGCGCTCTCGTTCCGCTTTTCCCAGCGCGACCGCCAGGACTTCGATTACATGGTGCAGGCGGCCGGCCTCGGCTTCCGCGTCCGGACTCCGGTCGGCCCCCTGCGCGTCGACTTCGCCTTCGCCGGCAACAGCCCGCGCTTTGTCGGCTTCGAAGGCACCCGCGACGAACTGCTCCGCGGCCAGGGCAAGTTCAACGTGCCCCAGCGCGTCAGCCAGTTCCAGTGGCACTTCTCGATCGGACAGACCTTCTGATGCGGCTCGCGGCGCTTCTCCTGTTGCTCTTGCCCGCACTCCCCTCCCGGGCGGCGGAGATCCTCGACCGCGTCGCCGTCGCCGCCGGGCAGGACGCCATCACCCTGAGCGACATCCTCCGTCACCTGCGCTTCCGCACCATCGTCTCCGGTTCGCCGGTCGAGGACACGGAAGCCAACCGCCGGCAGGCCGCCGAACAGCTCGTCGATCTGCTGATCGTGCGCCGCGAGCTCGAGCTGAGCCGCTACAGCCCGCCGTCCATGGCGGAGGCCGACAAGGCCATCGAGGATTTCCTCGCGGAGATGAAATGGAGCCGCGAGAAGCTGCTGGAGGAGCTCTCCCGCAACGGCTTCACCGAGGAGGAGTTCCGCCGCGAAATGCAGGCCCGCCTCACCGTGGCGCGTTTCATCGACTACCGCTTCGCCCCGGGCGTGCAGGTCACCGACCAGGAAGTGCAGTCCTACTACGAAAACGAGTTCCTGCCCGCCTTCCGCCAGAGCAGCGCCGGCGCGGTGGAGCCTGCGCTTGCCGCCGTGCGTCCAATGATTGAAAGGATCCTCTCTACGCGCAAGGTCAACGCGGCCATGGAAGACTGGCTCAAACAGATGCGTCAGACGCTTCGCATCCGCTACTTCGACGCCGCCTTCCGCCCCAACGGAGGCGTGCCATGAAGCGGCGTTGGATGTGGGGCGCGGCTGCGTCTGTTGTCCTGCTGCTCGCGGCTTCCGTCCTCGTGCTCGAATCGGACTGGCTGCGCTCCGCGCTGCGCGAGCAGGCGCTCCGCGCCGTGCAGTCTGCCACCGGCAGCCGCGCCTCGCTCGAGCGGATCGATGTCGACTGGCTCACCCTTACCTTCCGTTTTGAGCGCTTCTCTCTGGAGGGCACGCGCCGGCCCGGAGAGGAGCCGCTGTTCGAAGCAGCCCGCGCCACGGCCCGGCTCGCCCTGCGGCCGTTCTCCCCGCGGCGTTTCTCACTGCGTGAGGTACGCCTCGAGAATCCGCGCATCCACATCTACCATCGTGAGGACGGCTCCTCGAACCTCCCCCAGCCACCCGGCCCGCGCCGCGCCGCCACGCCCGTCGCAGATCTCGTGCGCCTGCGCATCGGGCTGCTCGAGCTTCAGCGGGCCCACTTCACGTTGAACGACCGTCCGCTTGACATCGATCTGCGCATCGAGGGCTTCGACCTCGATCTGGCTTACGACTTTCGCAGCCCGCGCTACCGCGTCAGGCTTGCTGCCGAGCGCGCTCAACTGCCGTGGCGGCTGGCGCCGTCTCTGGAGATGCAGGCGTGGCTTGCCGCCGATTCGCTGGAGATCGTCTCCGCGCGTGCGCGCATGGGCGACAGCAGCGCCAGCTTCAGCGGCACGGTGAAGCGCTTCCACCAGCCGGAGATCGACATCGGCTACCGCGCATCCGTTCTGCTGCGGGACCTGGAGATCAGTCCCGTGCGCCAGGGCTTCGCGCTCTCGTCCGGCCAGGTACGGCTCCAGCCGGGCGGGCCGCTGCGGATCGAGGGCAGCCTCCGCGCCGAACAGCTCGCCCTCGCCGGGGACGGCTTCCATGTGCGGCGGCTCGACGCATGGGGCCAGTTCACGCTGACGCCAGAAGCACTCGTCATTCAGCCGTTGGAGCTCGAGAGCCCGTACCTCGCTTGGCGCGGCGCGCTGCGGCTGGAGCGCTGGCGCAGCCTCGCTCTGGAAGGCGAAGCCACCGAGGCGAGCCTTGCCCGTGTGCAGGCCGTGAGGAGCGAACCGCTCACCTCGCTCGATGCGCGCCTGGCCGGACCGCTGAGCCTGCGCATGCGCGTCACGCCGGCGGGGCCGCGCGAATCGGAAGTGCGCGGCGCGCTGGAAGCGCAGCCGGCCGGCGGCCCGGTTCCGCTGGAAGGCCAGGTGCGCTTCGCCTGGCGGCAGCAATGCAACTGCATCGAGTTCAAGGATTCCTCGCTCGCCACCGGCGCGATCCGCGCCACTTTCCGCGGAACGCTCGGGAGCAGCCTGGAAGCGGGCATCCACGCCAACAGCCTGAGGGAGATCCCGGCGATCCTGGCTGCCGTGGGCGCGCCGGGCGGCTTGCAGGCGCCTCTCTCTCTGGACCGGGGCGTAGCCAGCGCCGTCCTTCGCCTCGATGGTCCGCTGGACAGCCTGCGCATCTCCGGTTCGGTGACCGCCAGCCGGCTCATTTATGAAGGCATTCCGCTCGAGAGTGTGCAGGCGAGGTTTTCGGTGAATGCGCGGCGCCTCGACGTGGAGCCGTTCACGCTGCGGCAGAGCGCCGGTCAAGTGGGCGGCGCGCTTTCGCTTGGCCTGGAAGACTGGAAGCCGCACGCCGGTGGTGCGCTGCGGGCGTCTCTGAAAGTAGAGCGCGCCGACCTGGAACAGTTGCTGCGGCTGGCGCGGATCGAGACCGGCATACGCGGCGTCGCGGCGGGTTCCGTCCGCGTCGATGGGACCGTCGAGCGGCCTCATGGCTCGCTCCGGCTGGTGGCCGACAATTCGGCGTGGCGCGAGGAGCCGCTGGGCCGCGTGTCGCTGGAGGCCTCCCTCGACGACTCGGGCGGCTTCCGCCTTCTGGCCTCGCGCGGCGGCGCCCGGCTCGAATCCACAGGCTCATGGACGCATGAGCCCGGTAATCCGCGCCGCGGAATTATCCGCGCTGCGGCGCATCTGGCCGGCTTCACAGCCTCGGAGTTTGCCGTTTTTCGCAAACTCCCGCTTCCGTTCGAGGCAACCCTGGAGGCGCGCGGCGATCTCGTGCTCGAAACCGGCGAAGGCGCGCCACGCCTGACGGCGCTGAACGGTTCGCTGGCTGCCGCCCCCGTACGGCTCGGCTCGGTGCAGTTCGACGGCCTGCGCGTGGATGCGGAGACAAAAGAAAACGCGCTCACGCTTCGGGCCTCGCTGGAGACGAAGCCCGCCCCCGTGGCCGCCTCCGCATCGGTCCAACTGCAAGGCGACTGGCCGGCGAAGTTCCAGCTTCGGTGGCCGGGCGTTTCCTTGAGCCTGCTGCATACGCTGCTGGCGGATGCGGGGCGAATGTCCCGCGATCCGCTCCCCGTTTCGGGCTCCTTCGATGCGGAGATCACCGGCAGAGCCGCGCTGGCCTCTTTGGAAGGCCTTGCGGGCCGCATCGTGATCCCGAAGCTCGAACTGCGCCCCGCCCCGGAGGAGGCACCGGCCGAGAGGCCATTGCCGCAAGAGTTGTTCCTCCGCAACTCCGGCCCCCTCCTGTTCGACTTCGACGAAAAGGCCGTGCGGGTGGCGCAGGCGCAGTTCATTGCCCTGGACACGGATCTCACGCTCATGGGCGCGTACGAATTCGCCGCCCCGATGCCCTGGAACCTGGAGGCGCGCGGGACGGCGAACCTCGCCGTGCTCGGGTCCTTTTATCCGGCGCTCACCGCCGGCGGACAGGGGCGGCTGCGCGCCGTGCTGCGCGGCGCGCCTTCCGAGCCGCAAGTGAGCGGACAGATGGAGATTGTGAAGGGCTCCTTCTACATCAAGGATCTGCCCGCGGGGCTCGACGATGTTCACGGCGTGATCTACTTCGACCGCAACCGCGCCAATATTCAGAAACTCACCGGCGTTTCCGGCGGCGGGAGCGCAACTCTTTCCGGTTTTGTCGGGCTGGCTCGCGGCGATCTCACCTTCCGCCTTCAGGCGCAGTTGAGCAACGTGCGTCTGCGATACCCGGAGGGCGTGAGCAACACGGTGGATGCGGAGCTCGCGCTCACCGGCTCGCAGGCGGCAAGCCTGTTGTCCGGGCTCGTGACAGTGAAACGCTCCGGCTTCGTGGTCACCGGCGATGTCGGCAGCATGATGGGCAACGCCGGCAATCCCATCCCTGCGGCAGCCGCACAAAACGAGTTCCTGCGCAATCTCCAGTTCGATGTCCGGCTCCGCAGCGCCCCGGACGCCATCTTTATTACCTCCTACACCAGCGACCTGCAACTGGAAGCCGATCTGCGCCTGCGCGGCAGCCCCGCCAAGCCCATCCTGCTCGGCTCGCTCTATGCCAGCCAGGGCGAGGTGAACTTCTTCGGCAACCGCTACAACATCTCCCGCGGCGAGATTCTCTTTTACAACACCGGCGCCGTGATTCCGCAGATCGACCTCGATCTGGAGACGCGCGTCCGCGGCATCACCGTGTACCTGAACGTCAGCGGACCGTTGTCGCGGCTCAACATCACCTTCCGCTCCGAGCCGCCCCTGCAATCCTCCGAGATCCTCGCCCTGCTCACCGTCGGGCGCACTCCTGCCGCCACTTCCGGCTCCGTCGTTGCCACGGACCGCATCCGCAGGCAGACGGTCATGGAAAACTCCGCCGGCTCCAATACGCTGCTCGGCACGGCGCTCACCGCCGGGCTCAACAGCCGCACCGAACGCTTCTTCGGTGCCTCGCGGCTGCGCATCGATCCGAGCAACGTCGGCGTGGACGCGCTGCCGCAGGCGCGCCTGAGCATCGAGCAATCCATCTCGCGCGACGTCACCATCACCTTCATCACCAACCTGAACCGCTCGCAGCAACAGGTGGTGAGGCTCGAGTGGGATCTTTCGCGCCAATGGTCCTTGATCGCCATCAAGGACGAGAACGGCGCCTTCGCCGTCGACTTCCTCTACCGCAAGAGGTTCCGCTAGCCATGCGCATTCTTGCCGGCGCTTCTCCGTTGGAGCTACTCTCGCTTCTCGGGCGAATTGGAGGCGACGGCGGCAGGCGCTGCATTCCGGATGGGTCCGCGGGCAACAGTCCTCCCCGCTCGCAAGGAAGATCGGGAGCAGCTCGATGATCGTCGATTGCGTGTCCCGCAAGGGGGTTTGATAGCCATGCGCCTCCGGGCCAACAAGGATAAGTTGAAGATCGAGCATTCCATCATCGACGGTTTGCGGCCCATTCTCGAACGGCTGGTGGAGAGTCCCGACATCCGCGCAGTCATTCCCGGCGTTATCCGTCCGGTGCGCGACGCCAAAGGCGCGGTCCGCATCCGCGTCACTGTGCCTGTGCAGAACGGATGGAAAGCCATCGCCCTGGCCGCAGGCGCAAGGCAGGAACTGTTCATCAGCACGCCGCTGGCGCGCGCCGAACTCGAAACGCTCCTTGAACAGACATTTCGAGGAGCGAAGGGGGCACGAAGGGGACAGCCTGATACGGCGAGTTCGCGCATTTTCCAAGGGGGCACGAAG
>JBBIIK010000008.1:0-96248 GCA_037446555.1 Acidobacteriota bacterium
GCCCGTTCCATCTCCGCGGCCGGGAAATGCTCTTGGATCGCTTCCACATCCTCTAGCCTTCCCCAGCCGCCGTTCGACCGGACAATTCACTTGCTAATTCAACCGGACAACTCACATGCTACCGACAGCGCCCCGGCGTAAAGCTGGCGCGGCGGGCGCGGTTCGGATATAGTTTCCGGGGAGACCCGCAGGATGAACCGCCGCACGTTCCTCGCCGCTGCCAGCGCGGCGCCAGCCGCTCTGGCGCAGCCCGAATACGCTCCTGTGATGCAGGCGGGCGTCTATGTCTGGACGCAGCACTACAGCCGCCTCGGCCAGCGCGCGCAGGATCATGTACCCGAGATCTGCATGGCGTTTGCGCGGGCCGGGTATACGGACGTCGAACTGATGAGTCTGTTCTTCGAGCCCGGCCTCGACCGAATCACCTTTCAGGCGCTGGAACGGGCCGGCCTCGCCTGCTCCTGCGTGTACAACGGCGGCCCGATGCACACGCCGGACTCCGCCCGCCAAACGATCGCGACCACCGTGGAACTGGCGCAGCGCATCCTGCGCCACAGGCCGCTGGATGCCATCGTGTTCAACCCGAACCCGGTGGGCCGCGCGAAAACCGATGAGGAACTCAAAGTGCAGGCCGAAGCGTTGGACACCATGGGTTGGGCGCTCTGGAATTCCGGCGTCCGGCTCTTGCTGCACCAACACGCGCCGGAACTTGCCGAGAACGGCCGCGAATGGCGCTTCATGCTGGCCAATACCGAACGCCGCTGGCTCCGCGTCTGCCTGGACACCCATTGGGTCTACCGCGCGGGATTGGACGTCTTGACGCTGCTGAAGGAATGCGGCTCGCGGCTCTACGGCCTGCACGTGCGCAACTCCCGCGGCGGCGTCTGGACGGAGGATCTCGGCGACGGCGACATCGATTACCGCCCCCTCGCCCAGTACTTGCGCCAGACGGGATTCACCGGTTTTCTGTCGGTCGAGTTGGCCTGGGACAAGGAGACGGCCATCACCCGCCCGCTTGAAGAAAACCTTCGCCGCAGCCGCCTGTACGCACAGGACGTGTTCGGCATCGGTGCTGGATAAACTGTAGGCATGAGAAAGCTGACCAGCACCCTTTGCCTGGCCTTCGCGCTCACGGCCACCCTGCCTGCGCAGAAGAGCGGCATCCACAAGGAAGACCTCGATCCTTCCTGCAAACCCTGCGAAGATTTCTGGCGCTACGCCGCCGGCGGCTGGCTGGACCGGAACCCGATGCCGGGGCGCCTGGCCCGTTGGGGCACCATGGCGGTGATCAATGAGAAAAACCGCGAGCGCCTGAAGGCGATCCTTGAGGAAGCCGCCGCTGCCCCCGCCGGCGCTCCCGCCTACGTGAAACAGATGGGCGATCTCTACGCCGGCTGCATGGACACCGCCGCCATGGATGCGCGCGGGCTGGAGCCGCTGCGCGCCGACCTGGAACGCATTTCCAACGTTTCGAACCTCGACGGGCTCCGGGCGGTTCTGGTGGACTTTCAGGTGATCGGGCTCGCCCCAGGGGCGCTGTTCGCGCTTCCGGATCTCAAGAACAGCAAGGAGATGATCGCCAACATCGGCACGGGAGGCATCTCGCTGCCCGACCGCGACTATTACTTCCGGGAAGACCCGCGTTCCCAGAAAATCCGCGAGGAGTTCCTGCGGCACGTCGAACGGATGTTCGTGCTGATGGGCGAGCCGCAGGACAAAGCTGCCGCCGCCGCGCAGAAGGTCATGGCGTTTGAGAAGGAGCTGGCTGGATCCATGCTGACCAACGTGCAACGCCGCGATCCCTACGCCCGTTACCACAAGATGGACGTCGCCGGAGTCAACGCACTCACTCCGAACTTCGACTGGAAGGCGGTCTACCGCCTCTTCGATCTGCCCGAGACAACGCCTGTCAACGTCAGCGAACCCGAGTTTCTCAAGAAGCTCAACGCGCAGATGACGGCTGTTCCGCTGGAAGACTGGAAGACGTGGCTGCGGTGGCGGCTGGTGAAGAGCGCCTCGTACATGCTCTCCAAACCCTTCCGCGACGAGGACTTCCAGTTCTCCAGCGCCGTGCTCACCGGCGTCAAGGAGCCGCTGCCCCGCTGGCAGGAGTGCGCCAATCTGGCGGACCGCGCCTTGGGCGATTCGCTCGGCCGGGAATTTGTTGCCCGGCATTTCCCGCCGCAAGCGAAAAAGAGAATGCTGGAGCTGGTGGAAAACTTGCGCGCGACTCTTCGCGAGGAACTCCAAAAGGCGGACTGGCTGACGGCGGAGACGAAGAAAAACGCCATCGCCAAACTCAACGCCTTTTATGCGAAGATCGGCTACCCGGACCGCTGGCGCGACTATTCCGGCGTCACGGTGCGGCGCGACCGTTTCTTCGAAAGCGTGCGTTCGGCCACCGAATTCGGCCGCAAGTACCAGATTTCGAAGATCGGCAAGCCGATCGACCGCAACGACTGGGGCATGACCCCGCCCACGGTCAACGCCTACTACAACCCCACCATGAACGAGATCGCTTTCCCCGCCGGGATCCTGCAGCCGCCCATGTTCGACATGGAAGCCGATGATGCCGTGAATTACGGAGCCATCGGCGCCGTAATCGGCCATGAAATGGGCCACGGCTTCGACGACCAGGGCTCCAAGTACGACGCAGAGGGCAACCTCCGCAACTGGTGGACGGCCGAGGACCGCAAGAAGTTCGAGGAACGCACCGCTTGCGTCATCGGGCAGTTCGACACGATCGATGTCGGCGAAGGGCTTCGCCACAACGGCAAGCTGGTGGTGGGCGAAGCATTAGGCGACCTGGGCGGGCTCACGCTCGCCTACCGCGCCTACAAGCGCTCGTTGAAAGGCAAGGAAGGGCCGGTGTTGGACGGATTTACCGCCGACCAGCGCTTTTTCCTCGCCTTCGCCCGCGTATGGGCCACCATCGACCGGCCTGAAGCCATGCGCCTGCGCCTGAACACGGACCCGCATCCGTTGCCGCGCTTCCGCGCCATCGGCACGCTGCAAAACATGCCCGAATTCCACAAGGCCTTCGGGTGCAAGCCGGGCGACCCCATGGTCCGCCCGCCGGAGAAACAATGCAAGCTCTGGTAATCGCCCTTCTTTTCGCAGCCACGGCGGCGGGGCAGACCTTCACGGTCTCCCTGCCTGCCGCCCTCGCGGACAAGCCGCTCGACGGCCGGCTCCTCCTCCTGCTCTCCACCGATCCTTCCGCCGAACCGCGCTTCCAGATCACCGACGGTCCCAAGACGCAGATCGTCTTCGGGCAGGACGTCGAAGGCTGGAAACCGGGCACGCAGATCGTGTTCCGCCCGGACACGCCCGGCTATCCATTCGGCCGGCTTGCCGATCTGAAGCCGGGAAGATACTACGTGCAGGCGCTGCTCGACATCTATGACACCTACCATCTGAAGGACGGCCGCGTGCTGAAGCTGCCCGTTGACCGCGGCGAGGGCCGGCAGTGGAACCGCGCGCCCGGCAATCTTCACTCGAAGCCTGTTCCGGTCGAATTGCGCCGGGACGCCAGGATCGCCCTCGCGCTCGACCAGTCCATTCCGCCCATCCAGCCGCCGAAGGACACGAAATACATCCGGCACATCCGGATTCAAAGCCGCCTGCTCAGCGAGTTTTGGGGGCGTCCCGTTTATCTGGGCGCCCACGTCCTGCTGCCTCACGGCTTTGACGAACACCCGGAAGCACGCTACCCGCTCATGGTGTTCCACGGCCACTTCCCCGCTGATTTCGGCGGCTTCCGCACCGAGCCACCGGATCCGGGCCTGAAACCGGACTACAGCGAGCGCTTCCGCCTTCAGGGCTATAACCGCATCCAGCAGCAGGAAGCATACGATTTCTACCGCAAGTGGATTTCAGCGGATTTTCCCCGTTTCCTGGTCGTGGAAATTCAGCACGCAAATCCGTATTATGACGACTCCTACGCCGTCAACTCCGCAAATCTCGGCCCATACGGCGACGCCATCATGCGCGAACTGATTCCGGAAATCGAGCGCCGCTTCCGCGGAATCGGACAGGGATGGGCGCGGTTCACCTACGGCGGTTCCACCGGGGGATGGGAAGCGCTGGCGGCGCAGATCTTCTACCCCGACGACTTCAACGGGACGTTCGCTGCGTGCCCGGATCCCATCGATTTCCGCGCCTATACGCTCATCAACCTTTACGAGGACAGGAACGCCTACTTTGTGGAAGGCCCACACCATCGCGTGCCGCGCCCCGGCAAGCGGAACTGGCTGGGAGAGGCATCCGTCACGCTGGAGCAGATGAACCGCATGGAACTGGCGCTCGGCACGCGCTCACGCAGTGGCCAGCAGTTCGATATCTGGGAGGCCGTGTATTCTCCCGCGGGGCCGGACGGCTACCCGGCGCGCATCTTCGACAAGATCACGGGCGCCATCGACAGGAAAGTCGCTGAATACTGGCGCGAGAACTATGATCTCCGCTACATCCTGGAACGCGACTGGGGCAAACTCGGCCCAAGACTTCGCGGCAAGATCCACATCTACGTGGGCGACATGGACAACTACTACCTGAATAACGCCGTCTACCTGATGGAGGAAACCCTGAAGAAGCTCCAGAACCCTCCGGCAGAGGCTGTCGTTGCCTATGGCGACCGGTTCGAGCATTGTTGGAACGGCGACCCGAACCTGCCCAATGCCATCAGCCGGCTGCGCTACAACACCATGTACTTGCCGCGAATTTTGAAGCGCATGGAGGAAAACCACCCACGGGGCGCCGATCTGAAGAGCTGGAGGTACTGACGGCGGCGGCAGTACCGCCCGGGCTTACAGCAGCCCGGCGCGGCGGGCCGCCTCGCACTCCGGGCAGGGACAGATGTGGCGCAAGTATTCGTGGCTGTAGATGCCCGCGCTGTGGCCGTCGTTCCAGTCCACGCGGAACGCGTAGGTTCCCACCTCCTCGATGCGCTCCATCTTCAGTTTTGGCCGGTACATCGGGAACGGGTTCGCCTGCGGCTTCGAGTAGGACGACGGCTGCGGCTCGGTGCCGTGAGCGCCGGTGCAGGTGGCGCACGGGCAGTGGTCGCGGAGGTATTCGCAGCTGTAATGGCTCTGGTGGCCGTCGGCCCAGTCGATTGTGACGCCCCGGGAGCGGGAAACAGCGATGTGCTGTGGATCGGTGCTGATCGTCATGGCTCTGTCAGGCGGACTCCGGGTCAGTGGATTCTTTCGATGTCGCGCACGCCCGGCACGCGGCGCATGGCCTGGACCAGGCGCTCCAGCTGCTTCTTGTCGCGGACTTCGATGGTCATCTCCACCATCGCCGAATCGAAGTTCTTCTCGTCGGCGTGCGCCTCGACGCTGCGGATGTTTACGTTGTCGTCGAACAGGATCTGTGTGAGCTGGTTGAGCATCCCCGCCCGGTCGTCGGTGCGGACCACCAGCCTCACGTGGAAGCTGGGACTGGCCGAGCGCGCCCACTCGACGTCGATGCGGCGTTCGGCCTCGTACATCAGGTTCTGCACATTGGGGCAGTTCTTCGAGTGGACGGCCACGCCTTTCCCGCGCGTGATGTAGCCGACGATGGGTTCGCCCTTGATCGGATTGCAGCACTTGGCGCGGTAGGTGAGCAGGTCGTCGAGACCCTTCACCTGAATGACGTAGTCGCCCGCCTCGCCCGGCTGCTCCCGCTGCGCGGGCGCCTCTGCCGGTTCCGGCGCCGCCGGCGCCTCTTCCGGTACCGCCTCGGGAGCGAGCTTGCCCAGCACCTGCCGGGCGGAGAACTTCCCCCACCCGAGCGAGGCGTGCAGATCCTCGATCTTGGCGCAGCCATACTCGGCGGCCACGGCTTCCATCTGCTGGCGGCTCACGCGGCTCAGCGCGATGCCAAGCCGGCGCGCCTCCCGCTCCAGGATGCGCTGGCCCAGCTCAATGGCCTTCTCCCGCTCGGTGGCGTTGATCACATGGCGGATCTTGTTTCGGGCGCGCGCCGTCTTGACGAAGGCGAGCCAGTCCCGGCTGGGCCGGCTGCCGCTTTGGGTGAGAATCTCCACTACGTCGCCGTTGCGCAGCGGATGTTTCAGCGGCACCATCCGGCCGTTGACCCGGGCTCCGGTGCATGTGTGTCCGACGTCTGTGTGGATGGCATAAGCGAAGTCCACCGGGGTGGCGTCGCGCGGCAGCACCACAATCTTGCCTTTGGGCGTGAAGCAGTAGACTTCCTCCGGATACAGGTCGACCTTCAGGTTGGAAAGGAAGTCCGAAGGGTCGCGCATCTCGCGCTGCCATTCCACCAGCTGGCGCAGCCACGCAATGCGCTGGTCGTCCTCCGCCGGCCCCCGCCGGCCCTCTTTGTATTTCCAGTGCGCCGCGATGCCCTCTTCGGCCAACCGGTGCATCTGCTCCGTGCGGATTTGCACCTCGAACGGCACGCCGCCCGGCCCCATCACCGACGTGTGCAGGGACTGGTAGAGGTTCGGCCTCGGGATGGCGATGAAGTCCTTGATCCTTCCCGGAATGGGATGCCACTCGTGGTGGATGATCCCGAGCGCGGCATAGCAATTCTTCACCGAATCCGTGATGATCCGGACGCCCAACAGATCATAGACCTGCTCGATTGTGATTTTCTGCCGCCGCAACTTCTGGTAGACCGACCACGGGCGTTTGATCCGCGCCTCGACGCGCGCCGGAATCCCTTCCTCCTTCAGGCGCTTCTCGATGTGTGCGCGGATGGAGTCCAGGTCGAGGTGGCTGGCCAGGCGCCGCTGCTCGATCGCCTGCGTGATCTCCTTCCACGTTTCGGGATCGAGGTACTGGAAGCCCAAGTCCTCCAACTCGGCGCGCAACTTGCCCATTCCGAGCCGGTGGGCAATGGGAGCATACAGCTCGAGAGTCTCCGCGGCGATCCGCTCCTGTCTTTCGCGGGAGAGCGAGCCGAGCGTGCGGAGATTGTGCAGCCGGTCAGCCAGCTTGACGATGATGACACGGATGTCCTCCACCATCGCCAGCAGCATCTTGCGGACGCTTTCCGCCTGCCGCTCCTCGCGGTTGTGCATCTCGATCTTGCTCAGCTTGGTGACGCCATTCACACAGCGCGCCACCTCCTCGCCGAACAGGCGGCGGATCTCGTCGAGCGTCGCCGAGGTGTCTTCCAGAGTGTCGTGGAGGAGCGCGGTCACGAGGCAAACCTGGTCCATCTGCATTTCGACCAGGATCTCGGCGACGGCGAGGGGATGCGCCATATAAGGCTCGCCGGAATCGCGCCTTTGCCCGGCGTGACGGGCACCAGCGAACTCGAAGGCGCGGCGCAGGGGGGAAAGGTCTTCGCTCGGACGCTTCTCGCAGAGCTTGTTCTCCAGGCTTTGGTAAGCAGCTTCAATCTCTGCCGGAATGATCGGTCCGGGGAGTTCCTCACTCGGGAGCTGCCCTGCAGGAGCTGCGGAAGCGGGCTGTCGTCGGGTCACGTTCGGAAGCCGCCAAAGAAGAAGGCGAGAGCGTCCGCTCTCGCCTTCATTTTACAGGAACCGCGCGGCCGAGCCACAGCGGTGGTTACTGTTGCTCGCTGACGATGCCGGTGGACTTGGGCTGGCGCTCCGCCTTGATCTTGCGCGTCTCCAGCGTCTTGTTGATCCACATGTCGGCTTCGTCGATGTCCTTCTTGTACTCCGCCACTTCCGCGTGAAGGTCCGCCCGCTCGCGGTGCAGCAGGTTCAGATAGGCCATCGCGTCGTCGTACTCGGGGTCGATCTCCAGCGACTTCCGAAGATTCTGGATTCCGTCCTCAATCAAATCCCAGTACTTCGCCCGTAACTCTTCGCGCACCTTCTTGTCTTTGAACGGCCCAGGCTCGTCGGGCTTCATCCCCAGCTTGTTGCGCGCCGCCATCCACTGGGGATAGAACTTCGCCCACGCAATCACGCCGAGGGAGTAGTAGGCTTCCTTCTCCTTCGGATCCACCTGGATGAGCTTCCTGTACCACTCGGCGGCTTTGTCCAGGCGGTTGAGCTTCTGCTCCACCGTCGGCGCGCCGCTGGACTGCTGATAGGCCAGGGACGCGAGGGACTTGATCGCCGTGGTGTTGTTTGGATCGTCCTGGAGTACCTCCATGAAGTACTTCGCTGCATTCTCGGCGTAGGCGAGGTTCTCCGGCGACTCGGCCCCGGGAATGTACTGGCTCATGTAGGCCGTGGCCAGATACAACTTTGCTGTCGGATAAGTCGGGTCCAGCTCGATGGCGCGCTTGAAGAACTCCACGGCATCGGCATACTTGGCGTTCTTGAACGCCGCGACGCCCTTGTTCAGATTGTCGCGCGCCTCCAGCTTCTTGCATCCCGCCATGGTCCCGGCGAGCAGAAGTACGGCGGCAGCCGCAAGCGTGATGAGGATATTGCGTTTCATCCAGCGTACCTCCGGCTTATTCGCCCGCCTCGACCTTGGCGGTCATCAGGCCGACCTTGTCCATTTGCGCGCCCTTGGCAATGTCGATCGCCTTGGCCACGTACTGGAATTCAAGGTCGGGGTCCGCCTTCACAAAGACCACTCGCTCGGCGCGCGTCTTGAAGACGTCCAGCAGCCTCTCGCCCAGCCGGTCTTCATTGATCGGCTCGGTGTTGAGCATCATGGACCGGTCTTTGTTGATAATGATGACCACCGTGCGGTCCACCTCCGGCGGCGGGGCGTTTGGCGGAGGGGGTTGCGGGATCAGCGCCTCAAGTCCTTTCGGGGTCAGCGGCGTGATCACCATGAAGATGATGAGCAGAACGAGCAGGACGTCGATCAGCGGCGTCATGTTGATGTCGGCTTTCGGTCCCTGACCGGAGCCGCCCACTGCCATTCCCATAGCAACTCTCCTTGACGGTACTCAATCTCTACCTGCCCCCTGGACGGGGGCCAAACGCGGACGCCGCGCCGGGAAATCGCCGCCCGGCAGCGCCGCTGCCTCACTGCGCCGTCGTCCCGGCGCCCCCGCTCAGGGCTTCCATGCGCGCCTTCGCCTTGGCGTCAAGTTCAGTGAGCAGACCGATGTTGTCCACTCCGGCGGCGCGCAGATTGTCCACCACTTCAACCACGCGTTCATACCTCGCCCGCGCGTCGGACTTCACGTAGCACGTCTTGTCCAGACGGTTGGCAAGCAGGTCCTTGACCTTCGGCGCGATGTCGGCGGGGTTGGTCTGCCTGGAGCCGAGGAACACCTTGCCGTCGCGGGTGACCGCGACAACCACGGCATCTTCCTTGTCGGCGTCGTTCATGGCGATCGGGTTCGCCGTCTTGGCCAGGTCCACGCTGACGCCCTTGGAGAGCATCGGCGTGACGACCATGAAGATGATCAGCAGTACCAACATCACGTCCACCATCGGCGTGACGTTGATGTCGGAGATCGCCTGCGCAGTTCTCGATTTCTTAGCCATTCACCAGGCCTCCTTGCCTCTCACTCGATCCGGCCTCGCCTGCCGCGGGGAGCGGCTCCGGCCGCTCCCCGCCACAGTTTTCAACTCGCCGGACAGCTCATGCTCTGGCGCCAGGCTCCTGCCAGACCTTACTTCACGGCTCCGGTGCGGATCCGCTTCAGGAAGTAGTCGATCAGTTCGGAGCTCGAGTTCGACATCTCCACGTCAAACGCCTTCAGGCGCTCGTTAAAGTAGTTGAACATCCAGACTGCGGGGATGGCGACGAACAGGCCGATGGCCGTAGCCACCAGGGCTTCCGAAATACCGCCGGCCACCGCGCCGAGCCCCGTGGACTTCTCGGTCGAAATGCCCTTGAACGCGTTGATGATGCCGACCACCGTACCGAACAGTCCCACGAACGGGGCGCTCGATCCGATCGTCGCCAGGCCGCTGATGCCGCGGTCCAATTCGGAGTGGACGATCGCCTGGGCGCGCTCCAGTGCCCGGTTGGAGGCCTCAACGATGTCGCCCGGAATCTCCGAGCTCACTTCGTGAGCGCGGAACTCCTGCAAACCGGCCACCACCACCTTCGCCAGATGGGACTTCTTGTAACGGTCGGCGATCTTGATCGCCTCATCCAGCTTGCCTTCGCGCAGGGCGCCGGCAACGGCGGGAGCGAACAAACGCGACTGTTTGCGGGCCGCATTGAACACAATCAGGCGGTCGATCATCACGCCGATGGACCATGCCGACATGATGAACAGGATGATGACGACCGCTTTCGCCGTCCAGCCCATCTGGTTCCACATCGAACGGAGGTCGAACCCGACGGCGCCGGCTTCCTGGAGCAACAGGAACGACCAGACTTGCAATTGAAGAAGCATCTTCTTTTCTCTCCTGCGAGTTGAGTTGAATGGAACGGACTAAATTTGACCTGTTGGATCGCCGTCCGCTTCAGTCTACTGGCTGAGCGTGAAGTTGACGTCGATCTGGGTGACCACTTCGACCGGCTCGCCGTTGAGCAACGTGGGCTTGTAGCGCCACTGCTTGACGGCTTCGGTCGCCGCCTGCACCAGCAGCGGGTGACCAGAAACCAGAGTCAGATTCTGGATGGTCCCGTCACGGCCGATGATGGCGGTGAAACGAACCGTGCCCTGGATGCGCGCCTGCTTCGCCAGCGGCGGATACATCGGTTTGGGCTGGAAAATCAACATGGCCTGTTGCACGTTGCCGCCCACGGTGATCCGTCGGATCACGGGCTTCACCTCTTGCTTCACCGGTGGCGGAGGCGGCGGCGGAGCGGCGGTTGGAACGTTGCTGATGATACTACCGATGACGCCCCCAGGCGTCCCGCCCGGCACCCCACCAGGAACGCCGCCGGGAACGCCGACACCGGCAGATGGCGGCAGCTCATCTTCCTTGATGATGGCGATCTCCTTGGGCACCTGCTTGGGCGCCATCAGACGGGAGCCATCGAACTGGCGCGGGATCACCTTCTGCACGCGGACCACCTGGGTCGCCGGCGGCGGCGGAGGAGGCGGGGGCGGCGGAGGCGGCGGCGCCACCAGCATCGACTGAAGGGCCGTCTGCGGCAGCATCTCCGGGTTCAGCAGCGGGATGATGATCGCCACAACGACCAGCAAAACCTGAAGGGAGGTGGAGATGATGACCGTCCACCCTTTGTTGGTTTTGGCGCGTCCTTCAACGAGGGATTGTTCAAACATGGGCCTTCCTTCTCCTTCGATCCCGGCCGCCGGCTCGTGGCCGGCCAAGACCGTTTCCAATCTTATGGACACCATCCGGGGCGGGAGGTTCCCAAAACCGCCCGTCCCTCCAACTTTCTTTCCGGCCGGTCCCTCCAGGGCGCTTGCATGGCTGGAGGTCACTTGGCCGATGCCTGGGCTGCCGCCCGCTTGCCCTTCTGGAACTTCTCATGCCAGAAGACAAGAATCGGGCTGGCGATGAAGATCGACGAGTATGTGCCGACGATCACACCCACGACAAGAGCGAACGAAAACCCGTTCAGTACCGGGCCGCCAAACAACAACAGCGCAAGGGCGGAGATGAAGGTCAGCCCGGAGGTCAGCACTGTTCGGCTGAGCGTCTGATTAATGCTATCGTTGACGATCTTCGGGGTCAACTCCCTGCGCGAAAGTTTCAGCGTCTCCCGGATCCGGTCAAACACCACGATCGTGTCGTTCATCGAATAGCCGACCAGCGTCAGCAAGGCGGCGATGACGTTCAGGCTGATCTCCTTGTCGGTCAGGGAGAAGAAGCCGAGCGTGATGATCACGTCGTGGAAGACGGCAATCACCGCTGCCAAACCGTAGACGAACTCGAAGCGGAATGCGAGGTAGACGAGCATCCCGCCCAACGCGTACAACACGGCCAGCACCGCCTTGTTACGCATCTCGGCGCCGATCTTCGGACCGATCACTTCTGCCCCGCGGATCGTGAACGGCGCCAGGTAGCACTGCTGGCGGATCACCTCCAGAATCTGCGGCGTCACGCCTTCCACCTCTTTCAACTGATCGAAAGTGGACAGCACGCCGGAGCGCGGCGGTGTGTTGCGGAACTCGAAGATCCGCCGGGCCAGCTGCGCCAGTTGCTCGTCATTCATGGGAATCGAGGCACGCTGGAGCGGTTCGCGCAGCCGCTCGGCCAGCGCCTGCGGATTGGCGTTGTTCAGGTCAAGCCGGTCAGTCTTCTCGCCGAAAGTGGTGTTGAGTGTCTCGACCACCGTCTCGCGCTCCCGCTGGAGGGCGGAGTCTTCCTTCAGCGGCAGCCCGATGATCACCTCGTTCTCGCCCGTCACCTCTTGCACTGAAATCTCGCCCGGGATCCGGGCGCTGATGACGGCGCGAATACGGTCGATGGGAGGCGCAGAGGCGAAGCGGATGTTGATGTTGGCGCCGCCGGTGAAGTCGATACCGTACTTCAGGCCGCCCTTGGCCGCCCAACTGCCGATGCCGATGGCCAGCAGGATCAGCGAGAGGCCGATAAAGTACTTCTGCTTGCCGAGGAAGTCGATTTGAGTGTTCTTGAATAGCTCCATGAGGCTTCCCGAAACGATCCCGGGGCGCCCGGCGCCCCGCTGCGGTCAGATTCCGATGCTGATCCTCGGATTGAACCCCTGCCGCGCCACGGAGAACTGAAACAGGGCGCGGGAGACGAAGACCGAGGTGAAAACGTTGGCCACCAGGCCGATAACAAGCGTTACGGCGAACCCGCGGATGGCGGGCGTGCCGAACATGAACAGAAACGCACAGCTCACCACCGTGGCGACGTGCGTATCGATGATGGTGAGAAAGGCTTTGCTGAAGCCGGTGTCAATAGCCGCAAGCGTCGCCTTGCCGGCGCGGATCTCCTCGCGGATGCGCTCGAAGATCAGGACGTTGGAGTCCACCGCCATGCCGATCAGCAGGATGATGCCGGCGATGCCCGGCAGCGTCAGGACCGCCTCCAGATATGCCAGGCAACCGATCAGGATCACGCCGTTCAATACCAGCGCCACCACGGCGTTTATGCCCGCCCCGGCATAGTATGCCAGCATGAGGGCGATCACGATCACCAGGCCGACCGCGCCGGCGGTCAGCCCCTTGTGGATGGAGTCCGCGCCGAGCGAGGGCCCGACGGTCTGCTCCTGCAGGTACACGACGCCCGCCGGCAGCGAGCCCGCCCGCAGCACCAGCGCCAAATCGCTGGCCTCCTGATGCGAAGCGGCGCCGGTAATCCGTCCCTGGTCTTCGATGCGGCTCTGAATGACCGGCGCGCTGCGGATCTGATTGTCGAGCGCAATGGCCAGGCGGTTGCCAACATTGGCCTCGGTGAAGCGCGCGAAACGCCCCTTGGATTCCTGTGACAGCACGAAGGCGGTCTCCCACTTGCCGAACTCGTCCTGCGCGGGACGTGCGTCGCGCAGGTCGCGGCCGGTGATGACCGGCGTGCGGGCCACCAGATACCAGCCCTCGCCCGCCGGATCTCCGGGGCGGGGAGCGCTGCGCATCAGCTTCGTGTTCAACGGGAGCACCCCGCCGAGCTTGGCCAGGGCGTCCTCCTGGCGCGGGAAGGGCCCCTCCTTCACCTCATACAGCTCCAGCAGCGCGGCCGTTTGCAGGATGTTCTTCACCCTCGCCGGATCGTCGAGCCCGGGCAGCGAGATCAGGATCTCGGCTTCCGATCCGGCGCCCCCGCGCCGCTGCACGCTGGCCTCGGCCAGCCCCAGGCCATTGATGCGGCTCTCAATGGTGGTGATGGCGCGCGTGATGGTGTCTTCCTTGATCTGAAGCGCCTCTGTGGGCTTCAGCGTCAGCCGGTAGTCGGTGGAGCTGAGCGGCGTCAGCACCCAGCTCGGCAGCAGCTCCGCGACGATGTTGCGGAACAACTGCGACTTCTCCGCCGGGACGCCCTGGACCTGGATGGCGATCTGGTCGGCCACGGCCAGCGTCTGCGGATCGTTGTGGTGGATCGATGCGTACGCAATGGATTGCTTGCCAAGCTCTTCCTTCAGCCGCTCGATCTGCGTGTTGGCCTCCACCTTGAAGGCGTCCTGCAGTTGCACCTGAACCACAAGGAGGCTGCCGCCCCGGAGATCGAGCCCGAGCCGGATGTTCTTGTTCCAGTTGGCAACCAGCTCGTCTTTCGATTTGGGCAGTCCGATCACGCCATACAGGCAGGCCAGCGTGATGGCCACAATCAGAGCCGCTTTCCATTTCAGGCTTTTCATGGGATGTCGGTTCTCGCTGTCGTCGGGCTTACGATTTCTTCTCTCCGCTGATCTTGCTGGCCACCGAGCCGCGGGCGAATGTCAGCTTCACGTTGTCCGGCTTGACGCGCAGCACCAGCGTGTCGTCGGCGCCCACGGAGAGGATGGTGCCGATGATGCCGCCGTTGGTCAGGACTTCATCGCCGGGCTGAAGCTCCGCCAGCATCTTCTGCTGCTGCTTCTTCTGCCGCTGCATGGGCAGGAAAAGCAGGAAATAGAAGATGGCGAAGATCAGGATGATGGGCAGGAACTGCAGCAGCGGGCTCGGCGCCTGCGGCGACTGTAGGAGGAGCAGGAATGCCATGGGCGGTCCGTTCACAAACGGGGATCCGTGCTGGACGCCGTCCGCGGCATGGGTTCGCCCGTTTCTCCGGCAGCCGAGGGAGAGCCCGGAGCCGGTCCGGAGGAGCGGACGGCGCTCAAGTACGCGGGAAACGTCCCAAGCAAAATAGCCTCTCGCATCCGGCGGGCGATGTCAAGGTAATGGGTCAGGTTGTGGAGCGTGGCGAGGGTGCTGAAGAGCAGTTCCCCGGCCTGAAAAAGATGGCGCAGATAAGCGCGGGAGAAGGTCCGGCACGCGTAGCAGGAGCAGGCCGGGTCCAGAGGGCGAGGGTCGTCGCGGTACTGCGCCTGTTTGATCAGAATGCGCCCCTCGCTGGTGAACAGGCAGCCGTTGCGGGCGTTGCGGGTGGGCATGACGCAGTCCATCATGTCGACGCCACGGGCCACGTATTCGGGCAGTTCGGCGGGCAGGCCCACCCCCATGACGTAGCGGGGCCGTCCGGCCGGCAACAAGGGAACGGTGGCCTCCACCATCTCCAGGCTGAGCGCCCGCGGCTCGCCCACGCTCAGGCCGCCGATGGCATAGCCGGGCGCGTCCAGCAGCAGCAGCTCCTCGGCGCAATGGCGGCGCAGGTCGGCGTACATCGATCCCTGCACGATGGGGAACAGCGCTTGCGGGCGGGGCCGCTCTTCCATCCGCCTCCGGTAGTGCGCCATGCCGCGCCGCGCCCAGCGCAAGGTCAGCTCCATCGAGGCCTTCGCCTCGGCGTGGGATGCCGGATAGGCCGTGCATTCGTCCAGCATCATCAGGATGTCGCTGCCCAGCGCCAGTTGGACGTCGACCACCGATTCCGGCGTGAACAGATGGGCATCGCCGTTCAGGTGCGAGCGGAACAGCACGCCGTCCTCGCGCACCTTGCGCAGCTGGCTCAGGGACCACACCTGAAAGCCGCCCGAGTCGGTAAGGATGGCGCGCGGCCACCGCATGAACCCATGCAGCCCGCCAAGGCGTTCGATGAGTTCGTGGCCGGGGCGCAGAAATAGATGATAAGTATTGGCCAGCAGGATCTTCGCGTCGAGTTCCTCGAGCAGGTGGCGCGGCGTGAGCCCCTTTACCGTCGCCTGCGTTCCCACCGGCATGAAGACGGGCGTTTCCACCGTGCCGTGCGCCGTGTGGAGCAGGCCGGCGCGGGCGCCGGTGACCGGGCAGACGGCCTGAATTTCGAAGCGGATCGGCTGCAAGGGTTAAACTAGCTAGTTTAGCCCCCCATGCCCTTGCGCTTCTACAACACACTGACGCAGCAGATGGAAGAGTTCCGGCCGCTCGATGGCGAGACGGTGCGGATGTACACCTGCGGACCGACTGTCTACCACTACGTCCACATCGGCAACTTCCGCACCTTCAGCTTCCAGGACGTGCTGCGGCGCGTGCTGCGGATGCGCGGCTGGAAGCTGTTCCACGTGATGAACATCACCGACGTGGACGACAAGATTATCCGCAACGCCGTAGCCGAAGGCAAGACGCTCCAGCAGTACACGCAACGCTACATCGAGGCGTTCCTGGAAGACGCCGCGAAGCTGCGGCTGGAGCGTCCGGAAAAGCTCGTCTTCGCCACCGAACACATCGAAGACATGGTGACGGCAATCCAGCGGCTGGCCGAGCGGCAGCACACCTACCTGAGCGAGGGCTCCACCTATTTCCGCATTGCCAGCTTTCCGGAATACGGCAAGCTCTCGCACACGAATTTCAGCGGCAACGTGGCGGGCGCGCGCGTCGACGTAGACGAATACGAAAAGGCCGACGCGCGCGACTTCGTACTCTGGAAGGCGCGCAAGCCGGGCGAGCCCTTCTGGGACACGCCTCTCGGACCCGGCCGCCCGGGCTGGCACATCGAGTGCTCGGTGATGGCCATGAAGTATCTGGGCGAAACGATCGACATCCACACGGGCGGCGTGGACCTGGTCTTCCCCCACCATGAGAACGAGATCGCGCAGAGCGAGTGCATGACCGGCAAGCCCTTCGCGCGCTTCTGGCTGCACGCCGAGCACCTGATGGTGGAAGGGCAGAAGATGTCGAAGTCGCTCGGCAACTTTTTCACGCTGCGCGACATCCTCGACCAGGGCTACTCGCCGGAGGCGATCCGGTACCTGCTGGTCTCGGCGCCGTACCGCAAACAGATGAACTTCACCTTCGACGGGCTGAAGGCGGCGGCAGCGGCGATTGAACGGCTGCGGAACTTCGAGACGCGGCTGCGAACCGAGCGCTTCGACGAGGGGCTGGACGAAGAGCAGGAAAAGCGCGCCGCCGCTGCCCACACCGCCTATCACGAAGGGCTGGACGACGACCTGAACACGGCCGACGCCCTCGGAGCCGCGTTCGAGTTCGTGCGCGAGTCCAACATCGCCATGGACCAGGGGCGGTTCCGCGCGGGCAACCGGGCAAGCGCCGCCCGGCTGCTGGAAGACTTCGACCGCGTCTTCGACGTGCTGCGCCCCACGGTGCAGGAAGGGACTTTGACCGACGAAGAAGTGGAGGCGCTCGTTCGCGAGCGCACCGAAGCGAAGAAGGCGCGGGACTTCGCGCGCGCCGACCGCATCCGGGCCGAACTGCTGGAAAGGGGCGTCGTGGTGGAAGACACCCGCGACGGCGTGCGCTGGAAGCGCAAGTAGGATGAGCAACGGCGCGAGAGGGAAGCAGGAATGAAGATACAGACAAAGGCCGTGCATGCGGGCGAGCGCAAGCGGCCGCAGGATCAGATTCCGGTCTCCACACCGGTGCACTTTGCCGCGTCGTGGATCTGCGCGAGCCAGGCCGAGCAGGACAGGATCTTCGCGCACGAGCAGCACGGCTACGCCTACTCGCGCTACGCCAATCCGACCAACGACGCGCTGGAGGAACAGGTAGCGGCGCTCGAGAACGGCCACGGGGCGCTGGCTTGTTCGTCGGGCATGATGGCGCTGGAGCATGCGCTGATGTGCGCGCTTGTGGAGCGGCCCAAGCGGGTCCTGTGCGCGCGCGATATTTACGGCGCCACGTTGAAGCTGCTGTTTGACGTGATGGGGCCGTTCGGCTTCGAGACGCGGCTTGTGGACGCGAACGACCCGACGGCCGTGGAGGCGGCGATGGAGGAGTTCCGCCCCGGCGCGCTGCTGGTGGAGACGATCTCGAATCCGCTGCTGCGCGTGGCTGACCTGGAGGCGCTCGGGCGGCTGTGCCGGGCGCGCGGCGCTGCGCTGATCGTGGACAACACCTTCGCCACTCCGCTGCTCGTTCGCCCGCTAGAACTGGGCGCGCACCTGGTGGTGCACAGCTCGACCAAGTACTTGGGCGGGCATGGAGACACGCTCGGCGGCCTGATCGTCAGCGACGAGGGCCACTACGAGACGATGCGGCGGTTCTCTCGCGTGGCCGGGCCGGTGATGGGGCCGATGGAGGCCTATCTCACGATGCGCGGGATCAAGACGTTCCCCCTGCGCATGGAGCGGCAATGCCGGAATGCGGCAGAGCTGGCGGCGTGGCTGCGGCGGCACCCGCGCGTCGAGCGCGTCTTCTATCTCGACGACCCCGCGCACCCGGACGCCAGGGTGATCCGGCGCCTGCTTCCCGAAGGACTGATGGGCGGAATGGTGAGCTTCGAGATCCGCGGCGCAGGGCGCGAGCAGGTGTTCGCGTTCCTTGACCGGCTGAAGCTGTGCGTGCGGGCGACGTCGCTCGGCGATGTGCACACGATGGTGCTTTACCCGTGGATCGCCTCCCACCGCGACGTGCCGCCGGAGCAGAAGGCGGCGATGGGGCTGCGGGAGAACCTCGTCCGCTTCTCGGCCGGGATCGAGGCCGTTGAAGACATCATCGCCGACATCGCGCAGGCTTTGGAAGCCTGAATCATCGCGTCTTGCTTCCCGCCGGTTGAGTGCGCCACAGAAGGCCGGGCTCTTTCCTGACAAGAACCTTGACCGAATTGGTCCGGGATGCTAGAGTTGGAATTGGACTGATTCGGTCCTGGATTCACCCGCCATGCTCAAGCTGACCAAGAAAGCCGACTACGGACTGATCAGCCTGAAGCATATCGCCACTTTGGGCAGGGAGCGTTCGGCGAGCACGAAGGAGATGGCGGAGGCTTACGGGATTCCGGCGCCGATCCTGTCGAAGGTTTTGCAGCGGCTGGTCCGGGAAGGGTTCCTGGTCAGCGAGCAGGGCGTGAACGGGGGCTACCGGCTGGCGCGGGACCCGGCGCGCATCACGGCGCTCGAGGTGATCCGCGCCATAGACGGACCGGTCTTGCTGACGAACTGTTTCACCGCCGGCAGCGACTGCGACATCGCCGGCTGCTGCAACGTGCGCGAGCCCTTGCGGAAGGTGCACGAGCGAATCCAGCAGGTGCTCGAGAGCATCACGATAGCAGACCTGAGCGAAGACGACCCTTTGCGCAGCTCGCGAAGCCTCGGGCGGACAGGGGCGCTGACGGTGATTCCTGGCTAGGGCGATGGAGAGGAAGATACAGCCATGTTGAAATTCCCGATTTATCTTGACTATCACGCGACCACGCCGATGGACGAGCGCATGCTGGAAGCGATGCTTCCCTACTTCCGCGAGCATTTCGGCAACGCCGCCAGCCGCAACCACAGCTTCGGCTGGGTGGCGGAAGAAGCCGTGGAGAAGGCGCGGAAACAGATCGCTTCCCTGATCAACGCCTCGCCCAAGGAGATTGTGTTCACCAGCGGCGCCACCGAGTCGAACAACCTCGCCATCAAGGGCGTAGCGGAGATGTATGCAGAGAAGGGCAACCACATCATCACCGCAGCCACGGAGCACAAGGCGGTTCTGGACACCTGCAAGCGCCTGGAGAAGCGCGGTTGCCGCGTGACCTACTTGCCGGTGCGCCCCGACGGGCTGATCGATCTCGACCAGTTACGCGATTCGATCACCGACAAGACGATCCTGGTCTCCATCATGTATGGCAACAACGAGATCGGAACCGTCCAGGACATCCGGACCATCGGGCAGATCTGCCACGAAAAGGGCGCGCTCTTCCACACGGACGCCACGCAGGCGGTGGGCAAGATCCCGGTGGACGTCATCGCCGACAACATCGACCTGCTCTCCTGCACAGCTCACAAGATGTACGGACCCAAGGGCGTGGGCGCCCTGTATGTCCGGCGCAAGAACCCGCGCGTGCAGCTCACAGCGCAGATGGACGGCGGCGGGCATGAACGCGGCATGCGCTCAGGCACGCTGAACGTGCCGGGCATCGTCGGCTTCGGCAAGGCCGCCGAGCTGTGCCATCAGCTCATGCCGGAGGAGATGCCGCGGCTCGAGCGCCTGCGCAACAAGTTGAAGGACGACATCCTGGCGGAGCTCGACGAGGTGTACATCAACGGCACCATGGAGCGCCGGCTCCCGCACAACCTCAACATGAGCTTTGCCTACGTCGAGGGCGAGAGCCTGCTGATGGGGATCAACGATATCGCCGTGTCGTCGGGCTCCGCCTGCACGTCGGCGACGCTCGAGCCCAGCTACGTCCTGAAGGCGCTGGGCGCGGGCGATGATCTGGCGCACTCCTCCATCCGCTTCGGGCTGGGGCGTTTCACGACGGAGGAGGAGATCGACTACACGATCGGCAAGGTGGTGGAGGTTGTGAAGAAGTTGCGCGAGCTTTCGCCGCTGTACGAGATGGTGAAAGAAGGGATCGACCTGACGAAGGTGGAATGGTCGGCGCACTGACGCCAGGAATTGGACCGCGGCACCAACACTGAAGCAGAAGGGGACTTGAGAAAAACATGGCATACAGCGACAAGGTTCTGGATCACTACAACAACCCGCGCAACGTGGGCAGCCTGGACAAGAACGACCCGAACGTGGGCACAGGGCTGGTGGGCGCTCCCGAATGCGGCGACGTCATGAAGCTGCAGATCAAGGTGAACCCGGAGACGGGCATCATCGAGGACGCCAAGTTCAAGACCTTCGGCTGCGGGTCGGCCATCGCCAGCTCTTCGCTCGCTACCGAGCTGCTCAAGGGCAAGACTGTCGAAGAAGCGCTCGAGCTCAAGAACACGGTCATCGTGAACGAGCTCAGCCTCCCGCCGGTCAAGATCCACTGCTCGGTTCTCGCCGAGGACGCCATCAAGGCGGCCATTGAGGACTACAAGAAGAAGGCGGGCGTGCCTGCCAGCGCCGGGCAGACGGCGTAATCTGAGATTGAAGCCGGGCGCCCGCCGCGCAGCGGCCGGGGCCCGGCCGGAGACGAGTCCATGCCGGAAATCCAGGTCACACCCAAAGCCATCCAGAAGATCCGCGAGGCATTCGCCAAACAGGGCGTCCAGGGCGGTGGTCTGCGGCTTGGCGTGCAGGGCGGCGGCTGCTCGGGCTTGAGCTATCTGTTCCGCTACGAGCCCAAGCCGCGGCCGTCGGACCATATTTTCCAGTTCGAGGACGTGGAAGTCTATGTAGATCCGAAGAGCATGATCTTCCTCGACGGCATGACGCTCGACTACAAGGAATCCTTGATGCACTCGGGCTTTGCGTTCGACAATCCCCACGCGACGAAGAGCTGCGGGTGCGGAACGTCGTTTTCCGCCTGATGGCCCATTTGCACGATTGCTGGCATTGCGGGGCGAAGGACGCGGCATCGCTGTTCTGCCGCTACTGCAACACCATCCAGGCGCCCACGCCTGACTACTACGAGTTCTTTGATCTCCCCCGCCGCCTCGCCGTCAATCCCGAAGATCTCAGGAACCGCTTCTACACGCTCAGCCGGCTGTTGCACCCCGACCGCTACACACGCCGCTCGGAGCAGGAGAAGCGCTTTTCGCTCGAAGCCTCTTCCATCCTCAACGACGCTTTCCGCGTGCTGAAGGATCCGATCCAGCGCGCCGAATACGTGCTGCGCCAGGAGGGCTTCCCTATCGGCGACCAGCGCAACAAGGATGTTCCTCCGGAGCTGCTCGAGGAGGTCTTCGAGCTGAACATGGCGCTGGACGAGCTGCGTGGCGGCGATCTCGACGTGCTTCCGCAGCTCGACGCCATGCGGCGGCGTTTCCTGGACATGCTGGCCGAAATCGACCGCAGCCTGGAAACCCTCTTCGTCCGTCATGATGCCGCGCCGCCCGAAGAGCGGAAGGACGTGCTTGCCGCCATCCGCTCTACGTTGAACCGCCGCCGCTACATCAGCAACCTGGTCCAGGAAGTGGACAAACAACTGACCGCCCGCAACGCCTGAGGGCGCGCCTCAACCAATCCCATGAGCACTTTTCAGATTGACTTCGCTTCGGCGCAGAAGCGCCGCATCATCGGCATCGACCTGGGCACCACAAATTCGCTGGCCGCTTTCATGGATCTGACCGGTCCCGAGATCATTCCCGGCCCGGACGGCAGCCGCATGGTGCCAAGCATCGTCAGCGTGGGAGCAGACGGATCGTTCGTCGTGGGTGAGCCGGCGCGTCGCCTGCTGATCGACGCCCCCGACCGCACGGTCTATTCGGTGAAGCGCCTGATGGGACGTGGGCGCGAGGACGTGGCCGAGGAGCTAAAGCTGTTTCCGTTCCGCATCGCCGAAGGGAGCGAGCAGGTGATCCGGCTTGCGCTGGGAGATCGGACCTTCACGCCGCCGGAGATTTCCGCGCAGATCCTGAAAGAGCTGAAGCGCCGCGCCGAGCAGTGTCTGGGCGAGGAGATCACGCAGGCGGTGATCACAGTGCCCGCCTACTTCAATGACGCCCAGCGGCAGGCGACGCGCGACGCGGGGCGTATCGCGGGGCTGGAGGTGCTGCGCCTGGTGAACGAGCCCACGGCGGCCTCGCTCGCCTACGGGCTGGACAAACGGCGCGAGGGCATCGTTGCCGTCTATGACCTGGGCGGGGGCACGTTCGACATCTCCATCCTGCGCCTTCATGAGGGCATCTTCGAGGTGCTGGCGACCAATGGCGACACGCATCTTGGCGGCGACGACATCGACAACCGCCTCCTCGCCATCGCGCTCGAGGACATCGCCAGCGAATGGGGCGAAGATCTCTCCCACAACGGCGAGGCCGTGCAGACCATCCGGCAGGCGGTGATCCGCGCCAAGGAAGAGCTCTCCTTCCAGCCCGCTACGGTCATCGACATGGAGTACCGCGGACGGCGCTACCAGCGGGAGCTGAGGCGCGAGCTGTTCGAGAACCTCATCCGCGACATCGTCGACCGCACCCTCGGACCCTGCCGCCAGGCGATGCGCGACTCCGGGCTCGAGCCGGAACAGATCGACGAAGTCGTGCTCGTCGGCGGCTCCACCCGCATCCCGATGGTCCGCCGCGCGGTGGAGGCGCTGTTCCAGGCCAAGCCGCACTCCGAATTGAACCCCGACGAGGTGGTCGCCCTCGGCGCCGCCGTGCAGGCGGCAATCCTATCCGGCGATGTACAGGACAAGCTGCTGCTGGACGTCACCCCGCTCTCGCTCGGCATCGAGACGATGGGCGGCGTGGTGAGCAAACTGATCCACCGCAACTCGACTATCCCGGCTTCCGCCACCGAAATCTTCACCACCTCGGTGGACGGGCAGCGGAACGTGCTGATCCACGTCGTGCAGGGGGAGCGCGAGTTGGTGAGGGACTGCCGCTCGCTGGCGCGCTTCGATCTGAAGGACATCGAGCCGATGCCCGCCGGCATGGCGCGCATCGAGGTGCGATTCCTGATCGACGCCAACGGGATCCTGAACGTCACCGCGCGGGACCTGCGCAGCGGCAAGGAGCAGAGCATTGAGGTGAAACCGAGCTACGGGCTCACCGAGGAGCAGGTGGAGGCGATGATCCGCGAGTCCTACGAGAAGGCGGAAGAGGACTTGCGCGAGCGGCAGGTGCGCGAGGCGCGCGTGGAAGCGGACAACATCCTCGCCGCGGTGGAGAAGGCGCGCTCGAGCGACGCCTGGCTCGACCTCACCGAGGACGAGCGCTCAGCCGTCGACGCCGCCGTCAACGAACTCCAGATGGTCTACCATGCCGGCGACCACCTGCTGATCAGGGACCGCATCGAGAAGGTGGACGCCGCCACCCGCCGCCTGGCGGAAACCATGATGAATTCGGCGGTCCGCGAGGCGCTGAAAGGCACCAAGATCGAATAGGGGGCGACGCGATGACCTGGAACGACTTCGAAGATATCGGGATAGCGCTGTATGAGGCGCATCCGGATGTGGATCCTCTTTCTGTGCGCTTCACGGACTTGCACCGCATGGTGATCGAGCTCGAAGACTTCGACGACGACCCGAAGGCGTCGAATGAAGCCAAGCTCGAAGCCATCCAGATGGCGTGGTACGAGGAGTGGAAGGACAACCAGGGCTAGGCAATCCTGCCTCCGGCGCCCCGTCTCGCGGGACGCCGTATCCCAGTGAGTGAGAAATGTGCTTCGGCCGCTTGTTCCCTGCCATTTCTTCGTTTATTCTGATGAGGGTTCCCTGATCCGGCGGGAGACCTCTTGGGAGGAAGCGTACATGGAGAGACGGTGGATCGCAGCGGCGGTTTTGGCAGTGTCCATATCCGTTGCCTGGGGCCAGGCGCCGCAGAAGAAGCGGGTGGCCGTCCTGAACTTCGACTACGGTACGGTGCGGAGCGGGGTGGCTGCGATCTTCGGCACCGACGTCGACGTGGGCACCGGCATCAGCGACATGCTGGTGGAGAAGCTGGTTGAGGGCGGGGCTTACTCGGTCATCGAGCGCAAGGCGCTGGACAAGCTGCTGGCCGAACAGAACTTCTCCAACAGCGACCGCGCCGATCCCGCCAGCGCTGCGCGCATCGGACGGCTGCTGGGAGTCGACGCCATCATTGTTGGTTCGATCACGCAGTTCGGACGCGACGACCGGCAAGTGGGGCTCGGCGGATTCGGCCGCAGCATCGGCAAGTACGGGCTGGGCGGCACAAGCGTGCGCAGCGCCAAGGCTGTGGTGGCGGTGACCGCGCGGCTGGTCAACGTGGAGACGGGCGAGATTCTGGCCGTGGCCACCGGCGCCGGGGAGTCGAAGAGAAGCGGGACGTCGCTGCTCGGGGCGGGCGGCAGCGGCGGCTCGGCGGGCGGAGGCGTCATGGACATGCGCAGCACCAACTTCGCCAACACGATTCTCGGCGAAGCCACGCGCAACGCGGTGGGGCAGCTCGCCACGCAACTCACGGCGAACTCCTCGCGGATCGAGAGCAAGGCGCGGCCTGTGGAAGGATTGGTGGCGGATATCACTGGCAACACAGTAGTCATCAATGTCGGCACGCGCACGGGCCTACGCCCGGGCATGACGCTCAGCGTGCGGCGGCTCTCGCGGGAGATCAAGGATCCCGCCAGCGGACGGGTGATCCGGAAAGTGGAGGACACGCTCGGGACGCTGACGATCACCGAGGCGGACGAGGAATCCGCCGTCGGCACCTTTACAGGCGCCACGCCGCCGAAGGTGGGCGATACGGTGAGAAACTATGCACCCGGAGGGGCGCGAAGAGGAAGAGGAGGAGATCATGTCCTATCAACCGGGAGACCGGATAGGAGACTACGAAGTCCTGGCCGTGCTGGGCGCCGGCGGCATGGGCAAGGTGTACAAGGCCCGCAACGTGATCTCGGACCGGGTAGAGGCGATGAAGGTCCTGCTGCCGAACCTGGCCGAATACCCCGAGCTGGGCGAGCGCTTCGTGCGTGAGATCAAGTTGCAGGCGACGCTGAACCACCCCAACATCGCCGCACTGCACACGGCGCTGCATTTCGAAAACCAGCTCCTGATGCTGATGGAATTCGTCGACGGCGTGACGCTGGACGAGCTGGTTCGCTCCGGTCCTCTCCCGCTGGAATATGCCATCCACTACATGGCACAGGTGTGCGATGCGCTGGCCTACGCGCACGCGAAGGGCATCATCCACCGCGACCTGAAGCCGTCCAACATGATGCTCACACCGGACGGCACGGTAAAACTGCTGGACTTCGGCATCGCCAAGTTCGCCCAGGACCGGTCCATGACGAAGACCGGCTTCCTGGTCGGGTCGCTCCCCTACATCTCGCCGGAACAGATTGAGGGCGTGGCCGATATCGATCACCGGACTGACGTTTATTCGCTTGGAATCACGCTTTACCAGCTGGTCACCGGGCGCGTGCCGTTCGAGGCAGACAGCGAGTATTCGCTGATGCGGAAGCACCTCCAGGAGATGCCGGTGCCGCCGGTACAGCTGATGCCGGACGTGCCGCAGGGGCTGAACGACATCATTCTGATGGCGATCGAGAAGGACCGCACCCGCCGGTTCCAGACTGCGGCGGCGATGGGCGCGGCGCTGCGCAATCTGGCTTCCAGCCTCGGAGCGACTGTGGCCGCGCAGCCCGCCGCGACTCCGGCAGGTGCATGGAACGCGCCAGCGCCGCAGGCAGGCCCGGAACAAGCGTGGGGCGCGGCGCCCGTGCCGGAACCCCGCAAGCATTCCAGCCGCGCGCTGTACGTGGTGCTTGGATCGGTGGTCACCATCGCCGTGCTGATTGTAGCGGCGATGCATCTGCCACGCTTCTTTGGCACAAAGGCGGGCGAGCCGGCAGCCACCGAGACGCCTGCGGCTTCCACTCCCCAAGCACAGGTGGAATCACAGCAGCCCTCTGCTCCTGCGGAACAGACTCCTGCACCCGCCGAGCCGCTGCAAGTAGAGCCCTCGAGCCCGGCGCCTTCCGCCGCTTCTGCACAGCCGCGCGCATCGGAAGACGCATCCGCGAGGCAGCCCGCCGCGTCGCGCCCGTCTCAGCAGGCGCCGGTGGCGCGCCCGCCACGTGCGGAGACGCAACCGGCTCTTTCCACACCGGCAGCAGCATCGCAACCCGCCGAACAGACGCCCGCGCCTGCTGTAACGCCCCCGCCGCAGCCCGCGGTTCCGGCAGTGGACGAGCGCGAGCTTGGCGAATTGCGCGAGAAGCTCATGCTGCTGGGCGCGCGCGTTAACGCGGCACAGTCGAGCCTGAACCGCCTGAAGCAGGAGCAGGCGCGCATGGGCGTTGGGCTTCGGGGCGACATCGCCGCCGCCGCGCAGCGGATGGAGTTTTACATGGACGAGGCCGAGTCGGCCATCAAGCGTGGCGACGCGGCGGCGGCGAAGAAACACCTGGAAAACGCCGACCGGGAGACGGCGCGGATCGAGAAGTTCCTGGGCCGCTGACGGCGGCTTCAGACGAGGATCGCGAAGGTCGCCTCGTTGCGCTCTACGCGGCGGTATTCCGTGTCGCGTTCCACCGGCTCGCGGCCGGCCATGCGGATCAGGTGCAGCAGCTCGCTGCGCCGCATGCCCTGGCTGGTGGTCGCGCCCGCGTCGTGGTAGATCCGTTCTTCTACCACCGTACCGTCGATGTCGTCGGCGCCGAAGCGCTGCGCCATCTGGGCGATCTTCGGCGTCATCATGATCCAGTACGCCTTGATGTGCGGAATGTTGTCCAGCAACAGGCGCGCCACGGCGATGTTCTTCAGGTCGGCGAAACCGGTCGTGCGCGGGATATGCTCGAGCGGCGTGTTGTCGGGATGGAAGGCGAGCGGGATGTAGGTGACGAAGCCGCCGGTCTCGTCCTGCAAAGCGCGCAGCTTCAGCAGGTGGTCGACGCGATCCTCTTCCGTCTCGATGTGCCCGTAAAGCATCGTGCAGTTGGACTTGATGCCCGTGCGGTGCGCCAGCCTCGCGACTTCCAGCCACTCGCCGCCGTCGATCTTGTGATCGCAGATGATGCGGCGGACGCGCCCGGAGAAGATCTCCGCACCGCCTCCGGGCATCGAATCCAGCCCCGCTTCGCGCAGCCTGCGCAGGACCTCATCCAGAGGAATGCGGAAGCGGCGCGACAGGTAGGCGACTTCGACCATCGTGAACGCCTTGAGGTGAATCTGCGGGGAACGCTGCTTGATCCCGCGCAGCATGTCGCAATACCAGTCGAGCGTGAGCTCGGGGTGCAGCCCTCCGACGATGTGAAGTTCCGTAATACCCTCGGCGGCGCCCTGCGCGGCGCGCGCCCAGACGTCTTCCAGCGACATCGTGTATGCGTTCGGGTCTTTCGCCTTTTTGCCGAAGGCGCAGAGCTTGCAGGAGGCGACGCAGACGTCAGTGGGATTGATGTGGCGGTTGACGTTGAAGTAGGTGACGTTGCCGTGCATCCGCTCGCGCACGACGTTCGCCATGTAGCCGATTGCCAGCAAGTCGTGCGAGCGGTAAAGGAGAACGCCGTCCTCGAAGGTGAGCCGTTCCCCGCGCTGCACTTTCTCCAGCACGGACCAGAGGCGCACGTCATCAAACACGGGGGTCTCAAGTGGTGTCGTCATCACGGGATCAAGCTCCCAGTGGCCGGAGGAAGATGTCGGCAGCCCAGAAACCAAAGAATACCACTCCGACCCAGCCGTTCACGGTGAAGAACGCGGCATCGACGCGCGACAGGTCGTCTGCGCGCACCAGCCGGTGTTCCCAGACGAGCAGCGCCGCTGTCACCGCGATGCCCGCCCATGCCGGCGCGCCCGCCCCGAAGCTGTGCGCGAGCATCACGAGGGAAGCCACCATGACGGCGTGAAAAGCGCGCGCCGCCACAAGCGCTCTCGCGATTCCCAGACGCGCAGGAAGGCTGAAGAGTCCCTCGCGGCGGTCAAACTCGTAATCCTGGCAGGAGTAGATCACGTCGAACCCGGCGGTCCAGAGCGTCACCGCTGCCGTCAGCCAAAGGATACGGAGGTCGAGCGAGCCGGTGACGGCTATCCACGCTGCCGCCGGTGCGATACCCAACGCAAAGCCGAGCACCAGGTGGGACAGCGACGTGAAACGTTTGGTCCAGGAATAGAAAAAGACGATGGCTAGCGCCACGGGCGCCAGTTGCAGGCAAAGCCGGTTCAGCATCCCCGCCGAAAGGATGAACAGCAGGGAACAGGCGGCAGTGAAGCCCCAGGCGAAACCGCGCGACAACAGCCCGGCGGGCAGGTGGCGGGTGCGCGTTCGCGGATTGCGCGCGTCGATCCCGGCGTCGAGAATCCGGTTGAATGCCATCGCCGCCGAGCGCGCCGTCACCATGCAGGCGAGGATCCAGCCGAGCCGGGGCCACAGCGACGCAGCCGGCACAGCCGTCTCCCGCCATGCCAACAGCGCCGCGGTGAGAGCGAACGGCAGCGCGAATACGGAGTGCTCGATGCGGATCATCTCCAGCGTGAGCACAAAACGGCGCCAAAGGCGGCTGAAAGGGCTGGCTAGAGGAGCGGCCGGATGCATGGGCGGCTGCGGTTCTTTTACCATATTAAGAGATGCGCGCCCTCAGCCCGGCGTTGTGGATCCTGGTGGCCGGACTCTCCGCTTGCAGCGGCCCCGGCACGGCCATGCGGCCGGAAGAATACAACACGGTGCCCGTCCGGCTCCCGGGCGGGAAGGTCATCCGGGCCGAACAGCTTGTGCAGCCGGAGGAGCTGGCGCGCGGCATGATGTTTCGCGACGAGTTGCCGGAGGACCGCGGACTGCTCTTTTACCACGGCAAGCCGGGCCGCTACCCGTACTGGATGTACCAGGTGAAGGTGCCGCTGGATATCGTCTGGCTGGACGGACAGAAGCGCGTCGTGCAGGTTGTCCATGCGGCGCCGCCCTGCCCGGGACCGCAAGACCGCTGTCTTGCCTACGGCGGGGCCTTCGATGCGCTCTACGTCCTCGAAGTACGCGCCGGGGTGGCGAAGGCCAACGGGCTGCGGCCCGGGGCGCAGGTGGAGTTTTAGCCGGCCGGGGAGGGACTGATGGACCAGGATCTGCTCAAGAGCCTGCTCGAACAGGTGCGGGAAGGCGTCGTGGATGTGGACGAGGCGCTGGAGCGGTTGCGCCACATGCCGTTCGAGACGCTCGGCTACGCCACCATCGATCACCACCGCGCCATCCGCGTAGGCATGCCGGAGGTGGTCTTTGGCAAGGGCAAGACCGCCGGGCAGACCGTGAACATCGCTTCCCGCCTGCTGGAGCGAGCCTCCAACGTGCTGGTGACGCGCACCAGCAAGGAGGTGTTTGAATCCCTCCGCACGCGCTTTCCGGAGGCGGAGTACTTCCCGCTTTCCGGCGCTTTGCGCGTGTGGCGGGACCGCAGGCCGAAGGGCAAGGGCAAGCTGCTGGTGATCAGCGCCGGGACCACGGATCTGCCCGTGGCGGAGGAGGCGGTGGTCACCGCCGAGGTGATGGGCAACGAGGTGATTCAGGTCCACGATGTGGGCGTGGCGGGCATCCACCGTCTGCTCGGGCATTACGAAATGCTCAGGCAGGCTCGCGTGATTGTGGTGTGCGCGGGCATGGAGGGCGCACTGCCAAGCGCCGTCGGCGGCATGGTGAGCTGCCCGGTTGTCGCCGTGCCCACCAGTGTGGGCTATGGAGCCAGCTTTCACGGGCTGGCTGCGTTGCTGGGCATGCTGAACAGCTGCGCCAGCAACGTCAGCGTAGTCAACATCGACAACGGTTTCGGAGGCGGCTATGTCGCCAGCCTCATCAACAGGCTCTGACGGCGCGCTTCAGACCGCTGCTTTCAGTACGCCCGCTTTCAACGCCTCTGCGAACACGTAAATGCCAAACAGCGGCTTCTCTTCGCCCCTTCCCCACCGGTTGACTTTCCATTGCGCGCGGAGGAATTTCACGTCGGGATGATTGCGAAGGTCGAGCACACGGGAATAGACGCCGCAGTAGAACTTCTGCGGGAAGGCAATCAGGGGCTTGGCCTCCCATTGAACGCCGTCCCCGGACCCGTGGATCGCCAAGTCCAGACTCTCCTGTTCGATGATCCGGTGGATGCCAAGAGTCACCGTCAGCAGCCCGCCGGCCGAGGAGCCAAGCTCCAGAGCCGGGCCATTGCCATTCTCCCGGATTTCCAGCTCAGGTACGAGAAATGCAGGCAGCATCGGATTTTCCTCGAAACCGAACTCGAATGGCCACTGCCGCCGCTGCCGCCAGGGCCGGCGGCGTCAGACTGTGCGGAGCCGCTCAACCAATAGTCGGCCCGCCTCTTCCAGAGTCTCATATTTCTTGCAAAAACAGAAGCGGATCCAGCCCGCTCCGGCCGCTTTCTTGTTGAAGAAGCTGCTGCCGGGCACAGCGGCCACGCCGGCGCGCTCCGGCAGGCGCCGGCAGAGTTCGTCGCCGTCCCTAAATCCGGCGCTGCGGATATCCGCCATGACGTAATATGCCCCTGACGGGGGCTCACAGGCGAAACCCGCTCTCCGCAGCCCGTCCACCAGGATCCTGCGCCGCTTCTCGTAGGACGATTTCAGTTCCTCGTAGTACTCGTCCGGCAACGCCAGCGCCTCTGCCACCGCGTACTGCAGGGGCGCGGGCGCCCCGACGGTGAGGAAGTCGTGCACCTTGCGGATGGCGGACGTGATCTCCGGGGGCGCCGTCACCCACCCCACACGCCAGCCGGTCACCGAATAGGTTTTGGACGCCGAGCTGACTGTCACCGTGCGGTCGCGCATCCAGGGAAATGCCGCCATAGGAATGTGCTGCGCGCCGTCATATGTAATGTGTTCATAAATTTCGTCGGTGATGCAAAGAGCGTCGAATTCCAGGCACAGCCCCGAGATCTGCATCAATTCATCCGCGGTGAACACCTTGCCAGTGGGATTATGCGGGTTGTTGACAACAATCGCCTTCGTTTTCTGGGAAAAAGCACGGCGCAATTCTTCGAGATCGAATTTCCAGTCCGGCGGGTGCAGCCGCACATAACGCCGGGTGGCGGAACAGAGGTCAGCGTCCGGGCCGTAGTTCTCGTAGAACGGCTCAAACAGGATGACCTCGTCATCCGGGTTCGTGGTCGCCAGCAGCGCCGAGATCATCCCCTCCGTGGAACCGCACACGACGGTGACCTCGGCGTCTGCATCCACCTCCATCCCGTAGAACCGCCCGTAGGAAGCGGCAACCGCCCGTCGCAGCGGCCCGGCCCCCCACGTCACCGCATACTGATTGCGGTCTTCCGCGATGGCGCGCGCGGCGGCTTCCTTCAAGACTGCAGGCGCCGGGAAGTCCGGAAACCCCTGAGCCAGATTCACCGCGTTGTGGCGCAGCGCCAGGCGGGTCATTTCGCGGATCACGCTTTCGGTGAATCCGGCGGTGCGCGAGGCACGGAAGCGGTCAGCGTTTTCCCGCAACGGACTTCGCTCCTTTCCGCAAGGATGATTTCCGCGGACGCGTGGATGGCCGCGGCTTCGCTTTTGAAGCGGGCTTCGCCTTCGGGGCGGGCTTGGCCGACGCTGCCGGGCGGGGCTCCGCCGTCGCGCCGGTGGCCGTCCCCGCCGCAGGCGCCTGCGGTCCGTACAGCCAGCGATAGATCTCCCGGTTCCGCAGGATGATCTGGACGTAATCGCGGGTCTGCTGCAGCGGGATCGTCTCGACAAACTCGGCCGGCTCCCGGAACTCGCCCCATCCAGTCCACACCGGAATCCGCGTGGGCCCGGCGTTGTAAGCCGCCAGCGCCTCTTCCACCCGTCCCTGCCTTGAGTCAAGGAGCCGCGCCAGGAAGTAGGTGCCGACAGTGACGTTCACCCCCGGATTGTGGAGCGCGCGGCGCGTCACAGGGCGCATCCGGAGCCGCCTGCCGAGTTCGCGCCCGGTGCCGGGCATCACCTGCATCAGCCCGATCGCGCCCGAGGGTGACACGGCATCGGGATCAAACTCGGACTCCTGCCGGATGAGCGCCGCCACGAGCAGGGGATCCAGACCGTTCTTCCGCGCCTCACGCCGGATCAGATCCCGGTAGGGGAAAGGAAACGCCAGCTCCCAGAAGCGCCGGGGCGCCGCCTCGCGGGGCAACCAAAGATAGCCGGGGACCGTCCCGCGGATGTGCCGGACGGCAACGCCCCAAGCGCCCCGGGCGCTGGCGATCTCCGCCGCCTCCAGGGCCAGTGCATACGGCGAACTGCCGTTGCGCGCGCCAAAACGCAATTCGATTTCCGCCCAGACGCCCAGCGATTCCGCCGCCAGATGGCGTGCCCGGGCGATTCGCCACTTCGCCTCTTCGCCGGGGCGGAAATCCGCGTCCCGCGGCCTCTCCGGCCAGCGGAACGATTCCAGGAACCGCGCCGCAGGCCCGGCCCCGCCCCCGTTCCCGGCAGCGGGTTGCGGCTTCGAGGCTGCCAGGGTGGCGTAGTAGAAGTTCGGGAATCGCGACTTCAGTTCGGAATAATAAACGTGCGCCGCCTGAAAATTGCTCCGCTCTTCTTCGAGCCTCCCCAGGAAATACAGCGCCGTTCCGGCACGGTCCGACCCGGGATGCCTCGAGAGATGCCCTTTCAGAAGATCTTCGGCCGCAGCGCTGCGGTCCAGCCAGGCGCGCCAAGCCACCTTCCAGTGGCAGCCCGCGGCCTCCGGCTCTTCGGAGAAGTCTTCGGCACACGCTCGCAACAGAGGGACGAAGGATACCGCCTCGTTCCGGATCAGGAAATGATTGGCCGCTTGGATGGTCGCCAGGAGCGTCCAGCGCGACCTGGGCGCGCGCCGCCGGAGTTCCGCCAGCGCCTCCAGCATCGCCTGTGGATCGTCGAGACGGCGGTGGCAAAGCACAATGAAATGCATACGTTCCGCCTCCGCCTCAGCGCTTGTCAGGCGCATCGCGCCCAACTCCGCCAGCGCATCGCGCGTCTTCCGTTGCGAGTACAGAGCCGCCGCCGCCCGCACGCGGGCCGTTTCCCGCATCTCCTGCGCCGCGCCAGAGCGCGCCAGCGACAGCCATTCCGCCCGCGCGTCCGCATCACGCCCGGCGGCTGCCAGCCGCGCCGCCCGTTCGGCCAGCAGTTCGTCCGGCATGGGCGGCAGACGCAGTGCAGGATCTCTTTCCAGCGCCGCCAGCGCATCGCGCGCGGCCGAGGATTCTTTCGCCAGAGGATGAAGACAGTAGATGCGCCGGTAGAGCTCCACGGCGCGGATCTTCTCGCCGAGCCCTTCCCGCGCCAGCGCCGCCGCCAGGGTTGCCTGCGGCTCGGGCAAATCCTTCCCCCCGCGCTCCAGCATTTTGAGAGCACCGGCGAACCTGCCCGCCTTGACGAGCGACTCCGCCCCCAGCACTGCCGCACGTCCGGCGACGGAGGAAGGGAACCGCGTCTGCCAGACCGGCCCGAGCGCTGCCGCCGCCTCCTCGAACCGCCGTGTTCCGGCCAGCGCCTGAGCCCGCCAGTAGGCAAGGAAGTCCGCGATTTGGGGATGCCCGGGACCCAGCGCCGCCAGCTGTTCCGCCGCTCCAGCCGCTCCGCGCGCGGCCGCCGCGACTGCGGCCGCCAAAGCCCCGCCCCGCGGCGGCGGACCCTGTTGCGCCGGCGCCAAGGCCCCGCAGAGCGCCAGCCAGGCCGCCGCCTCAGGCCAGCGGACCCGGATAGTCCGGCCCGAGAAGGCTGGAATCGTCATTCGCCAGGGTCCTCAGGATTTCCAGGTGGAGGTAATCGATCATCGACGGAACGAGCATGAATTCATGCTTGAACTGAGCTCGGCTGCGGTCGATTTCGTCTTTCAAAATAGCGTAAATGTTTCCGATTTCCCTGCCCTCCCGCACTTTTTTCGCGTGATAAAGGCGGATCTCCGCCACGCGCACGCGCGCAAACCGCTGCGCTTTGGCGTGAAGCTCCTGCTCCTCGCGCGGCAACGCGGACCACTCCGGCGCCTCCGGCGCGGACGCCGCGGCGGCGGGCGCGGGCAGAGGCGCCGCCGGCAGAATGGGAATCACCGGCGCCCTCTCCGGCTGCGCCGCTCCGGACGCTTGCAGGGCATCCAGCGCCGGTCCGGCCAGCGCCGTGACCACCTCCAGCAGGTTCAAGTCCACCGGCTCGGCTCCGCTCTCGATGTAAAGCACGGCCGACACCTTGCGCTTTCCCTCCCGCTGACCGGTCACCACCGGCAGGAGGCAGATCCGCTTCTCCTCGTCGCCGTCGAGCGCTTCGCTCAGCTCCGCGCTCAACTCGCCCGCAGAAGCCATGCAAATCACCGTATCCATCGACTCCAGCACATTGCGGAACGCCGGCGCCTGCGACAAAGGAACGGCGCTTTCCGGCGTCCGCGCCAGTGAAAAATCGGCCGTGGCGCGGTGGTCCTCGTATTGGATCCTGCCCGCGGCGACGCTGAACAGCACGGCTCGGGGCGCGAATTCGAACACCCCGTCCAGCAATGCCGAGGCCCAAGCGGCGGCGCTGTCTGCCTCCGCCAGCCGGCGCGCGGCGTGGTTCAGGCGCTCGCCCAGGGCCCGCAGCGCCGCCGAGGCCGCCTGCGCCGTCTCCCTTTCCACGCGCTCCGCCACGCGCGCTTCCAGTTCCTGCGTGAAAGCCTCCCGGAACGCATCGAAACGCTCCTCGATGGCCCGCCCCAGGTGCTCCCGCCAGCCGCGCTCCAGCAGCTCCTGCACGGACTCCACGTGCAACTGCCAGGCGGCGGCGATCTGCTCTTCGGCCGTGCGGCGTTCCCTTTCGAACAAATCTTGTCCGTTTTGTTGTTGCATCGGGGGTTCCATGGCTCGCGTCGGGATCCGGCTGCTCTCAAAAGTGTATCGCGCCGTCAGCGCGCTGCGGGCGCAAGCGCGGGGGGCCACAGCGAACCTTCCCACCGCGCAACCGGCGAGCTGAACCAGACCCGCGCCGCGCCGTCGGCGGACGCCGCGCCGCGCCCGCTCCACAAGTGGCCGTCCATCCAGAAACTGACGCTGTTCAGGCGCCACGGATTCCTCGCCCGCTCTCCGTCGTATGTCAGCGCGGCCCTCATCTGCCGCAGGCTCGTTCCGTCCGGCAAGCGCAACAGCGGGCTGCCGGCCTCCGCCCAGCCGCGCGCCCTGCGTTCCAGCCCGGGCTCGAGCGTCGGCGTGAACGCCTCCATCTCGGCGTCGATTGTTCCCGATCCCGTCTCCAGATCCGTCACCACCGCGCGCACATGGTACTCCGGCTCTTCGCGCCAGAGCGCCACCTGAGCCGTACCGTCCACCTGGGCGCCCTTCCACCGCGCCCGCAGCCCGTCAATCCTCACATGCGCTCCGCGCCAGGCGAACACCGCCTCCACGTCCACGAACTCCTGCCTGCCCAGCGCCAGAACCCCGGCCTCCACCGAGCCCCGGACGTGCAGCCGCCGGAGCCATGCAGGCATGCCCGTCTGGCGGCGCAGCGTCCGGTCCAGCAGCCCTCTTGGCGGCGGATGCGCCACGCGAAACAGCGATTCGAGGCGGGCGCCTTCCAGCCGTTCCGCCGCGATTTGGACGGAAAGCGGAGCCTGCGCGGCCGGCTCATATCGCACGGATGCCCGCACCGGCGTCCCCGCAAACCGCAGTTCGCCGTCGCGCAGGCGCCAGCCCGCGCCCGCCAGTTCCAGAACCGCTTTTTGCAGCGACAGGGGCGCCGCGAAGCCCTCCGGCTGGCATCGCGCTTCGGCGAGTACAATCCTCCCCGACCATCCCCGCCTTCCCTGTCCTGGGCCGCCGTCAGGTTCTTTCAACAGCGCCAACCGCCCGCGCCACTTGCCAGCCCCGCAGCTTTCCAGGACGGGCAGCCTGCCAAGCGCCGGAAACACGCTCACGGCGCCGTTCAGTTCGGCGATCTCCATCCCTTCCGTCGCGGCTTCGAAGCCGAACTCCCCGGTAGCCAGATTCCAGTGCCCGCGAATCGCCGCCTCGGCTTGCCTGGGCGTCACGATCCGCGCACTCTCCAGCGCCAGCGCGTCGCCTTCCAGCCGCAGCAAGCCATCCTTCACCTCCACGGGTGGCTCCTCACCGAAGCGAACCGCCAGCGAGGGGAACCGCAACTCGCCTTTCGCCGGCGCGCCGCTGGCAAACCGCGCCGAGCCGGAAACCTCTCCGCCGGTGGCGACGCCCCTCGGCGCCGAAAGCCCCAGCCGGTGGCAGATGTCGAGCAAGGCGGGGGCGGGCAGGTTCTCAAAGCCGACTTCCGCCAGCCACCGGGGCGACGCCAGCAGGCCGCTTCCCTCCAGACGGAACTCCAGCGGAGCCGGGGAGCGGCCCCGTTGCGGCGCCGCCGAACTGAGGGAAAGGGTCTGCGCTTCCAGATCCAGGAGGCCCCGAAAAGGAAGTTGAATGTTCCGCGAGCGAAGCCCGAAGAACGCGGGCCTTTCCAGTTCCTCCATTTCGATCTGGCCGCGTAATTCCAGAGCGCGCAAAGGACCGTCGAGAAAGGCCCGGGCCGTGAAGCGGCCCTGCAGCCCGATGTCCCTTCCCGCCACCAGCTGCATCAGTTCGGGCACCGCGCTGCGCTCCAGCTCCACGTCCACGGCGAAGCGACCGCCGCCCTCTCCGGGCATCCACCGCCCCGAGCCAGTGAACCTCCCGAAGCCCTGTTCCGAACGGTCGGTTCTCGCCGGCGACGCCTCGTACCGCCACCGGAATTCGCCCCCGCCCGGGCGCGGCGGCTCTGCGTCCATGTCCACGTTGTTCAGGAAATACGCCGATTTCACCGCCCCTGTGCGGAAATTGATTCGGCTTTGCCGCAGCGAAAATCTCGGAACGTCGCTCAACTTCCGTTCCGCCAGCAGATTCTTGAGAAAGGCGCCGAGATTGAACCCCGCCTGCTCCAACCGCGCCACATTCACGCTGGCTCCCTCCAGCCGGATCTCACGGAGAGCCAGCGATCCACGGAGCAGCGCCGGCAAGCTGACCGAGGCGCGAACCTGGTCGGCGTAGGCGAACGGTTCCAGCCCGAAAGCCGGGTCTTCTTCAATTAAGAGGTTCGAAGCCACCAGAGCGGGAACCGGGAACAGGAGACATCGCACTTGTTGCAATTCCACCCGCCGCCCCAAGGAGCGCGAAAGCTCAGCTCGCAGCGGCGGCGCCAGCGCGGGCATGTCCAGGAAAGGCAACAGCGCCGCCACGGCGGCCACAAGAAAGACTGCCACCAGCGCGGCGGTCCTGCGGCGTGAGCGCTTCATTCGAGCCGCCCTTCCAGCAGCCGCTCATAGCTCTCGGGCGTATCCACGTCCAGCAGCACGAACGGATCCGCCACTTCCACAAACCGTCTCTGCGAAAGCCGGACGAGGTCCCGCGCCGATGCCTGCGGCGGCAACGACAGCAGCGCCGGCGCCATCCGCGCCGCCGCCAGCACCGGGTGGCCGTGCCGTCCCTGGCACACCGGCTGAACGAAATCCGCCGTCCCGTCCCAGGCTTCCACCAGCGCCTCGAGGGTCGCCGGCAGAGCGCCCGGCGAGTCGGCCGGCGTAAAGAAGAACGCCTCTGTGCCAGCCCGCATTGCACGAAGCCCGCATTGCAGCGACGAGAGCTGGCCCGCCTCAGGCGACGGGTTCAGCACCAGCACGGCGTCCGCCGCCCGCCGTAGCGCTCCTGCCACCAGGCTCGAATCCCTGCCCAGGACGCAGATCACGGCCGCTCCAGCTTCGGAATAGAGGCGGATTTGCCTGTCCAGAAATGTCTCGCCCCGGTATTCGAGCAGCGCCTTCGGGCGCCCCATGCGTGAAGAAGCTCCGGCTGCCAGCAGAATCGCGCTCAGCTTCGGTCTCACTTCTGAGCCGCCGTCGGAGCGCCCGCGCCAAGGACTGTCATCGAGAGGGCGCGCCAGTTGGAGGACGCCTTCCGCCGGACGGCGATCATTTCAGCCGCCACGCTCACAGCGATCTCTTCCGGCGTCACCGCCCCGATGTCGAGCCCCATCGGGGCGTGCACGCGCTCGAACAGCTCCGGCGCCATGCCCTCGCGGACCAGTTCCCTCACCACGCTCAGGACCTTCCGGAGGCTTCCGATCATCGCGATGTAGCCTGCCTCGGTCCCGGCCGCCCACCGGAGCACCCGCATGTCGTCGCGGTGGCCGCGCGTCACGATAATCAGAAAGCAGCCGGAATGGATGTCAAGTTTCGGAAAAATCTCCTCATAATTTCCGGCGATGATTTCGCTGGCATCTGGAAACCGCTCCCGGTTCGCATACGTTTCGCGGTCGTCGATCACCGTGACGGCAAAGCCCAGCATGGAGCACAGTCTGGAAAGGCTCCGGGAAATATGTCCGGCGCCGAACAGAAAAACTCGCAGCAAAGGTTCCACGGGTTCCACGTAGATCTCCAGTTGTCCGCCGCAGATCAGCCCGTTGTCGTACGCAACGTCTTCGGCCAGCGAGAAGGAGAGGATGCGCGTTTTGCCCGTCTCCATCACCTCGCGCGCCGCCTGCCAGACCTCCGCCTCCACGCAGCCGCCCCCGATCGTGCCCGCGATGGTGCCGTCATCGCGGACCAGCATCTTCGCGCTCGGATACGCGGGAATCGAGCCGTTGACCTTTACGATCGTGGCCAGCGCCGCCTTCCTGCCCGCGCGCCGCAGCCGCACGATTTCCTCATACAGGTCCATCGCATTCCCATTGTAGCCGCAGCCGCGTTTTCCGCCGCCCCTCCCAGGGGCGCCCCGCGGCTTGGCGCAGGCGGCGCTGCGGTGGCAGGGTGCTATCATGGCGGCGAATGCAGGACAAGTTCACCGTGGCGCCTGGGCTCGCGCTGCTGTTCGACATGGACGGGGTGCTGATCGAATCCACCGGAGTCCACACAGCGGCATGGGAGACCTACCTCGCGCGCCACGGAATTCCTTCCGCCGGAGTCATGGAGAAGATGCTCGGCAAGCGCAACGACCAGATTGTCCGCGTTCTCTGGGGCCCGTTGATCACGGAAGAGGAGGTATTCCGGCACGGTGCGGACAAGGAACAGCTCTACCGGGAAATGATGGCGCCGGTGTTCGAGCGGCACATTGTCCCCGGAGTTGAAAGCTTTGTGAGAGCCGCCCTGAGTCAGGGTGTGCCCTGCGCGCTAGCCACCAACGCCGAGCCGGCAAACGTGGACTTCGTCCTGGACCGGCTCGGGTTGCGCGACTGTTTCCAGGTCATCGTCGACGGCCATCAGGTCCGGCGCCCGAAGCCCAACCCGGAGGTTTATCTGACTACGGCTTCGCGCCTGGGCGTCGCGCCGCACAATTGTGTGATCTTCGAGGATTCGCCTGGCGGGCTGCAAGCGGCGCGCGCCTCCGGCGGCCGTGTAGTCGCGGTGCTTACCACCCTGAAGGACGCGCCCGAGGCGGATCTCGCGGTGCGTGATTTTCTGGACCCGTCGCTCAAGCCATGGCTTTCACGGCAGACACTCCGCTGACCGCCACTGCCGCCGTCACGGCCGCGGTCTCCATTGCGCTCGCGTCGCTGGTATGGTGGCGCCGTCTCAGCCGCCTGGAGCGCATGCGCCGCCGGGTTTCCGCCATCCGGGCGCTGAGCCGGGAGGCCGCCCGCGGCCCCGACGCAGCCTCCATCGCGCTCACCATACAGGAATCCCTGAGGCGAACCCTGCGAGATGCCGACCTGCGGGCGGTGATTTCCCAGCCTGGAGACGGCGCGCCCGCGGGTGCCGGGCCACAAAATCGCCTGGAAGTTCCCCTGGATCCGGAGGATAAACTGCGAGGTTTTCTCCTCATCCGCCATTCGCGGGAGGAGGGTCTTCCGGAGGAAATCCACGACGCGCTCAGCGATCTGGCCCTCCATGCAGGCATTGCCCTGGAGATTCGCGAGCAGCGGCGTCTGAAGGAACAGGTGGTCCGCGGCGAGCAACTGGCCGCCTCCAGCCTGCTGCTGGCGGGCATCGCCCGGGAGCTGCGGCCGCTGCTGGAAGGCATCTGTCGTGAGGCCCGCCAGCGCAATCTGGAGAATCTCGCCGCAGAGGCGGAGGCGGCGCTGGGCCTCGTCGAACGCCTGTCGGCTTTCGGCGAGAGGGAATTGGCCCGCCCCAGCGTTTTCGATCTCTCCGACGTGCTGCGCGAGCTCGGCGGCTTGCGCCGCCATGCCTGGCGCCTCATGCAGCTGGAGGTGCGAACGCAGCTGCCGGACCGGCCGCTTCCCGTGCGGGCGCCGCGCGGGCTCGTCGAAGAGGCGGCTCTCGGCCTGATCGTCGCTGCGGAACAGGTGTTGCAGAGTGCGCCTTCCACCCGCCTAGCGCTGGCGGCGGAGGCGCGCGGCGGGCAGGCGGTCCTTTCGTTGTTGTTGAGCCCGTCCGCCGCCGTGTCTGAGCCGCCTGCGGCGAGCGTCTCCGCCTGCCGGAGCCTTCTGGAGAGCTGCGGTGGAAGGCTGGAGTGGAGCCACGCTGGCAACCAGCACCGGTTCGAAGTCGTGCTCCCGCTGGCGGCGCAGGACCCGCCCCGCCAGAGCCGGCAACAGCCTGCGGCGCCGGCGCGCCAGCTGACGCTGTTGCTGGTGCACCCCGAGGCCGGCGTGCTGCGGCCACTGATCCGCGCGCTGGCCGAACGCAACCACAGGGTGGTGTCCGCCGCCGATTCGCTCCAGGCTCTGGAGATGGCTGCACGCCTGCGCTTTGACGCCGTGTTCGCCTCGCCGTCGCAGCAGGATCTGGAATGGCCAGAGTTCGCCGCCCGCATCCGGCAACATGTGCCCGCTGTAGGCTGGCTCTCCACCGCGTCCCGGCCCGCTCCCCCGGGTGTTCTCTGGCTTCCTCTCCATCCCTCGGAAGGGTTCCTGGAAGACCACCTCGCAGCGTTGGAAGGAACCGCCCGGCCGCCGCATTCATCCATCACCTCGTGAGGCCATTTGCCATGCTTCGATTGCTTATCTCCCGCGCCGTGCCCGTCCTGCTCCTCCTCTTGGTTCCGGCGGCGGCGCAGTCTTCCCGGAAATACGCGGGGCCGCGCCCCGAAAAGGCAGACGTCCCCTATCTGCTGCACGCCTCACGGCTGATCGAAGTGGAAAAGAGCGCCGCCACGGAATCGAAGACCAGGGATGGAACGCTTTACACGGTGCCGGGCGCAGAGAGCCCGGTGAAGACCCCCGTGCCGGAGCCGATCTTCCTTTTCAAGGCCGATAGAATCAACCCGGAGAGCCTTTCGCTGTTCCGCATGGTTCCACGAGGCGGAAGCCGGACACTCCTGTTTCCCCCGCAGGGAAGGCGGCGCAAGGCTGGCCCGCGGCCCATCTTCGTTCTGGTCACGATGCTCGAGCCGGGGCTCTACCGCGTCGAGGTGAACGAACCGCTGGAAGACGGCGAATACTGCCTGTCACCGGAAGGCTCAAACGACGTCTTCTGCTTCAGCGAGAACTGAGATCTGCACGGCTCCGCTGCGGGGCGCTGCCAGCCCATAGTGAAGGCGCCGGGGCTGAAGGGCGATGCCGCGGCCCGCGGCTTCCGTCCCGGGCGCGCATCGCAAGAACGAAAATTCAGGATGCGCTTTCCTGCCGCAGGGTCTCGATCAGCGCGGGGGCGATCTCGAACAGGTCTCCGACCAGCGCGTAGTCGGCAATCTCGAAGATCGGCGCCTTAGGGTCGCGGTTGATGGCCACGACACAGCCGGAGCCTTTCATGCCCACGATGTGCTGAATGGCTCCGGAGATGCCCAAAGCGACATAAAGCTTCGGCGCCACGGTCTGCCCGGAGCTGCCCACCTGCCGTTCCATTGGGAGCCAGCCGTTGTCGCAGATGGGGCGCGATGCGGCCAGCTCCGCGCCCAGCGCCTCAGCCAACTCCCGCGCCAGTTCGAGATTGCCTTCTTCCTGGATGCCCCGGCCCACGGCAACGATACGCTCCGCGGCGGAGAGATCCACCGCCTGGGCCGAATCACGGAATGGCGGCTCCGGGCGCTGGCGGATGCAGCCTGCATCGAGCGCGGGCCGCAGGACGGTGACAGCAGCCGAGGCGCCCGTTGGCTGCGCGGCGCGGAAGGCCCCCGCCTGGAAGGAAACAAAGTTCGGGGCCGGAGTCTCGAACACAAATCGACCCACCAGTCTGCCCTGAAACAGCAGGCGTTCGAAGACGGGCACGCCGTCTTCCATCGAGAAGCCCGTCGAATCGCCCATCAGCGTGCGGTCCATGCGGACCGCCAGCGCAGGCGCAAAATCGCGCGTCTGGTAGGTGTGCGGCAGAATGACCCACTCCGGCTGCCGCTCGCGCACGGCTTCTGTCAGGGCTGCCACCCACGCATCCGCCGTGTATTCCGCCAATGCCTCATGTTCGAGCGCCAGCACCTCGGACACCCCGAATGAGGCCAGTTCCGCCGCCGCTTCCGCGGGGCCGAATCCCGGCGCGCAGGCGACCACCTCTCCACCCACGGTCCGGGCCAGTTCCAGGGCGCCCGCCAGCGCCTCGAACGACATCCGGTGCCAGCTATTGCCAGCGGATTCGAAGACAACCAGAATTCCGCTCATAGCACGCGCGCCTCAAAGCGAAGTTTCTCGACAAGCTGCGCCGCCTGCTCGGCGGGTGAGCCTTCCAGGTATTGCGTTTCGCGCTGCCGCCGCGGTTCGTTGAGCGCCTTCAGGCGCAGCCCCGCGGCGGGCAGAGCCTCCGCGGGCGGTTCGATCCGGCGGATCTCCTTCGTCTTGGCCCGCTTGATGCCCATTAGCGTGGCGTAACGCAGGCGGCTGATGCCGCTCTGCACCGTCAATACAGCAGGAAGTGGCAGCGTGACATGCTGAAACCAGCCTGCCTCGAGCTCGCGCTTCACACGCAGCTCTCCGGCTCCCGCCTCGATGGCCACCACCAGCGTGGCATGCGGCCAGCCGAGCCGCGCGGCCAGCATTACGCCCGTCTGGCCGCTGCCCGTATCGTCGGACTGGAGGCCGGTGAGGACAAGGTCAGGCTGTTCTTCGCGTATAGCGGTTTCCAGAAGCCTGGCCGTCACGGAAGGGTCGGTTCCTCGTGCAGCCTCCCCTTCGACGGCGATCTGGATGGCGCGGTCGGCGCCCTTGGCCAGCGCCTCGCGCAGCGTGGATGCGATGCGCTCGGGCCCGCAGGAGACGGCGATCACCTCGCCCCCTGCGGACTCTTTCAGCCGAAGCGCCGCCTCCAGAGCGTACGCGTCCGGCTCGTTCATTTCGTAGCTCAGGCTGGATTCGCCGATCCACGCACAGGCGCCGTCCGCCTCAACGGGGAGATCGCGCGCCGGCACCTGTTTCAGAGCGACAAGGATCTTCATCAAATCGACTCCTGCCGGCAGCCGCGCATCGAGCCGCGCGGCGATCTCAGCCGGCGAACCGCTTGAAAATGAGACTGCCGTTGGTGCCGCCGAAGCCGAACGAGTTCGACAGCGCGTATTCGATCTTCATGGGACGGGCTTTGTGCGGCACGAAGTCGAGATCGCACCCTTCGCTGGGGTTGTCCAGGTTGATGGTCGGCGGAGCGATCTGATCCCGGATGGCGAACACCGTCAGCGCGGCTTCCAGCCCCCCGGCGCCGCCGAGCAGATGCCCGGTCATCGACTTCGTGGAGCTGACGGCGATCTTCGAGGCATGCTCGCCGAAAGTCCGCTTCAGGGCGGTGCACTCAATCAGGTCGCCCACCGGCGTGGAGGTCCCGTGGGCGTTGACGTAATCAATCTGCTCCGGCCCGATCCCCGCATCCCGCATGGCGTTGCGCATCACGCGGTAGGCGCCGTCACCGTCCTCCGACGGGGCCGTGATGTGATAGGCGTCCCCGCTCATGCCGTAGCCGACGATCTCGGCAAGAATGGGCGCGCCCCGGCGGCGGGCGAATTCCAGTTCCTCGAGGAGGAGAATGCCGGCACCCTCGCCGACGACGAAGCCGTCGCGGTCCCGGTCCCATGGCCGCGAGGCCTTTTCGGGCTCGTCGTTCCGGGTCGAAAGAGCGCGCATGGCCGCAAAGCCGCCGATCCCCATGGGCGTGATGCACGCCTCCGCGCCACCGCAGATCATGGCATCGGCGTAACCGTGTTGGATCAGGCGGAAGGAGTCCCCGATGCAGTGGGCGCTGGTGGTGCAAGCCGTCGCTGTGGCCGAGTTCGGCCCCTTGGCCCCGGTACGGATACTCACGTTGCCCGAGGCGAGGTTGACGATCGACGCCGGAATGAAGAACGGGCTGACGCGGTCCGGGCCCTTCTCAAGCAGCGTGCGGTGCTCGCGCTCGATCACCTCGAAGGCGCCGATGCCGCTGCCGATGTAGACGCCCACCGTCTCGGCGATGTCAGGCGTCACCTGCAGCCCGCTGGACCGCATCGCCTCTTCCGAAGCCGCCACAGCGAACTGGATAAACCTGCCCACCCGCCTCAGATCCTTCTTGTCAAAATACCGGAGCGGATCGAAGTCCCTGACCTCGGCGGCGATGCGGCAGCTGAAATTCGCGCAGTCAAACTGCGTGATCGGGCCGATCCCGCACTTCGAGGCACGGATCCCCTTCCACGTTTCCTCTGCGCTGCAGCCCAGCGCCGAGATGACGCCGACACCGGTGACGGCCACCCTGCGTGCCAATGGAAATCTCCTATGCAAGCGACAGATTCCGTGCGGCGCACGGGATGAGGACGGCGCGGACGCCTAGTCCTTTTTCTTGGCCTCGATATAGTCGATGGCGTCCTTGACCGTCCTGATCTTTTCTGCGTCGGTGTCAGGAATGTCGATGTCAAACGCCTCTTCAAAGGCCATTACCAGCTCGACCACGTCGAGCGAATCCGCGCCAAGATCGTCCACGATCGAGGCGTTGTCCTCGATGGCCGACTCCTCGACGCTCAGCTGCTCAATGATGATCTGTTTCACTTTGTCGCGAACGGACATGAAACCTCCAGAGAGTCCACAAAGCTCCGATTCTACCCGCGGAACCGCGGGAATGCAACGAAGCCCGGGCAGAGACCGGCGGACCGCCAGATCCGCTAAGCTTCAGTTTTAGCATGATTCGGACCCTCTACCTGCACGGCTTCGCCTCCTCCCCCTTGTCGGCCAAGGCGCAGGAGCTGGGGCGCCGTTTCCACACCCAAGGCTGGCCGTTCGAGATCCCGGACCTGAACGGCGCGGACTTCCGGCGCCTGACGTTGACGGAGCAGCTGGAGATCATCGCCCGCCATGCCGCCGGGGAACCGGTCCACCTGATCGGCTCCAGCCTTGGCGGCTATCTGGCGGCGTTGTACGCAGCCCGGCACGCTGAAGTGCAGAAGCTGATCCTGCTGGCCCCAGCGTTCGGATTCGCTCGCCTGTACGAAGAAGCATTGGGGACAGAACAGGTGGAACAGTGGCGCTCCCGGGGCGTCCTGCGCCTGATGCATTACGGGCAAGGCGCGGAAGTCGAGCTGGGCTGGCAGTTCCTGGAAGACGCCCGCCGCTACGAGGAGGAGCCCGCCATCACGCAGCCTTGCCTGATCTTCCATGGCACGCGCGACGACGTCGTGCCGGCCCAGGTCTCCCGGCAGTTCGCGCGCACCCGCACCTGCTGCCAGCTGTACGAGGCCGAATCCGATCACGAGTTGCGCGATCAGGTCGACGCGATCTGGGAAGCCGCCAGGGAATTCCTGGCATCCTGAGCACCGCTCGCTTCCGGCTCGATCCACGCCTCCGGCAGCCCCATGCGTTCCGCCGTGGCGCGAGAAAACAGGCCAAAACCCGCCCACGAAAGATACAACAGCGCCGCGGCCGCATCCCGGTTCCGCGCACGCAACATCCTGTAGCCTGCCAGCGACCACAGCGCGCAGCCGAGCAGAGCCTCCAGCAGGCGGTGGACCGAATCCGCTCCGCAGAAGGGCATCTGGAGCAGGAGGACAAAGCCCGCCAGGTGCCACGCCATGCCGGGCAGCCAGACCCGGGCGGGCAGGCGCCGGGCGGCGTTGCCGCCCAGGAAGCGCGCCATCCAGGGGTGGATCAGGATCAGCACCGCAAGGCACGCCAGCATCGCGGCCAACGCTCCTTTGACGCCCCACCGGGTGCCGGCCTGCAAAATCAGCAGAGAGGAAAGCGTCATCACTGCGAACTGCGCCGATTCGGCGCGGAACAGGGCGCCCAGGTACACCGGCAACAGGCGGCAGGAGCGCTGGTGCCGGCATGGCAGCCAGTGGCCCGCCCAGACGTCGAAGGGCAGGCTCAGCGTGGCGTACGCCATGTAGAACACGGCGAACGCCAGCCAGTGGAGCCAGAAAGGCCCTTCCGTGTGCGGGAAGAAGGTGGAGGGAAGCTGATAGACAAACGCCACCAGAGCCAGCGTGAACAGCCATCCGCCCCCGGCCAACGCTGCCAGGCGCCGCGAACGCAGGTACGATTCCGTTTCCATCCGACGCTCGGTTGGATGCGGCATGGAAGGATTGCGCTGGAAAAAACCGCGGATTGAGCGCGCCTCCTCCAGACTGCCATACTGGAAGTTCATGCGCTTGCGCCCGCTCTCCTCCGCACTCGTCCTGCTGACGATCTCTCGGCCTGCCTTCCCGTGGGGACCGGAAGGCCACCGTCTGGTGGCCCAGATCGCCTGGATGCATCTGTCCAGCCCTGCAAAGTCGGAGATTACACGGCTGCTGCCGGAGGGCGAGACGCTGGTCTCCGTCGCGCCCTGGGCCGACGAGGTACGGCCGCAGCGGCGGGAAACGGCTCCCTGGCACTACATCAACATCCCGGTGGAGGCCGCCCGCGGCACCTGGCGGCCTTACTGCCCCAACGACGAGTGCATTCTCACCGCCATAGAGCGCATGGCAGCGCGGCTCGCCGACCGCAGTCTGGCGCCGGCAGAACGAGACGAGGCGCTGCGGTTCGTCGTTCACTTCGTGGGCGATCTGCATCAGCCGCTGCACTGCGGCGACCGCCGGGACCGTGGCGGCAACGATGTGCCGGTGATCTTCCGGCAGCGTCCCACCAACCTGCACTCCATCTGGGACACTCCCCTTCTGCAGGAACTACTGCAGCGCGAAGGCGTGAGGGAACGCCTCGTGCGCGATGCGGAGCCTGAACAGTGGCGAAGGGAGTCTGCTGGGACGCCGGAGGACTGGGTATGGGACTCGCACCGGCTGTCCCGCGACGTCGCCTACGCCGCGCTCCCTCCGGAGCGCCCGGCGCTCCTTGATGACGAGTACGCCGAACGCGCCTACCCTGTGATCGAAGAACAGATCCGGCGCGCCGGGCTGAGGCTGGCAGCGCTGCTGGAGCGGACGCTGGGCCAACTGCCTGCATCGAGCGCACAGTGATGCGCCGCCCGCCGGAGCAGCACCAGGCGTTACCAAATCTCATAGACGTTCGCCTCTGAAGAAGGGTGCATGCTACAATTTTTGGGAACAGTCCGGCCGATTCGCCTGCTTTCGTGCAACTTTCCCCGGAAGGGTGCGTCTAAGCTGGCAGAGGCCCGGGGCCGGGTCGGGACCAGTTGTCGAAGGTGATTTCGTCATTATGCAGGCGCACGTGCCCAAGCCACCCTTAGCGGAGGCGGCTCCCGTTCCGGCATCCCACCGGGACGACGCGCCGTTCGCCGACATCCTTGCTCTTCAGCAAGAGCGGCGGCCGTGGTTCATCAACCTCTTTCGCACGTTGCGCGACCTCTCCGCCATGAAGCGGCAGCCGCCGCTAATGGTCACCTTCCGGCCGCTGACGGAAGACGAACTGATCAACGGCAAGGACCCTGAACTCCAGCAACTGGCACACTTCCAGGTGAAGCGGACCTTCTGGCAATCCTTCCGGGAGAACCTGCGTTATCTCTTCACCAAGGAGCCGCCGCTTCAGACAACAGTCCGGCCGTTGACCAGGGAAGAGCTGCGCGGCTCGGCCCTGGCGGAATTCGAGGAGATCGAGCAGCCCTGGTACGTCAACCTGGTCCGGAACGTCAAGGAACTGGTCTTCCCACCGAAGCTCCCGCCTCTGGAAGTCACGGCGAAGCCGGTGAAGGTGAAGGAGCTGTTCGCTCCCGATCCTTACCGCGGAAGATCTCACTTCGTCTCCCTGCTCGTCCACATTGGGCTTGTGGCTTTAGCCTTCACACTGGGCACGAACAAGCAGGTGCAGCAGGCGGTGAAGAACACGATTCAGCTGGTGGCGCCGGTCGAGATTTCACCCTACATGCCGGATCTTCCCCCGGCGCCGAAGACTGCGGGCGGCGGCGGTGGCGGCGGCGACAGGTCTCCTCTGCCGGCAAGCAAGGGCAGGCTGCCGCGCGCGGACCTGAAGCAGTTCACTCCTCCGACGGCAGTCATCCAGAATGAAAACCCGCGGCTGGTGATGGAGCCCACCATCATCGCCGATCCCAACATGCCCCTGCCGAACGTGAACATGCCGAACTACGGCGATCCTTTTGGCCAGATCGGTCCGCCTTCCAGCGGGCCCGGCTCCGGCGGCGGCATCGGCTCCGGTTCCGGCGGCGGCGTCGGTTCGGGACGCGGACCCGGCGTGGGTCCCGGCTCTGGCGGCGGATTCGGCGGCGGCGCGTTCCGCATTGGCGGCGGAGTCAGCGCGCCGGTGCCGATCTACAAGGTGGAACCGGAGTACTCCGAAGAGGCGCGCAAGGCGAAGTTCCAAGGCACGGTGGTGCTGGCCATCGTCGTCGACGAGACCGGCAAAGTCACCAATGTGCGCGTCATCCGCCCGCTTGGAATGGGTCTGGACGAGAAGGCGATCGAAGCCGTCACCAAGTGGCGGTTCCGTCCGGGCTACAAGGACGGCAAGCCGGTGCCCGTCATGGCGAATGTGGAAGTCAACTTCCGGCTCCTGTAAACCGGGTCTCTCCTCTCAGCCCGAATCACGGATCACCTCCACGCCCTGGGGCGCTTTCACATCAATCCGGTAACGCGCACCGTCTCGTTCCACCCGCACCTCGATCAGTCCCTTGGGATGCGGCACCACGCCGGCGACCCGCTGCAATGGTCCCAGGTGCGGCTTGACGATCACTTTCGACCACCCGGGTGCCGCTGAGTCGACTCCCAGCACGGTTCGGAAGAACTCGATGTTCGGGCTCGCGCCCCATGCGTGGCAGTCCGAGCGCGTGTAAGGGTTGTCGGTTTCCGCCCACGTAGTGAGTCCTTCCTTGAGCATGAACTCCCAAGTCGCCAGGCGGCTGAGATAACGATCGCCCAGCCCGGCGGCGGCCATGGCGCGATCGAAGTGGTACCGGAAATAGACGGAACATTTGGCCAGTTCCTGAGGCGGCTCGACGCGCAGCATCAGCTCCCGCGCCTCCTGTTGCGATGACGGCAATCCGGCGAGCACGGCAAGCGCGTTCGAATGCTGCGAGAAATGGCGGTGGGCGAGGTCCTCGCTGTAAAGACGCCGTTCCGGGCTCCAGAACTGCTGAACTAACTTCGCCAGCCGCTGCGCCTGCCCGCGGCAGCGCTCCGCCAGCGCCGCAATGCCCAGTGCCTCTTCCAGGCCTGCGGCGTATTGCAGCGCCAGCAGAAGTTGCATATGGATGGAAGCGGGCATGACGTCCGGCTCTGACGGCGGGCGCCCGCCCTGCCATCCTTCCACCCAGTCGACGTAGTTCCACCAGGGCATGGGGCCTAGCAGCCCGTCAGGGCGGAGGTAGCGCTCATAGAAGCCCAGCACGGCGCGCACGCCGCCCAGCATTTCTTTCACAAAGCCCGGATCATCCACGTAGCGCCAGTAGTCGTGCACCATGCCGATCCACCAGAGCGAGAACGGCGGGATGTACTGCTGCAGCGTGCTGGGCGCGCGCGAGTAAGTGGCGCCTTCGTGCGTGCGCGAGGCGTCGATCTGTTCGATGGCGTTCCGCATCAGCCTTGCATCGCCGGTCATGTAGACGGAGACCAGCGCCTGGATGCGCGTGTCGCCGACATACTGGAGCTGCTCGTAATAGGGGCAGTCCATGTAGGTCTCATGGGCGCACAGCCGCGCCGTGCGCCAGCCGGTTTCGAGGATCCTCTGATGCAGCGGATCGCCGGAATCGAACCGCGCTTTCACGGTGAACGGATACCCGGTGGCCGTGCCGCGGACGTCATGGATCGTCAAAGGCTGGTCCGCGGTTTCGATGTCGATCCGCACATAGCGGTAGGTGCGCCAGAACAGGGGCCTCCACAAGCGCCGCGCGCCGTCCGGCAGAAGCGTGTCGCCGTAGCCGATGAACTCCTTGCCTTCGATCTCGTCCCGGTGGCCCTTCATGCGGCGCGGCTTGAGCTGCTGCCACAGCGCCTCGGCATAGCGCATGGAGAGAGATGCGCCCGCGCCGCCTTCGATCTCGATTTCAGGAAACGCGCAGCTCAGGCATCCCTGATCGAGCAGCAGCCACGCCTTCGTGCGCGGCGGCACGATGAGCGGCACAGGGCGCATAGGGAAACCTTCCGGCAGAGCTGCCAGCCCCTCGGATTTGCGCAGGCGGGAGAACCGCTCCGGGCGTTCTTCCATCAGGGGGATGGACCGTGGAACGAGCATCCAGCGCGTGGGGGCGTCGCGCTGCCAGCGGGAAGAAGCGACAAGCCCAGGGCGGGCTTCCGGCCAGCCCGCGTCGTCAAAGTCGGGCTGCTTCCAGCCCCAGGGATGGCGTGCGGCGTCAAACCGTTCCATCGGGCCGATGGCGTAGTAGCCCGTGGGCTGATAGGTCGGCACGGGAATGGGACTATAGGCGGGGTCTTTCAGGCAGCGCCAGCCGGCCCCGGTGTTGAACGCAGCGTGATCGGTGTCCGCCGCCTGTAGCAGGAAGCCGGTGCGGTGCGACCACTGCGCGACGGCGGCATGAGGCCCGTCGTTCCAAACCGTGGCCGCCAGCACGTTCTTCCCTGCCCTCAGGAACGGCGCGATGTCGATGGTCTCGTAACGCCAGTGATGGAGGTCGCCGCGCGCCGGGCCCCACACGGCGCGCATTCCGTTGACGAACAGCTCATAGCGGCTGTCGGCGGTGACGTGGATCAGGCATTTCTGCGGCTTCGAGGCCAACTCCACGGCGCGGCGGAAATGATAGACCCCGTAGCCTTGCAGGTTCTCTTCCCCCACGGGGTGGATCCAGCGTGCGGTCCAATTTTGGCGGGTCAGGTCGATCTCGACGGCCCTTGCCAGGCCCAGGGCTGCCGTCTGGAGAAGGAACGTGCGGCGCTGCATGCAAGGCAGTATATCGCCGCCCGCCTTGCCTACTTCAGCAGCCGCCGCAGCCACGCCACGTTGCGCCTGAGATCCTCTTCCTTGTTGCGCGACGGCGCGCCGGTTTCCAGCACCAGCCACCCTCGCCACCCGGTCTCGTCGAGCACTCTCACAGCGCCGGCGACGTCGACGGGCCCCTCGCCCAGGTAGCCTTTGTCTTTCACATGCACCTGACAGATGCGCTTCCGCCCGAGCAGCCGCAGTTCGGCCAGGGGATCGACATGATACAGGTTGGTGGCGTTGCCGATGTCGTAATAGATCTGAAGCGCCGGCGACGCCACCTGATCGAGGATGCGCAAGTCGTCCTCGGCGCGGATCGTGTTCTCGAAGCCAAGAATGACTCGCGCGCGCTCGGCCTCCCGCGCCAGCTCTTTCAGCGGACCCACCACCGCGTCCATCTCCTCGCGCGTCTCCAGCGCGCACTTGCCAAAGAAGACCAGCATCAGGATGCGCGCATCGAGCTTGCGCGTGATGTCGATGCCTTCCACAGCCCACCGCACCGCCTCGCGGTCGTTCTTCAGACAATGGGCGTGCAGGATGTCGATGTAGGTGGAGACGATGGGGATGCGGTGCAGCTTCGAGGCGGCGAGAAAGGCGCGCTGGCGTTCCGGCGCCGCCATGACCATACGTCCGGCGGTGGTCTGACGGCCCAGAGTCACCTGGATGCCCTCGCATCCGGCGCGCGCGGCTGCCGCGACAGACTCCGGATCGGAAGGACCAAGCGCCACCCCATCCATCACGCCGATGCGCAGGTTCGTTCCGCGAGCCAGCGCGGCGGCGGGCGCAGCCAGAACAGCGCGTCTCGTGATTTCCATGTCCGTCGTCAGGCTAACGCTTGCGGCGGATCAGCGCCACCCAGTCGCGCGAACGCTCCGCGGGCGGCAATCCCAGCCAGCGGCGCCCCTTGCCGCCGCTGAGTTCGCGCACGTCCCCCTGCGTCAGTTCGCCGCCGGTGCGCGGGTTGAACCAGTGCACGGTGTACTCGCCTTCGGGCAGTGCGATCTGCGCCGAGCCGCCCCGCGGAAACTGGATGGCATAGATCTCGCCGGTCTTGGCGAGGATGCGCATCGGCGAACCTTCGGCGACGCGAAAAGGCGGCACGACAGGCTCCATCTCATGAAACGGAAGGTAGCGGTGGAAGAAGTCCAGCGCGATGCGCGTCTGCTCCCACATCCGCTCGCGGGAGCGCCAGTCCTCGCAGTTCAAATCCATGTGCGGGAAGCGGTAGCCGAAATACCACTCGACGCCCGAACCGCCGCCCATGAGGTTCCCCCACAGGGCGTCAATGCGCGGGATGTCGTGATCCGGATCCTCGCTGTCGGGCAAGACGCCCATGTCGGCGGGGGACTGCTCGTCGTGGAAGACCGCCCATTTGCGCCCCGCCTCGGCGCTGCGCCGCCGCAGCTCGACGGTTTCCTCGTGATAAAACGCCATGTCCGACTGAACGGAACTCGCCTCGAAATGGGGATCGCCCAGAATGCCGTTGTAGAAACGCCGGGCGGCGTTCAGGTGCGTGTGCACGGCGATCGGGTGATCGTAGGGATCAAGCTCGCGAATCCACGCGGCGATGGCTTTGCGGTCGGGATCGGGCGTGTTGTTCTCCTCTCCGAGATTCCACAGGAGCGCCGGATGATGGGCGAAGCGCGCCACGAGCTCGCGCAGGTAGAGCTTGCGGACGTCGTTCAACCCCGGGCTCCCGCCGAGCTTGCGGTCGTTCTCCGTCTCCTGCGTGACCACGTGAAGCATCAGGCCGAGCCGGTCCATGTGGGAGAAGACGACCTCCCACTGATCGAGCTTGCTGACATCGAAGCGGTCGCGGACTTCCGGCGAAGTCCACGGCCAGACGTCTTTTCCGTCACCGCCATCGATGTTGTAGGTGAGGAAATAGACGCTGTTCATGCCCTTGGACGCCAGATAATTCAAGGCTCCAATGATTCCCTTGCCCCTGGTTTTCTGCCAGACGGGATCGCCAGGCCGCCAGTCCTTGACATGCGGCTCATAGCGGTGCAGAAAAGGCTTGCCCGTAGTGTTCTCCCCCTCGTTGAAGCGCGCGTCGAGGTCCTGCGTGCCGTCGAACTCGAAATAGGCGAGGAAATTTTCCGGACTGTCGGCGCCGCCCTTCAGAAAATATTCTCCGCTTCCCCTGAATTTCAGATAAAACTGGCCGGCATATTCCAGCAGCCCGCGGCCGCGGAAGTCCGGGGTCTTCTTGTCCGTGGGCCCGATGACGAAACGCCCCTGCGCGCCGTCGAAGCCGGCAGCCTCGCCCGCATCCGGACGGGGATCGACAGCGATCCATGGCCCCCGGCGGAAGGAGGCGCGGAAAGTCCATTCGCCCTCGGCATCGGGCAGGAAGCGCGCCTGCCAGACGCGCCCGCGGGCGGCCGAGGTCTCCGCCGCGTTCCCATCCGCCGCATAGAAGCCGGGCACGCGAACGACGCGGCCGCTTGCGGCATGGCGGAACTCGACGGTCAGACGGTGGTCAGCAAATGGATTGGGCGTGGCGTCCTCTCCGGTTTCCGGGCCTTCGAACGACACAGCGACCCGGTGCCAGACCTTCAGCTCGCCCTCCACGCGCTGCGCTGAGAGCAGAGCCGGAAAGAGAGCCATCAGTAGCAGTGTGCGCGGCATGAAATTCTCCCTTCCCCTGTAGGACCCTCCATGCTATCGCGCCTGCATCCGAGGGGTCACGATCTTCAAGGCGTGAGCTCGAACTCGAACGGGACGACGAGAGGCGCGCCCGTCTCGGTGACCGTCGTATTGGAGGCTTCCAGCCGGATCATGACGCGCCCGGGCGTCTTTGGCACGTCGCGGCGCAGGCGGATCTGCACCACAGTGGTCGACCGCGCCGGAACCACGGTGGGCAGCACCTCCATCCATGCGGGCGCCTCAACCGGCTTCAGTTCGAACGCGATGGCCGAATCGTTGCGCAGCGGCAGCCCGTTGTACCAAAAGCCCGGAGTGAACCGCACCTGTTGCGGCGCCTGGAGGTACGAACGCACGAGCGTCTCCAGCCACTCGCGCTTTCCAATGAGCCGGCGCGCTCCGTCCCACGCCACCGTGCGCCCTGCGTGAAGCGCTTCCCGCAGGCCTTCCACGCTGCGCTCGCGCACGAGCACCAGATTCAGCGTGCGCGCATCCTCCGGCAGCGAGGCGTTGTGGATGTCGGAGTTGCCCATCACTGTGAGCCCGTACTGGCCGATCCACTGGCGCGCCTCCTCGTAATATGTGGGCCCATTGAGCAGCTCGATGCCCTGAAAGAGCTTGTCGGAATACGCCGTCGCGATCACCGGCCACCAATCGGCGCGCCCCTTCCACCCCGGATGATTCCAGAAGGAGAAGGCCCCCTGCTTCCTGGCCTCGGCCAGCGCCGCCAGCAGCTCCTTGCCTCGGAACGCGTTGTGGTCGCGCACGAAGAGGGCGTTGAAATGAATGTCGCCCTTGGTGATCTCGACACCCGGCACGATGAGCAGCCCGAGACCCTCGGCAACCGGCCGCGCGATCTCGTAAGGACGCGAAAGATCCATGCTCACGTCCTTCTCGTTGGGGCGGTAGTCGTCATGATCCGTGATGGCAAGGGCGTCGAGGTCCTCGCGCCAGGCTTCCATAACGCGCGTCGTGGGCCACACCTGCCCGTCGGAGAACACGGTGTGCATATGAAGATCCGCCTTCACCACGAAGTACTCGCCCGCCTTCGGCATGGGACGGTGCCGGCGGACCATCTCCTGCTGGGCGTGGAGAGCGGGCAGCACCGCGAGAACCGCGGCGGTGAACGGAAGCAAAGTACGAATCCGGAACATACTCCATCCATATCATCCGCAGGTGACGGCTGCGTGAAACACAGCGCGGCGCGCCCGCGGCCGCTGATATCCTAAGGGGTTCACCCCGAACGAGGAGGTTCTTATGCTGCGTGTCGGCATCATCGGAACGGGCGCCATCAGCCACAAGCACGCCCAGGCTTACGCCAACATCGGCTACAAGGTCACCGTCTGCACGGACATCTCGCGCGAGGCGGGCGAGAAGTTCGCCGCGCAATACGGTTGCCAGTATGTTCCCACGTATGAAGAGCTGTGCAGCCACCCGGACGTCGATTTCGTCGACGTCTGCACGTTTCCGGACTTCCGGCTCCAGCCGCTGGAGATCGCCGCGAAGCACGGCAAGGCGGTACAGGTCCAGAAGCCGGTCTCGACCAACCTTGAAACGGCGCGCAAGATGATCGAAACCGCCCGCCAGGCGGGCATCGTGCTCGGCGTCGTCAGCCAGCACCGCTTCGACGACTCGACGATCTTCGTGAAGCAGGCGATCGCCCGGGGCAGGCTGGGGCGCATCCTGCAAGCTGACGCCTATGTGAAGTGGTGGCGCAGTGAAGCCTACTATTCCCGCCCGATCAAGGGCAGCTGGGCGGTCGAGGGCGGCGGCGCGCTGATCAACCAGGCGGTGCACCAGGTGGACGTGCTGAATTACCTCACCGGCGGCGTCGACGAGGTGTTCGGCTACTGGCAGCTGGGAGCGCGGCACAAGATCGAGAGCGAGGACGTGATCTGCGCGGTGATGAAACACACCAGCGGCGCCACGGGCGTGATCCAGAGTTCGACGGCGTTCTGGCCGGGCTATCCCGAGCGGATCGAGATTCACGGCACCCGGGGCACCTGCGTGTTCACGGGCGACAAGCTGACCACCTGGGACGTGGAGAACGACCAGGGCGAGCCGGCGCCGGTCGAGAAGCAGGTGATGAGCGGCGCCAGCGACCCCATGGCCATTCCTCTCACTCCGTTCGAGCGGCAGTTCCTGGACTTCGGCAGTGCGGTGAAGAACCGCACGCAGCCGCTCGTTTCCGGCGAGGAAGGGCTGAAGGCGCTGGAGATCGTGCTGGGTATCTATGAGAGTTGCCGCAGCGGGCGCCCGGTGCGGCTGGCGGGCGCATGAGCTGGACCGAAGTCCGCGTCCCGGCCACCAGCGCCAATCTGGGGCCCGGCTTCGACGCGCTGGGCATGGCGCTGAGCATTTATCTGGAGTGTCGCTTCCGGCCCTCGGAGACGCTGAAGATCCGCGCCTCCGGGCGCGACGCGGAGCTGATCAGCACTGCCGAGGACAATCTGATCTGGCAGACGGCGCTCCAGGTGGCGGGCCATCTGGGCCGCCCGATGCCCGCCATCGAGCTCGAGATCGTCAATGACATCCCCATCGGCAAGGGGCTCGGGTCATCGGCGGCGGCGCTGGTGGCGGGCGTGGTGATCGCCGACGAGATCCTTCAGCTCGAGTGGGACCGCCACAAAATTCTCGATGAGGCGGCCAGGATCGAGGGCCACCCGGACAACGTGAGCGCCGCCGTGCTGGGCTCGATCGTTGCCAGCGCCATCGACAGCGAGGGCGTCACACGCGCCGTGCGCATGCAACTGCCCGCCCGCTACGGCGTCGCCATCGTCGTGCCGGATTTCGTCCTGCCGACTTCGGAAGCCCGGGCGGTGCTGCCCCGCAGCTATTCGCGCGAAGACGCGGTATTCAACATCCAGCGCTCTGCGCTGCTGATTGCGGCGATGCTGACCCAGACCACCGACGCTTTTCATGAAGCGCTGATGGACCGGCTGCACCAGCCCTACCGCGCACCGCTGGTGCCGGGCCTGGCCGAGATGCTCGAACTGCGAGAGCCCGGGCTGCTCGGCTGCGCGCTGTCGGGCGCAGGCCCGAGCGTGCTCGTGTTTTACGAACGCGGCCACGAAAGCGTCTGTGAGCGCATGTGCGAGATCTTCGCCCGCCACTGCCATTCCAGCCAGATCCTGCCCGCCCACATTCCCGATCACGGCTACGACCTGATGCATGGGCTGTGAGGCCTTCTCACGCCCGTCTCACCACACCCTGCCGGTGGGAGACCGGACGCCGAGAGATGCCGGCGATAAAGGGCTCCGGTTTCAACAACATACAGCATATTGAACTTTTCTCTTGACCAACCACAAGATATTGGGGTATTGTTTCCATTGCCCCCTATTGACAGCCGGTTTCGGCCGGCCTTCCTCGCGGGGGTGTTCTTCGGAAAAATAGAATCAGGAGCAATCGGATGGGACAGCTGAGCGTTGACGTCAGTTCGCAGGGCAGGAGCCTTCGGAGGAACCTGCGGAAAGAGGAGCGGACGGGGGTCTCATTCCCCCGGTATTTCACTGCCCGGCTGGAGCCGGGCAAGACGCCCTATGACGAAATCCGCTGGGAGCTGCGCACCGCCACGATCGGCAACGACAAGGGAGCGGTGATCTTCGAGCAGAAGGACGTGGAGGTTCCGGCGGACTGGTCGCAGACGGCCACCAACATCGTCGCCTCGAAATACTTCCACGGGCGGCTGGGCACGCCCGGGCGCGAGACCAGCGTGAGGCAGCTGGTGCACCGCGTGGTGGACACTATCACCGAATGGGGCATCGAGGGGCGCTATTTCCGCTCGCTGGAGGACGCGGCCAACTTCCGGGACGAACTGGCGCACATGATGCTGACGCAGAAAGCGTGCTTCAACTCGCCAGTGTGGTTCAACGTCGGTGTGAAGGAAGAGCACCGGGGCTACGGCTGGTACTATGACGAGGCCACCGACTCGGTGAAGAAGCTCGACCGCAGCGTGCACAAGCCGCAGTGCTCAGCCTGCTTCATCAACTCGGTGCAGGATTCGCTGGAGTCGATCCTCGAGCTGGCCAAGACCGAGGGCATGCTGTTCAAGTTCGGGTCTGGCACGGGCACGAACCTTTCCAACCTGCGCGAAGAGAACTGCCCGCTGTGGGGCGGCGGGCGCGCCTCGGGGCCGCTGTCTTTCATGAAGGGCTTCGACGCCTTCGCCGGCGTGATCAAGAGCGGAGGCAAGACGCGCCGGGCGGCGAAGATGGTGATCCTCAACGCCGAGCACCCCGACATCGAGCAGTTCATCTGGTGCAAGGCGAAGGAGGAACGCAAGGCGCACACGCTGATCGAGGCCGGCTACGATCCGAGCATCGACGGCGAGGCCTATTCCTCGATCTTCTTCCAGAACGCCAACAACAGCGTGCGCGTGACCGACGAGTTCATGCGCGCGGCCGTCGAGGACGGCGAGTGGTGGACGCGCTCGGTGGTGAGCGGGGAGCCGGTGAAGAAGTACAAGGCGCGGGACCTGCTGCGGGAGATCGCCGAGGCGACCTGGCAGTGTGGCGATCCGGGCATGCAGTTCGACACCACCATCAACCGCTGGCACACGTCGAAGAACTCCGGGCGGATCAACGCCTCCAACCCGTGCTCGGAGTACATGTTCCTGGACGACTCGGCGTGCAACCTTTCTTCCCTGAACCTGATGAAGTTCCTGGGCGCGGGCGGGAAGTTCGACGTGGAGGCGTTCCGCCACGCGGTGGACACGATGATCCTGGCGCAGGAGATCATCGTGGACAACGCCAGCTACCCGACGGAGAAGATCGCGCGCAACTCGCACGATTTCCGGCCGCTGGGGCTGGGCTTCGCCAACCTGGGCTCGCTGCTGATGTCGCTGGGCCTGCCCTATGACAGCGACGCCGGCCGCGCCTGGGCGGGAGCCATCACGGCCATCATGACGGGCCAGGCGTACCTGACCAGCGCACGGGTCGCCGAACACACCGGCCCCTGCCCCGGCTTCGCCGCCAACGAGGAGTCTTTCCTGGGCGTCATCAGGATGCATTGGGATGCGGTGAACGGCATCGACTCGAAGCTGGTGCCGCCGGCGATGTACGAGGCCGCGCAGCAGGTCTGGAAGAACGCCTATGAGCTGGGCCGGCGGACGGGCTACCGCAACTCGCAGGTCACCGTGATCGCGCCCACCGGCACCATCGGTTTCATGATGGACTGCGACACCACGGGCATCGAGCCGGACCTGGCGCTGGTCAAGTACAAGAAGCTGGTGGGCGGCGGCGTGATCAAGATCGTCAACAACACGGTGCCCTCGGCGCTGATCCGGCTGGGCTATTCGCCCGAGCAGGTGGAGGAGATCGTGCGCCACATCGATGCCACCGGCACCATCGAAGGCGCTCCCCACATCAAGCCGGAGCACATCCCGGTGTTTGACTGCTCGTTCAAGGCGCCGGGCGGCACGCGCTTCATCCACCACATGGGCCACATCCGCATGATGGCCGCCGTGCAGCCGTTCATTTCGGGCGCGATCTCGAAGACGATCAACATGCCCGAGGAAAGCACGGTGGAGGACATCATGAACGCCTACATCGAAAGCTGGAAGCTCGGGCTGAAGGCCGTCGCCATTTACCGCGACGGATCCAAGCGCGTGCAGCCGCTCAGCTCCGGCAGCTCGAAGGGCGAGAAGAAGACGGCCGGGCCGGCGCCGGCGCGGGTGGAAGAACGGATCGTCTACCGCCCGGCGCGCCGCAAGCTGCCCGACGAGCGGCAATCGATCACGCACAAGTTCTCCATCGCCGGCCACGAAGGCTACATCACCGTGGGCCTTTACGAGGACGGGCAGCCGGGAGAGCTGTTCATCACCATGGCCAAGGAGGGATCGACGATCTCCGGCCTGATGGACAGCTTCGCCACGGCGGTCAGCTACGGTCTGCAATATGGCGTGCCGCTGAAGTTCTTCGTCGATAAATTCAGCCATGTGCGCTTCGAGCCGTCGGGTTTCACCAACAGCCCGCAGATCCCGTACGCGAAGTCGATCATGGACTACATCTTCCGCTGGCTGGCGCTGAAATTCATCGGGCCCGAGGCCGTGGAAGCGCCAGAAGTGGGCGAAACAATGAAGCTGCGGCCCACCGAGCCGGAGCCGCAGCAGAAGCTGCACTTCGCGCCCGCCGACGGCATGGAGGACGCGCCGGCCTGCGCCGAATGCGGCGGCATCATGGTGCGCAACGGATCCTGCTACAAGTGCGAAAACTGCGGCAGCACATCCGGGTGTTCCTAAGGCTGGCAGCGGCCCCGGGATAGGAAGACGCCGTCCCGCATGGGACGGTGTTTTCTCTTGGGCGCTCTCGGGCTGATGCCCGATGACGCCCGCGGCCCGAGGGACCGAACGATGAACGGAGGCATCCCATGGAACCGATGCTGTATCTCGGCATTCTGCTGGGCGGGCTGGTGTTGGGCGCTCTGCTTGCAGGCTTTCTGCTGCGCTCGGGAGGAGCGGGTCCGGCGGCGGCCAGCGCGGAAGCCGCCGAACTGAAGGCCCGGCTCGAAGAGCGCGACGCGCAACTGGAGCGGCTGGAACAGGCGCTCGCGGACAAGAAAGACCTTCTCTCCGGGCTCCGCAGGGAGCTGGAAGAGCGCAAGGTGGCGGAAGCCGGCCTGCGGGCGCAGCTCGAGGCGGAGCGCGCGCAACACGCCGAGAAGCTCACCCTGCTGCAGCAGGCGCAGCAACAGCTGGAGGAGTCCTTCCGCAGCCTCGCCGCGCAGGCGCTCCAGAGCAACAACGAGAGCTTTCTCCAGGTGGCCGGACACAACCTGGACGCGCGGATGAAGCAACTCGACGAGATGCTGAAGCCGTTGCGGGAGCGGATCGACACGCTCAAGAAGGAAAACACCGAACTCATCGCAGGGCTGGCAAAGCAGATGGAGATGCTCGAGCAGTCGCAGCGGCAGGCTTCCGAAGAGACGCGGAAGCTGGCCGACGCGCTGCGCAAACCCTCGGTGCGCGGCCGCTGGGGCGAGATCCAGCTGCGGCGCGTGGTGGAGATGGCCGGGATGGTGGAGTACTGCGATTTCGAGGAGCAGGCTTCCGTCGAGGCCGAGGGCGGCAGGCTCCGGCCCGACATGCTCATCCGGCTGCCGGGCGAGCGGCTGATCGTGGTGGACGCCAAGGCGCCACTGGCGGCGTATCTCGACTCGCTCGAGGCGCCGGACGAGGCACGGCGCGCCGAGAAGCTGGCCGAGCACGCACGCCAGGTGCGCGCACATATCCAGCGGCTGGCGGCGAAGGCTTACTGGGATCAGTTCCCGCAGGCACCGGACTTTGTAGTGGCGTTTCTGCCCGGAGAGACTTTCTTCAGCGCGGCGCTCCAGCAGGATCCGGAGCTGATCCAGTATGGCGTCGAGAACCGCGTGCTGCTGGCCACGCCGACGACGCTGATCGGACTGCTGAAGGCGGCGGCTTACGGGTGGCGGCAGGAAAAGCTGGCCCGCAATGCGCAGGAGATCTCCGACCTCGGGAAGGAGCTCTACGACCGGCTTCGGATCTTCGCCACGCACTTCGACGGCGTCCGCGGCGGGTTGGAGCGCGCCGTGGAGGCATACAACCGCGCGGCAGGCTCGCTGGAAGGCCGGGTGCTGGTGAGCGCCCGGCGGTTCCGGGACCTTGGGGCGGCCGGCGGAGACGAACTGCCGGAAGCCGAGGCCGTGGGCCGCGCCATCCGCAGCCTGCAGGCGCCGGAAACCGGGCCGCTCGACTGACGGGCGAGCGGGGAACCCCGAGGAATCAACCGCCGCCGGCTTGCCAGCCAATCCGGGCGGCTGCTCACCAGGTGCCGGTTCTCAGCACGACGGCCATCGTCAGCGAGAGGCCTTGATTGTAACTGCGGCCGTTCAGCGGCGGCAGCCACGAGCGGCGGTATTCCAGGCTGGCGAGACGGAGCGCCACCACCGGACTCAGGCGGACGTCCAGGCCCGTCCCGGCGGCCATCGAGAAGCCGTTCGCGCTCCAGCGTTTCGCATAGCGGACATGATCATCGTAGGCGTTGCGCCCTTCCTGACGCGCGGTGCGGGTCAGCTGATCGCGAAGGACCGGATCCACCTGCTCGTGAGTGACCTTCAGCCCGCCCACCAGCAGATGTGCATAGGGGTTCACGCGTCCGCTGGGCCTGGCCGACCAGCGTGGGCCGAACAGGTAGCTGAATGTGTCGCCGCTGCGGTTCTGCCCCAGCCCGTTCAGCATGCAGCCGGAAACGTCTGCCACCAGTTGCCAGCCCGGATTGAGCCGGAACGCCGCCTCACCGCCTCCGGCAACGCATGCGCCTGTCGCTGCGCCATAAAAGACGGGCCGCGCCGTGGCTGACAGCTCGAAAGAGGAGATGCCGAAAGGCCCGTCCAGTTCGGGTCCAGGTCTGGAAGGCCGTGCCAGAGAGCCCGCGCGGCGGTCCGCTACGAACGAGCTCAACACGGGCGAGAACACGCCCGGACGGTCATCCCGCGCCCAAGGCACCTTCCACCGCATCGCGTTGGCGAACGAGCGCGACGGGTTCAGCACGCCGCGAAGCAGCAGCCTCAGATACGGATTCTCGAACTTCTCCTCAAACCGCTGGATCACGTACTTGTCCAGCGCGTCCTCGCCGATCATCCACCCCAGTCCAATCACCGGCGTCACCACGTGGTCCACAAATCCCTGCTGCGGATAGCGGCTCTGGACCTTGCCGATCGACGCCTCGCTGAGCGGGCCGACCTCGAACATTGTGCTGTAGGCCCACGAGTAAGCCGTGGCGCGCAACCGGCTTTTCCAGTAGAGGGAATTCCTGCCGATCTCGGCGCCGATGTAATCGCGGTCGTTGTGGGTCCAGATATAGCCGCTGACGGCGCCCTGCATCGGATGCCCGATGTAGTTCACGTAGAATGGGTCGCCGTCGGACCAGCCGTGCAGGCTGCGGACCGAATCCATCCAGCCGCGGAAGAACGACCCGCGCATTCCGGCGCGCGTGCCCGGCTCGGTAGCCAGGCGAAAGGCATGCTGCACGCCAAGGAAAAGGCTGGTTTGCCGGCCCAAACCGTCCCAGTCCACTCCCGTGCCGCGGTCTGGACGAACCCATGTCTCGCTTCTGGACAACGGGCGCACGGTTCTCGCCGCGCCGCCGACGCCCGTATCGGGATCCGTGGCAGACTCGCTCTCGGGCACGCTTTCCCCGAGCGATTGCGCCTGTGCGCAGAACACCCCAAAGAGGAAACAGGCCAGCCAGCAGAAACACGTAGACCTGCGCCGCATTGGTACAGTCCCTCTCCTCCTGATAGTCAGGATGTGCCAAATGACAGGCCCGTTTCAAGCAAACGCACCCGTTGCGCAGCAGCACTCAGTGCTCACAGGTCTGCTCGCCGGCCGGCACGTGCCGCGGAACCGCGGAGCCGCCGAACCGCGGCACTGCAGCGCCACCCGGCGCATCCGCTCCGGTCTGGAAGCAGCCTAGAAGTTGGCCGTGGCCGAGCCTGATCCGGCGCTGTTGGTCAACGTCACCTGCACCGATGCCAGCGCGCCCGCGCTTCCTTGCAGCGTGAAAGGCACAACCAGCTGGAACTGCCCGCCGTACTGGCGCGACTGTTCGCTGGCGAACCACGCTTGAAACGCCGAGGCCACGGGCACGTTCACCTCGGCAGCGCCGAGCGTGGCGCCCGGCGCGGGGGTGAACCGGAACGTCGCCCCGCTGATCTGGCGCGTGTTCGTGTATCCGGTCACCTGAATCTCGAAGCCCGTGGGGTTGCGGACGATGGCGAGCCGCGTGATCTGCGGGCCCGAGGGCTGGATGCGGACGGTCTTCACGACGAACGGGTCCGGATCGAGGACCGTGCTGCCGAGGCGCAGTGTCACCCGGATCGTGATCGTTCCGGCGGTAGTTCCCGTCTGAAGCGCGAACAGCGAACCTGAGGCAGGCACGGCGGCGGCCTGTCCGGCGGGGATCGTGAAATTGACCGACGTCGATCCGTTGGCAAAGCGGACCGTGGGGTCGGGCGGCAACCCGGCTTCCGGCGTGAATTCGAGTTGCGCCGTTCCATTCAGCTCCGCCGGGAATGCTTGGCCGAGCTGAAGCCCGAAAGAAGGCTGGCTGGCCGGCTGCACCGTCTCCTGGATTTGCGTGATGGTGAGCGGTGGCAGCGGGGGCAGTTCGATATTGACAGTAAAAGTCCGGCTGGCCGCAAGCGGCGGCTGGTTGCTGTCGGTGACTGTGGCTTCAAACGTGAACGCCCCATGCAGGGTGGGCGTGCCGGAGAGAACGCCAGTGTCCGCGTTCAGCGTCAAGCCGGGCGGCAGCGAGCCGGACGTCACGCTCCAGCGGAAAGGTCCGCGTCCGCTGGCTTCCAGAGTGGCGGTGTATGCGTCGGCCACCCGGCCGTTGGGCAGCGACGTGGTGGTCACGCTGGGCCGCAAGAAGACGGCGAGCGTGTAGGAGCGGCTCGAAGTCTGTCCTTCGCTGTCAAGAACCTGAACCGTGAAAGAGAACTCTCCCGAAGCACCCGGCGTTCCGGAGAGCACTCCGTCCGCTGACAGCGAAAGGCCGGGCGGCAGGCTGCCCTGGGCCACCGAGAACGCGTATGGCGGGAAGCCGCCGGCAGCGGCAACGCTGGCCTGGTAGGCAAGACCCTCCGTGCCCTCCGGCAGCGCGGCGGTGGTGATCAGCAGCGGATCCGAGATCCGCACTGTGAACGTTCGCGTGGCGGTGACCTGGGCTGAGTCGGTCACAAGAACGGTGAAGGTGAACGAGCCGTTCGCCGACGGCGTGCCCGAGAGCAATCCGGTTCCCGCGGCGAGGGCGAGGCCTGGCGGAAGGGTCCCGGCACTGACGCTCCAGACATAGGGGGTGACGCCTCCAGTCGCCACCAGTTGCGCCGAGTAAACCGACCCGGGCGAACTGGCAGGCAACTGACCTGTCATGATCGAGAGAGGCGCCGGCTGTACCGTAAGCGTGAACTGGCCGGATGCAGTCCCCTGGGCAGCATCAGTCACCGTCGCCTGGAACGTGAACTGTCCCGGCTGGGTGGGCACGCCCGTCAGGGCGCCGTTGGATTGAAGCGTCAAGCCCGGCGGGAGCGAGCCTCCGCTGACGGAGAATGAATAAGGAATCGTGCCTCCAGAGGCGGTCACAGCGGCCGAGTATGAGCTGCCCACCATTCCCTCCGGCAGCGCCGTCTGGTTCAGGGTGAGCGGCGGCATTTGCACCGCGATTCCGAGTTGCGATTCCGAGAGTGCGCCATTGGCATCCGTGACCCGCGCCACGAAACTGAAGCTGCCTTGCGCCGTGGGCGTGCCCGTGATTGCGCCTGTGGACGCGGACAAACTCAGCCCGGGCGGCAAGGAGCCGCTGGGAATGTTGAATGAGAACGGTGCAGTGCCGCCCTGCACCCCAATCGATCCAGTGTAGGGTTGCCCCACTTGGCCTGTGGGCAAATTGGAGCTGATCAGCGGCGGCGGGTTCACCGTGATCGCATATGTCCTCGTCACTGTCTGCTCGATGATGCTGCCCGCCGACGCATAAACAATGAAGTTGTACGTGGTGGGGGTCTGAACCGGCGGGAAGACACCGGTCATCTGGAGTGTGGTGGAAGCAAGCTCCGGGAAGAGGAAACTGATACTGCCTGGAAGATTGCTGGCCCCGGTGTCCCACACGGATGGAAGGTTGGCGATGATGGAGCGCGTCACCGCCACGCCGGACGTCGCCGGCTGGAGTGGCGTGGGCGTCAGCAGGACCAGGCGGTTGTCAACGGCAAACTGGTAATTGCCGGTGACCGTGAAAGACCCACCGAAACTCAGGAATGTGTACGAGCGGGACACGGTGAATGAGAAAAACCCCGTCCCGCTCAGGGTGCCGGACAACAGCCCGGTGGCCGGATTAAAAGAAAGTCCGGGAGGCAATTGCCCGCTGAGCGAGAAAGCTCCTGCCAAGCCCCCGGAAGGCGGATTCGCAACGGAGAATTGGATGCTCACCGGATCTCCCACAAAACCTTCAAAGGTCTGCGAGGGAGGCTGCATCGACGGCGCTAACTGCGCGGCGGCAAACACCGGCAGGAGCAGCCCTGCCAACAGTGCCAGGGACGCCGGCCGGATCATTGTTCACCTCCCTGCCGCGCCTGTCCTTCTCCTCTGGGAACAAAGAAGACTGACGGCTCCAAAGCACCCAGGTCCGCCATCCACACCGGCCCGGCTTCCCGCGCCGCCAGGCGGAGCACTCCCAGCGCGCCCGTCGGCTGCAACCCGGCCACCTCGGCCGGAACCCGCCATTCGCGCTCGAGCGCGCCTTCCAGATTCCACAGCCGCAGGTGCGACTGTCCGCCTGAGGTTTCCGCCAACAGCAACTTCCCGCTCGCAGCGCTGGCCAGCAGCCTTTGGGCTCCTTCAGTCGCATCACCCAATTCGATGGGCTCCTGCCAGGTCCCGGCGCCGCCGAAGCGGAGCGCCGAGCCTTCGATCCAGGCAAAGCGCCATCCGCCGGCGAGGAAGGCAAAGGCTTCCACCGGTTGGCGCGCTATCTCCTGAATGCCACCGTTGTCGTCGATCAAATAGAGCGCTTCTTCGGTTCGCGCCAGCACATGGCTGCCGCCGTCGCTCACTGCGGCTGTCAGGGCATCCAGAGCGAACTCACGGGCCAGTGCGGGCGCGTCACCGTCGAAGCTCCACACCTGAATACGGCCTTCGCCTGCCAGCAGCAGTGCGTCGCCCAACGGACTCCAGGCTGCCAGAGCCGGGCTGCTCACGGCGCCTTCCAGCGCCTGCCAGTGGGCATCTTGCGCGGTCCGCTCGAACCGCACCAAGCCCGCCACGCCCTCCTCAGAAACCGATACCGCCATTGCACTGCCGGGGCGGATGGCCGAGAGCCTGCCCGGCGCGACTTCCGTTTCGATGTCCAGCATCGCCGCTCCGGCGATGCCGGTGACGCGTTGATACCGGCCAGGCTCTTCACCCGCGATCCATCCCAGCCCGGGGACGGCTGGTGTCTGCGCCAGGCAAACCGGCGCCACCAGCAATAGAAAAATGCCTTGCCTCATGATGCTCCTCCTGTGCCGCGATCACGGCCGGGGCGCGCCCACCGTGGGCGTACCCGGTGTGACGGTGGCCGAGTTGGACACACCGGGGACTGCCGGGCCCGCGCCTCCGCCATTGCCGCTCCTGACGGCGGCCACGGTTCCCGCCGCTGCTCCCGCACCGGCGATGATCAGAAACGTCAGCAGCTTGGCGGAGATGCCTCCGGCCGCCACAGCTGCAGCTACGTTCGTCATGGTGATCTGCGTCGAGCCCCGCATCGCGCCTTTCACGGCAGTGACGCGGATCGCGTACTTGCCCGGCGCCTTGTTGGGCCGGATGCCGCGCACCACGGCGCGGCCGGACTCGTCAGTGGTCAAGGTGATGTTGTTCAGCCCGTTGCTGAAGACGGCGCTCGCGCCGTCCCGCGGAGCGGTAAGAGTGATCAGCGCGCCGGCCACGGGCTTGCGGTTCTCATCCTCCACCTGGATGATGGCCTCGCGGCTCACCCGCTGCCGCACGTTGAAGATCGCCTCGTCTCCCTCCACAATGGTGATGCGCAGCCCGCCCTGCTCCTCCTGCGCCATGGCGGCGCGGGCGCAAAGCGGGGAATGAACGAGAACGGCGGACAGCAGGATCGCCAGTCCGGGTCTTGGAGAAAATGCCCCAGCCATCATGCTCCTCCAGACGCCCCGGCGCATGCCGCACCGGAGGCGTTTTGCAATCTCCCGTATGATACACGAGAACGGAAGTCGAATGAAGCAGAGAATCCGCCCTTTGCATGTGGGAAAATCCCGGCTCCGGAAGAGGTCGCCCGGCAGCGGGAGGCCCCGCGCATGAACGAAGCGCCCCGGGTCTTCCGCCGCGTCGCCATCGCAGGGCTCGGCGCGCTGGGCAACGAGCTGTTCCGTCAGCTTGCGCTCCTGGGCCTGGAAGAGGCGCTGCTGATCGATCCGGACTGCGTGCAGCAGAGCAATCTTTCCAAGTGCGCATTCTTCCGCGCGCCGGGAGCCGTGGGCAGGCCCAAGGCGGAGGTGCTGGCCGAGATCGGAAACGCGTGGTTCCCCGGAACGCGATGGACGCCGCTGCCTGAGGAGATCGCCGATGTGGGGTGGCGGCGCCTGCAAGGGCTGGACGTTCTCTTTTGCGGATTGGACCGGGACTCGGCGCGGCTGGAAGCAGCGCGAATCTCGACGCGGCTGGACCTGCCGGTCTGCGACGGCGGCATGAGCACGTCCGGCGCGGCCTCGGGCCGTGTGTCATGGTTCCCCGGTCGCGGGGCGGCGTGCTTCTGCTGCCGGCTGACGGCGCAGCGCCGGCGCGAGCTGCTGCAGTCCTGGTCGAGCAGCGCGCATCCTTGCCGCGTGCCGGAAGAGCCGGGGGGCTGGAGCGCCACGCCGATGCTGGCTGCGGCAACAGCGGCGTTGCAGATGCATTGCGCCGCGGTGTGGCTCCGCCGTGGCGAGAGCGAGGCGCGCAGCGTCGAGTTTCGCTTCGAAGAGCCTTTCCGGCTGGAAGAGTTCCGGATCCAAGCCGATGAGACCTGCCCCTTTCACTCCTCGCCGGCGCGGCTGGTAGCGGTGGAAGGAGCGTTCCGTGACGCGCTCGGCCGGGGACAAGCCGCGGCGTGGGAATGGCCCGTGTGCGTGCGCGCCCGGTGTCTCGACTGCGACGCCGAATTCGAGCCGCGCCAGAGGGTGACGAAATTCCGGCGCGCGGGGCGCTGCCCGCGGTGCGGAGGCCGCCACCTGCTCGAACTCGACAACCGTTCGCAGCTCGGCTTTGACGACCCCCTGGCGGCGTTGCGGCCCGAGGAATTGGGCTTGCCCCCCGAACACCTGTATAGTATTCGAGAAGGACAGATGAGGGAGGAGCACGCATGAACGCCCGCGATGCCGCGGTAGTGGCGGCAGTGACGTTTCTGCTGACGCTGGTGCAGTTCTTCGCGGCCATGGGCGGCGCGGGCGTCGCCGTGGCGGCGGGGCTGGCGCTGGCTTTCCTGTCCGTGCTCCTGCTCAGGCTGTTTGAGGCCGAACTGCCGGACCCGTGGCTGGCCGTCGCGCCTCCTTTCCTGGCGGGGCTGCTGGGCGTGCTTCTGTGGAGCCTGGCGCAGCCGCGCATCGACCGGCTGTACTGGATGGCGCCGGCGCTGGCGGCCGCCCTGTCGGCTGCGATCGTGTGGTGGCAGAACCGCGACGCCCGCCGCTGCGCGTTGTGCAACTGCCGCCTGGCGGGAAGGATCTCCTTCGTCTGCCCGCGCTGCAATCTCGAGGTTTGCGAGACCAAGTGCTGGGACTTTGAGAAAATCCGCTGCCGTCTTTGCGTGCAGAATTCCGTGCCTCTTTTTCCTCCCAACCGCCAGTGGTGGGACCGCCACGTGGGCCCGCCGGCCCTCCAGGGACGCTGTCAGGTCTGCCAGGTAGGGCCCGAGGAGGCCGACCTGCGCTGCTGCCCGCGCTGCGGCAGGCCCCAGTGCATCGAGTGCTGGGACGACTCCAACGGGCTCTGCTCGCGCTGCGGCTGGCGCGTCGAATCCCTGCCGGATTCGCTCAAGATGTTCCTCACAGACCAGAAATGAGGGGTGCAGAGTTATGCCGAAATATCAAATGTATTTCGACACTATCCAGGGCGAGACGAAGTACAACGTGGACATCGACGAGGCAGAAATCCTGGACGACGTCCTCCACGAGATCCTCTACGACCTGCGGGAGCGCGGCGATGTGCTCCAGGGCGAGGGCGAGCCGCAGGTGGTGTGGAACGGCGTGGCGCTGGATTTCCGCCGCCCCCTTCCGGAGCAGGGCGTACGCCCCAATGACGTCCTGCGCGTCTCCACTGTCGCCACCAACGGCTGATGCCGCAAGCGGCCTTCGAACGCATCCGCGAGCGCCGCATCCGCCACGAGTGGGAGTGGCTCGGCCGCGCCGCGGAGGCCAACCCCGGCGAACTTGTCCTCCCCGGCACGCCCGGGGAGCCCGTCCTGCTACGCCGCACCCCCTGCTACGCCCTTGACGGCACGCCTTCGCAAGGCGTCGCCGTGCGGTTCTGTTTTCCGGAGTATTACCCTTCCGTGCCGCTGGAGGCCTGGCTGGTAACGCCCGTCCGGCATCCGAACGTGCATCCGGAAAACGGCTTTGTCTGCTTGTGGGACATGCGCCACGAGGGGACGTCGCTCGTGGAGGCTGTCCTCCACTTGCAGCGTGTCGTCACCTGGCATCTGTTCAACCTGTCCGCCGACCACCTGATGCAGCCGGAAGCCGGACGCATGCAGCCGCTGGACTACCGGCCCATCGCGGTTCCGCCGAACTACTACATGGAACGCACCGCCGCATCCCTCTCCAGCCCCCGGAGAAAAAGACTAAGCTGATGGAATCCCGCCATGTCCAACGCCTCCCGTAATGCCATCCGCGCAGCCCTGCACCAGGTGCTGGGCGACAAGTACGAGATCCTCCAATGGATCGGCGGCGGCGGCATGGCCGAGGTGTTCCTCGCCCGCCACCGCGCCCATGGCGCCCTGTTCGCCGTAAAGGTTCTCTCCGAGCAGCTTGCCGACGAGCCGGAAATCGTGGCGCGGTTCATGGATGAGGCGCGCACCGCTGCAACTCTGGGCGGCCACCCCAACATCGCTCCTGTCTACGACGTGGGGGAGTGGGACTCGCTGCACTACCTGATCATGCCCTACATCGAGGGCGAGGATTTGAAAAGCTACCTGGAAAGGCGCGGCAGGCTGCACCCCACCGAGGCGGTGACCATCATCCGGCAGGTGGCCGAGGCGCTGGTGTGGGCAGGCGAGCGTCGCTTCGTTCACCGCGACCTCAAGCCCGCCAACATCCGCATCGACATGAGCGGGCGCGCCATCGTGCTCGACTTCGGCATCGCCAAGGCGGGCGACGCGCCCTCGGCCCGGACGCGCGCCGGCGAGACGCTTGGCACACCGTATTACATGTCGCCGGAGCAGATCCGCGCTGAGCCTTGCGACCACCGCAGCGACCTTTATTCGCTGGGGGTCATCTTCTTCGAGCTGCTCACCGGTATGAAGCCCTTCACGGGCGACAGCTATCGCGCCATCGAAATCGGCCACTGCCAGCGGACGCCGCCCGCCATCTGCACGCTGGCGCCGGACGTCGATCCCGAACTGGAGCGGATCGTCAACCGCCTGCTCGAGAAGGACCGTGAGTACCGCTACCAGTCGGCGCGGGAATTGCTGGAGGATCTGCGGCGTTCTTACAGGCTCGAAACCGAGATCCGCCTAGAACCGGTGATCGACAGGCCGGACCTGCTCGAAGCAGCCCGCAGCGGCGGCGCACCGGAGGAGGATTTTCCTCCGGCGCAACCGGGGACCGGCGCGCCCCCCGCGCCACCGGCGCCCGTGGGCGCGGCTCGTCCGGCGAAGAAGCGCGCGGGGCTGTACGCCGTCCTGGCCCTGGCCGCCGTGGCGGCGGGAGCGGGGGTTTACTTCGCCGTGCAGAAGAGCGACAATGGGCCGAAATCTGGGGAGGCGGCAAAGCCGGCGGAAACGTCCCCGCGCGAATTGCCGTCCGTCGTGCAGGTGGAAGGCACAATGATGTTTCTTGTGCGAGAGGGGCCGTTCATCTTCGGCGACGACAGCCCGGAGTCGCCCAACCCGAAGGCCGAGTTGCGCCTGCCCCCCTTCTACATCGACGCCACCGAGGTCTCCAACGAGCAGTACGCGCGATTTGTGCAAGCCACCGGGCATCCCGCGCCGCCCTCGGACGAGTACCACTCCTCGCCCTCCCTGCCGGTAACCCACGTAAAGCTGTCCGACGCCCGCGCCTATTGCGCCTGGGCGGGCAAGCGGCTGCCGACAGAACAGGAGTGGGAAAAGGCCGCCCGCGGGGAGGACGGCCGCATTTACCCGTGGGGCAACCAGCCCATGCCGAATCCCGGCACGCTGGTACCCGTCGACGACTACCCCGAACGCCAGAGTCCTTACCGCGTGCTTGGCCTCTCCGGCAATGCCTTCGAGTGGGTGGACACGCCCTTTCCGGTGACCAGCCGGGAGATTGAGGACATGCGGCGCGCGTTGGGCGGCGCCGAGGTCTCCCGCGAATGGTACTGCATCAAGGGAGGGAGCTTCCTCCTTAAGGATGAGCGGTTTTTCCGTGTATATATGCGAAGGGGCTGGCCGGTTGACCTGCCCCATGCAGCCATTGGTTTCCGGTGCGTAAAAGATGCCCAGTAAGATCCATTCCGCCGCTTCCGGCCTTCTGCTGGCCGCCTTCGCAGGATTCCTGGCAGGCGCGCAGGAGCCGCTGATCAACGCCCGCGACGCATTCTTCTCGGCCTCTGACATGATGGCCGTGCAGAAGAAGGCGGCCGTGAAGAAATCCGCCAAGACGTCGCCGTCGCGGCGCCCGGAGCCTGCCCGGCAGGACGCGGGCAAGACGTCGGGGCCCAAGCCCGAGCTGGCTGCGGCGCCGCAGCTGGCGCAGGCTGAATCCTGGTTCCAGAAAGTCTCGCTCACGCCGGAAAACCTGCCGCCCATGGGGCTTCGCTACAGCCTGCTGAAGCGAACGGCGCAGGGGCTGGAGGAGGTGGGCACGGACAGCGAATTCCATGCCGGCGACAGCATCCGGCTCAGCGTGATGGGCAACCGCCGCGGGTATCTGTATGTGATCGCGCGCGGTTCGAGTGGCGTGTGGACGCCGCTGTTCCCGCATCCGGAGTCCTCGCAACTGACTAATGAGATCGTCCCCGGGCGCCTCTACCAGGTGCCGGGAGGCGAGGACGAATATTTCACCTTCGACGAACAGGCGGGCGAGGAGCGCTTGTTCCTGGTGTTCTCGGCGCGGCCCGTGGACGACCTGGAGCAGGTGATCGCGGCGCTGTCGGGCAAGGGCGCGCCCGCTCCGGACCGCCCGGCGAAGGCGGCGGCCCCGCCGACGCTTTCCGCCGCCAACCGGATCAACGACGTCTGGGTGGACCAGTTGCGGGCGGGCATCCAGAGCCGGGACCTCGTGTTCACGAAAGTGGACAAGGACACCGCCGCTGCGCCGGCGCCCGTGGGCAAGGGGCCGGAGGCCGCTGTTTACGTGGTGAACGCTTCCACCGCCGGGTCCGGGTTGGGAGCGGGCCGTGTGATCGCGGAGCTAAGGCTCCGCCACCGGTAGGCCGATAGATGGAACAGCAAGGGAGGAGCCCATGCATCTGCCCGTCTGTCTCAAAACGGCCGCCGTTCTTGTTGCCGCGGCGTGGCTGGCAGCCGCCCCGCCGCCCGGCGGCGCTTTGCGCCCTTCCGCCCCCGGCGGGCTGGCGCCCGATCTGCGGGGCGGGCTCGACGCGCGCCCGGAGCCGGCTGCGGGCAAGCGGATCGAGATCATCGTCGAACGAAACGAGCGTGGCGAGGCGCGCCGCGCCGACCCGAGCCAGGTGTTTCGCACCGGAGACCTGGTGCGGTTCCGGTTCCGCGCAACCTTCAACGGCTATCTGTACGTAATGAACCACGCCAGCTCGGGCAGCTTCGTGTTGCTGTTTCCGAAGGAAGAAACCGGCACGATGAACCGCATCGAGGCCGGCCGCGAGTACCTGGTGCCGATGACCGAAAACGGGTGGTTCCGCCTGGAAGGGCCGCCGGGATACGAAGTGGTTTACTGGCTGGTCAGTCCCGTGCGGCTGAGCGACGGGCGCAGCGCGCTGCCGGTGCCGAAGCTGCCCGCGCCGGCGCCGCACCTGAATCCCTCGATCACGCCGCGCTGCGATGACACGATCTTCCGCGCACGGGGCGAATGCATCGACCACGCAGCCGGACTGAAGCCTCTCGAGAAGAACGCGGCGTTGCCGGAGAACCTTGCCGGATACTCCGGCGCGGCGTCGCGGGAGCTGACCATTATGAAGTCGAACAAATCGGCAGCCGTGGCCGTGAATGACGACAGCGAAGAGCCGTTCCTGTACACGCTGCGGCTGGCCCACCGGTGAGGAACGGACCGATGCTTGCACGCCTGATGCTTGTGGCCGCCGCGGCGGCAGCCGCCGCCCAGCCCCCCGCCGCGCCTCCCGCGGAGCAACAGAGGGACCTGAAATTCACGCGCGAGCCGGCCCCGCCGGTGGTCAAGCCGGGCGAAAACGTCGTCATCCCGCGCAGCTACGCGCTGGTGGTGGGCATCAGCGAATATCCCAAGCTGCCTCCGCAAGGGCAGCTCCGCTATCCCGCGCGCGACGCCGCGGCCATTTACGCGGCGCTGATCAGCCCGGAGGGCGGGCAGTTCCCGCCGGAAAACGTGCGCCGCCTGATCGGCAAGGACGCCACGCTGGCCAACATCCGCGAGGCGCTGGAGAAGTGGCTGCCGTCGGTCTCGAAGGACGAGGACCGCGTGGTGATCTACTTTGCGGGGCATGGATTCGTGGCGGGCGGCAAGGCTTTTCTGGCCCCGTACGACATCGACCCCGCTGACATTCCCGGCACGTCGTATCCGATGGAGAGGCTGGGGCGCGTCATCGGATCGGAGATCCGGGCGAAGTGGAAGGTGCTGCTGACCGACTCTTGCCACTCGGGCGCCATCACGCCGGAGGCGGACACGCGGCAGATCAATGCCAGCTTGCTGCAGCTGGACCGCTCGTTGTTTTCGCTCACCGCCAGCCGCGACCGCGAGCAGTCGTTCGAGAGCGAGATCTGGGGCGGCGGGCACGGGGTGTTCACCTATTACCTGATCAAGGGCATCGAGGGCGAGGCGGACGAGAACGCCGACGGCGTGGTCACTGCCGACGAACTGGGCGAGTACGTGCGCGTCAACGTCCGGCGCGACACAAAGACCAGGCAGAATCCAACCGCCGAGCGCGGCAGCTACGACCCCAGTATGATTCTGGCCTTCAATCCGGCGCGGGCGCCGTCGGCGCCGTTGCAACCGCCGAAGTTCGGCGCGCTGGTGATCGAAAGCAACATGGACGGCGTGGAGGTCTTCGTCGACGGCAAAAGCCAGGGAGTGGTCAGCAAGGGCAAACCGCTGCGCCTGCCGGGCATCCAGCCGGGCGTGCACACCATCCAGGGCGTGCGCATGGGCTACGAGCCGGACGGGCCGCGCGAGGAGACTGTTTATCCGGGGCAGGAGACGACGGTGACGTTGCGCATCGTCATCCCGCGCGTGCGGAAGCGCTCGGCCGTGGACGCCTTCAACGATGGGATGGAGTATTACCAGAAGGGATTCGAGAAGAACTACCTGAAGGCCGCGGGACTGTTTCAGAAAGCGCTGGCCGAAGACCCGAAATACAGCCAGGCGGCGTTGTATCTCGGCCGCGTGTACCACGCCCTTTACGACTACGACAAAGCCCGCAAGGCCTTTGAGCAGGCCATCGCCATCGACCCCGACTACGCCGAGGCGCAGGCCTCTTTCGGCGGCATGCTGCTCGATATCGGCGATCTGGACGCCGCCATCCGCCACCTGACGGCTGCGCAGCAGCGCGATCCCTCCAATTCGCTCACCGCGGCGCTGCTGGCGCAGGCGTTCACACGAAAAGCCGCCTACGAGGAGGGGATCAAGTTCGCCCGGGAGGCCATCCGGCTGAATCCGGGCCACGGCGAGGCACACTTCTGGCTGGCGGAGGCGCTGCGGTTCAGCAAGCGCTGCCCGGACGCGATCCCTGAATACCAGCAGTATCTGCGGCTGAGTGATTTCGACTCGAAGCTCGCCGGCAAGCTGAACTACTATGTGCTGGGCTATCTGGCGGGCATCGGACGCAAGAAGCGCGCGGCGCAGACCGACATCTGGCGCGAGCTGCAATTCATGGCCAATTTCGGGCTCTGCGATTGCGAGCGCATCGGGCGCCGCTTCGACGAGGCGGCGCGGTGGTGCCAGCAGGCGCTGCGGCTCGATCCTGCGGATCTCTACGCGCACTACGCGCTCGGCCTCATCTTCACCGAGAAGTTCAACCAGTCATCCTCGGCCGGGTATTTGTCGGCCGCGCGCGCGCACTTCGAGAAGGTGATCGAGCTCAACCCGGACACCGGCGAGGCCGAGCGGAGCAAGAAGTATCTGGCCCGCATCCGGCAAGTGGTGTCGCAACTGAGCCAGCCGGGTTCGGCCCCTTGAGTTTTTCTCTGGAAACTGATGCAATAAGTGCTCCGATGGACTACAATCACGTGCATACGGTTTCGGAGGAGAACCGGGGATGAGCCTTTATCAAACGCTCTACTTCATGTCCCTGGCCGGCGGCTTCGCCGGGCTTCTCTCCTGGGGACTGACCGCCCTTCTCTCCGCCACGTTGCTCTCGAGCCGCCCTGTGCTGGCAGACCTCACGGCGGCGGCGATCCTGGGCCTGATGATCGGCCTGCTGACGGTGGCCTTCTCGGACAAATGGTCCGGCAACAGGGTCGTTGCCCGGTATGTGCTCGCGGGCGGCGGCATCGGGCTGGTAGCCGGCATTCTGGGCGGCCTGGCCATGATCCCCATCACGCAGAACCTGGGAGACGCCTTCCCGTTCCTGGCGCGCCTGCTGAGCTGGACGCTGGTGGGCAGCCTCATCGGGCTGGGGCTGGGTCTGCGCTGGGTGATGGCCAACAAGATGCGCGTGGTGCACGCGTGCCTGGGCGGGCTGGTGGGCGGCGCCATCGGCGGCTCGCTGTTCCATGTGCTGGGCAGCCGGATTCCCGACCTGACGCAGGCGCTCGGCTTCGTGCTGGTCGGCGTGGGCATCTGTTTCGGCGTCACGCTGGCGCCGATCCTGCTGCGCGACGGCGTGCTGAAATTCGTCTCGAGCGGCGACGCCCGCGCGCAGGCCAAGTTCGGACGCAGCGGCAAGGAGTGGGAGATCCGGCAGGGCGACACGCTGCTGATCGGCTCGCAATCGCTGGACCTGAACAAGACGGCGTTCGCAGTGGGCGTTCAGGTGTTCATTCCCGACGCCGCCATCGCCGCGCGCCACGCCATCCTGTTCGGCAAGGACGGACGTTTCTATATCGCCCGCCATCCGGATGTCAACAACCCGCAGGGCCTGGCCCGCTACGTGTTGCGCGTGCGCGGGCGCACGGTCACCACGTCACAGGAACTGAAGGCAGGCGACGATATCCTGGTCGGCCGCACGGCCATCAAGTTCCTGACCAAGAAGGAGGGGTGATGCAGCCAGCAGGAACCGCCATGAAAACCATACGCCTCGCGCTGGCCGCTGCGTTTCTTTGGACCGCCGCAGCGCCGGCCTTCGGCCAGAATCCGGGCCTCGACTTCGCCGAACCTCTCAAGCTCGTCTCCTGCGAGCCCGCCTCGACGGTGCCCTGCTTCCGCATGAAGCTGAATCTGGTGGACGGCGCGGGCCAGCCTTACAACGCGCAACTGCCGCCGCCCGACAAGCTGGCTTCACAGATCACGGTCACCGTGGGCGGCCAACAAGTCACTCCCTTTTACGCCACGGCCGCGGGCGAGTCCGTGGCCAAAGTGAAGGGGCGGGCGGCGCTGGTCATCGTGGACATCTCTGGCAGCATGAAGAAGCTGCTGCCCATTGGGCAGACACGGTTTGATGCGGCGAAGATGGCGGTGAAATCGTTCCTCGGACAATTCGAGGAAGGCGTGGACCGCATCGCCGTGGTTCCATTTGAGAGCCACATGGTGCAGGAGCGGATCCGCTCGGCGGTTTTCGCGCGCACGCGCTCGGCGGCCATCGCACAGGTCGACAGCCTGCCGGAGCCGGAGCTGCGCAACAACACAGCGCTGTTTTCCTCCGTCGTGTTCGGCATCGAGACGCTGCGCGAGGCGCTTCCGCGGCTTGAGAAGGAGATGGGCGAATCGCCCGAGGCGATGGTGATCGTGCTCACCGACGGCAACAACGAAGTGCTGCGCGGCGACGATCCCGGGCTGCTGGCAGGGCCGGCAGGAATGGACGAGGCGGCGCGGTACGCGCGGCAGGCGCCGTTCCCGGTCATCGCCATCGGATTCGGCGAGCCGGGCGCGCTGGACGAGGCGGCGTTGCGGCAGATCAGCACGAAATACTACCTTGCTTCCGACTATGATGGCTTGCGGCGCATCTTTACTTTCACCAGAACGTTCCTGAACAACCGTGTGTCGGCCACGTTCTCGTCGCCGTATCCGGACCGCGCCTCGCTGGCCGGGCAGAACCTGCCGGTGACCGTGGAGCTGAAGCTGCCCAACCGACAGGTGCTGAAGTCGCCGGAAACGCTGTGGTCCGCCCCGCAGATGGGCGTGCCCGTGTATGCGGGCAAGTGCACGCCGGACGAGATGAAGGCGGTGCTTCAGGCATTGCCGGTGAGCGCGGGCTGGACCTCGATCGTCCGCCCGCTCGGAGTGTTTTGCGGTCTGGCGCTATTGCTGCTGTTGATGTGGCACTGGCTGCCGCGGCTGGTGTGGCCCGAGCAGTTCATCGGCGTCATGCCGGGCACGGGCGCGGGCCAGGCCAAGTGGGCTTCGCAGACGAGGATCGTCAACGGAGTCATCGCCGGAAGGCCGGCGCCGCCGGGCTTCCAGAAGGGGCCCGGTGGCGTGGCCATGCCGCCGCGCAGCGCCGCCGACGCCACGGTGGTCAATCCCCAGGCGCACCGCGATTTTTCCCAGACGAGGCTTGGCAACCGCCAGGGGCTGGGCCCGAGGGAACCGTTTTAGACCGCGGCGCCGCGCCGCTGTCCGGGTTGTTGTTTGGATGACGACTGACCGGAAATCCAGAGAGGAGACCAACTCATGCCGCTAGTCAAGGTGATTCGCAAGGGGGTGACGCCCTCCGTGCGAAAGGTGCCCACATCGACGGCCGCCGTCATGCTCCCCATGACCCTGAACCGGGTCGGCAAGGAGGCGGCCTCGGAAAACGAGGAGCTCACGAAGGTCGAGGACCTCAACGACGCCTTTGCCAAGTTCAAGCCCGAGCTGAATTTCAAGGCCAACGCAGGACCCGAGGAGACCGAGTTCCGCGCCGAGTTCAAGTTCCGCTCGATGAAGGACTTCGACCCGGAGAACCTTCAAAAGAAGCAGGAATTCCGCGACGAGGAAGGCAACGTCACTTACGCCCGCAACGACATTGCCGACCTCAAGGCCAACATCGACCTGCTGTACCGTCTCAAGGACCGCTGGAAGCTGCCCGCCGTCCGGCGCGCCTGGAACAGCGAGGAGCAGCGGGGCGAAATCATCCGCGCATTGGGCCGCCTGCGCGAGGAGCTGCAGAAAGTGGCCGGAAAGGGAGGGGCTCAGTAAATGGCTGAACTCGTTGAAACCCGCACAACCGCCGAGATTCTCGGCGAAAGCGTCGCCAAGGAGCTGTTGCAGGAGATCTTTTCCGACCTGCATCCGGGCTTCATGGACGAGTCGCGGACCATCTCGTCGATTTTCACGCCGCAGTCTGCGACGGACTTCCTGAAGCAGTTGATGGACCTGGAGACCCTGCTCTCGGTGGAGGACACCTACGAGCAGACGGTGAAGAAGCTCCAGGAGCAGATCGACAAGGCGGAGGCCATCCGCGACGAGCTGCTCGAGAAGCTGTTCGCGCAGATCCGGCCCATCGAGCGCGGCTACCGCCAGGTCCAGCTGTTCTTCGAGAACTCGAAGGTGATGGACGGCAAGGTGCGCAAGCCCGTCGAGCTGTACGTTCTGAACGCCGACCCCAAGGCGATGAAGGACGTCTTCTCGATGAACATCGCCGCAGTGGAGAATTTCGTCCGCAAGCGGAACGACAACTTCAATTTCCGCGATGACATCTGCAACCTGGCGGTGCCCGGCATGATCCCGCAGCCGGTGCGGGAGAAGTTCGAGGACATCGCCAATATGTGGGGCATGTTGCTCATCACGGATGTCGACGACGAGAAGTCGTTCCGGAATCTCGAGCGGAACTTCCTGCCCGGCGGCAAGTACGAGTTCATGAAGCGGCCGGAGGACCGGGCGGCGGCAGACGTGGTCTGCTCGGGCTACCTCATGGCCCGGTCGAAGCACTGGTTCGAGAAGACTGTCGACGGCGGCGACGATCTCTACGTTCCTCCTTCGCTGGTCTTCGCCGGCGCGGTGGCACGCGCCGACGACGGGCAGGGCATGGCGCAGGGGCCCGTCGGCTCCCGCTTCGGCCAAATCGTGGGCGTGGAGAAGGTGCGCTTCGAGCCATTGATCGGCGAGATGGAGCACCTCTCGATGGAGCGCCAGCTCATTCCCATCATCCGGGACGCCGACAACCACCTGTGCTTCTTCGGCTGCCGCACGCAGGCCGAAGATCCCAACGGCGTGCTGAAGTTCTTCACGAGCTACCGGATCCTTCGCTACCTGGAGCGCTGCTGCCGCCACTACCTGCTGCAGGTGGCCGGCCAGGTGCTGACGCGCGACTTCATGGAAGAGAGCATCGAGAAGCCCCTGAAGCGCCTGTTGGACGAGCAGGTCGAGCAGGGCACGATTCTCGGCTACGACCTGTTCGTCGACAAGGATTCCAACAAGCGTATGCAGGGCATCTGCGACATCAGCCTCAACGTTATGCCCACGGGCCCGGCCGAGACCTTCGTGCTGAAGATCGACACGCCGGAATTCGCCAAGGGCGAGCAGAAACAGTGACCGGTTCTCGTTTCTAGGATGGAGCGAATCGGGTGAGCGACGGACGCGAACACTGGGCCGGTTCGGCCGCCAGAGCCCACGAAAAAACGGGCGGCAACGTCCAGGCGGGCAAGATGCCCTTGCCCGCCGGAGGGGACGCCGCCCGCAAGGTGGAGACCGAGGGCGACCTGATCAACGAGGCGCACGGAATCCGCACCGCCCCGCGCGGCGAGTACCGCAGATCGATGCAGCTCAACCTCCCGCGCGTGGTGGGGGCGAGGATGGCGGAGCCGACAGCCGCGCCGCCGGACCTTTCGGAGAGGAAGGCATCCGATTACCTCCCGCCCGCTTTGAAAGCGCAACTGATCGCCCAGGGCAAGCTGGCGCCCGAGCAGGCGCCTGCTCCCGCCCGGGAATCAGGCAGCGCAATGGAAACCGCCGCTGCCGGCGGCGAGACACGGGCCCGCGAGGCGCCCGTCCCGCAACCCGCGCAGCCGCCGCTGGCCAAACGTTTCTTTGGAAAGTTGTTTGGCCTTTTCAGCAAGTAGAGGAGGAAGAGATTCATGGCCGCATCGCCCTACCGGTGCACCGTCACCATCGACGGAACCAAATTCGATGCCGTGTCCACTTCCGTCCGTTTCCATACGGACAAGGACCGCACGGGCATGCCCCAGATGGGCAGCCTGAACACGAAAATCCGCGTCATCGCCGACTTCCACGATGACAAGAACCTGCCTTTTTCGGCGCTGAAGAAGTTCTTCGATCTGGCCAACGTCGTCACCCGCGAGAAGATCAAGGACATCAAGATCGAGTACTGGAAGGACGACAGCCACGAGGACGCCCTGGTGAGCTTCGGCTTCAAGGGCTGGATCAGCCGTTTCGAGACCTCCAACCCGCACCCGCTCGGCCTTGCCGGGCTTCACACGGACGAGGACTTCGCCAACAATCCGGCCACGGCCTTTCCGAGCCTGAACCATGTCCTGGTGCTCGACCTGGAGCCTACGCTCAACCAGGAGAAGTTCAAGGACATCAAGATCAGCAAGTGAGGAGCCTGTCAGAGGAAAAAGGAGGATAAGCCATGCCGAATCCCTATCGCAGCACCGTCACCATCGACGGAACCAAGTTCGAGGCCGTCAGCACACAGGTCGTCTTCACCACCGACAAGGACAAGGCGGGAATGCCGGAGATGGGCAGCCTGAAGACGCGCATCCGCGTCTGGGCCGACTTCCACGACGACAAGAACTTGCCTTACTCCAGCCTGCAGAAGTTCTTCGATCTGGCCAACGTCGTCACCCGCGACAAGATCAAGGACATCAAGATCGAGTTCTGGAAGGACGACAGCCACGAGGACGCGCTCTGCTGCTACAAGTTCAAGGGCTGGATCTCGAACTACGAGGTCTCCAACCCGCCGCTGGAAATGGCCGGCTCGGCCGATGGCCTGAACCACATGATCGTGATGGACCTCGAGCCCGTCATGAACCAGCAGAACTTCCAGGAGATCACCTTCAGCACCTAGTCGCCGGCCGGCGCCGCCGGCTGCGGGCCGCGCGGCGGAAGCTTGTAGCGGCCCGCACCCGGCAGAAAGGAGAGGCTGCCATTCCCTTCATCGCGTTTCCTCTCCGGCTGGAAGGCGGTTTCCTGAAGCGGACCGGCGAGGCCGAGGCTGTGTTGCGTTTCATCGAGATGATGGCGCGCACGCCCGGCGGCAGCTGGGCCGGCTGCCCCAGCTTCGGAGTGCGCCATTTCTTCGAAAACATGAGGGTGCGGCCAGAAGGGTTGCGGCAGGCCGAGAAGGCCATCAACGATACGCTGGCCGATCTCGGCATCACGCACTACCGCCTGAAGTCGATTCAGAAGGAGCCGGGTCCCAACCCGGATGTGGATGTTTATTCGGTGACGCTCGTCTCCACGGAGGATCCCTCCATGACCTGGACCTCCCGGCTGGGCGAGTAGAAGCGAGGCTCCCCGGCGCGAGCCAACCGCCGCGGGGCAGCAGGAATCAAGATGCCATACCAGCGCGCCACGGCCATCGAGATCGACAGCAAGATGCGGGAGGATTTCCGCAAGCGGCTGAAGGAATATGGCGTCAGCGCGGAGACCACGGATCCGGTTCTCGCCGTGCTGTTCCGCACCTTTGCGCAGCAGCTGGAAAACCTCTACAGCGACACCGGGCGCATCCGGCTGGCCCTGCTCGACGAGCTGATCGCGGGCCTGGGCATCACGCCGCGCAAGGCGCGCCCGGCGCAGGCGGTGGTTCGCATCCTGGGCGCCGCCGCGCCGGTGCACATCGACGCCGGCGCGCCACTCCGGAGCCAGTCTCCCACGGGGGAGCGATTCAACTTCAGCACGGACGCGGCTGTGACGGTGAGCGGCGCCCAGATCGTCTTTGGCGCCGCTTACGAGAAGAACCAGATGCGCGTGCTGGCCGGCGTCGAGATGCCGGAGCGGTTCCTGGCTGCCCGGCCCGCGCTGGATCCGGTGAAGGTAAATCTCGGCCCCAACCCCGCGCTCTTGCTCGCCATCGAACCTCCGGTCAAGGAACACCTCGGCGGTCACAGCGTGTATTTCGACCTGACGCCAGACGCACGCCCCCTACAGGACGCGTTGGCGGACGAGACCTGGTGTTTGGCCGGGCCTCACGGCGAATTTTCGGCGCCCGGAATCCTGCGGCCGCGCCCCGCCAATGCGGGCCTGCGGCGTCTGGAGTGGCTGATTCGCCCCGGAACGGCGGCCCCAGGCGACGATTTCCAGGACAAGACGCCCATGCTCCCCCCGGGGTTTTACGCCGGCCGCGTCTTTCTTCTGCCCGCCATTCCGCCGGAGCGGCAGTTCGCCTGCGCCGTGCCGCGCGGGCTGGAGGCGCCGCTCGGGCGCATTTTCGGGCGCGAGGCGCAGCAGTTGTTCGCGCAGCCGCGGGCGTGGATCAAAATCACGTTCCCGCGCGACCTGCCGCCGCTGCACACGGCCATTGGAGGCATCTTCCTGCACGCCATCACAGCCTCCAACGTGGAGTGCTTCAACCAGACGATCGTGTTCGAGAAGCACGGCACGGCCATCCCGATCAGCCGCGAGGGCGGCACGGACTGGCAGCTGGTGTCGCCGCTGTCGCTGATTGGGGAGAACGACACGCCCTATCTCGACGAGATGGCCCCGTCCACGGACCCGAACGTGGGCCGTTACGCGATTCGCAACGGCCGCATCGAGATCACGCCCGCCCGCTGGCCGGATGGGCGGCCTCAGTCGCAGGTCAACGTGCGCGTCTGGATCAGCGCCGGCGAGGCAGCCAATCAGGTAGGGCCAGGCATGATCACTTCGATCGAGCTGAAGGGCGCGGGCTCTTCGCTGCGCGTGCTGAACCCGACCTCCGCCGCCGGGGGCACCAGCAGCGAGTCGTTCGCCACGGCGCAGGAGCGCTTTTCGGCCGCGCTGCTGTCGCGGGACCGCGTGGTAACGCGCGCCGACCTGCTGGCCGTGGTGCGCGCCTTCGACCGCCGCATCCGCGACGCGCGCATCTCTTCGGCGGTAGAGCGCGTGGGCGGAGCGCTGCGCCGCGTCGAGCGCGTCACGGTGGCGCTGGACCGCGAGGACTTTACCGATCCCGATCTCGAGGCGCAATACCTCCGCGACGAGCTTCATGAGTCGCTGGCCGCGCGCTTCCTGCATGACATCGACCTGAGCGTCCGCACGGAGTGGATCGAGTCATGAGCCTGGTGATGCCGGACCTGTCCTCAAGCTTCCACGGCTTCCACCACACGGTGGATTCGGCGCTCGAGGTGTTGTCGAATCTGGGCATCTCCGCCAGCCGGATCACGCTCTCCATGGAGGGGCCCGGATATCCGTCCCGCTGGGTGGTGTCGCAATCGCCGCCGGCGGGCGCTGAACTGCGGCCGGGCGACGCGATCCAGTTGCGCATCGCCGGGCTCGGCTACTTCCATCACCTGCCGGTGCCCTTCTGGGACTCGGGAGGCGAGGCCGAAATCGGCACGCGCGAGATCGTCTCGGTGATCGACGATCCGTTTCAGAAAGCGGCCCACTGGCTGCGCGAAGGCGCGCGGCTGTTCGACATCAGCGAGCGCAACCTGGACGCCTGCGCGCGCTGGATCTCCCTGTTTGGCCTGGATCCGGAGCAATGGCCGCAGGAGATGTGGTTCCGCCTGTCGCTGCTGCTGCCTAGCCTGCAGGCGCTCGCCGGCAAGGAGCGCGGCATCCGGTTTGCGCTCCAACTCCTTTTAGACTTGCCTCTCGAGACGATCCGCCGCAAGCCGCGCCTGCGTTACCTGGCAGAGGAAGACCTCAGCTTGTTGGGAGACGCGCACAGCCGGCTGGGCGTGGATTCCGCACTCGGCGATCACATCGAAGACCTGGCGCAGCTGGTGCTGGTGATCGGACCTGTGCCGCTGGAGACTTACTACAAGTTCCAGCAGGAGGATCAGCGTTATCTTCTCAATGCCACGCTTTTCCTGGTGACCACGTGCCACCAGCGGTGGACGGTGGACTGGAGCGTCGCCGACCGCAGCCGCGCTCCCCGGCTGGGCGTGGAAGCGCTGAATTCCCGGCTGGGGCTGAACACATGGCTGGGCGCGGCCGCGCCCGCGGGGGCCGGATCATGATCACTGGACTGCACGCCGGAGCGTCCGGCCTGCCTGCGGCTCCACAGGAGCGGCAGCGTTGGTGCAATCGGCGCAAACCAGCTGGCGGCGGGTTGCGGCGCGAAGAGGTGTGTGGGGTGGACTTGGCCGGCACAGCCGGCGGCAGGAACATACAGGAATAACCCGATGAACTCCTCCGATCTCAAATTGAGAAGCGTGAACTGGGAGCACGGCATGCTCCTCACGCCGGACCATTTTCTCCGGCAGGAGCGGTATTTCGACTCCCTGTTTCTGTGGACGTTGCGCTATATGACCAACGCGCGCGGGCTCGTCGGTCCGGGTCCGCGCGTTTCGGAGAACGAGATCGGCGCCGCGCGCTACGACCCCGTGGTGAGCCTTCACGAGGATGAGGAGCAGCTCACCATCACCGTATCGCAGTGCCGCGGCGTCACTCCCGCAGGCTGCATCATCGATATCGACCCGGCCAGCCCGGTGACGCGCAGCTTCCCGAGGACCGACCTGGAGGGTGTGCAGGAAGCGCCGGTCTATATCTTGGCTACGCCCCACGACAAAGCCGCCGCCGAGGGTGAGGCGGACGAGTTCAACCCGCAGATGCAAACCGAGCGGCAGTGGAACTACCGCATCAGCCTCCAGCCCTCAGCTGATTCGATCCCCTACGCTCTGGTGGCGGCGCAGATCCGCCGCCAGCGGTACGGCGCCGGCTACGAAAAGAACCCGGATTTCATTCCCGCCTGCACCACCATGGCGTCCCACAGCGAGCTAGCAGCGGGCTACCGCAAGATCGTTGAGGAGACAACGTTCCTCGCCGAGCGCTATGCGGAGTTGCACCGCGCCATGCGCGAATACCTCATCCTGTTCACCGAGCGCGGCATCGAGACCGAAGTCGACACGCAAACCGTGCAGTTCGTCGACCGCATGGTGGCTGCACTCCAGGATCTCGTCTACGAGTTGCTCGATTACGCCCAGCCGCCGCAAAGGTTCTTCGGCCAATTGCGCAAGTTCCTGCATTCGGCGGCTGTCTACTTCGACCTGACGCCCGGCTTGCAGACCTACTACGACACCTTGAAGGAAGTGGGCGAGACGGAGTTCATCCAGCTCATCAACCAGCAAAAGCGCATCCTGCGGATGACCCGCTCGTGGCGCGTGCAGGACGATCTCGGCGTCGAGGTGCGCTCGGCGCTGGCCTCGCTGGCCGCGCTTCAGCGGCTGGAACGGGCGCTGGAGGGCAAGTACGTCGACTTCCGCGTGAGCCCGCAGCTCGAGGCAATGAACTTCGTCTTCGACCGGGGCGGCAACGTGCTCTACAAGCTGGCCGCCAAGCCGAGCCGCGTACAGGGCGTCGGCGACGACATGGTGACCTTCTTCAGCCAGCTCAGGCTGGAAGGCCGCGACAAGTACCGCCTGATCCTGGTCGGCGAACTCAACGCCACGTTCGAAAAAGGCATGAGAATCCCCGCCGAGATCCGCATTAACGAAGGGAGCGGATTCCAGCGCGCGCCCCTGAACTTGATCAGCGAATCCGTCATTCCGGGCCAGACGAATTTCGAATTCGACTTCGAGGCGCCCGACGTGCCGACAATTACCGATTTGCGCGTCTCCGTGCCGGCCCACATTCCCATCCGCACAGCGCTGCTGTTCAACCGCCACCGTTTTTACGCGGGCCGGGTCCAGGAGCCCGCCGCGCGGCCGGTGCAGCCGATGGAGCGGATCGTCGAGCCTGCAGCGCCGCCTCCGGCTGCGCCCGCGCCGCCGCAACCGCCGCCACATGCGGCGCCGCCGCAATATCCGCCGCCTCACGGAGCGCCGCCTGCGCCGCCCTATGGCGCGCCGCCGCACCCCGCTCCGTATCCGCCGCCTCACGGAGCGCCCCCGCACGGGGCGCCCCCTGCCGCGCCGCCGTATCAGCCGCCTCAGCCGCCTGCCGAAGAGCCGAAGCGGGGCGGGGCGCCGTGGGAGTTCTTCCGCCGCGCGCCCAGCGCGCCGGAGCCGCCGGTCGAGCCGCCGCCTCAGGCGCCTCCCGGACGCCCGGCGCCGCCGCGGCCACGGTTTGACCAGGGGGAGGAGCCACCGCCGCCTCCGCCACCGCGCCGGCGCCGGCTCGAGTAGGATCTGCGCGGGACGCCCGCCGGCGTCCCGCTTCGTTGTTTAATAATCAGACAGCCCGCAATCGTCCAGGAGGAACCCCGTGGCCATTGATCTCGACAAGATTTCCAACGAATTGGAGGACGCCCTCGAACGCTCCCGCATGCTTGCCGAGCAGCGCAAGCAGGCGCAGATCACGCCGCTGCATATGCTCTTTGTGCTGCTCGACGCGGAATCGCCGCTCGCAGCCGTGCTCGACAAGTCCGGCATCGCCGTCGACGCCCTGCTCGAAACGTTCGCCACCAGGCTGAACACCGAGCGCAACTCGCCGCTCGAACCCGGACGCCGCCCGACCGCCTCTTCCGCGCTGCGCAATCTCATCGAGACGTCCTTCGAGATGATGGAGCGCCGAGGCGCCGAGCGCGCCGAGCCCATCGACTTCATCATGGCCGCCGTCGAGTACGGCGAGGAGGCTCTGCGGGGCGACCTTCGCCAGAACGGCCTCACCAAACAGGCCATCGAGAAGACCGTCGAAACCCGCGCCGAGATAGGAGAGACTCTCGGCGAGAAACAGGCAGGTAGATCCATGCCCGGCGCCGCGCCAAAACCGCTGTCCGGCGGAAAATTGCTCGAAAAATACGGCCGCGACCTGACCGCCGCAGCAGCGCGCGGGGAACTGATGCCTGTCATCGGCCGCGATGACGAGATCCGGCAGGTGATCCAGACGCTGCTGCGCAAGAGCAAGAACAATCCGGTGGTGGTGGGCGAGCCCGGCACGGGCAAGACCGCCATCGCCGAGGGGCTCGCGCAGCGGATCGCCGCCGGCGACGTGCCCGAATCGCTCAAGAAGTGCAAGGTGATCGCGCTCGACCTCACTGCCATGGTGGCGGGCGCGAAGTACCGCGGCGAATTTGAAGAGCGGATCAAAGGCGTGGTGGACGAGGTGCGGGCGCGCAAGGGCGAGATCATCCTGTTCCTCGACGAGCTTCACACCCTCGTGGGGGCGGGCGGCACCGAAGGCGGCATGGACGCCGCCAACATCCTGAAGCCGGCGCTGGCGCGCGGCGAGCTGCGCTGCCTCGGGGCGACGACCTTCGACGAGTACCGCGAAAAGATCGAAAAGGACGGCGCGCTGGCGCGCCGCTTTGACACCGTCCAGATCAAGGAGCCCACCGACGAGATGATGATGGTGGTGCTGCGCGGGCTGCGGCCGCGGTTCGAGGCGTTCCACGGAGTCAAGCTCACCGATGACGCCTTGCAGGCGGCCATCAAGCTCAGCCGCCGTTACATCCGCGGCCGGTGGATGCCGGACAAGGCCATCGACGTGGTGGACCAGGCATGCGCGCGGATCCGCATGCAGAAGGAATCCAAGCCCACGCACATCGACCAGAAGGAGCGGCTGCTGCTGCGCAAGAAGGCCGAGCTGGAGGCGCTGGAGTCGTCGGCGTCGACTCCGGCGGCTCTGCGCGCTGTGGAGGCATTGCGCAACGAGATCGCTGTCATCGAGCCGCAGGTGACCAAGCTGGTTGAGGAGTGGAACAACCAGAAGAATGCGCTCGACATGCTCCAGAAGACCAAACAGGCGATCCAGGAGCAGTCGGCGGCTCTGGAAGCCGCCGAGAAGAAAGGCGACATCGCCAAGGCGGCGGAGATCCGCTACGGCTCGCTGAAATATCTGGAGCAACAGCTCGCCGACCTGGAAAAGCAGACGGCCCACATCAGCCTGGTGCCCGACACGGTGATGCCGGAGCATGTCGCGGAGGTCATCGCCGACATGACGGGCATTCCTTCCAACCGCATGATGGAGAGCGAGAAGGAACGGCTGATGAAGCTGGAGCAGCGGCTGGGCGAGCGCGTCTTCGGCCAGGACGAGGCCGTGTGCGCGGTGGCCGACGCCGCACGGCGCATGCGGGCCGATCTTCAGCCGGGGCGCAAGCCCAACAGCTTCCTTTTCGTCGGACCCACTGGCGTCGGCAAGACGGAGCTGGCCAAGGCGCTGGCCGAGGCCCTGTTCGACGACGAGAACGCGCTGATCCGCATCGACATGGGCGAGTACAAGGACAAGAGCTCGGTGTCGGGCTTGATCGGCAGCCGCCCCGGGCTGGTGGGCAGCGAGGAGGGCGGCTTCCTGACCGAGCAGGTGCGGCGCAATCCCTATTCGATCGTGCTGTTCGACGAGGTGGAGAAGGGCGCGCCCGAGATCCTCGACCTGCTGCTCGGAGTGCTCGACGAAGGCCGCCTGACTGACGCCAAGGGCCGCTTCTGCGACTTCTCGAACACGATGGTGCTTTTCACTTCGAACCTGGGCGTGCGCGAGGCGATCGAGGTGACCGACGATCCGCAGGAACAGAAGAACGTGATCCTGGAGGTGGTGAAGCGGAGCCTGCGGCCGGAGCTGTTCAACCGCATCGGCCAAGTGGTCACGTTCAATCCGCTCACCGAGCACGAGCTCGAAGCGATCGTGATGAAGAACTTTAACCAGGTGCGCAGGAAGCTCGCCGAGGACCGCGAGATCGGGCTGGAAATGACTCCGGAAGCGCTGGCTTACATTGCGAAGGAGTCCTACGATCCCGCCTACGGGGCGCGCCCGGTCCAGCGGACGATGCAACAGATGGTGCTTTCGCCGCTGGCGGGCATCATCCTGTCAGGCGAGGTGGCCTCCGGGCAGACCATTTCAATCGGCTACGATCCTGGAGAGGAAAAGGTCGTGGAAGGCGCTGAGGGCGCCGAGCCGGTGACCGTGCGCGAAGGAGAAGGATTGACCTTCAGCGTTGTGACGCCGGATTAGGAGAATGGGCAGGCGCCGGATTTGGCCTCCCTTCTGCGTTATTCAAGTGGGAGGCCGCCGGCGGCCGGCTGCGAGAGGAACGAAGATGAAACGGATCATCGCCACGACAGCCATGCTGGTTCTGGCGGGCTGGCTGCCCGGCCAGGCGCCCGCGCCCGGCGATGGCTGGATCGTGCTGCACGATGGCGAGTCCCACTATGGCTGGACGCCGGCAAGCGGGGCATGGTCGGCGGCGCGCGGCATCCTGGTGGCCGACGGCGGCAGCGCGGGCACGCTCCGGTCCAACGCGCCGTTCGCTGACTTCGTACTCCAGTTCGAGATCCGCGCCGAGAAGAGCGCGCGCGGCGCTCTGTACGTGCGCGCCGCGCGCGACGGCAACCCGAAAGAGACAGGCTGGGGCATAGAGTTCTCCTCGCTGGCCTCCAGTTCCTGGGTGCCGGTGGAGGTCGAGGCCTCCGGCGCCGGCGTCGGAGTCCGGGCGGGGGGCCGCATGGTGGATCATTCTTCCAGCCCTGTGGCGCCGGCGGGATTCTTCATCCTGGAAGCCAAGCCAGGCGGCAGAGTGGAGATCCGGAACCTGCGGCTGCGTTTGCTGAAACCCGACAGCCTGTTCAACGGCAGCGATCTTTCCGGCTGGAAGTCCACTGGCGAACCCGCCAAGCAGAGAAGCGGGTTAGGAAAGCTGTTCGGCGGCGGCAAGCCGAAGGAAGCCAAGTGGACGGTGGCGAGGGCAATGATTCATGGAGCTGACGGGCCCGGGCAGCTTGAATCGCTTCTCCAGTTCGGCGACTTTATCCTGCAGGCCGACATCCGCATCAACTCGAAGCGCGCGGACCAGCGCCGGCGCTACGCGATTCTCTTCCGCGGCGATCCCGGCCAGCTCGGCACCGGTTACGAAGTGAACATCCAGCCCGGAGCGACGGGCGCGCTGATGGGGTTGACGACCGCGCGCAAGAGCATTGGCGCTGCAAACCAGTTCGTCACCCTCACCATCGCGGCCCACGGACGCCACATTCAGGTGTGGGCCGACGGCATCGCCGTGACCGACTTCAACGACGCGCGCCCCGAAGGCACGAATCCCAAGAAGGATGCGCGCAGCACGCCGGGCGTGATCGCTTTCTATACGCCGGAAGACGATGCCGACATCGACATCCGCAGCGTCCGCGCGGTGCATCTGCCCAAGACCTTCGGACTCGGGCTGAAGAAGACGGAGGTCACCGCGCTGCCGCAGGCGCCCGTCGCGCCGTCGCTGCCGGCGATGCCCACGCCCCAGGCCGCGGCGGCCCCGGACGCGGGCGCCGCCGCGTTGCAACAACAGCTCCAGCAACAGCAGATGGCGCAGATGAAGCAGGAGCAGAAGACGCAGCAGGAAGCGCAACTCCTCCAGCAAGCCCTGCGCACATCTGACCCGGCGCAACAAATCGCCATCTTCGATCAGATCCTCGCTCTGAATCCCAACAACCAGGTGGCCTTCAACGGCCGCAAGGAGGCTGTGGCGAAGCTCGAGGAGCAGCAGCGCAAGGAAGCCGAGCGGGCCGCCGCCAGCAGCCAGCAGGAGCAGGCCGAGCAGGAAAAGCAGATGACGCTGGCGCAAAGCATCCAGTCGGCCGAGGCGGCATTTCTCGCAGGCAATCTTCTTGCTGCGGAAAAGGCGCTCAATGCGGCGGAACGGATCGCGCCCGACAACCCGCAGGTGCAGGCCCTGCGGTCGCGGCTGAACTATGCCAATCAGCGGCGCTCTTCTATCCTGGCGCTCGGCGCGGCCGGGCTCGGCACGGGCTGCATCGCTCTGCTGGCATGGATCTTCGCCGCGCGGCGCCGCCGCGACCTATACGTCGAAGTCATTTCCGGGTTGGACAAGGGCAAGCGTTTCAACATCGACAAGGAAGTGGTGATGGTCGGCGCCATCCCGGAGGACGGAGGCACGAAGAATGACATCGTGCTGCGGGATGCCGAGCGGATGATCTCCCGCTTCCACGCGCAACTGCATTACAAGGAAGGCAAGCTATACGTCGTAGACACGAACAGCTACAACGGGACGTTCGTTGACAAGAAGCGCCTGGAGCCAGGCAAGCCTGTACCGCTAAAGGGAGGGGCCCGCGTCACCTTTGCCGGCACATGCACGATCAAGGTCGGCTTCGAGAGGCGCAAGAAGAAGAAGTGAGTCCGGCGCGGGCGGCCGGCCCCGCGTACTCTCCGCGGAGGCCGGGCCGCGCGGGGCTTTGTCGTTCCTTTGGAGGAGACGGGCGAGGCGGAGGAGGAAGACGGCTGTGCAACCAGCATTTCTCAAGATTCTGATCGACGGCAATGAGCCCACCGAGATGGCCCTGTTGGAAGCGGGCGTCGTACACCAGTTGAACCGGCACCCGTCCTGTACGCTGCGGTACCGCCAGCTACCGGAGAGCCGGCGCAAGTTCGAGAGCGACATCGGAAAGCCGCTCAAAGTGGTGGCCGTTTCGCAGGACGGCGTGGAGCTGGAGATCTTCGATGGCCTGGTGAGAAGCGTCGAAACCGAGTACGAGATGTCGGGGGGCTGCAATCTGCTGTACCACGGCGCCGGCTGGTCTTTCCTGCTGGACGTCACGCGGCACTCCCGGATGTTCCTGGAAATGAAGCCTGCCGACATCGCCGGCGATCTGCTGGGGAGCCGTGCGGGGGACATCCGGCTGAGCGGCGGCTCTCCGCTGACGCTGCTCCAATACGGCGAGACGGACTGGAGCTTTCTGCACAGGGTGCTGGACCGGCACTGCGCGTTTCTGCGCGTGGAGGGCAAGAAGGTCGACGTTCTGGACAAGTTCGCCTCCGACGCATGCCCGCTGACCTGGCGCGAGGAGGGCAGTCTCTATCTGTTCCGCACCATCGGACGCATCTACGAATGCGCCTGGCACGGCGTCAACTACGACCGTGCCGAGGCGGAGAGCAAAGAGGTGCGCGACGTGAGCGACGCACCGCCCGCAGAAGACTCCCTTGGCGCGCTGCGCGGCGGCACAGACCAGGGATCGAAGGACAACCAGCTCGCCGATGCCTTGTATGACAAGTTCCTGTCGGGCGACCACGGGAAGTTTCAGGACGAGCTGAAGCTGGAGGCGCGGCGGCGCCGGATTCATGCCTGCACCGCCTATGGCGAGTCACGGGACGCGGCCATTGCTGTGGGCGGCAAGGTGGAGATCAAGGGGCAGATCGAAACCACGGGCAAGTACGGTGTCTACAGGCTGGAACACCTGTGGCAGCTCGGCGCGGGCTATTCCAACAAGTTCTGGTGTATGCCGTTCCAGGTGTACCTGGACGAGACGCGCCCCTCCCCGTCGGTTGTCCGGGAGGCGCCGCTGCTCACCCAAGCGGCGCTTCCGACCCAGCCGTCGGCGCCTGCGCCGCCCGGGCCTGGCGCCGCCCTCGCTTCCGGGCGGAACTTCGGCGTGTATGTGGCCAGGGTGCTCGACAATGTCGATCCGATCGACGCGGCGCGGGTGAAGGTGCAGTTCCCATGGGAGCAGGGCGCCAACGAGAGCAATTGGGCGCCGGTAGCGATGCCGCACGCCGGCCACGGACGCGGACTGTATTTCATGCCCGAAATCGGCGACGAAGTGCTGGTCGCTTTCGAACAGGGAGATCCCAACCGCCCTGTCGTGCTCGGATGCCTCTGGAACGGGAACGACTCGCCGCCCAACGAAGGGCTGCACGGCGACGAGCAGGGGAACAACGACATCAAGCGCATCGTCACCAAGAGCGGCAACCGGATGGTGTTCGACGATCAGGACGGGCAGGAGACCATCGTCGTGGCCACGCCGCAACACATCCGGATCTCGATGTTCGAGGGAGACCAGACCCTTTTGATCCACTCCGACGGAGACATCAACATCCACGCCGGAGGGACCGTCCACATCAAGTGCAATCAGTTTTTGCGCGAGGTCGGCTGACGCCCGCCCGCGCCGGCACAGGAGGAACGGTAAGCCATGGCCACTTTCGACGCAAAGACCAAGACCAAGACGCGTGTCGACATCTCGAAGGATTCCTGGAAGCCCGGCATGGGCGCCCTCGGCAAGGGCTCCCAGAAGGACGAGGCGCTCATCCACGGCACCAAGAAAGAGCAGATCGACATGAACCATATGAGCACGGTAAACATCAACCGGACATTTCAGACGAACGTCAACTTCCAGTGCACGGTCGGCGTGATGCGCAAGCTTCAGGACACGCAGTACATGCACACGACGAATGCGATGCTGAAGCGGGACGTGATGGGGCCGAGCCTTTACAACCGCGTGGGGCCCACGATGATCACGTTTGTGGCGCCTTTGGTGGAAAGCCACGCCTCGCCCAGAAGCCTGGCCGAGCCCGCGGTCCGAATGGAGCAGGTGACGAACGCCATCAAGGCCGCGCTGGACGATCAAGAGGTGCAGGGCTTCGCCAAGTCCGCCACGGGGCTCAAGATGGAGGCGATCGGAATGAGCACAACGGCGACCGGTTTGGAGACCTTCGTGAAGGGGCTCGCCGCCGGCGTGACGGCGCTCAAAGACAAGACCACCGCGCTCGAGAACCACACGGCAACAGCCAAGATGCAGCAGAAAGCCGTGGAACTGGATATCGAAGCGCTGGAAACCAAGACCGGCCTGGATCTGGCTTCCCTGAAACTCGCGGCCAACTCCATCACGCTCTGAGGATCTCCCATGCCCGTCACTCCGGAAGCACTGAAGCCGTGGGTCCGCGCGGAAAGCCTGACACGCTGCTCATTGTATTGGGCGGGCGTGGCCTCCAGTCCTTTGCGGCAAGCGGAGCAGGAATGGTTCGTGGCATTTCTGATGGCCTTCATCGGGGCATGCAAGGGACAAGGGTGGATGCCCTGCTTTTTTCTCGATGTCGAGACCATCGAGCGGTTCTGCCAGGACCGTTTCCTTGCCGAATCCATTGAATTCCGCGCCTTCCCCGCTTACGGGCGTGTGCCATGGGGCCCCTTGCCGCAGCCCATCCCGGTGGAAGAAACGGATGCCATCCGGAAACAGGAGAAGCCATTCCTCCTGAGCAATTACCTTAAAGGTTATGTCCAGTGGTATCGCCGGTTCCAACCGGAAAAGGTTCTGCCATTCTATTTCGGCTTCGGCGGCGCTACGATGCTTTTCGTCCCGCCTGATCCGGCGACCGCCCCGCCTCTTCCGGATTTCTCGCCAGGGGTGAAAAAGAGTCCGCTTCTGCGGGACGCGTTTGCCGCCGGCGATCCCATCGAGGAGATGCGGACGCTGCTGTTGCTGAAGCACAAGTCGTTCGCCGCTCTGAAGGCCGCCTTCAGCAAGGGCGCCGAGGATCACACGGCGCTGAAATCCATGCCGCTGCTGGTCCCCCGGCTCCGCTCACAGGACTTTTTCTCGCTGGAATCCGAGGTTCTGGATGCGCTCTTTGAAGCCTCGCCCGTGTATCTGGCCGAGAGCCCGGAAGACCGCGGCATCCTCATCGCTTCCGCCAAGCCCATTGACGAGGTGATCGCCACGCTTGCGGGCGCCGTCCACGAGCAGATGGCGCAATCCCGGAACAGGAGGGCGCAATGAGCGATTCGCGAGCGCGCGACCGGCACGAGGACACGCTGTTTTTGGAGGTCCGCCCCCAAGCAATGGGCTTCCACGTCTACCTCGTGCGCGACGCGAAGTTCCCGGTGAAGCCTTTCGATCTCCCCCGCTGGCTCGGGCTTTACCGCCAGTTGCGGCCCATCCTTTTTCCCGCCGGAACCAGACCTCTTCCGGTCATCCAGATGTGGCACCTGCATCACAACAATGGAGGCGAGCTCCTGAGCAAGCACGCCCAGGAGTGGGGGCCGGATTTCGGGGCCGGCGTGTGGCTGGACGCGCCTCCGCCCAGGCTTTGGACGCCCGAAGACTTCATGAACATCGGCCCCGGCGAATTGCTGCCGCCTCCGGTTCTTTCCGCCATCCGGCTGACCGCGCCGAAGTACGACTGGGAACAGGCGTGGATGCAACTGGGAGGACGCGGGTGCTATATGGAATTCACCGTCAGCGGCGACGCGGAAGCGTTTTTCCAGACGCAGGCAGCAGCCTACCGGACATGGATCGAAGAGCCGATGATCGCCGCGCAAACCTTCTTCGTTCCCCTGTTGAAAGCTTTCAGCCTCGAGTCCGAGCTGCTGGCAACGCGATCCAGGCACGTTGACCCGCTGCTCGTCTATGTCCGGGAAAGCACCGAGGACAACGGGCTGCTGATCCTTTCCCGCGAGAAGGTGGAAGGGCGGCTGCAGGCGGCTTTCAAGCTGGTGCCTTGGGCCAGCCCCGATCCCTCCGTCGAGCGTTTTCTGATCCGTTCCGTCGCAGACTGACGCTGACGCGCCATCCGGTGTGCCTGTGTCGGTAGCATGTCAAGATGTCCGGTCTAACTAGCAAGTGAATTGTCCGCTGTTGCCTGGCGGGGTCGAGTTCCGCCAAGCTGCAGCCACCTGGACGGAGGATAGAGCTCTGCGGGGACGCAACTGGAGCGCCGTTCCAGGGCCGGGATTGAGGGAGCAGGTCAACAGCCTGCTCCTGGTCCTCAATCCTGGCCCAAAGCGTGAAATCCCGGAGGTCTG
>JBBIIK010000009.1:0-91539 GCA_037446555.1 Acidobacteriota bacterium
AACGCAAATCCTGGCGAATGTTTGGGATAAAGGGCGGCTGCGAACACCGCTGGCGTCAAGCAGAACAGGGCGGCGGGAAGTTCTGGTTTTGGGGTGTGGCTCCCCGGCATGGATTCGAACCACGATTCACGGCTCCAAAGGCCGCTGTCCTACCATTAGACGACCGGGGAGTGGAGGAGTTCTGATTCCAGTGTAGCGGCGCGCGGGGCGCGCGGCAACGGTCTGCGGCAGCACTCAAGTGCGGCAATGGCGTCCCTCACGGCTCCAGACTGGCAGCCCTTGCCTATGCAACGGAGGCAGCTTCGTCCTTGGAGAGATCTGGGCTCCGCTCCAGCCTCGCCGCGGGCTCAGCTCGGCAGGGAACCCGCAGCGGCGTGCAGAACCTCCGGCTCGTCGCGGCCGAGCGCGCGGCGCGCCATAGTGAGCGCCAGCACGGGGAAATACTTGCTGTAGAGCGTGTACCGCAGATAGAAGACGTTCGGGAAGCCGGTGCCCGTGGCCAGATCTTCCTTCCACGTCCCGTCCGCCTGTTGCGTTTCGATCAGATATTCGATCCCGCGGCGCACTCCGTCATAGTAGGACTCGCCCGCCGCCAGCAGCCCGAGCAGAGCCCAGGCGGTTTGGGATGGCGTGCTCGGCGCCGGGACAAAGCGATCCTCTACATAGCTGGCGCAACTCTCGCCCCATCCGCCATCGGGGTTCTGCACGGCTGCCAGCCAGCGCGCCGCCTTTCGCACGGCCTCCTGCACGTTGGGGGCGCCCGAGTACTTCAAGCCGCGCATCGCCAGGAACGCGCCATAGATGTAGTCCACGCCCCAGCGCCCGTACCAACTGCCGTTCCGCTCCTGTGTCTTCAGCAGATACTCGACGCCGCGGCGCACCGTGGGATGGGAGTGCACGAGCCCGCGCCGGCACAGGGATTCGAGCACGCGCCCGGTGATGTCCGGGCAGGTCGGATCGAGCATGGCGTTGTGATCGGCGAAAGGAACCTTGTTCAGAAGCTGCCAGTCGTTGTCGACGTCGAACGCCGCCCAGCCGCCGTCCTTGGATTGCATTCCAATCAGCCAATTCACGGCTCGCCGCTCGCAGCGCGCCTGCGCCTCGGTGTCGCTGGCTCGCGCATGGAGCAGCGCCAGCAGAACCATGGCGGTGTCGTCGATGTCCGGATAGTGCTCATTGGCGAACTCGAACGCCCAGCCGGAAGGCTCCAGATCCGGGCGCTTCACGCTCCAGTCGCCCTTGCGGCGCACCTCGCGGGCGATCAGCCAGTCGGCGGTGCGGCGCAGGCGGTCGGCGGGCGCGCCGCCCATCTCGCCCAATGCGAACGCGGCATATGCGGTGTCCCACACCGGGGAGAAGCAGGGCTGGAAATACAGGTCGTCTTCCCGCTCTGTCAACAGCGCCTCGAACTGCCGGATAGATTCGATCAGGTCGGGATGATCGCGCGGGTAGCCGAGCGAGTCCAGCGCCATGACCAGGTACATCATCGACGGGTAGATGGCGCCGAGCCCCTCGGAATAGCGCGTGTGGTCGAGCATCCACTTTTCGGCGGCGCGGATGGCGGCGCTCTTGACGCGTGCATTGCCGCGGTCCTGCCAGATCTTGAGTCCGCGGTCGATGCCATAGAAGAGGAAGGAAAGCTTGTCGCGCCGCGGCAGGCGGAAGCTCTTGCCCGGCGCGACGATCTCCTCGAGGTGGAAGCCGGGAGGAACGGGCCTTGTGCCGCCGCGGGACTGCACAATGGAGAGCGGAACCACGATGGCGCGCGTCCATGAGGACATCTCATAGAGCACGCCGCCCGGAAGCAGCACAAGTTCCGGCGGGATGGTGGGCACGTGCTCGCGCGGATACAGCCCGAACAGACTGAGGTTGATCTTGACGTAGCTGTTGGCCGCCTGTACGCCGCCCAACTGCAGGATGCAGTCGCGCAGCCTTGTCATCTCCGGACTGGAAGGATCGATGCCCGCAAGCTTGAGGGCGGCATATGCCTTGACGCTGGCGCTCGGATCAGCCGGACCGCCAGGGTAGATATCGAATCCGCCGCCGGGCATCTGCCGGCGGAGGATGCTTCTGGCGGCCTTTTCGATCCTCCCCTTCGTGGGAGGGTTCCAGCCATTGGAGTCCGGCGGATAGAGCCACAACTGCAACAGGATGTAGTCCGACTCGAGCGTTGTGTCCGCCAGGAGATCGCCGCACCAGTGGCCTTCCGGCTTCTGCAGATCCAGCAACGCTCCGCCCGCCCTTTCCAGAGCCACGTTGCACGCCTGCGCCAGGCTCTGCCGCGTGGCGGCAGCCACGGACACCGTGCGGCGCGTCACCCGCCTGTTGACGTTTTCGAACCAGACTGCATCCATCGGCGGTTCTCCGTGTGAAACTTTCATTGTCGGTCATCCGGCAGGCCGGCGGGCGCGGGGATACGCGGCGGGGGCATGGTAAACTGGGTTATTTGAGCAGCGGAGAGCACTGTGGACCGTCTGACACGACATGAACTGAAGACCGACAAGTTCGTCGAGGAGGTCGGGCACACCGTCCATTTCCTCGAAGAACACAGGCAGGCGATCATCCGCTATGGTTCCATCGCGCTGGCGCTGATCGTTATCGCCGCAGCGGTTTTCGGATACACGCGCACGAAGCGCGCCGAGCGGCAGCTGGCGCTTGGCAAGGTGCTGGAGACCTACAATGCGCCCGTGATGGATCCGCCGCCGGCCGAAATGAAGGCGTTCCGCACCGAAGAAGAGAAGAACCAGGCAATCGTCAAGGGTTGCAACGAGCTGATCCAGACGTACGCCGGCAGCGATGAAGCCGCGCTGGCCACCTACCTGCTCGGCGCAAACGCCGCCGACCAGGGCGACCTGGACGCCGCGGAACGCTATTTGAAGAGCGCGGCGGAGAACGCGAGCCTGGAGTATGCCTCGATGGCGGAGTTCGCGCTGGCGCAGTTGTATGTTTCGCGCGGCAAGGAGGCGGACGCCGAGAAGCTGCTCCGCTCGCTCGTCGAGAAGCCCACGGTGCTGGTCACCAAAGAGCAGGCCTCGCTGAAGCTGGCGGAAGTGCTGAAGAAGTCCAAGCCCGAGGAGGCGCGCAAGCTGGCCGCGCCCCTGCAGAGCAGGCCCGGCGCGGTGGGACGGGCGGCTATCGCCATCCTCGGCGAACTGGGCCGACAGCAAGGATCGTGACTCTCTCCAGGCTCCGGTTCCCTCTTGCCGCCCTTCGCGGACGGCGCTATCCGGAGCCCCCGCATCCCTACCGCAATGAGTTCCAGCGCGACCGGGACCGGATTGTCCACGCGCGGGCGTTCCGCCGCCTGGAAGACAAGACGCAGGTCTTCAGCGAGCGGCTGAGCGACCACTTCCGCAACCGCCTGACGCACACCATCGAGGTCGCCCAGATCGCCCGCACCGTGGCCTCCTCTCTCGGACTGGACGAAGACTTTACCGAGGCGCTGGCGCTCGCTCACGACATCGGCCACCCGCCGTTCGGGCACTCCGGCGAGGAAGCTCTGGACCTCCAGATGCGGCGCTTCGGCGAGCGGTTCGACCACAACGTCAACGCCCTGCATCTTGTGGAGAGCTTCGAACAGCGCTACGCCGCATTTCCGGGCCTCAACCTCACATTTGAGGTGCGCGAAGGCATCGTGAAGCACTCGCGCGACATCGAACCTGGCGAGAACCCGGAACTGGAGGAGTACCTGCCCGGACTGCGCCCGCCGCTCGAGGCCCAGTTGATCGACCTGGCCGATGAAGTGGCCTACAACACGGCCGATCTCGACGACGGATGGAGCGCCGGCCTGTTCACGATGGAGCAGATCGAGGCGGAGGTCCCGGGCTTCCGGCTTGTGGCGCGCCAGGCGCGGCAACTCTACCCGCATGCTTCGGAGCGTGCCCTGTTTCTCGAGTCCCAGCGCCGGCTGATCGACCTGCTTGCCACGGCGCTGATCGAGGGAACAGCGGCGCAGGCGCTGGCCAGCGGCGCGGAAACCGCCGAAGATCTGCGCCGGCTGCCCCGCGTGGCCCGCTTGACGCCGGAAGCCGCCGAGACCAGCCAGGCTCTCAAGCGGTTCCTTTTCGAACGGCTCTACTCCATCCCCATGCTGGCGGAGGAGCGCCGCCTGGCGACGGAGCGCATCGGGGGGCTGTTCGGATTTTTCCTGAACGATCCCGGAAAATTGCCGGAGAATCACAGGGAAAGGGTCATGGATTTTCCTCTGCACAGGGTCATTTGCGATTACATTGCAGGAATGACGGATGGTTATTTCCGCAAGACTGCGGCCCGTTTTCTCGGATGAGGCCGCTGCGGCGGATCAGCCCCCCTGTTTCGGCTCCTGCTCGTGCAGGTTCATCACTTCGGCCCGCCGGACGCCGTAAATCCGCTCGAGGGCCCGGCAAAGCTCCGCGGCAAAGCGGCGCGGATTTTCGCTTTCATCCAGATCGGTTTCCACTTTGAGGTAAATATCCACGGCAGCCATCGTCCGGATGATACGATAAAAGCAATGCAGCGCGCCAAATGCCATCTCTGCGAGACGCGTCCTCCGCGGCGCGCCTGTCCGGCCCTGGGCCGCGACATTTGCGCGGTCTGCTGCGGCGAACACCGCGAGGAGTCCGTCGACTGCCCGCTGGACTGCCCGCACCTGCGCGAGGCTCGCCGGCACGAGAAGCCGCCTGCGCGCGACCCGCAGACACTGCCCCACCCGGACATCGAGGTGACGGAGCGGTTCCTGGCCGAAAACGAGCATCTCGTTGTCCTTGCCGGCCGGCTGCTGGTGGTTGCCGCGCTGCAATCGCCGGGCGCCGTGGATTCCGACTTGCGCGACGCCCTGGAGTCGCTCGCCCGAACCTACCGGAGCGCCTCGAGTGGGCTGATCTACGAGAGCCGCCCGGCCAACCGGATCGCCGAAGGCATCGTCGAGCGCTTCCGGAAGGAGATGGCCGACTTCCGCGAACGCGTGGCCGAGCGGACGGGCGTGCACAGCATTCGCGACCAGGAACTGCTGGGGGCGCTCGTCTTCTGGCAGCGCATGGAGTGGCAGGGCAACAACGGGCGCCGCAAGGGCCGCGCCTTCATTGACCGCCTCGTAAGCCTGCTGCCGCCTCCTCCACAACAAGAGAACCGGGTCACGGCCTGAGGCATCCGCACCAGTAGAGACTCATGGAAGCGTTGCTTGTTTCGTCCGCCGATATCGCGCCCGAAGTGCGGCACTTCGTCTTCGAAGCCGCCGGCGTGGAGCGGCTGGAAGCTCTGCCCGGGCAGTTCGTCTCGTTCACCGGCGAAGTCAACGGGCGGCGAGTCACGAGAGCGTACTCCCTTGCCGGGCTTCCCCGAGGCAACCGCTTCGAGCTTTGCCTCAACCGTGTAAAGGAAGGCCTGCTCTCGCCGTGGCTGTTCGAGTTGCGCCCTGGCGACACCGTGTCGATGCAGGGGCCGCTCGGCTACTTCACGCCGCGCGTTCCGTTCCACGATGCCGTGCTGGTCGCCACCGGTACGGGTATCGCCCCTTTCCGCGCCTTCCTGCAATCGGCGCAAGTGCTGGACAGCGGCGCGCGGATCACCCTTTTGTTCGGAGCGCGATATGCAGAATCTCTGCTCTACCAGAGCGAGTTTGAGGAACTGGCGCGCAACCGGCCGGGCTTCCGGTACCTGCCAACGCTCACGCGCCCGCCGACGGACTGGCGGGGACTCACCGGGCGCGTGCAGGCGCACCTGGACGAGGCGCTGGGCGGGCGCACGGACCTGGACGTCTATCTCTGCGGCATGAAAGCGATGGTGGACGATATACGCCGCCTGCTGAAGGAACGCGGATTCGACCGCCGCCAGATCATTGCCGAGAAATACGACTAGAATCGAGACAGATGGGCGTGCCCCTGAAGCGCGCGGTTCTGACTGTGGCTGCGGCCATATGCGTGTTCGCGCTCGCTGTCGCCGCCGGATTGAAACTGACTCCCGAGCCGCGCGCGCAGATCGACTATCTCGTCATCGGCTCCGTAGCCACTTTTCTGATGCTCGGGGTTGTCTTCGGCTTGGTTCTCGCACTTTGGGTCAAGCCGCGGGACTTTCTAGCGAAGCGCCGCCAGAAGACGCGGCCGGCGGACAGCCCGCAGACGCGGTGACGCGCCGCCCGGCCCGGGTCAGGCGGCGCGTTGAAGCGTGATTCTGGCCAGGACCTCCCGCGTCTGATCCAGAGAGGCGAAGCTGACGCCGGGCAGCCGCGCCGAGGCCGTGCCCGCAGCCACGCCCCATTGCAGCGCCTCCGGGCGCGTGGCGTCGTTGGTGAGCGCCCATACATAGGCGGCTGCGAGCGCGTCGCCGGCGCCAATCGGGCACAGCGCCTCCACACGCGGCGGGGCTGCTTCCCAAGCGGACCCGTCCTCGAAGGCGCCGACAGCGCCGCGCGCGCCCAGCGACAGCACCACGTTGCGCGCCCCCATGCCGCGGATCCGCTCCGCCGCCTCCTGGAAGTGCGCGCGCGTCAGCAACGCGCGGTTCAGCAGCCGCTCCGCCTCCTGCTGGTTGGGTGTGACCACCGTGGGGCGGGCTTCCAGCGCGGCTTCTAGCGGATCCCCGTCGGCGTCGAGCAGCGTGCGCACGCCCGGGTCCTCCGCCGCGCGGATCAGGCGCGCATAGAAGTCCGCAGGCACGCCCGGAGGCAGCGAACCGCACAGCATGAGCCAGGACGATCCAGGAAGCTTCGCCCGCACGGCTTTCTCAAGCTTGGCCACCTCCACCGGGGCCAGCTCCGGCCCGATTTCGTTGAGCTTCACCGCCAGCCCGTGACGGTCGGCGATGGTGAGGTTCGTGCGGATCTCGCTGCGCACGCGGACGAACTCGCAGGGGAAGCCACAACATCCGAGATACTCTTCCAGTTGTCTTCCCGCCTTGCCGCCGCAGATGGCGATGGCGAGTGTGTCGCCGCCGAAAGAGTGGATTACGCACGAGGCATTGATGCCGCGCCCGCCCGCCGACTTGCGCGTGTCGAGAATGTAGGCCCGGTCGTCGAAGACCAGACGGTCAACAGTCACGTTCCTGTCGATGGCGGGATTGGCTGTCAGAGTGAGGATCAACGCGTCATTTTATCGTGAATCAGGGCCGGGTGGTAATCTGGGCATTTGAACCGGCATCCGCAATTCTGGGCCTATGCGGCCCTGATTTCCGTCTGTTTTTTCTGGGGCACCACATATCTGGGCATCCGCATGGCGCTCGAGATGTGGGCGCCGATGACGCTGGTGGCGGTGCGGTTCCTGCTGTCGGGCGGCATCCTGATGGCGGGAGCGCTGTTGCTGAAAGCGGACCTGCCGCGGGGGCGGGAACTGGCTCTGACCGCGCTCTACGGGGTGGTGATTCTCGGCGCCGGCAATGGCGCACTGGTGCTGGCCGAAACCTGGATTCCCAGCGGCATGGCCGCGTTGATCATCACGATTAGCCCCTTCTGGATGGTGGGCCTGAACGCGCTGCTTCCGCCCCGCGAACCGCTTCACCCTCCCACCCTTGCAGGGATGGCGGTCGGACTGGCGGGCGCCGTGCTGCTGGTGGGCCCCGGAGCGCTGGCCGGCGGCGCGGCGGGCGCCGCCATGCTGAAGGGCGCGCTGGTGCTCCAGGCGGGCTGCGTCAGCTGGTCTCTGGGATCGCTCCTGCAAAAGCGGTTGCCCACGCGAGCCCACCCCATCGTCTCCGGCGGCATCCAGCAGCTCGCCGCCGGCCTGGCTTTCGTCCCTCTGGCCCTGCTGTGGCCGGGCGAAATCCACTTCTCGCCGCGCGGGCTGGGCGCGCTGCTCTACCTGGTGATCTTCGGCTCCATCGTGGGCTACTCGAGCTATGTCGTGGCGCTGGAACGGCTGCCGGTGGCGGTGGTTTCGATCTACAACTATGTGAATCCGGTGGTGGCCGTGATCCTCGGCTGGATCTTCTACCGCGAGCCGTTCGGGATGCGCGAGGCGGCCGCGATGCTGGTGATCTTCGCCGGAGTGGCCATGGTGAAGCGGATGCAGGACTCCCGCTGATCCGCTACTGCCTGGAGCCCCGCAGCCGCGCCCCCAACGCTCCGCCCAGCGAGCAGAAGATCGTCAGGAACAGAAACTGGAAAACGAGCCCGGCGATCAGCGTGAACGCGAACGTCCGCGGATCCTCCAGCATCTTGCGGAACCGCTCCACGGAGTCCTGCGGCAGGTTCATGCGGGCAAGGCTCTCTTCGTAAGCCTCGGACAAATCTCCGCTGGCCGAAAGCACGGCCATGCCCGCCGTGAAGAACACCGTGGCGATGACAAACGTGAAGATGCCCGTGATCCAGCCCACGCGCGCGCCCTCGATGACGCTCAGCGGAGCGCCCGTGCGGCGCATGTATAGCACGGCTGCGTAAAAGCCGCCGCCCAGCAACAGCAGCGGGAGCAGAATGGATGCGCCCGCCATGGCGCTGAGGATCGACGCCAACTGCACGAGCAACGCCGCCAGGAAACCCACGCGAATGGCCGCCTGGTTCTGGAAGGCAGGCGCCTCTGGCGCCGGCGCAGCGGCGTCCTGTGCGGCGAAAGCCGCGGGCTCCTGCGCCGCCTCCGGCCGCTCCTCCTCCGCGGCGGGAGTGAGTTCGCGCACCGGCCGCCCGCAACGGTGGCAGAAGAGCGCGTCTTCCACCAGCTTCGCGCCACAGGTGCAGGTGGTCTCCACTGATTTCAGTTTCCCGTACAGCGTCGGACGGGAGCAAATGCCGCGCGTGCAGGATTATTCTGGGAACGAGGCATGAAGGCGCACACTCTGCTCGTCCTGAACGATCCCGCCGCCCCGCACCTGAAGTGGCTGGACAATTTGCCCGCGGGCACGCGCATCGCCGCCGGGGCCACGGCCGACGCCTTCCGGCAGGCGGCGCCCGAGGCGGACATCATGCTGGTAGGCGCAGTGCCGCGCGAGCTGGTGGAGCAGGTCTTCGCCATGGCGCCGCGCCTCGAGTGGATTCATGTGCTCTGGGCGGGGCTTGACTCGCTTCTGTTCCCCGCCCTGCTCGCCAGCCCGGCAGCGCTCACCAACGGCCGGGGCGTGTTTTCGCGCTCCCTGGCGGAATTCGTTATCGCCGGCATGCTGTGGTTTGCGAAGGACATCCGGCGGATGCGCCGGCAGCAGCGGGAAAAGCGCTGGGAGAAGTTCACGGTCGAGGAGCTGCGCGGGAAGAGGCTTGGCATTGTGGGCCACGGCTCCATCGGCCGGGCGGTGGCCGCGCTGGCGGCGGCGTTCGAGATGAAGGTGGTGGGCGTGGGCCGCACCTCGCCGCGCGAAGAGTTCGACGAAGTGATCGAAAATAGCGACTACATCCTGGTCAGCGCACCGCTGACGGCCCGGACGCGCGGCCTGATCGGGGAGGCCGAGTTCCGCCGTATGCGCCCGAGTACAGTATTGGTCAACGTCGGCCGCGGCCCGGTGGTCGACGAAAAGGCGCTGCTGGCGGCCCTGCGTGAAGGACGCATCCGCGGCGCTGTGCTCGATGTCTACGACAAGGAGCCCCTGCCACCGGACCATCCCCTCTGGGCGATGGAAAACGTGCTGCTCAGCCCGCACTGCGCGGATAACACACCCACATGGCTGGACGAGGCGATGCAGCTCTTCCTCGAAAACTTCGAACGCTTCGACCGGGGCGAGCCGCTCAGGAACCTGGTGGACAAACAGGCGGGCTACTGATGGAAGAGATCACTCTCGACACGATCCGCGAGGCGGCGGCGCGCATCTCGCCGCTGGCGCAGCGCACGCCTGTGTGGCGTTCGCGCAGTTTCGATGAGCGCGCCGGAACGCAGGCCTTCTTCAAGTGCGAGAACCTGCAGAAGGGCGGCGCATTCAAGATCCGCGGCGCCACGAATTTCATCTATTCGATCCCGGAAGGCGAGCGCCGCCGCGGCGTGGTCGCCTACTCCTCCGGCAACCATGCGCAGGCTGTGGCTATCGCCGCCCGGCACGCGGGCATCGCCGCCACCTTGGTCATGCCCTCCGATGCTCCGCGCTCCAAGGCCGAAGCCACGCAGGCGCAGGGCGCGCGCATCGTCTTCTACGACCGCATGCGCGATTCGCGCGAGGAGATCGGACGCCGCATCGCCACCGAGACCGGCGCCACGCTGGTTCCTCCATTCGACCATCCCTGGATCATCGCCGGGCAGGGCACCTGCGCCCTTGAGTTCCTCGAGCAACAGCCCGATCTCGACGCGCTGGTTGTCTGCCTGGGCGGCGGAGGACTGCTGGCGGGCTGTGCCATTGCCGCCAAGGCGCTGCGCCCGGAGATCCGCATCTTCGGCGTTGAGCCGGAGGCAGCCAACGATTACTGGCTCTCGCTCCGCCGCGGCGAGCCGGTGGAGATCCCGCCGCCGCCCACCATCGCCGACGGGCTTCGCACGACGAGACCTGGCCAGTGGAACTTCCCAATCATCCGGCGGCTCGTGGAGGACGTGCTTCTCGTGACCGAAGCCGAGATCCGCGAGGCCACGCGCTTCATCCTGTCGCGCATGAAGCTGGTAGTGGAGCCGAGCGGCGCGGTCGCCGCCGCCGCTGTCCTTGCCGGCAAATTGCCCGCGCCGTTTTCGCGGGTGGGCATCGTCCTGAGCGGCGGCAACGTGGACCTGGAGACGCTGGCGGCCCTGTTGCGGCCCGGGAGCACAGGCGCGCCATCGCGCTCCGCGATTGGAGACAGAGCGCATGTTTGATCGACGCAGTTTCCTGGCCTCCGCAGGCGGCGCGCTGGCCGTACAGCCGGGCGCCGCGCGGCCCAACATCGTCTTCATTCTCGCCGACGACCTGGGCTGGAGGGATCTCGCATGCTACGGCAGCGAGCATCATTCGACTCCGAACCTCGACCGTCTGGCCTCCGAAGGCGCGCGGTTCACGCACGCTTACGCCGCCGCGCCGGTCTGTTCGCCCACGCGCGCCAGCATCCTCACCGGACGCGCACCGGCGCGCACTGGTGTCACGGACTGGATTCCCGGCCGCCCCTCGCCGGAGCGCGGCCCGCTGATCACGCCCGCCACCGCGCGCCAGTTGCGGCTCGAGGAGACAACGCTCGCCGAGCAACTCCACCAGGCAGGCTACCGCACCGCCAACATCGGCAAATGGCACCTGGGAGGCCAGGGATTCCTGCCTGGCGATCAAGGTTTCGACCTGAACATCGGCGGCACGGACAGCGGAAGCCCGCCCCGCAGCCCGAAGCCCTACTTCGGCCCCTTCGAGCTGCCCGGGCTGAAGGCCACCGAAGGGGAGTTCCTGACAGACCGCCTCACGGCGGAGGCAGTCCGATTCATCGAACAAAACCGGCAGAATCCGTTCTTTCTCCTGCTGTCCCACTTCACCGTCCACATTCCGCTGAGCGCCCCGGAGGACCTGGTTTCGAAACATCGCGCCCGCGCGGAAGGGCGCTACGATCCCGTCTACGCCGCCATGGTGGAGACGCTCGACACGAGCGTCGGGCGAGTGATGGAGGCGCTGGAACGGAACGGACTCGCGCAAAACACAGTCGTAGTGTTCTTCTCGGACAACGGCGGCCTCTGTTTCGAGGCAACCTCTAAGGAGCGTGTCACCAGCAACGCCCCGCTACGGGCGGGCAAGGGCCATCTCTATGAGGGCGGAATTCGGGTACCGTTCCTGCTGCGCTACCCCGGCGCTGTGCGTGCAGGCGCCACGGTGGATGCGCCCGTATCCAGCATCGACCTCTTCCCCACGCTCTGCGGGGCGGCTGGCGTGCGCGCGCGCGGCGTGGATGGGACGAGCCTTCTGCCTCTGCTGCGGGGCGAGCCAGCTCGCCCGCGGCAACTCCACTGGCACTACCCGCATTATTCGAACCAGGGAGGAGAACCTTCCAGCGCCATTCTCGACGGCGATTGGAAGATGATCGAGTTCTACCACGGCTCCCGCCACGAACTCTACAACCTGCGCAATGATCCGGGCGAGACCCGTAATCTGGCTGCCAGCCAGCAGGCAGTGGCCAGGAGGCTCAGCCTGGCGCTCCACCAATGGCTTCGCCAGATGGATGCGCGCCTGCCGCAGCCGAACCCCAACGCCGATCCTGCCTGGAGCGGCCTGGGCCTGACCGGCGCGGAGCCGCCCACGCCGCCGCGATAGGCGCTCCCGCCCGGTCAATGCTGCGGGGGGACGTAATCGGGCGGAAGCTGCGCGCCCTCGCCGAAGAAATACTGCTCCATCTGCTTGAGCAGAAACTCCTGCGCCTCGCGCGTGCCCAGGTTCAGGCGGTACTCGTTCATGATCATCTTCATGTGCTCGACCCACATCCGCCACGCCTCCCTGGAGACGTTCTCATAAATCTTCTGGCCGAGCGGGTGGTTGTCGAAGGGCGGCTCGTCGAGCCCCTCCATCTCGCGCCCGAACTTGACGCAATGCACCATCCGCTTCGGTTTTGCTTCCGGCATTCCGAATCTGGCCTCCTCTTGCAGTTTCTCTCAGTCTGGCGGCGGCAGTCACGCCACAGGAATCAGCGTGGCTGCGCGTTGCGCGTCCACTCGCAGACGGTCTGGATCTCGGCGCCCGAGAGCTTCGCGTCAGGGTGCAGCAGCAGGTAGCTCTTCAGCGGCATGGAACCGGTGCGAATCTCCTGGCAGACGTCCTTGAGCGACATCTCCTCTGTGAAGTCGTCGAGGTTGAAGTGCCGCCGCCCGTCGCGGACATGATCGGCGAGAAACCACGACGCCGGCGCGACGTGGCTGTACCACGGCCACCGGGTGCGGTGGGAATGGCAATCGCCGCAAGAGCGCCCGAGAATCCGCTGCACGCCCGCAGGCACATCGTATTGCGAGGCGAGCGTAAGCTCGGCATGCACCGGCGGGTTCGCCCGCTCCGGACGGACAGCCTGCATGCCTGCGACCACCACGAGAACAGTAACCAGAGCCCAGCGCGCCCAGCGTTTCTTCATGCTCTTCATGATGCAACAACGGCCGCGCGGGAAGCACGCTACACGCCGCGGACGAGCAGCGCGCCCCAGTGAAATCCGGCGCCGAAAGCGGCGAAGATGACGGGCGCCCCGGAACGGAAGCCCTCCTGCCGCCGCCATTCGCACGCGGCGATCAGCAGGGACGCCGAGGACGTGTTGCCATAGCGGCGGATGTTCGAGAAAAAGCGCTCCGGCGGGACGTCAAGCGTGGCGGCAACCTTGTCCAGCAGATTCTGGTTGGCCTGATGCAGGAGGAATGCCTGCACGTCCCCCGCCGGGATGGAATGCCTGTCCAGCGCCGATCGGATCGCTGCGGGAATTTTCCGGGAAGCCTGCAAGATCACGCTGCGGCCGTTCATCTTCAGCGGCGCGCCGTTTTCCAGGAAAAGATCGTCGGCGAAAGCGCCATCGCTGGCCAGAACCGAATCCACGATCTCCGCCTGCCCGGCATCGGGCGAGATGAGGCAGGTGCCGGCACCATCGCCGAAGAGAATGGCCACACCTTTTTCCCGCGGCTCCCGGAGCACGACCCGCGACATTCTTTCCGCCCCGGTCACCAGAACGTTGCCGTAGGCGGGCGCGAGCTGCGCAGCGAGCGCCATGCCAAACAGCGAGCCTGCGCTCGCCATGGGCAGGTCGATGGCGGGAACGCCCGCCGCGCCCAGCAGCCGGGCAGCGGTGCAGGCAGGGCCGGGAAAGACCCGCTCCCCCGTGCCGCTGGCCACGATGACGAGGCCAAGGTCGCCTGACCCCATACCCGCACGCTCCAGGCAGTCGGCCCCGGCGCGCGCGGCGATCTCTGCGACGGTGTCCGTCTCCGGGGTGAACCGGCGCTCCTCGATGCCGGAAACATTCCTCACCCATTCGGCGTCACAGCCCACCCACGAGCCGGCCTCCTCGCTGGTGACAACATGCTGCGGCAGCCAGCAACCGAATTCCCTGATGAATGCCATGCGCCGTCAGGCCCTCGAATCCAGATACTCTTCAATCCGTTCGATTGAATCGAATTTCCTCGGATTCAGATCGGAGTCCGGGATCTGGATCGAAAATTCCTGCTCGAGCGCGCTGACCAGATCCGGCAGCGCAAAAGAATCGAGAATTCCTGAATCGAAAAGAGATTCGTCCGCCGCGGGATTAGCGTCTTTCTTCGTCACTGTTTTTATGATTTCAATGAGTTTTGACCGGCGATCCATTGCCGTTTTCTCCGATGACCTGCCTACGGATCGAGACAAAGATGGCGTACTGGCCCATGATCAGCTCGTACAGCGCCTGGCCCACGAGTTTGTAGCCCGCTGCGGTGAGGTGGACGTAATCGCCTTGCGCAAGGCCGGCCCTCACCCATTGTTTCATGGATCCGGCCCCGCCCATGGCGGCGCGCAGGTTCCAGAAGGCGCAGCGGTGCTCCATCGCCGCCTGGCGCTGCGCCGCAAGGATCAGGTCCGTGCTGGCGGGCGGGACGGCGGAACGCCGCGTCCGGATGAACTGGTCTGGCGCGCCCACCACCAGAATGCTCGCCGTGGGGGCGGCGCTGCGTACCAGCCGAAGCACGCCGTCAAGCGTCTCCTGGTAGCTCTCAACGGTCCAGTCCTTGCGGCGCGATTCGTTGGTGCCGTAAGCGATGAGGACCAGTGCCGGATTGCGCCGCGCGATGTGATCCTTCAGAAGCGCCGCATCCTGCTTCAACAGCAGGTCCGCCTGTGCGCCGTTAATGCCCAGGGTCTCCCAGGTGATGCCGCTGCGGCGCTCGAGGACCCAGCCAAAGACACGGACGGGCGCATCGGTCAACGTCTTCAGCGAGAGAGAGTGGACGCCGGGTGCCAGCTCCTTGCGAAAATACCCCGGTGCGGAAGGACCATCGGTTGCAATTTCGCCAAGTGGTTCGCCGTTGTCTTCCAAAGAGAATGAGCCGCCGCCCGGCTGGTTCCAGTAGAAGAATTCAAAGACTTCCCCTTCAGCCTCGAGCGATATGGTTTCCCCAGCCCTCGCTGTGGCGAGGCTGACACCGGCAATCCCGTCGAAACCGTCGCCTCCGCGCACGCCTCCCAGGGTCTGCCAGCCGCGGGACATGGTGGACTTCACATCGAGGCGCCGGAACCCGGCAAACGGGCGCCCCGCCTGAACGAAGCCCGGGCCGCCGGACCCGAAACGCTGCTGGAACCGCGCGCGCAACTCGCCTGGCCAGTCGTCGGCAGCAGTGTGGGAGTCGCCGAACTGGAGCACGCGCAGCGGCTCGCCTTCATCCATGCGGTGCTCGTGCCGGTACATCAGTTCGTACAGCGGCACCATCGCGGCAGCGTTTTCAATGCCGGTTTCCGGGGCTGAACGAACGCGGGACTCGACACTCTCGGCCGCCTCGGCTCTGGCTTGTGGAGAGACCGGCGGCGGCTTCGGCACAGCCCGGCGGCGCTTGGCGGGAGTCCTCGTGGTGGTCTTCTTCGCCTTGGCAGGTTCCCTGGATGGCGGAGACTGGGCCAGAACGGGAACGGCCGAAACCGTCACGGCGAACAGAGCCACGCGCAGGAAGGTCCGCCTCATCGCGGCTTGACGGCTCCCGGCTGGCGCCCGGAGGCCACGGAATGCCGCAGCAGGCGCTGTTTGTAAGCGTTGTAGCCGTCCATAATGGCATTGTAGAGCAGGGTGCCGACGATGCGCCCCCCGGCCGGCATCGGATGGATGAAGTCCGCGCTGACCAGCCTCGGCTCGGCCATGTACCACCTGCCCATGGTGCCCGGACCGCCCATGGCCTCAAACGTGTTGAAGAACGCGCAGCCGTTCTCCGCAGCAAGCTTCGCCTGCACGGCCACCAGGTGCGGAATCGAAGGCATGGTGCCGATTGCGCCTCCGGATTCGCGCACTCCCCTGTCCATCGGGCTCATCACCAGGATCGAGCCTTCGGGCAACGCCGCCCGGACGCGGCGGAGGATCTCGACAAAGTCCCGCGGATACGTCGAGTCGATGTACTTGCGGTAGCCGCTCTCGTTGGTGCCGTACTGGAGGATGACAAGGTCCGGCCGCGCCTCGCGCAACTGCTGCTCCCAATGGCGCGCGTTCATGTGCCAGGCGAGTACGCCCGCCCACGTGCCGTTCAGGCCGATGCTGTCATAGACGATCCCCGGCTCGGACCTGAACAGCTCGACTTGAAAAACGCGCACCTGGCCGCGCGTGACGCGCAGCTCGATTTCCTCCGCTTCGGGCGGAATGGCGAACCATTCGCGCAGGGCAGCCACTTCTGGGGCCGCGGTATCCAGAACGCCCATTTCCAGATCGCCGGAGCGCACGGCGAGTCCGCCGCCGCCCGGCTGTCCCACATAGGAGATGGCGATTCGCGTGTGGCCGGGCTTCCGGATCCGGATGCGGCTCCACGCGCCGGCCGAGCCGGTGAAGCTGACGCCGCCCAGCCCGTACCAGCCGTCCTTTTCACCTCGCAGCGTGGCAGGATCGGAGCGCCAGCCTTCCGACTTCACATCCAGGCCGCGGTGGCCGTACCAGGCCCAGGGCTTGGCGATCAGGTAGGTGCCGTGACCCGCGTCGCCGAAGCGCTCCTGCAGCAACGCCCGCGCGTCGGCGGTGATCAGGTCCGCCGTGATGGGCGAGTCGCCGTAGTGCAGGATGCGCGTCACGGCGCCCGGCTCGCGCCGCTCCGTGCGAAGGAGGCTCGCATAAAAAGCTTCCATCGCGCCATGCGGATCGGCGATTTTCAACGGGTCCGGGGCGGCCGGCGCCGCCGGACGCAGCCGCCCTGCCTCTTCCTCCAGCGGCTGCTGCGGACGGATGCGCGGCTGGAAGTCGAGAAGGGTGACGGCCGTCTCCCACTCGTAGACGTGCCAGTTGTACCATTGCGGGACGAGGCGCGGCAAGGTAATGATCGCGGCGAAAGCCGCTATCACGGCGAAGGGTTTCCATGGCCAGGGGAACTTCATCGCCGCCTCAAAACTGTGTGTAGAGGAACGGCGCCGCGCCGGTGATCGCCACGTACTCGATGGCGAGCACCAGCAGCGCGAGCGCAGCCGCCTGGGCGTAGAACGGCGCCCGGACGTAGAGCGCGGAGCACCGCTCGGCGTACCGCTTCGGCAGGAAGTGGGCGGCGATGCCAATGGCCATCACCACCGCCACCGGCAGCGAGACATTGGCGAAGCTCACCGTCAGCGAGCCGATGCGGCCCAGGACTTCCACGGCGTTCTCGAGCGAGGAGGCGCGGAAGAAGATCCAGGCGAAGACCACGAAGTGCGCCGTCAACAGGCGCGCGCCCAGCCGCCCCGCCCATCCGCCAGGTTGCGGATTGCCGCGGGCGGCGCGAAAGCCATGATGCACGGCAAGCGCCGCGCCGTGCAGCGCGCCCCAGACGACGAACGTCCAGTTGGCGCCGTGCCACAGCCCGCCCAGCAGCATGGTGACGAAGAGATTGACATACGTGGGCCACTTCCGTTTCGACCTCAAGCCTGGCAGCGAAAAGTAGAGATAATCCCGCAGCCAGTTGGAGAGACTGATGTGCCACCGGCGCCAGAATTCGCTGATGTTGAGCGACAGATAGGGCCGGTTGAAGTTTTCCGGAAGCTTCAGCCCCAGGAGCAGAGCGCTGCCAATGGCAATGTCGGTGTAGCCCGAGAAGTCATAGTAAAGCTGCACGGCGTAGGCGTAGACGGCGACGAGCGTCTCCGTTCCTGTATAGAGGCCCGGCGTGTCGAAGACACGGTTCACCAGGTTTTCGGCCAGATAGTCGGCAATCAGGAACTTCTTCAGAAGCCCCACTCCGATCCGCCAAAAGGCCCGCCCGCCGTCTTCGGCCGAAAGCGTGCGCCCTGGCTTCTCCATCTGCGGCGCCAGCGCCAGTACGCGCGTAATGGGGCCGCTGAGCGTGGTGGGGAAGAAGGTGACCGAGGCCATGTGAGCCAGAAGGCTGCGCACTGGCTTGCCGTCGCGCCGATATAGATCGATGGTGTACGTCAGCGACTGGAAGCAATAGAAAGACAGGCCCAGCGGAAAAACCCAGTGCCACTCGGGGGGCTTTGCGCCCGTGGCTGTCCCCCACGCTCCCAGAAAGAACGGCATGTATTTGAAGGCGGCCAGCAACCCCAGGTTCAAGACAATGCTCGATGCTACCAGCGCGCGCCGCATATGGCGGCTCTTCGCAGCGCCCAGCCCAAGGCCGATGAAGTAGTCCAGGAATGCGGCAGTGGGGATCAGCGCCAGATAAGGCAGGTCCCAGCGCGCGTAGAAAAAGAGATTCGCGAAGAGCAGCACCGCCAGGGACGCCACCCGCCAGCGCTGCACGGGCCAGTAGAGGAGAAAGACCGCAGCGAGAAATACGAAGTAGATGGAGCTGGAAAGAAGCATGCGCGCGGCCCGCGAGCCGCGTGTTCTTTATTCTAAACGGGAAGGCGGGCGGCCCGGCTCAAGGGCGGTAGGTCTTCGTGAACCCATTGCGCTGGTTGCGGACGGTGATGACGCGGTCCCGCGCCGCCTCCACTTCGATGCCGAATCCCTGGCACTGCGGCTCCAGATTGGCGATTCGCTCTTCGGAAACGTTGGCGTCCTTGCCCCCAGCCAGCGAATAGTGCAACTGCCAGAGATCCTCCAGCCCCGGGGAAGAAGCCACGATGCGCCAAGCGGCGGGCGAGCCTCCCTTGCGCGCGCCGTTGTTCATGATGGCTACGCGCGGCTTCATGCCGTGCACGATCTGCGGGCAGCCGCTCTGGTCGAGCCCGTGATGCGTGGTCAGGTAGAGATCCACCGGCCCAATCAGATGTTCCGGGCATGCCAGTTCGAGTTCCTTGTTCCAGGTGAGGTCGGCCAGATCCACGAAGCGAAAGCGTCCATAGGTCAGCACGAAGCCGATGGACCGGGCATTTTCGGTAGGATCGTCGGCCCTTCGTTCCGCCTGCGGGCAAAGCGGGTTCTTCTGGCCGCCGCCGCTGACCGGCTTCGCGATGCGCTCCCCGCGCGCGGCGACGATCTCGATGCGGACGTCCTTCAACGGGAGCGTATCGCCGGGCTTCACTGTAATCCGCTTCGCTCCGGTGGCCAGAACCTTGCGGTAGCCCTCTTCGAGCGCCTGCGCCTGCGGCGACGTCTCCGTGTTGTCGCCATGGTCGATAAAGACTTTTACCGGAAACCTGGCTGCCAGTTCAGGCACGCCGCCGACGTGGTCCAGATGGTAGTGGGTTACAAGCAGCCAGTCGATCTGCTGAAGCCCCAGCTTCTTCGCGGCGGCCACGATGCGGTCCGCGTCCCGCCCGTTGTTGCCGGGAAAGCCGGCGTCTACAAGCAGCGACTCCCCGCGTGGCGTGACGATCAGGGTCGCCTGCCCGCCTTCGGTATCGACGAAGACCATCCGCAGCGGCTGCGCGGAGAGGGCCGCCGCCAGCAGCGCAGAAAGGGCGAAAGCGCGAATTCCCGGCATGGCGGCATCTTATCATGCAGCCGGGCGATCGAACTTCTGTTACAAAAGCCTCGTAGTACACTACGGGAATCAGGAAATGCCCTTCTGCACGCAGTGCGGCTCCCGGGTGGATGAACAGGCGATGTTCTGTCCCGCCTGCGGCGCGCCGCAGCGCGCGGGGGCAGCGCCGCCTCCGCCCCGGCCAGACGCGCCGCCGCAGGACAGGGCTGAAGATTTTCTCTCCCGCATGCCCTCCCGCCGGGCTTCGCTGCTGTGCTATGTGCCGCTCGTCGGATGGATCATGTCCATCGTCGTTCTGGCGGCGGACCGATTCCGCAACGAGCGCATCGTGCGGTTCCACGCATTCCAGGGCCTCTATCTCTTCGTCGTGTGGCTCTTCGCCGACTGGGTATTCGGCCCTCTGACCGGATACAGCCCGGTCATGAAGTTTTTCGGCGGCACGCTGAAGATAGCGGTCCTCGGGCTGTGGATCTATATGATGGTGCGGATCCGTTCTGGCGAGGACATCCGTCTGCCCCTCATCGGAGACTTGGCGGAGCGGTCCGTCTCGGAGCAGCAATGAGCCCGCATTCATCCACAGCCACCTCTTCCAGGCGCGGCTTCTGGCTGTTATAATTATTCATTGAGGTGAATAATTAACCAAACCATGAAGACCCGGGCGGGCATTGTCGGTTTCCGCGGCTATAGCGGCATGGAACTGGTGCGCATTCTGCGTTCCCACCCGCGTGTCGAGCCGGTGCTGATGGAACACCGTTCGGACGCGGTGCCGGAGGTGCACCCGCTGGGATGGCAAGGACCGGAGCGGATCGAGGCGGCGCCGGAGGCGGCGCGGAAAGCCGGACTCGCCGTTGTTTTGCTGGCGACGCCCGCTGACGTGAGCATGCAGCTCGCGCCCGGGTTTCTGGAGGCGGGGATTCGCGTGATTGACCTGAGCGGAGCGTTCCGCCTCCGCACTGTGGATCGCTACCGCCACTGGTACAAGGAAGAGCACACGCAGGCGGCTCTGATGGAAGAGGCCGTTTACGGGCTGCCGGAGTTCTATCGCGAGCAGATCGCCCGCGCCCGGCTGGTGGCGAATCCGGGCTGTTATCCGACGGCGGCGAACCTCGCGCTGCGGCCGCTCGTACAGGCGGGCTGCATCGACAGGCAGCACGGGGTGGTGTGCGACGCCAAGAGCGGCGTAAGCGGCGCAGGGCGCAAGCCGTCACTGAAGACGAGCTTCTGCGAAGTGACGGAAAACTTCAGTGCGTATTCCGTCCTCGGGCACCGCCATGTGCCGGAGGTGTTGCTGAACAGCGGGCTGGAGGAGCACGAGTTCTCCTTCACAGCGCACCTGCTGCCCATTCACCGGGGGATTCTGGAGACGCTGTATTTCCGCGCCTCCGAAGGCGTCACCGCGGAACGCATTCTGGGCGCCTACCAGGAAGCCTACGCCAGGGAGAGGTTTGTGAAGCTCTATGCGCCGGGCGTGGTGCCCGACCTGCGCCCCGTGCAGCACACCAACGAGTGCCACATCGGCTTCCGGATGGATGATGCGACGCGGCGCGCGGTCGTGGTAGCCTGCATTGACAACCTCGGCAAAGGCGCCGCCGGGCAGGCGGTGCAGAACCTGAACCTCATGCTCGGGCTGGCCGAGGAGGAGGGCCTGGAATGCGCATCGTAATCAAGATCGGCGGCACGCTGCTGGATCAGCCGAAGATATTGAAGTCGCTAGCGTCGCAAATTGCGGCGTTGCCATCGGGCACGGAGCCGGTGGTGGTGCATGGCGGCGGACGGCAAATGACGAAATTCCTGGAAGAGCGGGGCGTCGAGAGCCGGTTCGTGAACGGGCTGCGCGTCACCACACCGGAGGTGCTCGACGCGGTTCTGAAGATCTTTGCCGGAAGCGTGAACAAGCAGCTGGTGGCAGCGCTGGTGGCCGAGGGCGCTCCGGCGGTGGGGTTGAGCGGCATCGACGCGAAGCTGGCCGAAGCCAGGCAGCTCAGCCCGGATCTCGGCGCCGTGGGCCGAATCACGCGAGTGAACGTGGAGCTGCTGGAGGTGCTGTGCGAGGCAAGCTTCCTGCCCGTGGTGGCCTGTGTGGCGGGTGACTCCGACGGGCGCATCTACAACGTGAACGCGGACCAGATGGCTTCGGCGCTGGCCATTGCCTTCCACGCCGACCGGCTAGTATTTCTCACTGATGTAGAGGGCGTGCGCGGGGCGGGCGGCGCGATTCTTTCTTATCTGACCCCCGACGACGCGAAGAAACTGATCCAGACGGGCGTGGCCACAGGCGGCATGCAGGCGAAGCTGGAGGCCGCCTGCGAAGCCGTCGATCAGGGCGTCGCCGAGGTGGTGGTCGCGCCCGGCGCGGCGCCGGCAGTGATCGAGCGCATGAGTTCCGGAGATGCCGCCGGCACGCTGCTCGGCTGGGACTGGCAGCCAGAGGACGAAGCGGAGGACGAAGTTTGACGCTGCGCAAGGCAGGCATGGGCGACATTGCGGGCATATTGCGCCTGATCAATGGCTATGCCTCGCAGGGCCTGATGCTGCCGCGCAATGGCTTCGAGCTGGCGGAGAACATCCGGGACTTCACCGTCGCGATCTCGGGAGGCGCAGTGCAGGGCTGCGCGGCGCTGCACTTCTACGGCCCCACGATGGCGGAAGTGCGCTCGCTCGCGGTGGATTCCGCCCTGAAAGGCGCCGGAGTCGGAAGGCTGCTGGTGGAGGCGCTGGAAGCCGAAGCCACGCAGTTCGATCTGGAGCTGCTTTTCGCCTTCACTTACGTGCCGGGCTTCTTCACGCGGCTCGGCTACCGGCAGGTGGACCGCAGCGCCCTGCCGCTGAAAGCCTGGAAGGACTGTCTTCGGTGCCCGAAGTTCACTGCCTGCGACGAGATCGCGGTCCTGAAATGGCTGAAGCCTGAAGCGGAGCGCGCGCGGCCGATGGAAGAGGCGGAGGACGCGCTGATCCAAATCCCTGTATTCAGAACCGCTTAGCTGCCGTCAGAGGCATTCGGGGCGATCCTCGGGGATTCAGGGTACTACGAGCACCAAAGTCACCTGAGATTTTTCTGATGCGTGCGCCACTACTGTGACGAGAATGGCGGCCGCCCCGTTTTCAGCGGAACTCGGTCCCGGGCGCGGCCGGGGAGGAAGCATGCGCGCCCAGACGATCGACGTTCGCCAGGCACACGGCAGGGTCCTCTGCTGTACGATCTTCCGTCCCGGCGGAAAGAAGCTTCTTTCCAAGGGACACGTCCTGAGCGAAGAAGACGTGCAACTGCTGGAAACCGAAGGGCTGCGGACGGTGTGGGTGACCGAACTCGAAGAGGGCGAGGTGCCCGAAGACGAGGCTGTTGTGCGGGTGGGCGCCGCAATGGCTTGCGGTTCGGCGGAGGTGCGGCTGGCGGCTGGCGGACGCGCGAACTTGCACGCCACGGAAGACGTGTGCGTGCTGGTGGATGACGAGCTGCTGCGGCAGATCAACTGCACTTCTTCGGTCGTCATCGCCACAGCCGCCAATTTTTCCCATGCCCGGGCTGGCGATCGAATTGCCACTGTGAAGAGCGCGCCCTTCGCGGTGGCGCAGCAGGAGCTGGAGGTTATCCTCGGCACGCTAAAGGAGCGCGGCCCCCTGCTGCAGGCGCGTCCTGTGCGGAATCCGGTGTTGGCAATTCTCTACAGTGACCACTACGACGGGGAGCGCGCGCGGATGCTGTTTGAGCCGATCGTGCGGCAGCGGATGGAGCGCTTGGGAGTGCAGCCGCGTTACCGGCTCGCCTGCACGGAGAACGAAAACGAGGTTGTCAAGGCGCTCGGGCATCTTCTGCGGATGAATCCAGACGTGGTTCTGGTGGCGTCCACGACGGCGCCGGCGGGTCCGGAGGATGTGATCGGCCGCTCCATGCTGCGGCTGGGGGTGCACCTCGAAAGATTCCTGGCCCCGGTGGAGCCGGGCAACCTGCTACTGCTTGGATACCGGGATTCGACTCCGATCCTTTCCGCTCCGGGCTGCTTCCGGTCGGCAAAGGCCAACGTGGTCGATCTCGTCCTTCCGCCCCTGCTGGCCCGCTACCGGGTGTCGGGATGGGAAATCGCCTGCCTGGGCCACGGGGGGCTGCTCTCCTGAACGGTTCCGATCACCTTCCGGGATCTCTCGCAATCTCCTCCTGAAGCGGACCCTGTGGCGAAAGGGCCGGATCTCCTCCACAGAAGAGATCCGGCCCTCTTTGTAACATGGCCGGCAGTGCGAACCGCCGGCCTTGCCTCATTCAACCCGCAGAGCGCTTGCACCGTTCAGATCCAGCCGCCTCCCGCGCGTCCAGGACGCGCATTCCGCATCGGCGCCCGGGGGCCAGGGCCTGCTCCCGCTCCGGCGGGAGGCTGCGGGGGCGCGATCAGCCCGAGCGCCACCGCCTGCCGGGCTGCCTGCGCCAGCGCCATGGACTTCTCCAGATCGGCCAGCTTCTGCTTCTGCTCGGCAGTGAGCAGCGCCAGAGCCTGCGTGCGCATCGCCTCCAGCTTCGCCAGCCGCTGGTCGTTCAACTTCTTGATATCGACGTGGAGCTGCCCGACTTTCAGCGGATCGGGGTTCGCCGACTTCATCAGGTCGGCAATCTCCTGCCGCTTGGCCCGGATTTGCTCAGCGATCGAGCGGTTCTCTTCCGCCACCTGCTTGCGCAGATCGGTGAGCTGCTGCACCTGCTGATCAGTCAGGCCCAGAAACTCTTTCAGAGCCGTTGGCGCAGGCGGCGTCTGCGCGCCAGCCGCCCATCCGGGGCCAAAGCCGGGGCCGCGCCCCATCCGTTGCGCCGCCGCCGGCAGCGCTACCGCCGCGGCCAAGACCACCACCGGCATCCACTTCCACAACTGCTTCTTCATTGCTGTAGCTCCTTCATCCTGGAACTCTCGGAATTGCCTTCCACTTCCCTGTGACGGAGAATTCCCGCCCGAGTTTACCTGCCTGCCATGCGGCGGCAGATTTTCAGGCCAAACCGGGAAACATCGTATACACTGTTGGAACCGGGATGCAGTTGGGCCAGTACTAGGTCTGGGAGGAGATCGGCCGTGGCGGCATGGGAGTCGTCTACCGCGGCTATGATCCCTTGATCGGCCGCGAGGTGGCGCTGAAGACGATCCACCTGTACGCCATTGCCGATCCACGCGAGCGGCAGGACATGCAGGACCGCCTCACCCGGGAGGCTCAATCTGCCGGGCGGCTGTCGCATCCGAACATCGTCACCATCTACCAGATCGGCTATGCGGAGCTCCAGCCGGGACAGACCACGGCGTTTCTCGCCATGGAATACGTCCCGGGCGCGAACCTCTCCGCCCTGCTCGACAGCTTGCGCGCCGGACCACCCGAACGGATCGTGGATTGCCTGCGGCAAGCCGCGGCGGCGCTGGATTACGCGCACAGCCGGGGCGTCATCCATCGAGACATCAAGCCGGCCAACCTTCTGGTGACGCCGGAAGGCATGCTGAAGATCGCCGACTTCGGCGTCGCCAAGATCGTCACTCAAACCGTCACTCTGACCGGAACCGTGCTGGGCTCCCCGGCCTACATGTCGCCAGAGCAGATCAAGGCGGAGCCGATCGACGGACGCACCGATCAGTACTCGCTGGCCGTGGTTGCCTACGAGTTGTTCACCGGGCAGAAGCCGTTCGAGGCCGACACGCTCTCGGCGCTCGTTTACAAGATCGCCCAGCAGCCGCCGCCTCCGTTGCGAACGGTCCCTCCGGATCTGGCAGGAAGGGTGGGGCCGGTGCTCGTGCGCGCCATGGCGAAGGATCCGGCGGCGCGCTACGCCAGTTGCACGGACTTTGTGGAGTCGCTGGCGGCCGCGCTGCGGTCACCGGCATCGAAGAATGCCGCCAGAAAGGAAGCGCCTCCCCGCGCTGTGCAGGCTGAGGCTGCCCGAGGGGCCCATCACGGGCGCACGATGCGCCTGTCTCCGCGCGCGCTGGCCGCTGCGGGCGCGGTGTGCGCAGGACTGGCCCTGATCGCCTGGATGGCCGCGTCGCTGCGCGAGGATGCGCCGAAGGCGCAGGTGCCGCTAGCCACGCAGAATGCGGCCCTGTCAGGAGCGGCCCAGCCTGCTGCGGTGGAAACGAGTGCTCCGGCAGGCCCCGTCCAACCGGAATCCGCCCCGCCAGCCAGGCCGCAACCGCCCGCCCCCGTGCAATCCTCGGCACCGAAACGCACGGAGCCGCCGCCACCGAGGCTGGATCCCGCGCCCAAACCGCCCTCCAACCTCGCCAAGGCAGCCAGCGGGCCGGCTCAGCCTGCCGCCGCTCCTGCGGGCAAGACGGAAACCGCCTCCGGAAGCGGCCGGCAGCCATCCGCCGCTGTCAAGTCCGAACCGCAGACGCCGCTCACGGCCCCGGCAGTAGCGGAGGCCAAGCCGGAACCGGCACCACCGGAGCCTCAGCCAAAGGCGCCGGAGCCACCTCGCGAGCCCGTGCGCACGCCACCGCGGGCGGTTCAGACGGCGCCCGCATCCTACACGCCGGAAGCCTTGCAGAAAGGGCTGGAAGGCTCGGTGCTGCTTTCGGTGGACATTGACGACCAGGGCATCCCCCGCCGGGCTCGTGTGCTGCGCTCGCTGGATCCGGGGCTGGACCGGAAAGCGATCGAGTCACTCGGCGGGTGGCGGTTTTCGCCCGCCACAGAGGATGGGCGCCCGGTGGCTTCCACAGCGAATGTCGAAGTCAACTTCACGCTGGTGGGCGCGCCCCGGCGCACGCCGCCCTCGCTGAAGAGCCTGAAGAAGTAACAAAGGGTCGAGAGGATCGGCTTCGCGGGGGTACTTCTTGAGTGCCTCCGAATGCCGTAGCGCAACCGGCTCGAAACCCGGAAGAGCCGCTGCTGGAGCAGATCGAGCGTCTCAGTGCGCTCATCGCCGCCCGGGATCAGGAACTGCGGCGCCTGCGGGAAGACCTGGTGATGCGGGATCTCTATATCGACGAGCTCCACCGCGTCCTGCGCCAGCAGGCCGAGCGGCTGGAGCGGATCGAAGAGAAGATCCGCTGGATCGCCGCCGCCGGAGACGGCTGAAGAAGCTTCGTTTCAGCCCCGCGCCGGAGGCAGCTGGTCGAACTCCACCACGCCGCAGCGCCCTGCCCAGCGCTGCCACTCCGCGGCCATCTGCTCCACGCGGCGGCGCTCGCGCGGAGCCAAGTCGAACAGCTCTGTACGGTCCTCCGCCAGGTTGTACAGCTCCCAGCCCTTGCCGCGGCTCGAAACCAGCTTCCAATTGCCCTGGCGGAACGCCTTGTGCCCCTGGTGTTCCCAGAACAGCCCCGGAACGTTGCGTGGCAGTCCGCCGCCGTGCACGACGCAGGTGGTCAGCGAGACGCCTTCCGGCGGCAGAACGGGCGTGCCTTGATTCTCTTTGGGGTAAGACGCACCGGAGATGCGCAGCACGGTGGGCATGAGGTCGACGATATGGCCGACTTCGTGAGTGACCGTGCCCGGCTGCCGGATGCGGCGCGTCCAGGCGGCGATGGCAGGAGTGGAGATGCCGCCTTCGTGCGTGTATTGCTTGTAAAGCCGGAAGGGCGTGTTGGAGGCGTTGGCCCAGGGGCGGCGGTAGGAGGTGAAGGAGTCCGCCGGCCCGGGGCGCGGATTGGTCGCCTTGCGCTCCATGCCCCCGCCGATGTTTTCCTCCGCGCAGCCGCCGTTATCGGAAAGGAAGAAGACGAAGGCGTTCTCCAGGCGGCCTGCTCTTTCCAGTTCGCCGAGAACACGGCCGATGCCGCGGTCCATGCGGTCCACCTGCGCGGCGTACACGGCCATGCGCAGGTCCCACTCTTCGCGTTCCTTCTGCGAGAGGGAATCCCATGCGGGCACGGCGGGGTCGCGGGGCGCCAGCGGCCAGGAGCGGTCCACCAGCCCCATGGCGGTCATGCGCTCATGGCGCTCCTGCCGCAGGCGGTCCCAGCCCTTCAGATAGCGCCCGCGGTACTTCTCGATGTCCTCGGGCAGAGCGTGCAGCGGCCAGTGCGGCGCAGTGTAGGCCAGGTACAGAAACAGCGGATTTTGTTTCGATACCGCCTCGCGCACCATGCGCGCGGCATGGTCCGTGATGGCGTCGGTCATGTAGAAGCCGGACGCCGGGGGCGTCCACGGCTCGTTGTCGAGGGCCATGGTGCGGCCGGGATCGAGGCGGAAGTAGTTCGAGGCGCCGCTGATCAGGCCGAAGTAGCGGTCGAAGCCGCGGTCGCAGGGCCAGTGCGGACGGCGCTCGCCCACATGCCACTTGCCGGACATGAGCGTCGTGTAGCCGGCGGGTTTGAGCACTTCAGCGAGCGTCACGCACCGGCGGTTCAGATAGCCCTGATAGGAGGGCAATCCTCGGTCCTGAACCATGTGGCCTACGCCCGCCTGGTGGGGGTAGAGTCCGGTGAGCAGCGAGGCGCGGGTGGGGCAGCAGCGGGCGGCGCAGTAGAACTGCGAGAACCGCACGCCGCGGCTGGCGAGCCGGTCGAGGTTCGGCGTCTCGATCTCTCCGCCGTAGCAGCCGATGTCGGAGAAGCCGAGATCGTCGGCGAGGATCAGCACGATGTCGGGGCGATCATCGCGCACGGGCGCGGCGCTCCACGCGGACGCGGCGGCGCCGGCGGAGGCAGCAAGAAACGAGCGGCGATTCATCGCCGATATTCTATGCCCGCTGCCAGGCTTCAGCCGAGTTTCTGCCTCAGCAGTTCGCTCACCTTGGCGGGGTTCGCCTGCCCGCGCGTCGCCTTCATCACCTGGCCAACGAAGAACTGCAAAACGCCCGTCTTGCCGCTGCGGTACTGCTCAAGCTGTTTGGGGTTGGCCTCGATCAACTGATCGACGATGCGCTCCAGCTCGCCCGTGTCGGACATCGCGCGCAGCCCCTCGCGTTCCATAATGGCGCGGGCGCTCTGGCGCGACTCGAACATCTTCGGCAGAATCTCCTTGGCCAGTTTGCCTGTGAGCTCGCCGTCACGGACGAGCGCAATCAGCTCGCCCATCTGCGCGGGCGGCACCGGGCACAGAGCGATGTCGAGCCCCTGCGCGTTGAGCAGCGCCGCCAGATCCCCGGAAACCCAGTTGGCGGCGGCGCGAGGGTCGCCGCAGGATTTCACCACTGCTTCGAAGTATTCGGCCATCTCGCGCGAGGCGGTCAGCACCTGGGCGTCGTACTCGCGTAACCCGTATTCTTCGACGAAGCGCCGCCGCAGTCCGGCTGGCATCTCCGGCATCGTTCGGCGGATCGAATCCAGCCATTCGACGCTCACTTCCAAAGGCAAGAGATCCGGCTCCGGGAAGTAGCGGTAGTCGTGCGCCTCCTCCTTGCTGCGCATGGAGAAGGTCTCGTCGAGATCCGGATTATAGAGCCGCGTCTCCTGCACCACCGTACCGCCGTTTTCAATCAGCGCCACTTGCCGCGAGATCTCGAAAAACAGCGCCTGGCGGAGGAAGCGGAACGAGTTCAGGTTCTTGATCTCGACCTTCGTGCCGAGCCCGGCGGCGCCGCGCCGCCGGACGCTCACATTGGCGTCGCAGCGCAGGTTGCCCTTCTCCATGTCACAGTTGGAGACGCCCGCGAATTGCATGGCGAGCTTCAGTTCCGTGAGATAGTCGTAGGCTTCGTCGGGGCTGCGCAGGTCGGGTGCGCTGACGATTTCCGCCAGCGGCGCGCCGGTGCGGTTCAGATCGACATACGAAAAACGGTCGCTGTCGCGGAAGCCCTCGTGCGAACTCTTGCCGGCGTCGTCTTCCAGGTGGAGGCGCAGCACGCCGATGCGGCGCGCGCCCTCGGGCGTCCGGATCTCAACCCAGCCGTTCTCCGCCAGCGGCTGGTCATACTGCGAGATCTGGTAGCCCTTGGGCAGGTCCGGGTAGAAATAGTTCTTTCGCGCGAAGACGCTGCGGGAGCGGACCCCGCAGTGCAGGGCGAGCGCAGCGCGGATGCCCAGCTCCACGGCGGCGCGGTTCAGCACCGGCAGCGCCCCCGGCATGCCCAGGCAGACGGGGCACACGTTCGTATTGGGAGCGGCGCCGAATTCATTGGGACATCCGCAAAAGATCTTTGTGCGCGTGCCGAGCTGAACGTGAACCTCCAGCCCGATGACGGGTTCGTAAAGCTCGAGCTGTTCGGGCGTGGCCAGCAGCGGCGCGGCGGTGCTCATGCCTTCGATTGTAAGGTCGGCGGCGCCCCGGGCGTCAGGCTTCGACAGGGATCCGGATTTCCAGCTCGGCGCCGCGCGCCGGATGGGAGTCCACCGTAATGGTGCCGTCCAGCGCGCGCACGCGCCGCATGATGCTCCAGGGCCCCAGGCGCAGCAGCTCCAGCTCCTCCAGGCTGAAGCGCCCGGAGAAGGGGAACCCCGTGCCGTCGTCCTCGATGCGCAGAATGATGGCGCCGTCCTGCCGGTCCAGGCTGACAGCGGCCCGCGAGGCGGCGGAGTGCTTGCGGATGTTGTTCAGCGCCTCGCGCACGATCTGAATGATCTCCGGGCGGGCTTCCAGATCATCGTGCATCGCTGCGGGCGCTGCGCGGAAGGAAGCCGGAATGCCGGAGTCTTTCTGGAAGAAACCCACCGTGGACCGCAGCGCCGCAGCCAGCCCGGCGCCGTCCACTTCCACGGGCCGCATGCCGCGGATGAACGTGCGCACCTCGGTCACCTGGCGGGCGCAAATCTCCTGCAATTCGCGCAGCTCCTGCATGCCGGCATCGAAGTTCCGCTCCAGCATCTTGCGCAGGATCTCGAGCCGCATCTGGATCGAGATGAAACTCTGCAGCGGCCCGTCGTGGAAATCTGCGGCAATGCGCTCGCGTTCGTCTTCGCGCGCCTTCTGCGCCTCCACGCGGCACAACACGGCCTGGCGCGAGGCGGCCGACAGCCTCTCCAGCAGGCTCTGTCGCTGCAGGGCAACGATGCAGCCGAGCATGCCCAGGATCAGCAGCAGCGGCTGAAGGCGGTCCATTCCGGCGGGCTTCAGGCTGTTGACGAAGGCAAGCGTGAGCACCGTGGTCAGCAGCACGTCGCGCCATTCCAGCAAGGTGGCCGCTGCAAGGAAGAGGTAAAAAGCGGCGATCGCCTGGAGCCAGAAGTTCTGATCACCGGCCAGCACGACGCAGAGCAGGAACGCAGCCACGTCCAGAGCAGTGTTCAGCAGACCGCCCCGGTCGATGCGCTCCGCCCAGCGCCAGAAGATGGAGACCAGGCTGTAGACAGTGACTATGGAGAGGATGAAGACCCAGGTGGCCGACTCCAGCCCGCCGCCCGCCAGCAGGATTCCCAGGCACGAGCCGGTCACCAGCGCCCGCAGCACGCTCAGATAGCGCCGCCACAGATACGGCAGCACCATCTGGTCGGCATGGATCATGAAGGCCTACCTCACATACAGGTAAAGAGTATGGGCGCGGCCCTCGCCGTCGTCTTCAATGTGCTCTTCCTTGGCAGGCGTCCAGCCGGGAATGCCGAAGTCGTGCGCCACCACGCGCGAGCCCTTCTTCAACTGCTTCTCCAGCAGCGGGCGCGCCCTTTCCACGGCCGAAGGCAGCAGGTAAATGGTGATCACGTCGGCGTCGGAGTAGTCCTGCTGCAGCAAGTCGCCGTGAATGATACGCGCCCGCTTTTTCAGCCCGAGGGCGCGGATGCGGTCCGTGGACTGCTTCACCAGGTCCGCATCGAATTCGACGCCGGCGGCATTGGCCTTGAAACGGTCCGCCGCCATAATGACGATGCGCCCGTCACCTGAGCCGAGGTCGTACAGCTTCTCGCCCGCCTTCAGCCCGCTGAGTTTCAGCATCCGCTCGACGACGCTCTCAGGCGTCGGGTAATAGGGCGCCAGCTTTTCGCCTTTCTCCTGCGCGGTGACAAAAGACGCCGCCAGCACGGCGGACAAGAGGATGCGCAAAACGTTCATCCGGTCTCCTTCCCCTTATGGAACGGCGTAAATTCGCACCGGGTTGCTGCGGACACCGCCTGCCTCAGCGACGAACTGGTAAACGCCCTCGTCGAGCAGGGCGGGCAGCTCCACCTCCACCAGGTAAAACCCGGTGTACCCGGGCGCCAGGGTGGCGCGGCGGACCTCCAGCGGAATGTCGTCGATCCACGCCCGCACCGGTGCAACCACCGCCGGAGGATTCTCCAGCGGTGCCGGCAGCCCCGCTGGCCAGGCCGGCCGCACCCGGCCAAGGCCGCTCATCAGAACCTGAAGCGTCATGCCGGGACGCGCCGGATTCATCAGCTCGACGGGCGCGCCCGAATCCGCATCCAGCACCATCGGTGATCCGTCGCGATCCACCAGAATGGCCGGCGAGGCCGGGGCCAGCGCAAGCTCGAAGGCCAGCTTTTGCCGGCCGACTTCCACCGTGACCGCTACGCTCGCGCCCGCTAGGTCGAAGGGCAACTGGATTTGCGACTCCTGCTCCGAAGCGGCCAGCACCGCAGCCGGGGCGCGCCCCGCCGCGGCCTGCGAGACTCTACCGCCCACCAGCGTCATCAGCGCGCCGGGCGCGGCGGGGCGGGCGGAGAGATCCGCGCTGTGTACCAGCCGCGGCGCGCGCCGCCGGTGCGGCGCCGGTGCGGCAAACACACCGTATCCGTCCACCGCCGCCAGCAGGGTGCCCCCCGTATCATCCAGCCGCACATCCCTCACGGCCCCGCGGGGCAGTCCTGTGCCAATCGCCTCCCAGGGAGTGGGAGGCGCGGGGCTGCGCAAGTCGGCGTAGGTGAGGAAAACCCCGGCGGCGGCAGCCGCGTACAGCGCGCCGGTATCCCGGTCGGCGGCCACGGCATACACATCTCCGGCAGGCAGTCCTGACGAAAGGTCATCCCACCAAGTGCCGCCGTTCAGCGTGCGCAGCAGGCGCGGCGCGCCCTCTTCTCCGGCGGCGAGGGCCGCCAGAGCGAAGCCGCGGTCCTGCCCGTCGGTCCAGATTCGCTGAACCGCGCCGGCGCCCCGCGGCGAAAACTCACGCCAGGTGTTGCCGCCGTCCGCTGTGGCCAACAGGCGCCCGGCTGCATCCCCCACGATCAGCGTCCCGCCCGCTTCTGCCAGAGCCGTGATCTCGGCGCCGAGCTCGCGGCTCCAACGCTGCCGCAGTGCATCCTCACGGGCCAGCAGTTCGCCCGTGCCGGGAAACCAGCCCAGACGCTGCGCCGGGTACCATTCCAGCTCCTCCAGATTCCCGTCCCGCTCCACAGCCACGCGGACGCCTCGGCTGCCAGCAGGAGCGGCCAGGATGCGGCGCACCGGCAACGCGGGGAGCCCTTCATTCAGACCGGTCCAGGAACGGCCGCCATCGGTCGAGACCCACACGCCCGAGCCTGCTGCAACGGCCAAACGCTCCGGATCGGAGGGATCGGCTACCAAGTCGCTGACGCGCGCACCAAGCAGAGATCCACCCCGCCACGAGGTCAGATTGCGCCACGACGCGCCTCCATCCTCGGAGCGCCAGACTTGGCTGCCGCCCGCGTACAGAACCGCACCAGCATCCAGCAACCGCGCGCCGGCTTCTGGCGCCTGCGCCGCTGCGGGAAGCGCGGGGGGCGGTGCGCCGTCGGCAGGAGTCCACGAATCTTCCTCGCTGTAGGCGAAAACCCTGCCGCCGGGCAGTTGAACAAACAGGCGCCCGGCGGGGCCAAACCACACCCGTTCGGCGGGTCCCCCCGCCACCGATGCCTGCCCGGCAACCAGCGACGTGTTGCCAATCTGACGCCACCGCCACGCCTGGCCGGAAACGGCCGGCGCCGCCAAGGCCAGAAAGGCCGCCATCCAGATTGTGGACTTCTGACTCACGCCTGCGTCCATTCTACTCTGAGAGGATCGGCCGTCCGCCTCTTCCGCTGAAGGCATCCTGTTGACTTTTCATTAAAATCAGGCACGGGGCCTATTCTTGCAAAGCAAGTTTGGTGGTAGATTAGAGAGTTCGAGGTCCCGATGAGGAGGACCGTGCGCGAGCAGTCCGTCTGGAGACTGGCGACGCTGCTGGCAGCGGCAGCACTGTCACTGCCCGTGTCGGCGCAGTTCTGGAACAGCTCCGCCGGCGGGGCTGCAGCCACTGCAGTGACTGTGGAAGGCAACGTCTCCCTGTTGCGCGACTCCTACCTGTGGGCGGTCAACGCCGGGGATCATATCCAGCCGCAACAGATCATCGTCACAGGCTCCGACGGCTACGCAGTGTTCCGCGTCGCCGACGGCAGCACGTTCGAGGTGTTTCCGAACTCCCGCGTCACATTCCGCGCCAACAGCGGCAACTGGCGCGACCTGGTGGACGTCTGGCTGGGGCGCATCCGCGTGCAGATCCAGAAGCTCGGCGGGGCGCCCAATTTCAACCGCGTGCATACGCCGACGGCGGTGATCTCCGTGCGCGGAACGGTGTTCGACGTCAGCGTCGATCCGAGCGACGAGACCACGCACATCGTTGTCGAAGAGGGGCAGGTGGCGGTCGAGCACCGCCTGCTGCCGCGCGACGGCGACCCGAAGATTCTGAACGCGGGCGAAGAGTTGGTCGTGTACCGCAACAGCCCGCTGTCGGCCATGCGGCGGCTCGACCGGGGACGCGTGATGCAGTTCATGGCGGACGTGGTGTGGCAGATTCTCGTCCGGACCCCCCGGCTCCCGGGAGGCGGGGGTGGCGCGCCAACCAACGTGCCAGTGCCTCCGCCTCCGGCCGGTGGCGGATTGCCCGGCGACACCGGCGCGACGCCCCCGCCTCCACCGCCTCCTCCACCTCCTCCGCCGGGCAATTGAGCCCCGGCGCCAGGGCGGCATTTATGCGGCCGCCGCCCAAACGTAGCGCGAGCCTTGCAGGTACACTGGCTACAGAGTGTTCGCGCATATCGCTCTTCTGCTGCTGGCAAGCCAGAATCCCGCTCCTGCTCCGGAAGCGGGGCTGCTGCCCGATTGGGAACTGAGGCCCCGCGTGGCGAAGCTCATCCGCGGTCTGGAAGGCGTGAAGCCCCTCCTCGAGCGGCTCCAGCCGGAGCGGTGGACCCCCGCCGGCGCTCCCAAACAGTACGAGCAGCAACACCGGGACAGCCTGGCGGCTCTGGGTTCAGTGGAAATTGCGGCGGCGCGGCTCACGGAACGGCCCAACGGCCTGGCTGTGGCAGTAGAGACGCTGGTGCGGCTGGAGAACTTCGTGAACCTGGCCCGGTCGTTGAGCGAAGCCGTGCGGCGCTATCAGAACCCGGCCGTGGCCGATCTGCTCGAGAGCGAACTGGCGGCCGCCAGCGACCGCGAATGGCTGCGGACCCACGTGCTGGAGCTGTCCGCAGTGCGCGAACGGGAATGGGAAACTGCCGAACAGGAGGCGCAGCGGTGCAGAGAACGGACTCTGAAGCAAGCCCCGCGCAAGTGAATCCCGGCGCTACGCCGTCTTTCCCGTGCAGCATCTGTGGCGAGCCTGGCAGCCGCATCTGCGTCTGGTGCACGAAGGACGCTTGCGACAACCATATCTGCACGAAATGCCGGCGGTGCAGTGATTGCTGCGAGTGCGAGCTGGTGCGCGTCGGCGCGGAGGAAGGCTCATGAGAATCGTCTGCATTCACGCCCATCCCGATGATGCCGAGTTCCTCGCCGGCGGCACGCTGGCGCTGCTAGCGCAGGCCGGGCACAAGGTGGTGATCCTGACCATGACCTCGGGCGACTGTGGCAGCACGGCGCTCCCGCCGGAGGAGATCGCCGACTTGCGCCGCCTGGAGGCGCAACGCGCCGCCGCCGTGATCGGCGCAGAGCATCACACGCTGGGCTTCAAGGACCTGTCGATCTTCGAGGACGACTCCTCCCGCCGCAGGGTGACCGCGGCGTTGCGCAGGCACCGCCCGGACCTCGTGTTGACGGCTTCGCCGCGCGACTACCATTGTGACCACGAAGCCACCAGCCGCCTTGTCACAGATGCCTGCTTCGGCGCCTCTGCGCCCAACTACCACACGCAGGCGTTCGACCAGGCACCGGCGCTGCCCGCCATCCCGCACCTCTACTACGTGGATCCGGCGGAGGGCATCGACAGGGAGGGCAACACTGTCCCGGCGGACTTCTTCATCGACGTCGGCGGCGTGATGGAGATGAAGCGCAAGATGCTGGCGGCGCATGCTAGCCAGAGGGAATGGCTGAGGCGCCAGCACGGCATGGACGACTACCTAGAGACGATGGAGGAGTGGACGCGCAGCCGCGGCAGGCTGTGCGGCGTCGAGTGGGCGGAGGGCTTCCGCCAGTACAAAGGGCACGCCTATCCGCGCACGCCTCTGCTGCAGGAACTGCTCGAATCGTTCGTGCGTCCGCCGGCGGGCTGAGCAAAGCGGCGGTTCAGCAGCAGCCAAACGCTGAAGCCCGCCAAAGGCACGCCGGCTGCCGCAAAGAAGGCGGCATCCCACGCCCGCAGATCCATCAGCCGACCGAACACGGGCATCGTCAACGCCACCACCGCCCCATGACCCGGCGCCCAGTCCCGCCATCAGCCCTGCGTGGGCCGGCGCCACCACGCGAGTGGCGTAAGCGAGCCTCACGATCACATTGCCGCCCGCGATGAACATCGCCCAGAACAGCGACACGAGGAGCCCTCCGAACGATTCCGCCCGCGCGCCGAAGGCGAGCGGAACCGTTCCCGCCATCGCCGCGAGCGTCAGCCAGCGAAATACCGGCACCACATCGGCGCGCCCGCGCGCCAGCCGGTCCGCCATCCAGCCCCAGAAAAAGTAGCCGCACTCCCACCCGAGCGGCGGAATCCAGAGCACGGCGCCAATCTCGGTTTGCGACTTGCCCCACGCGCGCCCGAAGTACAGCGGCGCCTGGTAGAGCACAAAGGCCAGCGGCAGGCATCCCAGCGCGTAAGAGGCGACAAAGGCCCACAGGCGGCGGTCGCGCCATTCGAGCCGTTCCGCCTGCCGCGCTTCTGCCGCGTGCAGCGCGCGCAACTCCGCCCGCCGGCTCACGCGCCCCCAAAGCAGCAACCACGCGCCGCCGATGAGTCCGGTAAACAGAAACGCGGCGCGCCATCCGAAGGCGGCGTAGATCGGCGTTACGATCACCGGTGTGAGCACCGCGCCCAGCGAACCGCCGCTGTAAGCCAGCGCGGCGCCGCGGCTGCGCAGCCCCTCCGGCAGCGTCTGCACCACTGTACGCAGACCGCCTGGAAAGGTAGCCCCTTCGCCGAAGCCCAGCAGCGCACGGGCGGCGGCGAAGCTCCAGAAGCTGAACAGAAACGCATGGGCGGCGTTGGCCGCCGTCCACAACGACACCGCCACGCCCATGCCGCGGCGTGCGCCGGCGCGGTCCAGCCAGCGGCCCCAAAGCGGATTGCCGGCCATGTTAGCCACCGAGAAGGCGGAGAGAATCCAGCCGTACTGCTCGGCGCTCAGCCGGCATTCGGCGAGGATCGTCGGCGCCAGCAGGGCCAGCGTGTTGCGGTCGATGTAGCTGATCAGCGACGCAAGCAGCATCGTCGCCGCCGGCGCCCACACGGCGGCGGCATCGCGCAGCTTGCGCGATGGAGGCTTGCTCACGGCCCCGTGGCGCCTCCCCGCGGGGCGAGCATCTCGCTGACGGTGAGAAATTCGTATCCTTCGTCCAGCCAGCGCGGCAGGAGCTGCTCCAGCGCGCCCAGCGTGGTGGAGCTGTCGGGCGAGTGGTGCATCTCGCGCCCGTCATGAAAACACAGGATCGCGCCCGGCACAACCCGCGGCGCCACGTGCGCCACGACGCCCGCTGCGTCGAGCGCATAATCGCGCGCGAGCACCGTCCAGGCGACGTGCTTCAGCCCGAGCTCGCGCAGCACGCCGCGCAGGCCGAACCAGCGCACTCCGTAAGGGGCGCGGAACAGCCGGGGCGGTGCTCCCGCCAGGAGCGTCAGCGATTCCTGCGCGCGCGCGATTTCATCGCGAATGAACTGCGGGCTCCGCAGCCAGAGCCCGTGGTGGCGGTCGGAGTGGTTGCCGATCTCGTGGCCCTCCTCCACGCAGCGGCGCACCGTGCGAGGCAGCCGCCGGGCGTGGTGGCCAAGCTGGAAGAACGTGGCTCGCACCCCATAGGTGTGCAGCAAGCTCAGCAGGTCGAGCGTCGATTCGCTGGGGCCGTCGTCAAAGGTGAGCGCCAGCGCGCGCCGTCCTTTCGGCCCCCGCCACACGGAGGGACAAAACAACTGTGCGGACCGCGCCCGCGCTCCCCAGGCGAGCGCGCCCCCGGTGGCAAGCAGCAGGCCGGCCGCTTCCGCCATCATCGCCGCGAGTGTACCATGCCGGATTGTCCCGGAAACGCCGGAGCCCCGCCCGGCTTGCGCCGGCGGGGCTCCACGGGTCAACACAAAGGAGAAGGGCGGATTACAGACCCTTCGATGCCATGTAGAGGCAGAGATCGACGACGCGGCAGGAGTAGCCCCACTCGTTGTCGTACCAGGAGACCACCTTGGCGAGATTGCCGTCGAGCACCTTGGTCATCTGGCCGTCCACGATCGAGGAGTTCGGGTTGCGCATCATGTCGGTAGACACCACCGGATCCATGGTGAAGGCGAGGATACCCATCAGCGGCCCCTCGGCGGCAGCCTTCAGCGCGGCGTTGATCTCCTCGGCGGTCGCATTCTTCTTCAAGACTGCCACCAGGTCGACAACACTCACATTGGGCGTGGGCACGCGCATCGCATAGCCGTCCAGCTTGCCCTTGAGTTCGGGCATCACCAGGCCGATCGCCTTGGCGGCGCCGGTGGTCGTCGGGATCATGTTGATGGCGGCGGCGCGGGCGCGGCGCAGGTCCTTGTGGGGAAAGTCGAGCACGTTCTGGTCGTTCGTGTAGCTGTGAATCGTCGTCATCGAGCCCTTCTCGATGCCGAACTGCTCGTGCAACACCTTCACCACCGGCGCCAGGCAGTTCGTGGTGCAGCTGGCGTTGGACACAATGTTGTGCTTGGCAGGATCGTAAGCCGTGTGGTTGACGCCCATCACCACGGTGATGTCCTCGTTCTTGGCAGGAGCCGAGATGATCACCTTCTTCACCGTGCCCTTCAGGTGCGCCTTGGCGGCTTCGGCGTCGGTGAACTTGCCGGTGCTCTCGACGACGATCTGCGCGCCCAGGCTGGACCAGTCAATGGCGGCGGGGTCCTTCTGCTGGAAAACCTTGATCGTCTTGCCGTTCACCGTGATCGAATCCGGGCCGGCGCTGACCTCGGCGTCGAGCGGGCCGAGAACCGAGTCGTACTTCAGCAAGTGGGCCAGGGTCTTGGTGTCGGTGAGATCGTTGGTGGCGACGAACTCGATGTCAGGATTCTTGTACCCGGCACGCAGGACGTTGCGCCCGATGCGGCCAAACCCGTTGATCGCGACTTTGAGTGCCATTCAGGAGTATCCTCTCTGGAAGTAGAATGAAGAGCTCTCTTTTAGAATATCAGAGGAGAGGACGGCCATGACCCTCATACTGTACCTTTGCATCCTGCCACAGGTTCTGGCGGCCCAGCCGCAGCCTCCGTTCACGAAGCAGTACCTGCCGGTGAAGCCCTTCGAGCAGGCCGAAAACGAACGGCTCCTGAAGCTGTACGAAGGGCTGCGCGTGGCCGACGTCAACGACGGGCTCGACATCGCCGGACTGGCCAACGTGATGATCATGGATCCGGGCATTCTGCCCATGTGGCGCGACGAGAAGGACTTCCGGCACCGAATCACAGGCATCGCAGTCACGCTGCGCATCGCGCCGGCGCAGGGCCGCACACCGGACTTTCCGACCCATGAGGCGTTCGCGAAGTGGGAAGGGCAGTGGTACAACCAGAAGACGCCGGAGGAGTTCGCCCGGTGGCTGAGTCCCGGCACGGTGCTGGTGATCGACGCGCAAGGGACGCGCGATTCCGGCTTCTGCGGATCCAACAACGCGCTGAACTGGACGTCGCGGGGCATGCGCGGCATCGTCACCAGCGGCGGATGCCGGGACTCGGACGAGAACATCCTCCAGCGCATCCCCATCTACCAGCGGCAATACACGCGCGGCATCAACCCGGGGCGCGTGCTGGTGGAAAGCTACAACCAGCCAGTGTCTGTGGGCGGCGTGCTGGTGTTCCCGGGCGACGTTGTCGTCGCCGACAGCGACGGCGTCGTCGTGGTTCCGCGCGCGCAGGCGGCAAGGGTGGCGGAGGCGGCGCGAAAGATCCTTGAAGGCGACAAGAAGGCACGGCGCAGCCTTTACGAAAAGACGGGGCGCCCACTGGATCAAACAGTCAAGTGATCCAACGGCTCCGCATCAGGTGCGGTGCGCGTCTTCGAGGTACGTGTAGCCGTACAGCCCTTCTTCATAAAACTTGAGCAGCCGCCCGCTCACTTCGTAGCCGATCTTGCCCGCCATGACGGCTTCTTCCACGTCGCGGCGGAACTGTTCCAGCAGATGCGAAGAGCTGAACTGGACATAGGCGAGCACTTCTTTCACGCTGTCGCCGCGGATCACCGCCTCAAGCACGGGCTTGTTCTGGTCGTTTACGCGCACGTGTACGGCATGCGTATCCCCGAAAAGATTGTGCAGGTCTCCCAGGATCTCCTGGTAAGCGCCAACCAGAAAGGCGCCCAGGTAATAGGGCTCGCCGTTGAACGGATGCAGAGGGAGCGTCTTCTTCACGTCGCGGCGGTCGATGAACTGATCCACCTTGCCATCACTGTCGCAGCTGATGTCGCCAAGCACAGCATGCCTCGTGGGGCGCTGCCGCAGGCGGTGGATGGGCATGATCGGAAACAGTTGTTTCACCGCCCAGCTGTCCGGCATGCTCTGGAAGAGCGAGAAGTTGCAGAAATAGGTATCGGAGAGCATGCTCTCCAGCCCTTCCAGCTCCTCCGGGAAGACATCGAGCTGCTTGGCCAGGGAGAACACGCGCCGGCAGATCAGCCAGTAGAGGTTCTCCGCCAGGCACCGCTGCCGCAACGGCAGGTAGCCGAGGCTGAACAGATTCAGCGCCGAGTCCAGCGCCTGCTGGGCGTCATGGAAACTCTCGAGCAGATTCTTCAGGCTGAGGTTGCGGTACGTCTCCAGCAGATCCACCAGCGGCTGTTCGGCGTCTTCGGGCAACTCCTCGGGCACCTGCTCCTCGCCGAAGCCGCTCACGCCCAGGACGTTGAAGACAAGCACGCTGTGGTAGGCGGCAATGGCGCGCCCGCTCTCGCTCATGATCACCGGGTGGGGCACTTCCGCCTCGTCGCAGACGTTCTGGACGTGGTAGATGATGTCGTTGGCGTACTCCTGAAGCGTGTAGTTGACGCTCGACTCGAAATCGGTCTGCGAGCCGTCGTAGTCAATGCCCAAACCGCCGCCGACGTCGAGGATCTCCAGCCCCGCGCCCTGCTTCTTCAGGTCCACATACACGCGCGCCGCCTCGATGACGGCGCCCTTGATGTGGCGGATGTTGGTGATCTGGCTGCCGAGATGGAAGTGCAGCAGCTTCAGGCAGTCTTCCATCCCGAGCATTCTCATCGTCTCCAGAGCCCGCATCGCTTCCGAGACGGTGAGCCCGAACTTGGAGCGGTAGCCGCCGGACGACTTCCACCGCCCGGCGCCGCGGCTTGCCAGCTTGATGCGGATCCCGATGGAGGGCCGCACCCCGAGCTTCTCCGCCTTCTGAAGAATGAGGTCGAGTTCGGTGTACTTCTCCACCACCGGAGTGATGTTGCGGCCGACCTTGCGCGCCAGCATGCACAGCTCGATGTACTCGTCATCCTTGAAGCCGTTGCAGATGATCGGCGTATCATTGTCGGCGATAGCCATCACCGCCAGCAGCTCCGGTTTCGAGCCCGCCTCGAGGCCGAAGCCATACTGCCGCCCAAGGGCGTAGATCTCCTCGACGACCTGCCGCTGCTGGTTCACCTTGATCGGATAGACGCAGCAGTAGCCCCCCTGGTAGTTGTGGTCCCGGATAGCGGCGTCGAACACCTGCCACATCTCCTCGAGCTGGCGCCCGAGGATCTGCGGGAACCGCAGCAGCAGCGGCGGGACGATACCGCGTAGCACCAGCGTGTCAACCAGTTCTTTCAGGTCGACGTAACGCTGTGGCTCCTTGGTCGGATGGACGAGGACGTGTCCGTCCTCGCTGATCGAGAAGTAGCCCTTGCCCCACCGGTCGATGTCGTAGAGGTCCCGCGCGTCCGCCACCGTCCACCGGTCGGACGGCTCCCGCACGGGAGCAGCCTCGGGCAGCTTGAGATTCAATTCGGGTTCGAATGCCTCCGTCTACCAAGTGTGAATAAGATCGAGGGGAGGGAGCAACTCTTTTTTGGGGTCCGACCCGCAGAATTCTGCTTCTGGGCGGACTGGGCGGCGCGGCGGGAGCGGAGCAGCCCTTGCTGGCGCCGTGCATTGCGTCCACGGCGGCGGACGGCGCGCTGCGCTTGGTGTTTCGTGCGCCGGCGCCGGCGCCGCCGAGGCGGGCGCGCATCGTTCTTCTTCTGCACCTGCGGGGAGAGCCCCCGGAGAGCGTGCTTCTGAACGGGAAGAAGGCGCCTTTGGCTTCCCGCGCGCGGAGGTGGGCCACGGCGTTGCTGCCGCCCGGCATCGGCTGGGAGCGCATCACGGTGGCGCCGGGCGCGCCCTTTGACGGCTGTTCGGATCCCGCCCGCGCTCCGTATCTCGTCTTTGAGCCCGGGCCACGGGCAAAGTAGAATCTTCAGCATGCCGGAACTGCCGCTGGCCAACAGGCTCGCTCTCGTGACAGGCGCCAGCAAGGGCGTGGGCAAGGGTATTGCGCTCGAGTTGGCCCGCCGTGGCGCGGACGTCGCCGTGAACTACCACTCCGACGCCGCAGGCGCGGAGGCGACTGTTGAGGAGATTCGCGCGCTCGGGCGCGACGCGTTCGCCGTGCAGGCCGACGTCTCCTCGCGGGAGCAGGTGGCCGCCATGTTCGAACGCGTGCTCGCCATCCGTGGACGGCTCTACATCCTCGTCAACAACGCCGGCATCCAGACCTGGAAGCCGCTGCTCGAACTCACAGAAGAAGAGTGGGACCGCGTGCTGGATGTGAACCTGAAAGGCTGCTTCCTCTGCACGCAGCGGGCGGCGCGCGCGATGAAGGACTCGGGCGGCGGAGTGATCGTCAACATCGGTTCCGGATGCAACAAGTGGCCGTTCCCGAACCTGGTGAACTACACGGCGTCGAAGGGCGGCATCGAACAGTTCACCAAAGTGGCGGCCGTGGAGTTAGGCCCTCACAGGATCCGCGTCAACTGCGTCGCCCCTGGCGCCATCGAGATCGAGCGCACCAAGCAGGAAGCGGGCGACTACGCGGGCACCTGGTCGCGCCTCACACCCCTGCGCCGCATCGGGCTGCCGTCGGACGTGGGCGCCGCCGTGGCCTTCCTCTGCGAAGACCGCGCCGAGTTCATCACCGGCCAGACGATCTGGGTAGACGGCGGGTTGTTCACCCGCCCCGTCTGGCCTTACGAATGATCAGCGCCTCAGCCGCGCCGGCTTCAGCGTCCACGCCTGCAACCGCGCCATCTCGAGCAACGCCTCCGGCGCGAAGCCCTTCGGGTGGATCACCCAGTTGTAGAGCCGCGCCGCGTCCCGCCCGGCACGCCGTTCGAAGTCCAGCCGCCCTTTCCGCAACTCCACGGGCCCCTTTCCGCCATCGGCAGCCAGGGTGGCGGCGAAGTCCTCGAGCGAAATACGCCGGCTGCCGATCCACACCGAGTCCGGAAGGCGCCCGTGGGCGCGGATGAATTCTGCCGCCTCCTGCCGCGCGCGGTCGAAAGCGGCGCGCGGGATCTGCGGCTCCTCCCAGGTAGTGGACACGCGGCGCAACGGACCGTCCACATGCTGCGGTTCGAGCCCCAGCAGATTCACCAGAAGATCGGCGGCGGAGAATCCTTCGTGCGCGTCCAGGCTTTCGGCCAGCCGCCGCGCCAGCCCCGCAGGCGGCGCGGCGTCGCGGGGCTCGAACAGTGCGATGGCCTCGCGCGCGGTGACGATCCGCAGGTTCGGCGTGCGCCGCACATGGTCCACCCAGTCGAAGAAGATCCGGAACGCCTGCTCCCGCGACACCGGGCTCCGCAGCGGCGGCTTCCGCCACTCGCTGCGTTCGGGATTCGCCCCGTGCGAGAAGTTCACTCCATCCCAGAACTGCGTGGTGACCCACTCGGTGGGGTGATAGTAAGTCTGCAGAACTCCGCCGCCGAGCCGCCGCGCGGATTCCACCGCCTCGTCGAAACGCCTTTTCGCCGCTTCCAGCGTCGCAGGGTCGTTCAGCTCCGCCCGCACCGTGTGCCGGCCCAGGTTGAAGATGTACAGCAAGCCGCCGTACCAGAAGGGCTGGCCGTCGAAGCCCACCTGCCCGGCATCGTCCATGTAGACTTTCACACCCCACGAGCGCAGGGCGAGGTTCACCTGCGGCGCCCAGGAGTTGCCTGGCTGCCCGTAGCAACTCGGGGGCAGCCCGAAAAGCTTTTCAAGCAGCAGGAAGCCGCTCTTCTCGCGGCGCGTGAATTCGGCGGCACCATCCAGCAGGCCCATCGACTCCAGGTACTCGGCGGGCGCGGGATGAATGCTGTGGAACTCGGTGTGGTAGCCGATGTCGTGCGCGGCAAGCGCGCGGATCACATCCTGGCGCCCGCGTTGAACCCACACGCGCGCTTTCTCGCCGACGATCTTGAACGTCGCGCGCACGCCGCGCTCGCGGAGCCCTTCGGCAATCCGCAGAGCCGCGTCGTCGGAGCTTGGCTCGATGTAATCCTCGGTGTCGAACCACAGCAGCCAGTACACCGGGGGCTGTGCAGACACAGCAGCGGAGAGCAGCACGAGCAAACAGAGAAGACGCATGGTTCACCCCGCAAGTCCCGGCACGCCGCCGAGCGTCCTGGCGTGGCGCACGGCGCGCAGAATGGCCTCGGCGACCGCCTCCGCAGCGGCGACGCCGAGCGCATCCGGACGAGCTTCCAGCGCCCCCGCTGACAAACCAATGCACAGATCTCCATCCACAGAGGTATGCACGGGCGAGATGGCACGCACCAGCCCCTGCTGGCCCATCTGCGCGAGCCGCGCCGCCTGTACCTTGTTGAGCCGCGCATTGGTGGCGACCACGGCCAGCGTCGTGTTGCGGCCGGGGATCGAAGGCGCCGCGCGGGTCTTCATCAGCGCCGCGGAATTGGCGAATTCCTTCGATCCGGGCGACTTGCGCGTGCCTGCGACAATGCGCCCCGTGCGCGGATCGATCACATCGCCCCAGGCGTTCACGGCCACCAGCGCGGAGACCTTCACACCGCCGCCCAGCTCCACCGTGAACGTCCCGACGCCTCCCTTCATCGCATGGGCCAGCCCCAGCGCCTTGCCGACTGTGGCGCCCGTGCCCGCCCCGGCGCTTCCTTCTTCCACAGGGCCATCGTTCGCCGCAGCGGCTGCAGCCTCGCCCATCTCGCGCGTGGGCCGCACGTTCGCCTTTCCAACTGCGAGATCGTAGAGAATCGCGCACGGCACGATCGGCACCACCGCCGCGCCGGTCTGGAAGCCGACGCCTTTCTGTTCGAGATAGCGCCTCACGCCGCTGGCCGCTTCCAATCCGAAGGCGCTGCCGCCAGCGAGCACCACGGCGTGCACATGCGGGGTCAGATGGAACGGGCTCATCACGTCCATCTCTTCGGTGCCGGTGGCCCCGCCCCGGATGTCGACGCCGGCGACGGCGCCCTTCTCGCACAGGATCACCGTGCATCCGGTCAACGCCTCGAAGTCCGAAGCGTGGCCCACCCGCAGGCCGGCGATGTCGGTGAGTCCCTTCATCAGCGTGAAATTCCCGGCTTTCCCGAGCCTTTGTAACCGCTATGCTAGCATCAAGTCAGCGAGAGGAACCGCCGCTTGCTGGATCTCCTCAAACGGCCCGTCTATACGTTCCAGGAGTTTGTCCTTCTCGCCATCCGCTCTTTCCGCGGCCTGTTCCGCAAGCCCGCCTATTGGGGCGACACCGTCATCCAGATGGACCTGATCGGCGTGGGAAGCCTGCCCGTCGTGGGCTTGACGGGCTTCTTCAGCGGCGCCGTGATGGCCTTGCAAATGGCGCGCGCTCTGCAAACATACGGGGCAACGTCGCAGGTGGGCACCATCGTGGCGATCACCATGGTGCGCGAGATGGGGCCCGTGCTCACCGCGCTGATGGTGGCGGGGCGCAATTCCTCGGGCATGGCCAGCGAGCTCGGCTCCATGAAGGTGACCGAGCAGATCGACGCCATGCGGGCTCTGGGAACCGATCCGGTCCTGAAACTGGTAAAGCCGCGGCTGCTGGCGACGGCCATCGTGCTGCCGCTGCTCACTGTGCTGGCCGATTTCCTCGGACTCGTGGGCGGATGGGTGGTGGCGTGCGTCATGCTGCAACTGACGCCCGGCGCGCAGTACTGGGAGACTGCATGGCGCGCCATCGAGTACAACGACATCGCGCAGGGGCTCCTCAAGCCCCTCTGCTTCGCCATCGTCCTTTCTCTGGTGGGATGCTATTACGGCATGCAGACCACAGGCGGAACGCAGGGCGTGGGCCGCTCGACGACGCAGGCCGTGGTGGTGGCAAGCGTCTGGGTGGTGGTGCTCACCTTTATCATCGGCCGGATCTTCACGAAATTGTGAATTGAGATGGGCGCGCCGGGCGGCACATCCGTGATGCGGTTCGAGGGCGTATGCCTCGCCTTCGGCGAGGAGTGCGTGCTGGAGGGCATCACTTTCGACGTCTCGCGCGGGGAGACGCTGGTCATCCAGGGCGCGGCGGCGAGCGGCAAGACGCTCATCCTGAAGCTGGCGCTCGGGCTGCTGCGGCCCACGCGCGGGCGCATCTGGCTCTTCGGGCAAGACGTGACCGAATGCCGCGAACAGGAATGGAACGACATCCGGGCGCGGATCGGAATGCTGTTTCAGGAAGGAGGGCTGTTCGACTCGCTCACCGTGGAGGAGAACGTCGCCTACCCGCTGCTCAACCAGAAACGCGCGCCAATGTCGGAAGGCGAGGTGGGCAGGCGCGTCCAGGAGTCGCTCGAGTTCGTCGAACTGGGCCACACCCTCGACAAGTTTCCGAGCGAGCTCAGCGGCGGCATGCGGCGCCGCGTCGGCATCGCTCGCGCCATCGTCACGCAGCCGGAGCTGTTGCTGTACGATTCGCCCACCGCCGGGCTCGACCCGATCACCGCCACCACCATCATGGCGCTGATCGTCAAAGGGCGCGACGCGAGCCACGCCACCACCGTGATGGTCACGCACCGCCACCAGGACGGCGAGCTGCTGGACCGCTACCTCTGGGACGCCGCCTCCGCACGCCTCGTCCCGGCCGAACCGGGCAGCACACGCACCCGCTACATGGTGCTGCGCGAGGGAAGAATCGTGTTTCTCGGAACGCCTGCCGAATTCGACTCCTGCGAGGACTCCTATGTCGCCAAGTTCTCCAGCCGGTAGGACCCGCCACGTATCCATGACGATCATGGGAAGCTAGGGAGGAGAGCCATGCCTTCGCCGCAAAAGGTAGCCTGGTCGCAGCTCAGGGTCGGGATCATGGCAATTGTCGCGCTGTCGCTGCTGGCCCTGCTGATCTTCCTGATGACCGGAGCCGACAACCCCTTCGAGAAGAAGGCAACGCTTTACACGTACATGGTGGACTCTGCGGCGATGACGGAGGGGTCCGCCGTCCGCCTGAATGGTATCCTCGTCGGCAAGGTTCGGAAGATCGAGATCACCGGCGACAAGGACAATTCGCGCGCCGTGAGAATGACGCTCGCCGTCGACCTGACGGCGCTGCCGCTCATCCCCGAGGACTCCATCATCGGCTTCAGCGCCGAAAACGTCCTGGGATCGAAGTTCCTCAACATCCGCCGCGGCACAAGCCAGAAGACTGTCCGGGACGGCGGCACATTGCAGGCGCGCGACGACAAGGACTTTCTGGAGGTGGTGCAGTCTGCCATGCCGCTGCTCGACTCGATGCAGTCGATCCTCCGGCGCGTCGACGGCCTCATTGAACACATCGAGTCAGGGCGCGGCAACCTCGGACGCCTCATCAAGGACGAGCAGCTCTACGCCCGCATCAACAACACCCTGGCCGACGTGCAGCAGATCACTGCCGCCGTGCGCGAGGGCAAGGGCACCGTCGGACACCTGGTCTACGACGAGGGGCTCTACCAGGATCTGCGCCGCACGCTGGCGCGCTTCGACCGGCTCGCCGAAGGGCTGGAGCGCGGCGAAGGCACCGCTGGAAAGCTGCTCAAGGATCCGGCCCTGTACGACGAGCTGCGCGCGACTTCGAAGGAGCTGCACGCGTTGATCGAGAACCTCAACAAGGGCGAAGGCACCGCCGGCAAGCTCCTGCGCGACGAGGCGCTGCACCAGCGCCTGGTGGCCACGCTCGACAAGGTTAACCTCACCATCGACCGCCTCAATGCCGGGCAGGGAACGCTCGGTCAGCTGATGACCAACCCGGCGTTGTACGAGAATCTCACCGCCACATCCTCCCAGATGAGCTCCCTGATGCGCGACTTCCGCGCCAACCCGAAGAAGTTCCTCACCATCCAGCTCAAACTGTTCTGATGGCGGCGCGCACGCTCACGGTCAATGCCGACGACTTCGGATTCACGCGCGGCGTCAATCTCGGCATCCTTCACTGCCACCTGAACGGCATTCTCACCTCCGCCACGCTGATGGCCAACGGCGCGGCGTTCGAGCACGCCGTCGAGCTCGCCCGGTCCCATCCATCGCTCGACATGGGCGCGCACCTGACGCTCGTGCAGGGAATCTCGGTGAGAAACGGACAGCCGCTGCCCGAAAGCGTCCCCGCGCTCGTGCGCGAGCTGGCTCTGCGCCGGCTCAATCCCTATGACGAGCTGAAGGCGCAGATGGAAAAGATTCTCGCCGCCGGAATCCGCCTGACGCACCTGGACACGCACAAGCACACGCACCTGCTGCCCCCCGTGCTCGAGGCTGTCGTGCGGTTGGGCCGCGAGTATGGCGTGCGCTGGGTGCGCCGTCCCTTCGACCTGCCCCTGCCCGCCTCCCACGAGCCCGCTCCTCTCGCCGTGCGCCTGGCGCGGCGGGCCATGACTCCATTGCAGAGCAGATTCGAACGGCGGATCGGCGCCGCAGGCTTGCGGGCAACGGATCACTTCGCCGGCTTCCAGTGGACCGGGCGCTTCACTGCCGGCGACGTCGCCGCGCTTTTGCGCACACTGCCGCCGGGTACGACGGAGTTCATGACTCACCCGGGCTACTGCGACGAGGATCTGCAGAACGCGCCAACGCGGCTGAAAGAGAGCCGGGAGGCAGAACTGCGTGTGCTGACCGGCCCGGAGGTGCGGCGCGCCGCCGGAGAGTGCGGCATCCGGTTGGCCGGCTACGCGGACCTGGATGCGGCATAGGCGCCGCGCCCATCAACGCCCAAAATACGCGGCGTTCTTCTGCGCGTAATCCTTCCACTTCTCCGGCAGGTCGTCGAGAGCGAAAATGGCGCTGACCGGGCACACAGGCACGCAGGCGCCGCAGTCGATGCATTCCACCGGGTCGATGTAGAGCATCTCCGCCTGCTCATAGGCGGGCTCGTCCTTGCGCGGGTGGATGCAGTCCACCGGACAGGCATCGACGCAGGCGGTGTCCTTGGTGCCAATGCAGGGTTCAGCGATCACATAGGCCATGATGGAATCCCCTCTTCTAGCGAAGTGAAACCCAGCTACCTCTTTCCATGAAGCTAGCATAGGGCGGCGATAGCTTTCAATTTCAGCCATTTCCGGCTGATTTCCGGAAATCGCCGCGCCGGCGGCCGCGCCCGCCTGTACCGGGTTTTTTGCGGGCGCGTCCCCGCCCCGGGTGATGGGCTGCCGGGGCCTTGTTGTCTAAAATGGGCATGATGATTCCACCCGTTCGCAAGGCCGTCTTCCCCGCTGCGGGCCTCGGCACGCGCTTCCTTCCCGCTACCAAGGCCATGCCCAAGGAGATGCTTCCGCTGGTGGACAAACCGCTCATCCAGTACGGCATCGAAGAGACCATCGCCAGCGGCATGCGCCACATTGTGATCGTCACCGGCCGCGGCAAGACCGCCATCGAGGATCACTTCGACGTTTCCTTCGAGCTGGAGCATCTGCTCGAATCGCGGGGCAAGACGGAGACTCTCGAGGCCGTACGCGCCATCTCGGTCCTGATCGACGTGGCCTACGTGCGGCAGAAGGAAGCCCTCGGGCTGGGCCACGCCGTGCTCCGCGCCAAGGAGCTGGTGGGCCCGGAACCGTTCGCCGTCGTTCTCTCCGACGACGTGATCGACGCTCCTGTGCCCTGCCTCCGGCAGTTGCTGTCCGTGTACGAGTTCTACGGCACCTCCGTGCTGGCCCTGATGGAGGTTCCTCGCGAGCAGATCAGCGCCTATGGCGTGGTCGCCGCCGAACCGCGCCCGCATGAGGGGATGGACGGGCAGGTCTTCCGCATCCACGACCTCGTCGAGAAGCCCCGCCCGGATGACGCCCCCTCCAACCTCGCCATCATCGGCCGCTACATCCTGACGCCAGAAATCTTCGCCTCCATCGAGGCCACGCCCCCGGGGCGGAACAACGAAATTCAGCTCACCGATGCCCTCAAGCACCTCCTGAAGTACCGCCCCATCTATGGCGTGAAGTTCAGCGGCAAGCGCTTCGATGCGGGCGACAAGCTGGGTTTCCTGCAAGCCACCGTCGAGTTTGCGCTGAAACGGCCCGATCTGGGCCGCGAGTTCCGCTCCTGGCTGGCAGGACTCGGCCTCGCGTGAGTCATCCGGCCACCGGCATGGGCAGCAATAGTGCCAGCAGCAGGCCCCCGATCACCGCCGCAAGCACCCGGATCGCCATCGCGGCATCCTCCCACTGGCATTCTGGCCCCGCGCGAAGCGGATGTCAAGCCTCTGGCGCTTCCATGTAAGGCATCGGCGGCACCTTGCCGCGGAGCCGCGCATACACGGTGAGCGCCCCGCGGTGATGCGCCGTGTGATCGCGGATGGCGCCAAGGATCGTGAACCGCGGCGCGCCGCCCATGATCGGCCCGCCGGGAAGCGGCGCATCCCACTCCTCCGGGCTGTGGGCGCCAATGGCAGCCTTGCCGGCGGCAAAGGCCCGCTCCAGCCACTGCCGGGCCTCGGCCAAGGACTGGACGCTGCGAACCTCCCGGTCCATGCCCTCCCAGTCCATCGAGAAGCCCGCCGGGTTGAAGGCTCCCTCAAAGAACCATTCGATGGTCTGCGCGACGTGCGCCACCTGCTGCGCGGCGGTGAACGTGCCTTCCGCCGGCGCGAATCCGGAGTCTTCCTCGGTCAGGCTGCGGGTGGAGCGCTCGAAGTACTCCTGGATATTGGCCAGATCCTGCTCGAGATCCGCGAGAATGAAATCCTTCACTGAACGCCCCCTCCCCGGAGGCAGGATTCAGTGTCGCTCAGCAGGGGGAAGGATGCAAGTCCGGCGCGCGTCTTTTCAGCGCACGGCGGCCCAGGCGGGCGCCGGGCGGCTGGCTGCCAGCAGGCGAAGCACCACCAGATCGGACGGCTGGAAGTACATCCGCGGCAGATTCGCCATTTCCTCATCGTCCTCAAGCAGGTGGGCGCGAACCAGCGCGCGGAAATCGTCAAGCGTCAGCCCGAGGGCTCGTGCGGCCTCGGCCTCGCTGTAGTAGCCTTTGGGCGGGCGATGGGTTCTCATACCGGTTCGCCTGATGACACCCCGATTGTAGCCCGCCGCCCTGCGGCGGCTGAATCCGCAAATCGTCTGAGATGCGCTCAAATGGGGACGGCGGCGCCCGGATGCCGCCGGGACTATCGTACTAAGGTTCCCCCAGCTGGCCCGGCACGATACACTATTGGGGCGGAGGAACCCCGCCATGGCACCTCGCCGCTTTCTTCATGGAACCCACCCGTCCACCGAAGTTCTCACGCGCGGCTTCGATCCGCGGCTCTCGGTGGGCAGTGCCCGTCCTGCCGTTTTCCGAAGCTCGACCTATGTCTTCTCAAGTCCAGAAGCCGCGGAGCGCGCCTTCGCTCTGTTGACCGGCAAAGCCGAACTTGAGCCCGGCGAGCAGCCGGACCTGATCTACTCGCGCTTCAACCACCCGAATGCGGAGATCCTGGAAGACCAGATCGTGCCGCTCGAAGAGGGCGCCGAGTGGGCCATCGTGTTCAACTCCGGCATGGCCGCCATCATGACCGCGCTGCTGGCGCTGCTGAAGCCCGGTGACTCCATGGTCTACACCGTGCCGCTCTACGGGGGCACGCAGCATATGGTTCACGACTTGCTCGAGCCCCTCAACATCCGCTGCATCCCCGTCATCGCCGGCCGCTCGGCGGAGATCGACGAGGCCATCCGCGCCGCGCCGGACCTCAGGGCCGTGTTTATTGAAACGCCCGCCAACCCCACCATGGTGATGACAGACATCAAGCGGGCCGCTCTCACCGCCGCGGCGCGCGACCCGAAGCCGGTAGTCATCGTGGATAACACCTTCCTTGGTCCGGCATTCCAGCACCCCATCACCCACGGCGCGGACCTGGTCATCTACTCCGCCACGAAATACCTGGGCGGGTTCTCGGACCTGCTGGCCGGCGTCGTGCTGGGCGCCGACAAGTCCCTCGACCTCCCCATCCGCGCCCGCCGCGGGATGTTCGGCAACATCCTCCAGCCCGACGAGTGCTGGATCCTCGACGGACGCCTGCCCACCGTCAGCCTCCGCATGAACCGCCAGTCGAAGAACGCGCAGCGCATCGCCGAAAGCCTGGTGAAGCGGCCCGAAATCCGGCACGTCTACTACCCGACGCTGTTCGACGATCCTGAACAGATCCGCATCCGCCTTTCCCAGTGCGACTATCCCGGCGCCATGATCGCGCTCGACCTCCATGGCGGCAAGCCCGCGGCCTTCGAATTCCTGCGCAGCATCCGCCTCGCCCACAACGCCGTCTCCCTCGGCGGCATGGAGACGCTCGTGTGCCATCCGGCCACCACCACCCACGCCGGTTGCAGCGAGCAGGAGCGGCGCATCGCCGGCATCACCGACGGCCTCGTGCGCATTTCGGTCGGCGTCGAGGATTGGCGCGACCTGCTGCGCGACTTCGAACAGGCGCTCGACCGCGTCTCGGAGTTCCTGGCTGCGCAGCCCCAGCCCTCGCTCTAGCGGAAAAACGTCCGCCAGAAGACCACCGTGCAGGCGTGCGTCACCATGGCGGCGCGGATCCCGCCTCCGGCCCGGTACGCCAGTCCGTAGAACACGCCCGCCACCGCAGCCACCACCGCGAACCGCCAGTTCGGAAACTCGCGGAAGCCCAGATGCGCCAGCCCGAACAGCGCCGACGCCGCACAAAGCCCGATCCGCGGCTGCAGCAGCCCGCGGAAAAAGAACTCCTCGCTCAGAGCCACCACCCAGAGAATCCCGAAGAACGTCGCCACAGCGTTCAGCGCCGCCAGCGGCCACGGGCCAGCCGGCCACTCAGGGCGCGCGAATCCCGTCAGCAGCGCCATCGCCAGCGCCACCGGCGCCAGCATCAGGAAGTACCGCGCTCCCGTCTTCCACTCGCGCGGTTCCGGCCAGAAGCCGAAGCCCGCGCCCTCCGGCTGCCAGTCGCGCAGGATGGTGACCAGCGTCGTGCGGATCCACATCAGCTGCCCCAGAAACTCCATCCGCAGCTCGCCCGCGGGCGGGTAGAGCGGCCGGAAGACCTTGAACAGGACCGGCGCCGCCGCCAGAGCCACCATCACCGCCCAGCCGTGCCGGACTTTGCGCAGCGCCGGACTCAGCAGGACGAACGCCGCGGCCATCCCCCCAAGCGCCAGAACGCCCGGCAGGCTGCTCTGCGGAAGAGCCACGTGATACAGCGCGCACGACAGCGGCGCCGCCGCCACCAGCAGCCTCGGCTGCCAGCGCTCGCGCCACAACCGGCGCGCCATGCTGGCGTACATCGCCGCCTCCACCACGACTGCAATCGTTACCCATGTCAGCAGCGCCGCATCGCCGCCCAGCTTTTCCAGCCACGGCATTCTCTACAATCATAGGGCGCGCCGCCGCCCCAGCGCCCGCGCCGCGCAGGTGTACAATCAGGGCAAGCTCTTGAGAAAGGCTTCCCCATGAACCGTCGCGAATTTGTCGGCTCCTCCGCTGCGTCGCTCGCCGCGGCGCAGACTTCTTCTCAGCGTTTGCCCATGCGGAAGGGCGTCTACTGGAGCATGCTGCCTGCGAAGCTCTCCATCGAGGAGCGCTTCGCACTGGCAAAAGAGTGCGGCTTCGAATCCGTGGAATGCCCCACCGAGGACAGCCTCTCCGTCGTGGAGGAGATCCTCGCCGCCAGCCGCAAGACGGGCTTGCCCGTGCACTCGGTGATGAACCGCGACCACTGGAAGTTCCCGCTGTCCAGCCCCGATCCGGCGGTGGTGGAGAAGTGCGTCCACGGCATCGAGACCAGCATCCGCAACGCGAAGACGTGGGGCGCGGAAACCGTGCTTCTGGTGCCCGCCGTGGTCAACGCCGAGGTCGGCTACAAGCAGGCGTGGGACCGCTCCAGCGCGCAGATCCGCAAGCTCATCCCGCTGGCTCGCGAGAACAAAGTGATCATCGGCGTCGAGGAAGTGTGGAACAAGTTCCTGCTCAGCCCGCTTGAGTTCGCCCAGTACGTCGATCAATTCGAGAGCCCGTGGGTGCGCGCCTACTTCGACGTCGGCAACATGGTGCTTTACGGCTTCCCGCAGGACTGGATCCGCACGCTCGGCAAACGGATCGTGAAGGTGCACCTGAAGGACTTCGGCTGGCGCACATACACGCTGCCGGGCGATCCGCCGCAGCGGAAGCGCGTGCCTGAGTTCGTCGACCTGCGCGAGGGTGAAATCGACTGGAAGGCGGTTCACAAGGCGTTCCAGGAGATCGGCTACCGCGGCGACGCCACGGTGGAACTGCGGGGCGGCGACGCCGCGTATCTCAAAGAAGTGAACCGGCGCGTGGACCTGATCCTGGAAGGCGCGTGAGCGGGCAGCGCGGCGCCGCAGGGGCGCGCGAGAGTCCGCGGAGGAGGGGATTGTGAAGAAATTCCTGCTTGGCATTCTCGCCGGCTTCATCATCGCCGGCGTCACTTTGGTGGTGGTCGTGTTCGCCGCGGCCAAGTTCGCCCGCCGTGCGCCAGAGCCGCCCGAGGCGGCATACCTGTCCCTGCGGCTGGGCGGCGACCTGCCGGAACTGCAGCCGATGATGCTGCCTCTGCCCGCCCTGGAATCGAAGGCGCCCCTCACCGTCGGCGAGCTGTGGAGCGCCCTGCGCCGCGCGGCGCGCGATCCGCGGATCAAGGGCGTGCTGCTGCGCCCGCGCGGCCTCGCCCTCGGCTGGGGCAAGCTCGAGGAGATCCGCCACGGCATCGAAGAGGTCCGCAAGGCCGGCAAGCCTGTCCATGCCTGGCTGGCAGGCGCGGGCACGCGCGAGTTCTATCTGGCTTCGGCCGCCGACCGCATCTATATGGCGCCGGAGGATGTGCTCGACATGCGCGGGCTGCGCGTCGAGGCCATGTACATCAAGGGCACTCTTGACAAGCTCGGCGCCGAAGTGGAGATCGAGCACGCCGGCAAATACAAGGATGCCGGTGACATGTTCACCCGCACCGGCATGAGCCCGGAAACCCGTGAGGCGCTCGACGCCATCCTCGACGACCAATACGCGCGCATCTGCCTGACCGTGGCTACTTCCCGAAAGACCACGCCGGAGAAGGTGCGGGCTTGGATCGACGACGGCCCCTACATCGCGCCCAAGGCCGTGGCTGCGGGGCTCATCGACGAACTGCTCTATGAAAAGGACGCCGAACAGAAACTCGTCGACGCCGCCAGCGCTGGACTGAAGGACAAGGCCAGGGCGCTCGCCGTGCGCGACTACCTCCGCCTGCCGCAAGACCTCAAGGGCAAGCGAGTTCGGCAGTTCGCGTTCCTCGTGGCTCAGGGCAGCATCCTCCGCTCCGCTCCCGCCGACCTGTTCGGCGAAGAGCAGGCCATCACGCCCCGCAACATCGAGCAGCAGGTGAAGCTGATCGAAAAAGATCCCGCCATCCGCGGCGTCATCGTGCGCCTGGACAGCCCCGGCGGCGACGCCGTGGCGTCGGACGAAATCCTCGAACACCTGAAACGGCTGTCGAAGAAGAAGCCGGTCGTGTTCTCCATGTCCGACGTCGCTGCTTCCGGCGGCTACTACATGGCCATGACCGGCGACCCCATCGTCGCCTACCCCGGCACGATCACTGGCTCCATCGGCGTCATCTACGGCAAGGTGAACCTGCGCGGGCTCTATGGAAAGCTCGGCATCAACAAGGAGATCCTGAAGCGCGGGCGGTTCGCCGATCTCGATTCCGACTTCCAGAAGCTCACCCCGGAAGGACGGGCGAAGTTGCGCGAATCCATCGACTTCATCTATGCGGGCTTCCTGAAGCGCGTTGCCGAAGGACGCAAGAAGAAGGTGGAAGAGATCGAGCCCTTCGCCCAGGGGCGCGTGTGGTCAGGCACTCGCGCCAGGGAACACGGACTTGTGGATGCCACTGGCGGAATTGACGCCGCAGTGGCGCTGATGCGCCAGAAGACCGGCGTCAAGGAGGACGAGCCCGTCCGCCTTGCCGTGTTCCCCTCTCCGAGGAGCTGGTTCGACGTCTGGTTCCGCCCCTCGCCTTCCGATGAAGCCGGCATGGACATGGAAACGGCGATTCTGGCGCGCAGCCTGCCCGCCGGGCTGGCGCCGTGGCTCGCGGGCGGCTTCCTGCGCGTGCTGCCGTATCAGATCCGCGTCGAGTAGCGCCTCGCGGCGGCTCTCAACGCTGGTTCGCTTTCAAAACCTTCTTCCGCAGACGGATGGAGCGCGGCGTCACCTCCACCCACTCGTCGTCGTTGATGAACTCGATCGCCTGCTCCAGGTTCAGCAGCCGCGGCGGCACCAGCCGGATGGCTTCATCCGCCGTGGACGCGCGCATATTGGTCAGCTTCTTCTCCTTCACGATGTTCACGTTCAGGTCGTCCGGGCGCGCGTTCTCGCCGACGATCATGCCCTCAAAGACTTCCGTCCCGGGCGTGACGAACATCTCGCCGCGCTCTTGCAGGTTGTAGATCGCGTACGAGGTGGCCGTGCCGGGGCGGTCTGCCACCAGCGCGCCGGTGATGCGCATCGGAATCTCGCCCTGCCACTCGATGTAGCCGTGGAAGAGCGAGTTCATGATGGCCGTTCCCCGCGTGTCGGTCAGCAGCTCGCTGCGCATGCCGATCAGGCCCCGCGAAGGAATCAGGAACTCCAGCCGCACCCGCCCGGAGCCATGGTTCACCATCTTCGTCATCTTCGCCTTGCGGATGCCCGTCTTTTCGATCACCACGCCCGCGTAAGCTTCCGGCACGTCCACCACCAGCAGTTCCTGCGGCTCCATCGTCTTGCCGTCCACGGTGCGCGTCAGGATCTGCGGCTTGCCCACCATCAGCTCGTAGCCCTCGCGGCGCATCATCTCGATCAGAATCGCCAGCTGCAGCTCGCCACGCCCCATGACCAGGAACGCGTCCGGTCCGCCCGCCTCCTCTACCTTCAGCGAAACATTCGTCAGCAGCTCCTTGTCGAGCCGCTCCCGCAGGTGCCGCGATGTCACCCACTGCCCCTCGCGCCCGGCGAACGGACTGGTGTTGATCGTAAACACCATGCCGATGGTCGGCTCGTCGATCCGGATCGGCGGCAGCGGACGCGGATCATCCACGCTCGTCACAGTTTCTCCGAGCGTGATGCCCTCGATGCCAGCGAGCGCCACGATGTCGCCCGGCCCCGCCGCCATCTCCTCCATGCGCTGGAGCCCCTCGAAGGTGAACAGCTTCGTGATCCGCGCCTTCTGCGAGGAACCATCCAGCTTGATCACCGCCGCCTCTTCGCCTACACGCAGCTCGCCCTGGAAGACGCGCCCGATGGCGATGCGCCCGAAGTAATCCGAGTAGTCGAGGTTCGCCACCTGGAACTGAAGCGGCGCCGCCGGGTCGCCCTTCGGCGGAGGAATGTGGCGCACGATCGCCTCGAACAGCGGCTCGAGCGTCGTGGAACTGTCCTGCAGGCTCGCGCGCGCGATGCCGTCCCGCGCGATGGTGTAAAGCACCGGGAATTCGAGCTGCTCTTCGGTGGCGTCGAGATCGATGAACAGGTCGTAGATCTCGTTCAGCACCTCCTGCGGGCGTGCGTCGGAACGGTCGATCTTGTTGATCACCACGATCTGCGGCAGCCGCGCCTCCAGCGCCTTCATCAGCACGTAGCGCGTCTGCGGCAGCGGTCCTTCGCTCGCGTCCACCAGGAGCATGACGCCGTCCACCAGCCGCAGCGCGCGCTCCACCTCGCCGCCGAAGTCGCTGTGACCCGGCGTGTCCACAATGTTGATGCGGATGCCGTGGTAGCGCACGCCGGTCGTCTTGGCCAGAATGGTGATGCCGCGCTCCCGCTCCAGTTCGTTGGAGTCGAGGACTCGCTCCTCCACCTGCTGGTTGGCGCGGAAGATGCCGCTCTGGCGGAACATGGCGTCCACCAGCGTCGTCTTGCCGTGATCGACGTGCGCAATGATGGCGATATTGCGGATGCCGGCTTGCTCGATTGTCATGGGAAAACTGCGGGGGAACCTCCATTGTCGCATGGCAGTGCTCCTCCGCGGCGCCGCAAGAGGGCTGAGCTAGACTGAAATTGCATGCCGCAGTCCACCGGCCTGCCCACAGTTGTCATCGTGGGACGGCCCAACGTGGGAAAGTCCACCCTCTTCAACGCGATCATCGGCCAGCGGAAGGCCATCACCGGCGACGAGCCTGGCATCACGCGCGACCGCATCGCCGGAGAGGCCATCCACCGGCGCCGCCGCTTCCGCCTCATCGACACCGGCGGCATCATCCCCGACGACGAGGCGCTTATCCCCTCCGAAATCCTCCGGCAGGCGCGCGTCGCACTCGATGAAGCCGCCCACATCGTCTTCCTTATCGACGGACGAACCGAGATCACCGCCGCCGACCGCGATCTCGCCATGATGCTCCGCCGCCTCGGCAAGCCGGTCACTCTCGCCGTCAACAAGATCGACGCCCCCAAGCGCGAGGTGCTCGCCGCCGAGTTCTACTCGCTCGGCTTCGAACGCGTCGTCCCCGTCTCCGCCGAACACCGCCTCGGCATCGCCGAGCTGCTCGACGCCGCCACGGGCGGCTTTCCGGAAACCGAAGCCGCCGCGGAGGAAGAGGCCGAAGAGAAGCCGCGCGCCATCCGCGTGGCCATCATCGGACGCCCCAATGTCGGCAAGTCCACGTTGTTGAACGCCCTGCTCGGCCAGGAGCGCGCCATCGTCAGCCCCATCGCAGGCACCACGCGCGACTCCGTCGATGAGCGCATGGTGATCGACGGCCGCGAATACGTCTTCGTCGATACTGCCGGCATCCGCCGCAAGGGCAAGACCAGGCTCATGGCGGAGAAGCTCAGCGTCGTCATGGCGCGTAAGCACATCCGCATGGCCCACATCGCCCTGCTCGTGCTCGACGCCGAAGAGGGCCCCGTCGGAGGCGACGCCACCATCGGCGGCTACGCCCATGAGGAGGGCCGCGCCCTCGTGCTCGTCGTCAACAAGTGGGACCTCCTCGACGACCGCCGCCGGAAAGAATACGAGGCCGCCATCCGCGCCCAGTTCCGCTTCCTCGACTACGCCCCGCTCGTCTTCGTCTCCGCCAAAGAGAAGCGCGGCATCCGGTCGCTTCTCGAGAAGATCGACGAGTGCTGGGAGTCTTTCAATCTGCGCGCGCCCACCGGCGAGTTGAACCGCCTTGCCAGCCAGTTCCAGCTCGAACGCGGCCGCCGCATCTACTACATCACCCAGCCTTCCGTGCGCCCGCCCACCTTCGTCCTCTTCATGGACAGCGACGAGCCGCTGCACTTCTCCACCGAACGCCATATCGTCAACCGGCTGCGCGAACGCTTCGGCTTCGCGGGCACGCCCGTTGTATTGAAAGTGAAGGCGCGCCGGTGAGTCAGCGCGGCACGATCCACTCCACCCGCTCGATGCGTCCGCCGCGGATCTGCTGCGCCAGCGCCGGATAGCGCAACAGCCTGGCCGCCGCCAGGACGCGCTCCCGCCCGTCCGCATCCAGCTCCAGCGAGTAACGGTCCGCCCGTTCGCGGTAGGAGTAGCCCGCGTAGCCCGGTTCGCCCAGCCCGCCCATCAGCACATCCCAGAAGCTCGTCCGCCGGAACAGCCGCCTCGCTGTGCCTGTGCGCCTCTCGATTTCGATCCGTTGGAACGGTCCGCTCAGCACCACCCGCTCGCAACGCTCGAACGCGCAAGGACGCTCCGGCTCCGGCTGTGGCAGCGCCCGCACAGCCTCGCTCACCTCCTCCAGAGTGCACTCGATCCGCTCCCAGCGGAACCGCGACGCCCCGCTCACCAGCGAGCCGTGCGTCAACAGATGGTGCACCCGCGCCGCATCCGCGCCCACCGCCGCAGCGGCCAGCTCCAGCAGTTCCTCCAGTGCCATCTCGCTGGCGACAACCGGCGTGAACGCGATCGCCCCCGCCGCTTCGCTCGAGATCCGCACGCGAATCGTTGTGGGCAGCGCCATCGGCCTGCTCCCATCGTACAATCGCAGGCAATGACCGATCTCGAAAAGGTCCGCGGCGAACTCGCCCGCTATGAGCATCTGCTGCTCGACTTCGACGCCGAACAGACCTCGTCCGGCGTCGAGCTCATCATCCGCCTGCGTGCGCCGGTGGAAGGCGCACACGTCTACCGCGCGCCCTTGCATCCGCGCGACATCGCGCACCCGCAGTTCCCCTGGACCTTCCAGCGCTATCTCTACGACTGCATGCACGATTACCTTTGCGAACTCTTCGTCCGCAATCCGCAGGAGCGGACCCCTTCCCCCGGAGAAGGGCGCTGATGCCCGTCCCCAACCCGCTCGCAGAAATCCTCGCCGGCCGCATCCGCCGCTCCGGTCCCCTGCGCTTCTCCGAGTTCATGGAAGCCGCGCTGTATGACCCCGTTCACGGCTACTACAGCGCCGCGCGCCGCGCAATTGCCGAGCCCACAGGCGCCGCCGGCGACTACTACACCGCCACGCAGGTGCAGCCTGTCTTCGGCAGGCTCGCCCGCGCCGCGATGGACCGCTTGCGCGGCGAATTGCGTCTTCCCGAGCACTGCACCATCGCGGATTGGGGCGCAGGCCGCGCTCTGATGCACGAGTCCTTCGCCGGCTTCCACTACGTCGCCGTCGATGCCGGCCAGCCCGCGCCGCCGCCCTTCGAGGGCATCGTCTTCGCCAACGAGCTGTTCGATGCTCTGCCCGTGGACGTCGTGCTCTGCCGCAGCGGCGAGGCGCGCCTGCTGCGAGTGGACTACCGTGACGGCGCTTTCTGCTGGATCGAGGCCGAGCCGCCCGAAGACGCCTGGCTCGTTTACGTCGAGCGCCTCGCTTCCCGCTTCGGGGATTACGAGGAGTTTCAGCTCGAACTCCCCGTGCGCTTCGAGCCGGAGCTGCGCCGCATCGGCGCCTCGCTCCGCCGCGGCTCGATGCTCGTCATCGACTACGGCTTCACCGAACGCGAAGCCGTGCGCTTCCCGCGCGGAACCTTGATGAGCTACCGCCGCCACACCGCCAGCGAAGACGTGCTGCGCGATCCCGGCTTCCAGGACATCACCGCCCATGTGCCCTTCACCTTTCTCGAACAGCTTGCCGCCGCTTCGGGATGGAAGCCCCGGGGGCTCGAAAACTTCTCTTCGTGGCTCCTGCGCGCCGGCGAGCCGGATCACTTCGCCTCGGCGCTCGCCGCGGACTCGGAAATGGAGGCGGCGAACTTGCGGCTCCAGCTCAAGACGCTGCTGTTCGGGATGGGCGAGGCGTTCCGCTGCTTGCGCCTCGACAAGGAGGGCTGAAAACACTGCGGCCCCGGTTGCCCGGGGCCGCGCTTTGGATCTTCCCTGGCGGCGCTTCGTCTCAGAAGCGCTCCGCCTTACTTCTTCTTCTTCGCGGCTGCCTTCTTGGTGGCCTTCTTCGCCGCCTTCTTCGCAGCCTTCTTGGTCGCGTTCTTCATCGATCTGTTCTCCGTGACATCAGAATTTGCAGTCGCAGCGCGACAGCATTGTGATCCTTTTATAAACTTGGTCTCCGAGTGTTGTCAAGAAAAAAATGCAATGAAGGCGATCGAAGATGCGTTTTCCCCGGCCGAAGAGGAGTTAGAACAGAGATGAGGCGTTTTGTTTTGCCCCTCCGGCGACTGAATGCGGCTCTCTTCGCCCTTCTTGCGGCGGCGCTGCTCACGTTGCCCGCCGGTTGCAAGCGCAAGCCGCGCGCGCCGCTCGCGCCCGCTGTTCCTTCGCCCGGATGGACGGAGACCGGCATTGCCAGTTGGTACGGACATCCCTATCACGGGCGCCAGTCCTCGAGCGGCGAAGTCTACGACATGCACCAGCTCACCGCCGCGCACCGCACGCTCCCCTTCGGCGCCATCGTGCGCGTCACGAATCTCGAAAACCGCAAGAGCGTCGTCGTCCGCATCAACGACCGCGGTCCGTTCGTCGAGGGCCGCGTCATCGACCTCTCGCGCGCGGCCGCGCAACAGATCGGACTCATCGGCCCCGGCACCTCGCTCGTCCGCATCGAACTCGCCGGCTACCAGGACTCCGCGCAGAAGGATGCGCCGCCACTGTTCACAATCCAGGCAGGCGCCTTCGCCGACCGTGCCAACGCCGAACGGCTCCGCGAACGCCTTCGCCGCCGCTTCGAACCCGTCGACATCGTTTCTTCCTCTGCCTCTCCGCCCCTTCATCGCATTCTGGTCGGCCGCTTCGGTGATCTGCGCGAGGCGGAAGCCGCCGCAGATTCGCTCCGCCGCGAGGTGAAAGATGTCTTCGTCGTGCGCATCCGCTGACCCGCGCCTTCTCCCGAAGCGGGTCCGGCCCCGGATCGGGCTTACAATGAGGCTTGACGCAGATTCTCGTAGAGGATTGCTCCTCCCGGGCCACTACATACCAGAGGAGACATGTCTTCCTACGCGGCTGAAGAGTATGGAGACCGGCGCTGGATGATGCAGGAAAGCAGGGCGCGCCGCTATGAGCTGGTGGGCCAGTCGGCCCGCCTCAGGAACGTGCTGCGCCTGGCGGCCAAGCTCGGCCGCGGCCACTGGCCCGTGCTGCTGCTCGGCGAAACCGGAACCGGCAAGGAGCTGGTGGCGCGCACCATTCACGGTAACGGCCCGGGCGGCCCCTTCGTCACCATCGACTGCTCTTCCATGGTGGGCACGCTGATGGAGAGCGAGCTCTTCGGTCACGTGAAGGGCGCCTTCACCGGCGCTAACTCCAACAAGATCGGCCTCATCGAGCAGGCCAATGGCGGCACCGCGTTCTTCGACGAGATCGGCGAACTCCCGCTCGACCTTCAGGCCAAGCTTCTGCGCGTGCTCCAGGAAAAGGAGTTCCGCCCGGTTGGCTCGCTGCAGGTGCGCAAGTCCAGCTTTCGCATCATCGCCGCCACCAACCGCGATCTCGCCAGGGAAGTCGAGAAGGGAGCCTTCCGCCAGGATCTCTACTATCGCCTCAACGTGGTGACGCTGCGCCTCAGCCCGCTGCGCGACCGCAAGGAGGACCTGCCGGCCCTGATCCGGCACTTCCTCGAGATGTACGGCAACGGCCACACCATGAGCGGCGAACTGCTGGAGCTCATGATGAGCTACGACTGGCCCGGCAACGTCCGCGAACTGGAAAACTGCATCCAGCACATGGTGGCCGTCAACAGCGGCCCGGTGCTCCATCTGCAGGACGCGCCGTCGCAACTGCTCCACTTCCACGAACGCCGCCGCGCCCCGCAGGCGCTCTCGCAAGCCGCTGCCGCCGCCGCTGCCCCGAACGGCGACGATGCCGGCGACTCCTTCGTCACCCCCGTGCTCCCGCTGGCGGAAATGGAGCGCCGCGCCATCATCAACGCACTGCGGTACACCAAGGGCGACCGCGTCATGGCCGCGCACCTGCTCGGCATCGGACGCACCACGCTTTACCGCAAACTGAAGGAATACGGGATTCGCGATTGACCATCGCCCTGGACGCCACTTACAGCCTCGGCGGACAACCGTCCGGCATCGGCGTCTACAGCCGCGAGCTGCTGCACGGGCTGGCGCAAGCGCATCCCGAAGCTCGCTTCGAGTGGCACTACCGTCCGCACCGATTCCTGGAAGGCTGGCGCGCTCCGAAGCCCGCCAATGCTGCCGCCCGTCCGCTGCTGGAACACATCCGCGCTGGCAGGGCGCGCCTGTTCCACGGGATCAACCAGCGCCTGCCCGCCGCCCGCTACCCCCTGCGCGTAGTCACCTTCCACGACCTGTTTGTCTTCACCGCCGAATACTCGACGCCCGAATTCCGCGCCCGCTTCCAGCGCCTGGCGCGCGAAGCAGCCGGGCGCGCCGACCTGATCGTTTGCGTCAGCCGTTCCACCGCCGCGCAAGTGGAGGAGATCCTCCATGTGCCGGCGGCGAGGCTCCGCGTCGCCCCCCACGGCGTGCATCCGCCCGCCAGCGGCGAGCCCGCGCAACGTGAGCCGCTCGTGCTCCACGTCGGCGCCGTGCAAGAAAGGAAGAACCTCGTGCGGCTCGTCGCCGCCTTCGAGCGCGCCGCGCCTCCTCCCTGGCGGCTCGTCCTTGCCGGCGGCAACGGATATGGCGCGGAGCAGGTGCACGAGAGGATCCGCCGCAGCCCGGCGGCGGATCGCATCTCCGCTACCGGATGGCTCCCCGATGAGGAGATCGAACGGTTGTACCGGCGCGCTTCCGTCTTCGCCTTCCCGTCCCTCGACGAGGGCTTCGGGATCCCCGTGCTCGAGGCAATGGCGCACGGCGTTCCTGTGTTGTCTTCTATCCGGGGCGCTCTGCCTGAAGTGTCCGGCGAGGCAGCGCTGCTTGTCGATCCCTTCCGCGAAGACGACATCGCGCAGGCGCTCGAGTCCCTGATCCGCGATGATGCGCTGCGGCAGCGGCTGGCGGCGGCAGGTCTTGCGCGCGCCGCCGGTTTCCCCTGGCGGCGAACCGTGGAAGAGACATGGAAAGCCTACGCCGAACTTGGAGCCGTATGATGGATCGCTGCCTCTCCACTGCTCGACGTCTGCGTTGAGGCGGCGCTGGCCGTCGAACCGTTCCGCAGGGACGGCATCGCGGAGGCGACCGATTCTCTGCTTCGCGATGATGCGCTGCGGTTCCGGCTGGCGGCGGCATCACTGCTGCGCGCCGCAGAGTTCTCCTGCAGAAACCGGTAGCGCAGGTTCGGGTAGTTCAGGAGAAACCCGGAGCGTTATGGAAGATCGCCTGGCGGGCGCTCAGGTGTTGTCTTCGTCGATGGCGATCTTCAGGGCTCGCAGGAACTTCTGGTCCTGAGCCGTCCAGCGGATCTTGCCCGTACGCCGCTGGCGCGAACGCTTGCGGTTCTGCTCGAGCTCTTCCTCAAAGTCGGTCTCGACCCGCGTCTCCACCACCGCCTCCGTGTCGTCCGCCTCCCCGGATTCGTCGCGCTTGTTGAACCCGATGGTGGCTTCCAGCACCAGGAACACGTCGTAGCCGGCGCGCTTGATCTCGCCGATGGCCTCGGCGATGCGGTCCGAGTCCGACAGCGATTCATTGATCGCGTGGCCGAGCTCCTGCATCAGTTCTTTGAGCCGTTCGTCCAAGGTTTGGCGAAGATCCTTTCCTCTTTCAGGATACCATCCCGCATTCGGCGCGCGTCTCCAATGCGACTCGCCACCCCTCGTATCGGCAAGCGGCGCCGGCTTCATGAGCGGGAGGTCTGCTAGCATGGCTTTCGAAGGGGTGATCCCGCCATGATCGATGTGGCGAAGAAATTCCTGGCTGCCGTGCTGCCGGGCATTGTCCGCCCGCTTCACTCCCTCTGGAACGAGATCCTCGGCTTCCTCTTCTTCCTGCTCGCCGTGTTGATGATCCGCCCTGTCTGGCAAGGCTGGAAGGAGATGAATCAGGGCCCCGAACACGTGCTGCGGTTCCTGCTCAGCGCCTTCATGTTCGCCGTGATGCTCGGCTTCTCGATTCACGCCTTCTGGAAGGCGCGGCGCATCAGCCGCGGCTCCTGACCCGGCGTCTCACGGGGGCGGCGCGTTCACTGCTGTGGTTCAGGGGCTCGCTGTGCCGGCGGACGACTCGCCATCAGGCGCTCGAGTTCGACAATCTGCTGCTTCACCGCATCGGCGTCGGGCGCGTTCGGTGCAAAGCTCAGGTAGCCCTTCATGTGGTCCAGCGCCCCGGCATAATCGCCCTTGTCCCGGAGGATGAAAGCCATCAGGCTGTAAATGCGCGGGTTCCGGTGGTTGGGGTCGAGCTTGATCGCCTCCCGGGCGCTCTTCTCCGCCACATCCCTGCGACCCAGGTTGTAATTGGCGGCGCTGTGCACGAACCACACTTGCGGGTAGTTAAAGGGATTCAGCTTCAGCACCGTTTCACTGCGCTGTGCGATCTGCTCCCAGTCGCGCGAGTTCAGAGCGAGCTGAAGCAGATTCAGATGCGGCCCGATGAACTTCGGATCGGCCTCGACCGACTTCTCCCATGCCGTGCGCGCTTCTTCCGTCTTCTTCTGCGCGTCGAGCACAATGCCTAGCTCCAGCCACGCCGCAGCGAACTTCGGATAGATTTCTACCGCCTTGCGCAGGTGGGGCTCGGCTTCGGCCATCTTCTTCTTCTTGATCAGCGACTGCGCCTTCTCAAACGCCTTTTTCGCCTCTCTGGGCGCGTTGGCTGTCGTGAGGCTGAAGGTGAAACCCTCGACGTTCGACATCCGCCGCAGCACGATGACGCCGATCTCGGGATTGTCCAGCACTCTCCGCCCGGCCAGCTGTACCACATCGCTTTGGTGGCCGGCCAGTTCGGCGCGGAATTCGCAGCCCACCAGTTCCCGTTCTGAGATGCCGCGGGTGGGGCCGGGATTCATGATGCCGCGCATGTCGGTGCTGTCCATGCTGGCGTCCGCGAACACGGCCTGGTTCTGCCCCAGCGCGATGTTGAAGCGCCCCTTGGCGTCGGTATAGCCTTGCGGCCTGGGCCGGCCGTTGCACACCATCACCATCATTACCGGCTCAGGCGGCGGCGTGCCGTCCTCCATCATCACGCGCCCGGAGATGTAGATGGGACGCTGGAAGTCCTGGAACCCCGGCTGCTGCTGTTGCTGTCCGGGGAACGGCGACGGGGTCGTCGGCTTGGTCGGCGACGGCGTCGGCGTTGGAGTGGGTGTTGGCGTGGGCGTGGGCGTGGGAGATGCGCCTCCTCCCCCCGTGCCGCCGCTCTGCCCTCCGCCCTGCTGCTGGGCGGAAGCGAAAACACCAAGCGTCAGCGCCAGCACCATGGCCAGTGCTGCCCTTCTCTGTCCGGCTGAGTTCATGGGGGACCTCCCTGGTCGGGACGGATGTCAACTACTGTTGCCCGTATTATGGCACAGCTTGGTCACGGCGACACCCCGCCTATTGCGGCGGAGTTGTTGCGGCTTCGTAAAACTTCAATATGATTGATGGAGACGAGCCATCCCCATGAAACGCATCCGATTCTCCCATTGCATGCCAGTGCTCCTGCTCCTGTTGTCGGCCTGCTCCCAGGCGCCGCAAGCCAAGAAGGAACCGCCCAAGCCGCCGGAGCCCGCCACCGGGCAGTCCGCCATCTTCCAGACCTATCAGGTGGCGCGCACCTGGGCGCCGGATGTCAAGCTCCTGCGTCTGGAAAGCGGCAACATCCCGGAAGCTGCCGCCAGCGGCGGCAAGTACGGCTTCTGGCGGGCCGCTTATGTCAGTGAATCGAAGCGCGCCCGGCGGGAGTTCACCTGGGCCGCAGCCGACAGCGAGGGCGGAATTATCAAGGGAGTGCGCGCTGGCTCCGACTCTGGCTACTTGCCCAATCCGCGCATCTTCCCGATGGCCATCCAGGAAGTCAAGATCGACACACCCAAGGCGCTGGAGGCCGCCATGGCCGAAGTGGAGAAGGACGCCAGCATGAAGAAGGTTCTGGCCGATAACAAGGACCTCCCCATTCACTTCCTGCTGGAGTGGGTCGCTCCCGACGTCAAGCCCACTTGGCGCGTCATCTTCGGCCCGTCGATTTCCCAGAGCAAGTTCTCCGTCTTCATCGACGCCTACACGGGCAAGTTCGTAAAGAAGCTGCGCTAGGCCGCCCGTGCGTCCCTAGTCATGCCCGCGCGCTGCGCGCCGCCGCGCGCGAGCCTGGGTCTCGCCGGCGGGCGGCTCGGCGGGAATGGGGCGCGCCACGGGAATCAGGGAGTGCTGTGGCTCCGGCGTCGCCTGGCGCAGATTGCGGGCCAGCTCCGTGTTCAGCGACTGCACGAACTGCTCGATCTGCTTCTGCATCGCCGCCATTTTCTCGCGCATGTTGAGAATGATCTCGACTCCCGCCAGGTTCACGCCGAGCTCGCGCGTCAGCTCCAGCACCACCTCCAGCCGCTCCAGATCCTCCTCCGTATACAGCCGCGTGTTGCCTTCGCTGCGAGAGGGCTTGATCAGCCCCTCGCGCTCGTACATCCGCAGCGTTTGCGGATGAATCCCGTATTTCTCGGCCACTGCCGAGATCATGTAGCCGGCTTTCCCTCTCTGTTTCGGCACGGCGCTTTACACCTTCGACCAAAGCTCGGCGCGCACGTCGCGCGCGTCATGCATGGACAGCTCGCGCAGCAGCTCGCGCACGCGCTCGTCGCGCACGTCGGGCGTCTGCAGGTCGATTTCGACGATCTGGTCGCCGCGGGTGTTCTTTCGTGCGTTGAACACGCCCTTCTCCCGCAGCCGGAACTTCTGGCCGTTCTGCGTGCCCTGCGGGATCTTCAGCAGAGCCCGCCCGTCGACGGTGGGCACCTCGATCCTCGCTCCCAGACCCGCCTCCCACACGGACACCGGAACGCGGACATAGATATCGTCGCCTTCCCGGCGGAACAGCGGATGATCGGTCACCTTGACCGTGATGTAGAGGTCGCCGGAGGGCGCTCCCATCGTGCCGGCATTGCCCTTCCCGGCCACGCGGAGCCGGGAGCCCGTCGACGCGCCCGGCGGAATGCGCGCCTCGACCGTCTCGTTCACCGCCACCCGGCCGTCGCCGCCGCAAGCGTGGCAGGCTCGCGCCATTCTGCCGCTGCCGCCGCACCGCGGGCAGGCGAGCGAAAACCGCATCGCGCCCACCATCTGCGTCACGCTGCCGCTGCCGTTGCACTGCGCGCACAGCGTGGCCCCGCCGCCCGCCTCACCCGTGCCGCCGCAGCTCTTGCATGTGTCGAGCCGGGAGATGTTGAGCTTGACTTGCGTTCCGCGGATCGCTTGCCAGAAGCCGATCTCAAGGGCATACTCCAGGTCCGTGCCCTTCTCGGGCGTCCGGCGCCGCGCTTCCCTGCGGCTGCCGAAAAACTGGCTGAACAGGTCGCCGAAGCTCGAACCGAACCCGCCTTGCGCGCCCCCGAAACTCTCCGAAAAATCGAAGCCGCCGAATCCGAAACCCTGCGGCCCCGCGCCCGGTTGCCCGGCGCCTGGGAAGCCGGAATCCGAATAGAAGCCGTAGGTGTCGTACAACTTCCGCTTCTTGGCGTCGGAGAGAACCTCGTAGGCCTCCTGCACCGCCTTGAAGCGCTCCTCGGCCGCCTTGTCGCCCGGGTTGACGTCGGGATGATATTTGCGGGCCAGCCGGCGGTACGCCTTGCGGATCTCGTCCGCCGAGGCGTCCCGCCTCACCCCGAGCGTTTCATAGTAATCCTTGCTCGTCGTCATATGCCGGCCCGGCGCCGTGCTCGTGTCGCCGGATTACTTCTTCTGGTCGTCGACGTCGACAAACTCGGCGTCCACAACGTCGTCCTTCTTCGCGCTCTCCTCCTTGGCCCCGGAGGCGCCGTCGCCCGCAGGCGGCTGCTGTGCCCCTGTGGCGCGGTACATCGCCTCGGCCAGCTTGTGGCTGGCCTGCATCAGGCGGTCCTGCGCCGCACGGATCCGCTCCAGCCCGCCTTCGGCCACCGCCTTCTTGGCCTCCGCCACCGCCTCCTCGATATTGCGCGCATCGGCGTCGGAGATCTTCTCGCGGTGCTCGCGCAGCATCTTCTCCGCGCCATACACGGCGTTGTCGAGCTGGTTCTTCGCCTCCACCTCCTCCCGCCGCCGCTCGTCTTCGGCCCGGTGCGACTCGGCGTCGCGCGCCATCTTGTCGACCTCATCCTTGGACAGGCCCGACGAAGACGTGATCGTGATCTTCTGCTCGTTGCCCGTCGCCCGGTCCTTCGCCGTCACGTGCAGGATGCCGTTGGCGTCGATGTCGAAGGTCACCTCGATCTGCGGAATGCCGCGCGGCGCCGGCGGAATGCCGACCAACTGGAACACTCCCAGCAGCCGGTTGTCCTGCGCCATCGCCCGCTCGCCCTGGTAAACCTTGATCTCCACGCTCGTCTGGTTGTCGCTGGCCGTCGAGAACACCTCCGACTTGCGCGTCGGAATCGTCGTGTTCCGCTCGATCAGCTTCGTGAACACGCCGCCCAGCGTCTCGATGCCCAGCGACAGCGGCGTGACGTCCAGCAACAGCACGTCCTTCACCTCGCCGCCCAGCACGCCGCCCTGGACCGCGGCGCCCACCGCCACGACCTCGTCCGGGTTCACCGTCTTGTTTGGCTCTTTCCGGAACAGCTCCTTCACGAGCTGCTGCACGCGCGGAATGCGCGTCGAGCCGCCCACGAGCACCACCTCGTCGATCTGATCCGGAGTCAGCCCCGCGTCGGCCAGCGCCTGCTTGCAGGGCGGAATCGAGCGTTGCAGGATGTCCTCGATCATCTGCTCGAACCGCGCCCGGGTCAGCGTCTTCACCAGGTGCTTCGGCCCCGTCTGCGGATCTCCGTAGATGAACGGCAAGTTGATCTCGGTCTCCATCGCCGAGCTCAGCTCAATCTTCGCCTTCTCCGCCGCCTCCTTCAGCCGCTGCAACGCCATCCGGTCGCGCGACAGGTCCACGCCCTCTTCCTTCTTGAATTCCTCGATCAGCCAGTCCACCAGCCGCTGGTCGATGTTGTCGCCGCCCAGATGCGTGTCGCCATTGGTCGACTTCACCTCCACCACGCCTTCGCCCACCTCGAGGATCGAGATGTCGAACGTGCCGCCGCCGAAGTCGTAGACCGCGATCCGCTCCTCCTTCTTCTTGTCCAGCCCGTATGCCAGCGCCGCCGCCGTCGGCTCGTTGATGATGCGCAGCACTTCCAGCCCCGCAATCTGCCCGGCGTCCTTGGTCGCCTGCCGCTGCGCGTCATTGAAGTATGCCGGAACTGTAATCACCGCCTTCGTGACCTTCTCTCCCAGATACGCCTCGGCGGCTTCCTTGAGCTTGGTCAGGATCATCGCCGAAATCTCGGGAGGAGCATGCTTCTTGCCCGCAATCTCCACGCGCGCGTCGCCGTTCTCGCCGCGCACCACGTGGAAGGGCACCAGCTTCATCTCTTGCGTCACCTCATCGAAACGCCGCCCCATGAAGCGCTTGATCGAGTAAATCGTGTTCTCCGGGTTGGTCACAGCCTGGCGCTTGGCCACCTGCCCCACCAGCCGGTCCCCGCTCTTGGTGAAAGCGACCACCGAAGGCGTCGTCCGCGCCCCCTCCTGGTTCGGGATCACAACGGGCTGCCCCCCCTCCATCACTGCCACCACGGAGTTCGTGGTTCCCAGGTCGATGCCAATGATCTTGCTCATGTCTCTTCCCTTGCCAACGCTTGGTTCGTGTTTCTTGAATTCCTCGGCGCCCCGTTCCACCTGTGCGCCTGTTTGTATTATCAAAGTTTAGTGAGTCAATGTCAACTTCCATTCACGCAACTTACGCTAAGCCCTTGATTCCAAGTGTTATTTGTGTCATTTCTGAATCGTGGACTGGAAACCGCTCCTGCTCCTCCCTCTCGCTTGGGCCCTGCTCTCCTGGATGGCTCATCGCGCCGCCTTCTATCCGATGCGATTCCCTGAAGGGCGCTGGCTGGAGGCCCAGGATCTTGGCGTGGGGGATGTCTGGCTTCGCAGCGGAAAGTACAGGATTCATGGCTGGTGGGCTCCGCTCGAGGGCGCCCCGGATGCCGTGCTCTTCTTGCATGGAAACGCGGGCAACGTCTCCCACCGTGGCAGGCACATTCGGGCCTGGCGTTCCGCCGGAGCGTCTGTCCTGGTGGCCGACTACCGCGGCTACGGCAGAAGCGAGGGCCGGCCCTCGGAGGCGGGGCTGTATGAAGACGCCCTGGCCGGATATCGCTATCTGCGGGGGCGCGGCTTCCCGCCGGAGCGGATCATCGTACACGGCGAGTCGCTTGGCACGGTGCCCGCAACCCATGTTGCCGCGGCAGAACCCGTGGCAGGGCTGATTCTGGAGGCGCCGTTCCCGTCAGCGCGGGCGGTAGCAAACACCGTCCTGCCCCTCCTCGGCCCGTTGCTCGTCTGGGGCTTCCACCTCGAGTCGCGGCTTGCCCGTGTCTCTGCGCCGGTGCTGGTGATCCATGGCGAGCAAGACGAGATCATTCCGTTTCGTTTGGGGCGCGCCGTCTTCGAGGCGGCGCGACAGCCCAAAGAGTTTTGGGCCATCCCAGGCGCTGGCCATAATGACATCCCGGAAGCGGCCGGCCCCGCCTACCCCGAACGCCTCCGCTCTTTCCTCTCCTCTGCCTCCCCACCCGCCAGCATGGGCGCTCTTCCGTAGCGGGTTGTACACCGTACGCCTTTCTGCTGTGATGAACGCATGCGGCGTCGTTCCTTCCTTCTCTTATCCCCGGTGGCAGCGCTGGCGCAAAGCGGCAAACCGTCCACTCCTCCGCTGGCCGGGGAGATCGACGCCTTCGGCCTCCGCTGGCAGGCCATCTCCGCCGCCGATTGGAAAATCGACGGCGACGAACTCCACCTGATCACCGCCCGCCCGCAGCAAGCCAACCCCCGCCGCCCCATCCAGTTCGCGCTCGCGCAAACCGAGCCCCTCGCCCGCTTCACGCTCGAAGTGGAAGTCCGCCGCTCCTCCCCGAAAGGCTCCCTCATCGTCGTCTACGCCTGGCAGAAGGACGGCTACTTCAACTACGTCCACCTCTCCGACGACGCCGCCTCGCAGGTTGAGGTCCACAACGGCATCTTCCACTGCTTCGGCGGGGATCGCGTCCGCATCAGCCCGCTGGAGGGCCCCGGCTCGCTTCCCACCCCCGGCTGGCACGCCGTGCGCGTGGAATACGACGCCTCTTCCGGGCTCGTGCAGGCGTGGGTCGACGGCAAGACCTCGCCCTCGCTCAAGGCCGTCGACTTGAGCCTCGGCGCCGGCCGCATCGGCCTCGGCAGCTTCTTCAACACCGCCTTCTTCCGCCGCTTCCGGCTCACGCGCGGCTAACGGCCGCGGTCTTTGCAACACCGGCTGCTATGCTGGAATCAGATCTTCTGGCATGTTCCTGAAAATTCTGGCCCACCCGGTTCTCGTGAATCTGAACTTTCATATGCCGCTCATTGTCGATCTGCGGCGCCCGCTCATTCTGCTCACCGGCGAAAACGGCTGCGGCAAGTCCACCTTGCTGCACTCGATTTACTACGCCATGCGCGGAGAAGAAGTCGAAGGCTTCATCTGCCGGGTGGAGAACAAAGTTGAATCGCCGCGCGTGTTCCTCTTCGACGCCGAGCACCACAACCCGCGCATGCATCTGGAACTCTTCCAGAACAACGCGCAGATGCGCGAGTTCATCCAGATCGCCTCGCACGGGCAGGTCATGCTGTCGCTGTTCCGCGAAGCCTTCCCCGCCCTGCCCGAAGGCGCCATGCTGTTGCTCGACGAGCCGGAGATGGCGCTCTCGGTCTCTAACCAGAAGCGCATCCTCAAGATGCTGCTTGAACTCGTCGATCAGAAAAAGTTCCGCATCATCTGCGCCACCCATTCCCCCGTGCTCATCGACGCGCCCGAGACCTACGTCATCAACCTCGACAACTACATCAACCGCAACGTCCCGGACCTGACGCTCGGCGTGGAAGGCTCCAGCACCATCCAGTGAAGCGCCGCGCCCCCGGCCGCTACGATGGATGAGGATGAAGCGCGACACGCTCATCGACTTCTTCGAGTCCATCGTGGCGCAGAAGGGCGTCTGCCTCGTCTACGACGACGGCATCCGCCCCCGCTCCTACACCTATGAGCAGCTCGGCGCCGCCGCCCGCCGCTTCGCCCTGCGGCTCGCCGAAGCCGGCGCCGGGCGCGGCGACCGCGTCATCCTCTGGAGCGAAAACCGCCCCGCCTGGATCGCCGCCTTCTGGGGCTGCCTCCTGCGCGGCGCCGCCGCCGTCCCCATCGACGAAAAGCACTCGCCCGATTTCCTCGCCCGCGTCGCTCGCATCACTTCCCCCAAGGCGATCCTCGTGGGCGATGCCGTCCGCCTCGACGCTCCCCCGCCGGGCATCCCCGTCTGGCGGCTCGCCGATCTCGACTGGCGCACCCCCGCGCCAGAACCGCCACCTGTCGAAATCACCGCTGCCGACACTGCCCAGATCCTCTTCACCTCCGGCGCCACCGCCGATCCCAAAGGCGTCGTCATCACGCACCGCAACATCCTCGCCAACATCGTTCCCGTCGAGCGCGAGATCCGCAAGTACCTCCACTACGCCCGCCCCTTCCACCCCATCCGCTTTCTCGACCTGCTCCCGTTGAGCCACATGTTCGGGCAGGCGATGGCTGCCTTCATCCCTCCGATCCTCGGCGGCACCGTCATCTTCCTGCGCACGCAAGACCCCCGCGAAATCGTCCGCCAGATCCGCACCCGCCGCATCAGCGTCCTCGTCTCCGTACCCCGCATCCTCGAACTCCTGCGCGAATACATCCTCGCCGTCGCCCCGGAAGCCGCTGAACCCGCCCCGCCGGGCGAGAAATTCTGGCGCCGCTGGTGGCGCTACCGCCGCGTCCACAATCTCTTTGGCTGGAAATTCTGGAGCTTCATCGTCGGCGGCGCCGCGCTCGACGGCGCGCTCGAACAGTTCTGGGGCAAACTCGGCTTCGCCGTCATCCAGGGCTACGGGCTCACCGAAGCCGCGCCTATCGTCACACTCAACCATCCCTTCCATGCCCGGCAGGGCTCCGTCGGCAAGCCCATCGCCGGCGTTGAAATCCGCATCGCGCCGGACGGCGAAGTCCTCGTGCGCGGCCCGAACATCACTTCCGGCTACTTCAACGACCCCGAAGCCACCGCCGAGGCCTTCGAGAACGGATGGCTCCACACCGGCGACGTCGGCGAACTCGACTCCGACGGCCGCCTCTACATCAAGGGCCGCAAGAAAGAAATGATCGTCCTCCCGGACGGCCGCAACGTCTTTCCGGAGGACGTCGAGCGCATCCTGAATTCGATTCCCGGCGTGCGCGAATCCGCCGTCGTCGGCGCCCCCGGCCCCGGCGGCGAGTCCGTCCATGCCGCGATCGTTCTCGATCCCGGCACAAGCCCGGAGGCCATCCTCCGCGAAGCCAATGCGAGGCTCGAGGAGCACCAGCGCATCCGCTCCTTTACTCTCTGGCCTGATCCGGAGCTGCCCCGCACCGAAGGCACGCGCAAGCTGAAGCGCCGCCTCATCCGGCAGCACGTCGCCGGTGGAGGGCAGCAAACCGCGCAGCACAAGGCGGACGATCCCGTCGCCGCCATCCTGGCCCGCTATTCCGGCGGGCGCGAACTCGCGCCCGAAGCTTCGCTCGACGACCTCGGCCTCACTTCGCTCGACCGCATCGAACTCATGGTCGCTCTCGAGCAGCAGCTCGGCCGCACGCTCGACGAAACCGCCTTCGCCTCCGCCCGGACTGTGGCCGATCTGCGCAAGCTCGAATCGGCGCCGCCCGCTCCGCCCGCCGAGCCCTTCGAGTTCCCCCGCTGGAGCCGCTCCCGCTGGGCGCGCTGGCACCGCGTCTTCCACCTCAACGCATGGGTGCTCTGGCTGGCGCGCCTCTTCGCGTGGGTCCGCGTCGAAGGACGCGAACACCTCGAGGGGCTCGAACCGCCCGTGCTGTTCGCCTCCAACCATCAGGGCTACTTCGACACCCCCGTCATCTTCATCGCCATGCCCTGGAAGTGGCGCCACAGCCTCGCGCCCGCCATGCGCAAGGAGTTCTTCGACGCGCACTTCCACCCCGAGCGCTTTCCCTGGTGGAATCGGCTCACCAGCTCGCTCAACTATTACCTCGCCTGCCTCGTCTTCAACGCCGTGCCCATCCCGCAGCGGGAAGCCGGTGCGCGCGAGGCTCTGCGCTATCTGGGCGAACTCGCCGGCGAGGGCTGGTGCCCCCTGATCTTCCCCGAAGGCAAACACAGCCGCGATGATTCCATCCTTCCTTTCCTGCCGGGCATCGGCATGATGGCAGCGCGCCTCGGCATTCCTGTAGTCCCCATTCGCATCCGAGGCTCCAACCGCGTGCTCCATCCCGACTGGAAGTTCCCGCGCCCCGGCTTCGTGCGCGTCAAGATCGGCAGGCCCGTCAGGCTCGAGGACGAGGATCACGCCGAACTGGCGCGGCGGCTGGAGGAGATCATCCGCTCCATGTAGTAAGATGCGCCCGAGGAGGGCTGCCGTGATTCTGGCGGCGGTGCTGGCTCTTGCCGTCCTCCTGCCCGCCGCGGCGGCGCCGCAAGGCGGAAGCAGAGCGGCGCAACTCGCCTACGAGCTTGGCATCCGCCTCGAACTGGAAGGAAAGATAGAGGAGGCGTTGACAGCCTTCTCCGAAACGCTCCGTCTGAACCCGAAGTCCTCCGGCGCCTTGCGCCACCGCGCCGCCCTGCTCTTGCAACTCGAGCGCACGGAAGAGGCGGAAAGCGACATCGCCCGCCTGTTCCAACTGAACCGCTCCGACCCGGAAGCCATCCGCCTCCAAGGCGAACTGCGGCTCCACCGCGGCGACGCCTCCGCTGCGCTCGAGTCCTTCGATCAGTGCTTGAAGCCCGGCCACGAAACCTCGGCCGTACAGCGCGGCCGCGGCCAGGCTCTCGCCGCTCTGGGCAGACACGAGGATGCCCTGTCGGCCCTCGGCCGCGCCATCCGCCTCCGCCTCGACGACCCGCGGCCCTGGCTCGCCCGCGGCCGCCTGCTCGCCTCGCTCGGCCGCCACCACGACGCCATCGAGGACTTCGACCGCGCCATCGCCCTGCAACCCTCCCTTCACGACGCCTTGTTCGAACGCGGCCGCTCCCAGGGCGACGTGGCCCGCTTCGACCGCGCCATCGCCGATTTCACCGCCGCCCTCGACGCCGCCCCGCCGCAATGGCCGCGCCGCGCCGAAGCCCTCCTCCTCCGCGGCGCCGCCCACGAGGTGCTCGGCGACTCCCGCAAGGCCCTCGCCGACTACAACGCTGCCCTGGAAGCCCGCCCCGACTTCGTCCGCGCTCTCCTCCTCCGCGCTGACCTCCACAGCCGCGAGGGCCGTCACCAGCTCGCGCTCGCCGACCGCAACCGCGCCGTCGAGCTCGAACCTTCCAGCGTCGCGGCTCTCGTCGCCCGCGGCGGCTCGCTCCACGCCCTCGGCATGCACGAACATGGCCTGAAGGACCGCACCCGCGCCATCGAACTCGAACCGCAGAACCCGCTCGGCTGGCACGCGCGCGGCGCCGCGCTCTATCTGCTCCAGCGCTATGAGGAAGCGCTGAAAGACCTAGAACGCGCGCTGAGTCTCAAGCCGGACGATCCGGACCTGCGCACGCTCATCGCCCGGGCCCGCACTGCCGCCGACGCCCGCCGCATGGCCGCCGCGCCAGCCCCCTCGCCGCCGCAGGCGGAGCCGCCCGCCCCATCCCCGTCTGCCCCGGCCTCTGCGGATCAACCCTCCCCGCCGCCGCAGCAACCGGACCGCCCCGCTGCCGCCTCTGCGCCAATCCCTCCCGCCCCTCCAGCAGCCCGGCAACCAGCCACAGACGCTCCCCGGCGCGCCGAAGCCTGCCACCAGCAGGGCAGGCGTCTTCTGCAAGAAGAGAGATTCGCGGACTCCCTCGAACCTCTCACTTGCGCCGTCACCCTCGATCCCCGCTCCGCCCTCGCCTGGAACGCCCGCGGCTACGCTCTCCTGCGCCTCGGCCGCTACCGCGAAGCCCTCGCCGATTTCGACCGCGCCCTCGCCCTCAAGCCCGATTACGAAAACGCCCGCCGCAACCGCGAAGCCGCCCTCCGCCGCTTCGGCCAGTAGACAGCCCCCTTCACGCCGTCAACTGCAAAATGAACCACTCCATCACCAGCCGGTCGTCCGGCCGCGTCGACTTCATTGCACTGTCCGCCTCGAAGATCGCCCGAATCCCCGCCGCAAGCCCACAGTCGATACAGCCCCGGGCGTTGAAGGCAACGCCTTGCTCCGTTGGTCGAACGACAATACACTGGAACAGGGAGAACAGAGGCTTTGCTCGGCAGGAAAGCTGGCTTCGGGCAGGACTTCTGAACGGCAGGCCCCGGCAAACAGGATGACCATCCGAGTCCCTTCGCGCCTCGCAAAAGATCCGCTCTTGGAAGCGGTGTGGGAACTCCGTTTCTCTGCCAGACCAGGTGCCGTCAACGTCCTGCCGGGGCTTCTGTACTCACATTTCCGGAGCGAATTCCCGAAAATCGTCCGCCTGCCTCTGGCAGATGCGCCAGATCAGCTCGTGGAATCACAGCCAAACCTGTGGTACCTGCCGCGGCTGAGACTGGAAGGCGACGCGAAGGCTCTCCAGGTCGCCTACAAGGCCGTCACGCTGAATTTCCTGCGCCCGTACCCGGGATGGCAGGTCTTTTTATCTCGGATATCGGACTTGGTGGCTGAAATCCGGCGCTCGGAGATGATCGAAATCCCGGAGAGATTTTCCTTCAAGTACCTCAACCTCCTGCCGGAGACGGACACGCCTTGGCTGTCCCTTCTCAATGTCGATCTGCGGCTTGGGGCTTGGAACGTGGCCGAGTCGCCCGTTCAGATCCGCGCGCAGATCCGTTCCGGCAATTTCGCACAGACGGTTCAGATCGCCGCGCCTGCGACGGTGGATCACACGGGCGCAGGCGTGCTCAAGGGAACCGTTGTGGAGATCGAGACGATCTCGGAGCTGGATCCGCAAGACGGGTGGGATTCTCTGGCAAGCAGTCTTGACCCCGCTCACGCCGCCTGCAAGGAGGCATTTTTCAGTCTCCTGAGGGAGGAAACTTTGAATTCTCTTCTTCCGGAGTTCGAGAAATGAGTGACAGCCTTCTCTCTCTTGTCCGGGTGCCCCACCCCGCAGCTACTGATCCCTGGCTGTTTTCCAGCTCGATCATCTCTGCATCAGATAGGCCCCCCGCGATGCCGGAATCGCCCGCCGCGCTGCCAAGCCCGTCCGCCGCGCTCCTCCGCGAGAGCTTGTTCTCTCCTCTATGCACGGAATGGCGGCTCAGCGACGCGCCGCTCCGCGCCAGTGCGGCGACCCGCCGCACGCAGCTGGGCCAGAAGCTGGAAGCGCTTCGAAAGCAGGCTCTGGCCAGAGGGCTCAAGCTGTTCGGGGAGGAGGAGATTCTTGAGGAAGTAAGACTGCGCCGGGGGGAACAGCGATAGCCGGATGGGCGTCCGAACTTACGTCGACAGCAGCGTTCTGATCGCTGCCTGGAGGGGAGAGGAACCGATTCAGCAGAGCGCGATGGGAATTCTGCTCGATGGAAAGCGGCAACTTCTCGTCTCCGATCTGCTGCGGCTCGAAGTCCTGCCGAAGCCGAGATTCCATCGCCGCCACGAAGAGGAAAAATTCATGCTGGAGATCCTTGCACAGGGCGAAGATGTCGATGCGACAGGCTCGGTGACGCAGCATGCCCTGTTCCTTGCCAGCAAGTACAATCTCTCGGCCATGGATGCCTTGCACGCCGCGGCGGCGATCCAGGCCAAGGCTGACGAATTTGTCACCCTGGAAAAACCGGACAAGCCGCTCTGCAAGATTGAGGAACTCAGGGTCGTTTCTCTGGCCACCCGCGCATGCTGATGGCACGGGGCAGTTCCCTCACCCCGTCAACTGCAAAATGAACCGCTCCATCACCAGCCGGTCGTCCGGCCGCGTCGACTTCATCGCGCTGTCCGCCTCGAAGATCGCCTCGATCCCCGCCGCCAACTGTGCGCCGCCGAACCGCGACGCCGCCGTGAAAATCTGCTCCGCCCGCGCGCGCCACATCGGCACCCCCAGCCGCTGAAAATAACTCTGCACCTCCTGCGCCGAGCGCAGCTTCTGCTCGCGCGCCGCAAGCGCCATCCGGAACACGCCCTCCAGAAACAGCAGCGCCAGCGGCAGGTACTCCCCGGCGCGGATCAAGAGATCCAGCAGCTGCAATGCCCGCGCCCGGTCCCTCCGCGCCAGCGCGTCCACCAGCTCGAACACCGTGGACTCCTCCGCATCCGGAACCAGCGCGGCAATGTCATCCGCCGTCACCGCGCGCCCGCCGCAGTACAGCGCCAGCTTCTCGATCTCCGTCTCGATCCGCACCCCGTCGGCCGCCGTCACCGCCGCCAGCAACTCCCCCTCGCGCCGCCCGAGCTTCAGCCCGCGCTCCCCTGCCAGCGCCAGCGCCAGCTCCTGCGCCGGCCGGACATCGAGCCGCCGGAACTCCACCACCACCGCCCCGGCGTAGAACTTCAGCAGCCGCTCCATCCGCGCCTTGTCCTCGCCCTCGAAGTCCCACCGGCGCGCGTCGAACACGAGGGTCACGCCCGGCGGCGGATCCTTCGCCATCTGCGCGATCATCTCCGGCGCGCCCGCTTTGCCGTCCGCTCCTTCCTCCTCCTGCCCGCGCCCCCGCGGCAGAGCCGCCTCCGCCGGCGCCACCCAGATCAAACGCCGCGGCGCGAACAGAGAAAACGACCGCGCATCGTCCAGCGCCTCGCCCAGCGAGATCTCCTCCAAATCGTGCCGCACGAAGCCCTGCTCCCGCTCGTCCTCCCCGAGGCACTTCCGCAGCAGCGCCTCGCGGCACCTCCTCCGCAGGCAACCTTCCGGTCCCGCGAACAGCAGCACCCCCGGCGGCGCCTTCCGTTCCAGCTCGCGCAGAAACTGTTCCGGCGTCATCGCGTCAGAAGGCCTCGAGAATCGAACTCACCACCTGCTGCGCCACCTCGCGGCTCAGCCGTTCCAGCGCTGTGGCGCTTTCGTCGAAATACTGCGCCTGGTCGGTGGCAATCTCGTAACGGCCGCGGAACTCGTAGTTCTCCCGCTCGAACAGCACCTTGCCCGTCCCCCTTTCCACCAGCTTCACGTCCAGGAACACATGCACCTGCACGCCGGAGGCGCGCCCCGTCCGCTGGTCGAACAGCGTCGGAAAACTGAAGTAGTTGCGAACCGTGCCGTAGAGAACCGCATCCGCTTCGTTCGGGTCCGCCACCACGCGGTATCTGGTTCGCGTCAGAAACTCGCGGGTGATCGCCGCCGGCAGCTGGCTCGTCAGGCGGTAGCGCGGGCTCGCGTTGCCAAACGCCGGAATCGCGATCGTGTGCAGAGTCGAGGGGAGCAGGTCCGCGCGCCCGCCCACGTGATAGCCGCAGCCGGACAGCGCCAGCGCCGCTAGGCACGCCGCCCCGGCGCGCTTCACTTCGCATCCCTCCCGCGCGCGAGCAACCCCGCCGTCAAGAGCGCCGCCTCGGCGTGCGCCCGCAGGTTGTCGAACGCCAGCCAGAACCACGCCGCCTGCGGCGCCGCCGGGTCCTCGGCGATGTCGCTTACCGTCAGCCCCACCTGTCCCCCCACGGCGATGTTCGACGCAGGCTCGGCGCCCGCGCGGCGGATGTCGATCCCCGCCTCCTCCAGAATGTGCTCCAGCGCGCCCACAGGCGGGCGCTTCGCGAACTCCACCCACACGCTCATGCAGTAGCCGTGGAACACCGGCGCCTGAATCAGGCGCACTGACGCCAGCGGCACATGCCGCGCTCCCAGCAGCGTCGCCAGATGACGCTCGATCCGCGCCGCCGCCTCTCCAAGCGCGTGCGGCGCGCCGCTGCCGTAGCGCGGCAGCAGGTTGAAGCTCACCTGCGCGTCGAACACCTCTTGCGGCAACTGGCGGAAGTTGAGCAACCCCAGCGTCTGGTTGTGCAGTTCGTCGATTCCCGCCCGCCCCTGCTGGCTCACCGGTTCCAGCACCGTCGCCACCGCCCGCACCACCGCGTGCCGCTCGTGAAGCAGCACCAGCAAGCGCGCCAGCGCCACCGCCGCCGGATGCGCCAGCGTGTGGATCGCCTCTTCGCCTGCCTGTCCTTCGCTCGTCTCCAGCAGCGGCGCCCGCAGCCGGGACTCCGGCAGATCCTCGAACTGTCCGGTCAGGTCCACCAGCGCGGGACGGCTCGCGCATTCCCGAGCCAGCGCCGCCGCCCGCTCGTTCGCTTCCCGCTCGCCGCACAGCAACAGCACGTCGGCAGCTTCCACCAGCGTCCGGTCCAGCGGATGCATCACTTCCAGATCGCCGTCCTCGTCCTCCGGGGCGGAAACGATGTGCTCGCCCGGACGGCTCGATACGAGGTGCAGCCTCACCGGCAGATCCTGTTCCTCCACCAGATCCCGGATCTCGCGGCCGAGAATCGTCTCGCCGCCCACCAGCAGCCAGTCTGTCTTACGCATGGCCCGCCCCGCCTCCGGCGCCGGGCGTTGCCGCCGCGGCTGTGCCGCGCCGGAAGAGGCCTCCGATCCGCACGACGATCCCGCTTCCCACATACGCCGTCGCCATCGCCAGCAGCACGGGCTGCGAGAAGTTCCAGATCAGGTAAAACAGCATCCCAAGGAGCACGACGCTGCGCGGGCTCCGCGGGCTCAGCAGGTTGATGTCCTTGAAGCTCCGGTAGCGCCATGTGCTCACCATCAGGAAGCTCAGCAGCCCGAGCAGCAGCGCCCACGCCGCGCTCAACGGCCACCACACCAGCGGCTGCGAGCCCGCTGCGTAGACCACCGCCGCCACCATGCCCGCCGCCGCCGGGATCGGCAGCCCCACAAAATACTTCCGGTCCGGATGGCCCGGATTCCGGGGCGCCGGATTCGTTGCAATGTTGAACCGCGCCAGCCGCATCGAGCCGCAGCAGACGAACATGAACACCAGGAAGTAGCCCGCCTGCAGCACGTACTTGCGCGCCTCCGGAGGCGCCGCCGGATCCAGAAACTGAAATCCATAAACGAACGCCAGTACCGCCGGAGCGATGCCGAAGCTGATCACGTCCGCCAGTGAATCCAGCTCCCTGCCAAACTCCGACGTCGTGTTCGTCAGCCTCGCGATCCGCCCGTCGAGCCCATCGAAGAAGACCGCCACGCCGATCACCTTCGCCGCCAGCTCCCAGTGCGGGTTCGGCCCCAGGTGCCCCGCGCCCGCCCATAGCGCGCCCTCGATCGACTTCAGAATCGCCAGGACCCCCAGAAACAGGTTGCCCGCCGTGAACAGCGTCGGCAGCGCGTACGCCGCGCGCCGCGGGCGCCGGTCTGGCGACTTCTGATCGATCAGCTTCTCCCGCAGGTTCATGCGCGGCGTCATCATCGCCTCATCACTCCCTCGGCGTTCGTTCCGCCAGAATCGACTCGCCCGCGCGCACCCGCTCCCCTTCGCGCACGCGGATCCGCCACTCCGGCCCCAGATACACGTCCACGCGCGACCCGAAACGGATCAACCCGATCCGCTCCCCGGCGGTCACAAACTCCCCCGGCTGCTTGTAGCAGATCACCCGCCTCGCGATCAGCCCGGCAATCTGCGAAAACTTCACCACGCCCTCGCCCCCGTCGATCACCACCGTGTTCATTTCGTTCTGCACGCTCGCCTCGTCCCGGCTCGCCACCAGGAACTTGCCCGGCTTGTACTCCACCTCCACCACCTTGCCCCCCACCGGCGCGCGGTTCACATGCACATCGAAAATGTTGAGGAAAATGCTGACCACCGTCTCCTTCGCGCCCGCCTTGATCCTCACGATCTTCCCGTCGGCGGGCGAAACGGCATACGGGCCCTGCGGCGCCTCACGCTCGGGGTCGCGGAAAAACCACAAACAAAAAAGGGCAAAAATGTAGAACGGCGCGCCCGCCCACGGCACGGCCAACCACCCCAGCAGCGCGCCCGCAGCCGCCGACGCCAGCGCGAAATAGAGCCCTGTGATGACCATCGCGGTTCCGGGTCCCCTCCTATTGTCCCAGATGGCGCACAAGATGGGCCAGAAGCGCGATCCGCCCCGGCGCTGTATCCGCCACAATGCATTCGTGCGGCGCGTGCGCCCCCTCTCCGGCGCCGCCCAGCCCGTCCAGTGTCGGCACGCCCAGCGCCGCCGTATAGTTGCCGTCGCTCCCTCCTCCCGTCGACGACTCCTCCAGCAGCACGCCCAGCCGCTCGCGCGCAATCTTTTGCGCCAGCCGGAACAGCCCCGCCACCGCCCGCGTCCTCTCCATCGGCGGCCGGTTCAGCCCGCCCTCCACTTCCAGCCCGCACCTGCGGTCCACAACGCGCAGGCTCCGGAACTTCCTGTCGATCCACGCCGCGTCCCGCATCTTCGCCACACGCACGTCCACAACCACGCCCGCCTCATCCGGCACCACGTTCGACCTCGACCCGCCCCACACCACGCCCGGATTCACCGTCAGCCCCCGCCCAAGGTCCGTAAACGCCGCAATCCGCTCGATCTGCCGCGCCAGTTCCACGATCGCGTTCGCTCCGGCGCCGAAGTCGACTCCCGCATGCGCCTTGCGCCCCGTCACCCGCACGCGGTACGCACCCACGCCCTTGCGCGCCGTCTTCAGCTTCCCCTCTAGCCCTGTGCCCGGCTCCAGCACCAGCGCCGCCGCGCTCGCCCGGGCCAGCTTCTCCGTGTGCGCCCGCGATTCCAGGCTCCCCGTCTCCTCGTCCGACACCACCCACAGCTCCACCGCGCGCTCCACAGGCGCGTCCAGTTCGCGCAGCGCGCGTATCGCCGTCACGAAGAACACAAGCCCGCTCTTCATGTCCAGCACCCCCGGCCCGTAGATGCGCCCGCCCGGCTCGCGCCACGGCATCTCGAGCAGCGTCCCCAACGGCCAGACCGTGTCCCCATGCCCTACTGCCAGAATCCCGGGAAGCCGCTTGCTCCGCCTCCCCGGCAGCCGGAAGCTCAGCAGCAGGCACTTGCCCGCGTGCGGCATCCGCACGAGCCGCGCCGCCGCGCAATCGCGCGTCTCCTCCGCCAGCAGCTCCATGAAGCGCGTCACCGCCGCCGCGTCTTCCGTCGGCGACTCGCACTCCACCAGCCTCCTCAACAGCCCGCGAGCCTCCGGCCAAAACTCATGCGCTTTCGCAAGGATCTCGTCCATCGTTTGTTAGAATAGCGGTCTCATGGCTGTGCTCGAAAATATCGAGATCCGCGACATCCTCCCCCACCGCTATCCGATGCTGCTCGTCGACCGCATCCTCGAAATGGAGGAGGAGCGCATCGTCGGCATGAAGAACGTCACCGCCAACGAGCCGTTCTTCATGGGCCACTTCCCCGAATACCCCGTCATGCCCGGCGTCCTCATCGTCGAGGCCATGGCGCAGGTCGGCGGCGTGCTCGTCCTGAAAACCGTCCCCGACCGCAAATCCAAGCTCGTTCTGTTCGCCTCCATCGAAGAGGCCAAGTTCCGCCGCCCGGTGCTGCCCGGCGACACGCTCATCATCGAGTGCAAGACGCTGAAGCGGAAAGAGACTGTCGTCAAGATGCAGGGCACAGCCACGGTCAACGGGCAGGTCGTGGCTGAAGGCATCGTCATGTGCAAGCTCGTCGACCGCCCGGCGCCCTCCGAACCGCAGGGCTGAGCCCATGGCAATCCACCCCACGGCGATCGTGGATCCGTCGGCGCGGATTCACCCCGATGCCGAGGTGGGCCCCTGCTGCGTCATTGGCGCCGAAGTCGAGATCGGCGCCCGCACCCGCCTCATGGGCCACCTCTTCATCGAAGGCCCCGCGTGGATCGGCGAGGACAACCTCTTCTTCCCCTACTCCACCATCGGCGTCGCCTCGCAGGACCTGAAATACAAGGGCGAGCGCGCCGAAACCCGCATCGGCCACCGCAACCGCATTCGCGAGTTCGTCTCCGTCCACCGCGGCACCGCAGGCGGCGGAGGCGTCACCAGCCTCGGCGACGACAACCTGATCATGGCCTACGCCCACATCGCCCACGATGTCCGAATCGGCAGCCATTGCATCCTGGGCAACGCCGCCACTCTCGCCGGGCACGTCACCATCGGGGATTGGGCCATCGTGGAGGCCTTCTCCGGCGTTCATCAGTTCTGCCGCATCGGCCGCCACGCCATCGTCGGCGGCTACAGCGTCATCACGCAGGACGTCCTGCCTTACTCGATGACCGTCACGCCGCGCGAGTCCCGCCTCTACGGCGCCAACAAGGTCGGCCTCGAACGGCGCGGCTTCCCGCCGGAAACCATTCAGGCGCTCCACAAGGCTTTCCGCTTTCTCCGCAGCGAGTCGCTCAACACCGCCCAAGCCCTCGAGAAGATCCGCCAGGAGGCGCCGCCGCTCGAGGAGTTGAACGAACTCATCGAGTTCATCCGCACCTCGGAGCGCGGCATCATCAAGTGAGATACGGTCTCATCGCTGGCTCCAGCCGGTTCCCGGTCCTCGCCCTCGAAGAGTCGCGCCGCCTCGGACACGAGGTCGTCGTCGTCGCCCTCAAGGACCATGCGCCGCCCGAGGTCGAAGCCCTCGCCGCGCGCTGCTACTGGATCACCATCGCCGAACTCGGCCGCCTTATCGAAATCCTCAAGAGCGAAGGCATCACCGAGGTCATCATGGCCGGCCAGGTGAAGCACGTCTCCCTGTTCAGCTCCCTGAAGCCCGATTGGCGCCTCTTCCGCGTCCTCATGTCGCTGGAGGAGCGCAACACCGACGCGCTCATCGGCGCCGTCCAGCGGGAACTCGAACGCGAAGGCATCCGCCTCGCCGATTCGACCCTGCTTCTGAAGCCCCTGCTCGCCGCCGAAGGCCCGCTCACCCGCCGCAAGCCCGACGCCGAAGAACGCAAGGACATCGACTACGGCCGCCGCGTCGCCAACGCCCTCGCCGGCTTCGACATCGGCCAGAGCGTCGCCATCTGCGAACGCGCTTGCGTCGCCGTCGAGGCCATGGAGGGCACCGACGCCATGCTCCGCCGCGCCGCCTCGCTCGTCAACGGCCGCCCTCTGCGGCTCGTCAAGGTCTCCCGCCGCCGCGCCCACCTCCTCTTCGATGTCCCCGTCGCCGGCCCAGGCACCATCCGCACCATGATCGAAACCGGAACGACCGCCCTCGCCGTCGATGCCGGACGCACGCTCCTGCTCGACCGCGACGAAATGCTCTCGCTCGCCGACCAGCACGGCATCGCCATCGCCGGCTACCCTCCGGAGGAATCATGACCCCGCAAAAAATCCGCCTCGGCGTCGCCGGTGCCGGCGTGTTCGGCCGCAACCACCTCCGCGTCATCTCCGCAAGCCCGCTCGCTTCGCTCGCCGCCATCTATGATCCCGACCTGGGGCGCGCCCGCGCCGCCTCCGCCGAATTCGGTGGAACAGCCTGCGAATCCCTCGATCAGCTCGCCTCGCTCTGTGACTCTGCCGTGGTCGCATCTCCCACCGTCACCCACGCCGAAGTCTCCTGCCGCCTCCTCGAAGCCGGGCTCGACGTCCTCGTCGAAAAGCCCATGGCCGCTTCCCTCGACGAAGCCCGCCGCATGATCGCCGCCTCCGCCACCCGCGGGCGCATCCTCCAGGTCGGCCATCTGGAGCGCTTCAACCCCGCCGTCGAAGCCGCCTTCCGCCTCCTCCGCCTCCCGCTCTTCTTCGAAGTCCACCGCCTTAGCGTCTTCTCCCCCCGCAGCCTCGACGTCGATGTCGTCGCCGACCTCATGATCCACGATCTCGACCTTGTCCTCTCCATGACCGGTGAAGAGCCCTCCGAAGTCCGCGCCGCCGGCATCGCCGTGCTCTCCCCCAAACCCGACATCGCCAACGTCCGCCTCGAATTCCCCGGCGGCTGCATTGCTAACCTCACCGCCTCCCGCGTCTCCACCGAGCGCGTCCGCAAGCTGCGCTTCTTCCAGCCGCGCCAGTACGTCTCGATCGACTACTCGAAGCAGGAGTGCCTCTCGATCCGCGTCACCGAAGACCGTCAGGTCCGCTTCGAGCCGCAACCTGTCGAAAAAGCGGAGCCCCTGGCCATTCAACTGGCGTCGTTCCTCTCCTGCATCTCCTCCCGCAGCCGCCCGCGTGTGGATGGTGAAGCAGGCGCCCGCGCGCTCTCGCTGGCGCTCCGCATCGCCGAAAGGATTGCCGAACACGGCAAAGTGGTAGCCGCCCGCCTCGCCTCCGCGTCAATCTAGGAGAAGAGGCCCCGCCTCCTCCCGCGGATGAGCACCCGAGCCGATTCCCGCGCCGCCCCCACGGACGCCGCCCCGCGCCTGCTGCTCGAACTGCGCGACGAAGGCGCCCGCGCCCGCCACGCATGGGCGGCTCTCGGCGCCGTGGCATTCCACGCCGCCTTCGCGGCCTTGCTCTGGTGGATGCCCTCGCCGCGCGTTCCTCTCCGCAGCGCTGCCGATGTTTGGGTCGACTTGCGCAAGTCCACGCCGCTCGTCGCACCGCCCGCGCCCTTCCGCCTCACGCAGAAAGAGCCGCAGCGCGGCCAGCCCGCCGCGGAAGTCGACATCTCCGCTCTCCTTCCACGCCCCGCCATCCAACAGCCGCAGCGTGGCTCCCCCCGCCCCTTCCAGCCGCCGCCGGGTGCGCCCGCCGCCCCGCGCAGCCGCGAACTCGATCTCGACATCCCCGACGTCTCCTTGGCGCAGGCGCTTCCGCCTCCATCCGCTCTGCCCGGAACCGGACTTGCTGAAGCGCCCAGACCGGCGCCTCCGAAGCGCGAAAGCCCATTCGAGCCGCTCGCCGCTGCTTCCGCTCCTTCCACCCAGCCGCGGCTCGCGCTGCCCGGCGGCACCGTGCAGGAATCGGTGAAGTCTGTTGTTCGCGGCGCCGGCGGCGCAGGCATCACGGTCGGTGACGCGCCCGGCTCGGGCGGTGTCACCGAGGGCCTCGTTCAAACTCCGCGCCCGGGACGCCCCGGATCGACCCTGGAACTTCTCAGCGACCCCCGCGGCATCGACTTCCGCCCCTACCTGGTCCAGGTGCTCGCCTCCGTCCGCCGCAACTGGTACGCCGTCATGCCCGAGAGCGCCCGCCTCGGCGCCCGCGGCCGCGTCGTCATCCAGTTCGCCATCAGCCGCAGCGGCCAGGTGCCGAAGCTCGTGATCGCGGTGCCTTCCGGCCTCGACGCGCTCGACCGCGCCGCCGTTGCCAGCATCAGCGCCTCCAACCCGTTCCCGCCCCTGCCGGGCGAATACGGCGGCGCGGAGATCCGCCTCCAACTGGTCTTCTCTTATAACATGCCCAAGTGACTCGCATGGACTTCGAACCAGGAACGATGCGCCGCAAGCTCCGCTGGGCTCTCGCCGCTTATGCCGCAATCGCTATCCTCGCGGCGCTCACCCTCGACGGGGCGCTGCTCTACGCCGTGCTCCTCTTCCTCGGTGCGCTTGCCCTCCGCAGTTGGGTCGTGGTCAAGCGCGACGAGCTTTCTTAAGTCACCGCGAAGCAGAGGGAGACCGAAGTCTCGGTCCCGCCCGAGGTACCCCACGCACCACTCGTTGGCCTCTGGCCAGCGCCGCCTGAGCCAGCCAGGGCAACTGCGAGAACCCCTGGCCTCCTGTCGCTACCGCCGCTTCCCACCATGCCCAGAAACGGCGCGACCGGAAAGCTGCGAATGTCCTTCGGAGGGTCGGCAGCCCGGCGCTGCTCGGAGAAGCCCCGGGCAGTTCTTCTACCGTGGACTCAGGCAGAAATCCCCTGATTCTTCAGTGTTTCCCCTTTGCGAAATCAGCAAGTTCATTTAATGGAAACTCCTCACTTTCGCGCTAGCATCGGCGCAGGAGACCTCGGAGAGGATTTCACTTACCGGTATCGAGACTCCGAATTTGTACCGATATGAAACTCGGTGTTCCAGCTTGGAGGGTTCAACCGTGAGTCGTCGGGCCGAAGTCGGATCGAAACGGGAACGTCCGGCTTCTCTCCTTTTGCAGACCTCATTGCCTTGGGTCGGAGACGAACCGGAACGATTCAGCAACAGCCTTTTAAATCTTTCACTTGCCATCTCCAACGGAAATAGCGCCAGTCGCCGGCCCGCCTCCTGCAACAATGGCCTGACGATTGCCCTTCCTGTCGCGTCGGGCGCACGGGCAGCCAGCCCGGACGGTCCGAATGCTCCTGAAAGAGACGCCGACGCCTCCGCGAGAGAGGCCGGCGCGGAGCGAAAACCTGGCAGGAAGGATGATGCGATGGCGGCAAGAGCGACGGCAACGGCGGTGGCAAAGAAACAGGGGCAGGCTCCGGCGTCCAATTTGGACAAGAAGAAGGCGGCAAAGCTCGAACAGCGCGACCGTGTGGTGATGGAGCATCTCCCGCTGGTCAAGGCGATTGCGATCCGCGTCCACGAAGGGCTCCCCGTGCATGTGGAGCTGGACGACCTGGTGCACGCGGGCATCCTCGGCCTCTTCGATGCCGCCACAAAGTACAACCCGATCAAGAAGGTGGCGTTCGCGAGCTACGCCAAACACAGGATCAAGGGAGCGATTCTCGACAGCCTGCGGCAAATGGACTGGGCTTCGCGCGACATGCGCCGTCGGCACCGCCAGGTGGAACAGGTCACGCGCGATCTTTGCGCCCTGCTGCACCGCCAGCCCACGGAAGATGAACTGGCCGAACGCCTCGGTGTCGCCGTCTCCCGCTGGCGCCAGATGGCGCTGGATCTCCGCAATGTCGGTCTCGTCTCCGCCGACACCCGCAACCACGAGCAAGAGGAGCTCCCTCCGCCCGACTATCCCGGATCGCCCGATAGCCAGCCTGACCAGATGTGCGCCCGGGAGCAGATGCGCCAGCGCCTCGAACAAGCCATGAGCGTGCTGCCCGAACGCTACCGCAAAGTGGTCATCATGTATTACTCCAACGAACTCACCATGAAGGAGATCGGCGGCATGCTCGGCATCAACGAGAGCCGCGTCAGCCAGATCCACAAGGCGGCGCTGGAGAAGATGGCTGCTGCCTTGCAGGAAAACGGCATCACCTCGGTGCGCGCCTTCTGACCGCCAGCACATCCCGGTGTTTCCCGGCTCTCCAGAGCCGCTACATTACGGCTCACTCAGCTACTACGCCATCCGCGGTTCCGCCCCGCGCGCACACTACGGAGCGCCATCCCCCAGCGGCCTGAGGGGGACTCTTGGCACAATCCCCGTCAGGGGATGACCCTGAGGAATCGGAATCGAACCTCCTCCAACTCCTGCACGCTGCGCCCCGGACTCGCAACTGCGACACCGCCGCAATACAGTTCGCACCGGGGGGCGAATGAGCGGATTGGTCACAAACGGATTCTGAGCAACAGAAGCCGTTCAGATCGGGGTGGCGGATTCGTCGCGCCTGTCGCGCGGAGCCGGTTCGGCCGAGAATGGAATTCATGGGAACGAACCTGCGCCCGCTATTCCTCGAAGCCCTGGACGAGGCCTTCGACCGCAAGTCCTGGCACGGAACCAATCTCCGGGGCTCGCTCCGTCGGGTGGATGCCTCGCAGGCGTTGTGGCGGCCCGCGGCGGCGAGGCGCAACATCTGGGAGCTGGCGCTCCACTGCGCCTACTGGAAATACGCCGTCCGGCGAAAGCTTCTCGGGCTCAAGCGCGGATCGTTCCCTCTGAAGGGCTCCAACTTTTTCTCCAGCCCGGATCGGGCGTCAGAGGCGGAATGGCGGGATGCGCTCGTCCTGCTCGACAGTGAGCATGCAAGCCTGCGGGAAGCCGTCGCCGGACTGCCGGAGAGACGGCTGGCCAACGCCACCACAGCGCGGCTGCTCCGCGGCATCGCCGCCCATGACCTCTATCATGCCGGGCAAATCCAGCTCCTGAAGAGGCTGCAAAGAGTTCCCGGAACGGCTTGACGAGCGGTTCTTCGCCGGATCGAGAGCGGGCGCAATGCATGCGGCGCCGGAGTTGAAATTCATCGCGCGTTCTTCGTATTTCGTAGGCAGAGGGGCACGAAGCGGGTGCGGCCCGGTCAGTGCCGTCTTCGCGCCATTCAGCTGACTGAAACTGAATCAGCAAGGAAGGTCCAAAGCAGTATGAATCCCTCATGTGCCCCCCGCTGGGCCGCACAACGAGGGATTCCCAGCCCAACCACTCCAACTTCCCTCACGTCATCAATCACTTCCGCCGATGCCCCGGCTCCCCGCGCCCCCGCCACCACTACCCTCCCCCCATGATCTTCCCCATCGAACCCGTCGCCCCCTTCCCCGAACCCCACTGCTTCTACGGTCTCGACCTTGGCCGCCGCCACGACCCCTCCGCCCTCGTCCTCCTTGAGCGTCTCGCCCTTCCCGATTCCCA
>JBBIIK010000010.1:0-88010 GCA_037446555.1 Acidobacteriota bacterium
CGGTTGGCTCCTTTCGGATTCAAGGTTTTCGTCAACCGGATTCTAATCGAAGCCGGCCGCCGTCTACCACCAACCTTCAACTACGTCCGGGACGCCCCCGCGGGCAGCCCCTTCTCCCGCCCTGTTCAGCCCCGCTTCTTCTCCTCCAGCGCCTTCAAAACAGCCTCAGTCACCGCCGCGATCAGCTCTTCCGTTACCCCCGCCGGTCTCCCAGCCGCTCCCCCGTTCGGCAGCGTCGTGATCGCCCCCGGGCGCTCCGGCATGTCGCACACCGGGCAGCTTTCTTCGCCCAGCCTCGCATCCGGCAGCCCCAGCCGCTGCTTGATCGCCAGCAAATCGCCCGCCTTCTCCGCCGGAATGTGCGACAGCGGCGCCCCCAGATGCTGCGCCAGCATCAGCGTCCAGCAGTATGTGTCCACCACCTCGGCGTACCACTCGGCGTGCGTCACCGTGTCCGCCCAGCACACGATCCCGTGATTGGCCAGCAGCACCGTGTTGTGCGTCTTCACAAACGGCAGCACCGTCTCGGCGAACTTCTTCGTCCCCGGCGTTTCATACGGCGAAAGCGCCACCTTCCCGATAAACACCTCGTACTCGGGAATGATGCATGTAGGCGGCACGCGCCCCGTGATCGCATACGCCGTCGCATGCGGCGGATGGCAGTGCACCACCGCCCGCGCCTCCGGCACTGCCTTGTAAATCTCCAGGTGCAGCAGAATCTCGCTCGTCCGCGCCTTGCCCCCCGCCAGCTGCTTCCCGTCCAGATCCACCAGGCACAGGTCCGCCGGCGTCAAGTCCGCCTTGCTGCACAGCGTCGGCGTGCACAGCACCGCGTCGTCCCGCAGCCGGTAGCTGATGTTGCCCCCGTTGCCGTCGACATACATCCGCTGCCACAGCTTCCGCCCCACCGCGCAGATCTCTTCCTTGAACGGCTGCGCTTCGGCCGAATTCAGCAGCGCCTCCCAGCCGTCGCCGCCCTCGCGGCCGCACAGCCGCAGCCCGTGCCGCGCCACCGCCTCGGCGGCTTCTGGCGTCAGCATCGCGCCTGGCTGCAGCAGCAGATCCACCACCCCGGCGCGCGCCGCGTCCTCCACGTCCTGCGCCGTGATGATCCGGTGCCGGCTCAAATCCCTGCGGCTCATCGGCGATCCTCGCTTCCGCTCGCTCCCATCACCATCTCTCTCGATCCGTCCTTCCCTCTCTCAGATGATCCGCAACGCCCCCGCGCCCAGCGCAATCTGCCGCTCCCGCGTGAACGTGAGCGGCGTGGTCACCCCTTCGCCCGTCGGCGTCGCAATCGAATAACTCAAATACCCCGGCGCGCCGGACCCCAATGCCGCCACGCACGGCGCGTTCTGCACGAACAGCGTCGTGTTCATCGCCCTCGCCATCTTCGTCACGTGATTCAAATTCCGCGAATGAATCACCGCCGTGTGCCGGAACCCCCGCTCCGCCTTCAGCGCCGCGCGGATCCCGTCGTCGATGTCGCGAACCTTCACCACCGGCACGAACGGCATCATCTGCTCTTCTTGCACGAACACATGATCCTCGTCCGTCACTCCGAACAGCAGCTCCGTGCCCTTCGGCACCTCGACGCCCGCCGCCGCCGCCAGCGCCTCCACGCTCTTCCCGATCAAATCCTTCTTCAGGTGCCCGTGCGCGCACCCCTTCCCGTCATGCCCCAGATCAAACGCCGCCCGCGTCAGCCGCTCGATCGCCTCCAGCTTCAGCTCGTACGCCTTCGCCCGCTTCATCGCCGCCACGAAGCCGTCGAACACCTGCCCCACCACGAACACTTCCTTCTCGCCGATGCACAGCAGGTTGTTGTCGAACCCCGCCCCCAGCACAATCGACCGCGCCGCCAGCTCCAGGTCCGCTGTCTCGTCCACCACCACCGGCGGATTGCCCGGCCCGGCCGCGATCACGCGCTTGCCGTGCTTCATCGCCGCCCGCACCACCGCCGGCCCGCCCGTCACGCACAGCAGCGCGATCTTCGGGTGCCGGAACACCTCCTCCGCCGCGCGGATGCTCGCCGTCGCGCACATCGTCAGCGCATTGCGCACCCCCGAGACGCGCTCGATCCGGCGGTTGAACTCCTGCATCGCCCGCATCGCGATCTTCGCCCCCGCCGGGTGCGGGCTGAACACCGCCGCGTTGCCCGCCGCCAGTACGTTGATCGCGTTCGATGCCAGCGTCGGCGCCGAGTGCGTCGCCGGCAGCACCATCCCCACCACGCCCCACGGCGCCCGCTCGATCAAACACAGCCCGTCCGCATCGGTCCGCGCCCGCGCCTCCAGCGCCTCCACCCCCGGTACGTTGCGGATGATTCGCAGCTTCTCGATCTTGTGATCGAGCCGCCCCAGACCCGTCTCTTCCAGCTCCAGCCGCCCCCACTCTTCGGCGTTTTCCTCGCACGCCTTCTTGATCTGCTCCACCATCCGGCCCCGTTCGGCCAGGCTCAGCGCCGCAATCCGCAATTGCGCCTCGGCCGCCGCCTCCGCCGCCTCGTCCACCGTCGCGAATACGCCGTCGCCCGCCCCTGCGGCCGTCTGCGCACTGTCCCCTTTCGCACCTTGCACGCGCCCTTCCAGACGCGCCAGCACCTCGCGCGCAATCTCCGCTACCAGCTTCTCCTGATCGCTCGTCATCCGGATGGCTCCCGCGCGGGCAGGCTGCTCGCGCCGCTTCCGCGCTTCCTTCTATTCTGCGACAATTCCCGCCCCGCGGTCTTCCTTTTCCCTGCGAGAATGAATCCATGGAAGCCCTGCGCTTCGCTTGCCAGCCCGGCTGCACCCGCTGCTGCAACCAGCGGGGCTTCGTCTATCTCTCCGAAGACGATCTCCGCCGCGCCGCGCGCTTCCTCCGCCTGCACCCCGCGGAATTCGAACGTCGCCACGTCTACCGCACGCGCCACCTCCTCCGCTTCCGCAAACCCCGCGGCCGCCAGTGCCCCTTTCTTCTGGAAAACGGCTGCGCCATCCACCCCGCCAAGCCCACCCAGTGCCGCCTCTTCCCCTTCTGGCCCGAACTCGTCTCCTCCCGCCGCGCATGGCGCCACACCGCGCGCCTCTGCCCCGGCATCGGCCAGGGCCCTCTGGTCCAAATCGGAACAGCCCTCGAAACCGCATCCGAAATGGAACACGCCTACCCCTCCCTCTACGACCGCCTCGCCGCACCCTCCCGCCGCTCCTAATCCGTTCCGTTCTCGAAGTTTTCCCTCAATTCCGGCCCTCCCGCGCCGATAAGCCCCTCTCGGCACTCCACCTGCAAGTCCACCAGCGCCATGCTGACGCCTCTCACCCAGGACCTGGGCCGCTACATGGACCTGCTCGCCGAGCGCCAGCGCCTCGTCGCCTCCAACCTCGCCAATATCGACACGCCCGGATACCGCACCAAGGATATCGATTTTCAGTTCGAATTCCTCTCCTTGGCCCCCGGCGCGAAGCCCCATGTCGTCGAGCCGCTCGATCTCACTGTCAAGAACGACGGCAACAACGTCAGCCTCGACCGCGAATCGCGGCTGCTAGCCGAAAACGCCATCCGCTTCAACATCGCTTCGCAACTCGCCCGCGCCGAGTTGCGCAAGATCCGCATGGCCATCGAGGAGGGCCGCACCGCATGAGCCTCTTCCAGTCGCTTTCCGTCAGCGCCTCCGGCCTCGCTGCCCAGCGCGCCCGGGCCAAGGTCATCGTCGAAAACCTCGCCAACTCGGAAACTACGCGCACGCCCGACGGCGGCCCATTCCGCCGCCGCGACGTCGTCTTCGAACCCAGCCCGCAAACCTCGCCCTTCGCCGCCGTCTTTCAGACCGAACTCGGCTCGGGCGGCGCCGGCGTCGCCGTCTCCGCCATCGTCGAAGACTCCCGTCCTCCCGACCTTCGCTACCAGCCCGGCCACCCTCACGCAGACGCGAACGGCTATGTCGCCTACCCGCGCATCAACCCGGCCGAAGAGATGGTCGACCTCATGGGCGCCGCCCGCGGCTACCAGGCCAACGTCGCCGCCATGACCGCCGTCAAGGACATGCTCTCGAAATCGATTGATCTGCTGCGATGACGCCCATTGGTTCCATTCCGCCCATCCGCCCTCCGGACCCCGTCGAGCCGTTGCGCCAGCCCGCTGCCTCCGGCGCCGGCGCCTTCTCCTCCGCCCTCTCCGGCGCCTTGCGCGGCGTCGACGCGCTCCAGAAAAACGCCGAATCCGAAATATCGCGCTTCCTCAGCGGCGAGGCCGTGGACATTCATGAAGTCGCCCTCGCCCACCAGCAGGCCCAGCTCGGCTTTGAACTGTTCCTGCAAATGCGCAACAAGTTCGTCCAGGCATACCAGGAAATCATGCGCATGCAAATCTAGCCCGGCTGCCATCCAGACGCCATGCAACAGCTCAAACGGCTTTGGGAAAGTCTCTCCTGGAAACAGCACGCCTCTCTCGGCGCGGCCCTTCTGGCCGTCGCCGCCCTCCTCTACGCCGCCGTCCAGTGGAACCGCCAGCGCGACCTGCGGCCCCTGTTCACCAATGTCGCGCCCGAGGACGCCGGCGCCATCGTCGAAAAGCTCCGGTCCTCCAACATCCGCTATCAAGTCTCCGACGGCGGCGCCATTCTGGTTCCTTCGGACCGCGTCGCCGAACTCCGCCTCGAAATGGCCTCCGCAGGGCTGCCCCGCTCCGGCCGCGTCGGCTTCGAACTCTTCGACCAGACCAACCTCGGCGTCACCGACTTCGCCGAGCAGGTCAACTACCGCCGCGCCCTCGAAGGAGAACTCGAACGTAGCGTCATGGCCCTCGCTGAAGTCGAGCGCGCCCGCGTCCACGTCACCTTCGCCAAAGAATCCCTGTTCGCCGATCACCGCCAGCCCGCCAAGGCCAGCGTTCTCGTCAAGCTTCACCCCGGCGCAAGGCTCTCGCCGCCAAACGTCCTCGCCATCCAGCACCTCACCGCCAGCGCAGTCGAAGGGCTCGCCCCCGATGCCGTCTCCGTGCTCGACATGGCGGGCAACCTCCTCAGCCGCCCCAGCCTCGACCTCGAAGGCGAGGGCCGCCCGTCCTCGGCCATGCTCGAGTTCCGCCAAAGCCTCGAGCGCGAATATCTCGCCAAGATCCGCTCCACTCTCGATCCCCTGCTCGGCCCCGAGCGTTACCGCGCCGGCGTCAACATCGAATGCGACTTCACCTCCGGCGAACAGAGCGAGGAGACCTTCGACCCCTCGAAATCCGTCATGGTCACCTCCGCCCGCACCGAGGACGTCTCCGGCGCGGCCGCGGCCTCCGCAGGCATCCCCGGCACCGCCTCCAACCTGCCCCGGCCCGCGCCCCGCCTGCCAGGCGCCTCCTCCGGCGTTTCGCGCAAGACCGAGAACGTCACCTATCAGACCAGCCGGGTCGTCCGTCACGTCAAAATCCCGCAGGGCGCCCTGCGCCGCATCTCGGTCGCCGTCCTCGTCGACCACAAGGTCCGTTGGGAGGGTGCCGGCCCCAAGGCCCGCCGCATCCTCGAGCCGCCCGCTCCAGAGAATCTCAAGGTCGTCCGCGATGTGCTGGCCGGCGTCGTCGGCTTCCAGCAGGAACGCGGCGACCAGATCCTCGTCGAATCGCTCCCGTTCGAGTCCACCCTGCTGGCCGAACCTCCCCGGACGCAGGACCCCGGGACCGCCCCGCCGCCCGGCGGCTTCGTCCCTCCCGCGTGGGCGAAGCCCCTCCTGGACAAGGCGCCGCTTCCGGTCTGGCTCGGCGCCGCCGCCGCGTTGCTGGTCGTTTTCCTCGCCATCTTTTGGCTCCTTGCCCGGCGTCTGTTCCGCCGGCGCCCGTCCGCCTCCGTCGAACCAGACGGCCCTTCGCTGCCCGGCGCCGCTCCGGCCGCGCAAATCCCCGCCTCCGGCGAAGCCGCCTTTGAGCAACAGGCAAGGGCCGCCATCGAACAGAGCCGCGCCGAAAAGGAGCGGCTCGAAAGAGAGGCCCTGCTCGCGTTGCAGAAACAGCTCCCCGCACAGACCAAGAAGGCCGAAGTCCTCAAGAAGGCCATCGCCGAGCAGGCGCGCAAGGATCCTGAGGCCACCGCCCAGCTCGTCCGAACTTGGATCACGGAGAACCGCTGATGATCACCAACGCGCTTCCCGAAAAGGAATCCGTCCAGCGCTACTCCGGCCTTCAGAAAGCCGCCGTGCTCATGGTCACCCTAGGCGAGGAGCTCAGCGGCATGGTGCTCAAGCACCTCGAGGAAGACGAGGTCGCCGCCATCGGCAAGGAGGTCGCCCGCATCCCGGCCATCACGGCCACGGACGCAGAGGGCATCCTCGACGAGTTCTACCAGATGTCCATGGCCCAGGACTATGTCCTCAAAGGCGGCATCGAGTACGCCCGCAAGATGCTCATCAACGCCTTCGGACCGGAGATGGCCACCCGCATCCTCGACCGCCTCGTCAAGCTCCTCGGCCACGATACCGCCAGCTTCGACGCTCTCCAGAAAGCCGATCCCCAGCAGCTGGCCAAATTCATCCACAGCGAACATCCCCAGACCATCGCCCTCATCCTCAGCCATCTCGGCTCCTCGCAAGCCGCCGGACTCCTGTTCAGCCTCCCGCCGGAGATCCGCGCCGACGTCGCCCTGCGCATGGCCAACCTCGAGCAGATCTCCCCGGACATCATCTCCAAGATCGCCGGCATTATCGGCCAGAAACTGAAGGCCCTCGGCGAGCTGAGCCGGGAGAGCTACGGCGGCGTGCGCGCCGTGGCCGAAATGTTCAACCGCCTCGACTCGGCCACCAGCAAGGAGATCCTCGACACCATCGAGGCCCAGGATCCCAACCTCGCCGAAACCATCCGCCACCTCATGTTCGTCTTCGAGGATCTGCTCCTCATCGACCAGAACGGCATCAAGGAGGTCCTCGCCCGCGTCGACCGGAAGCTCCTCACCGTGGCCCTGAAGGGCACCAGCGACCAGCTCAAGAACCACTTCATGCAATGCATGTCTCAGCGCGGCGCCGAAATGCTGCGCGAGGACATGGAGGCCCTTGGCCCGGTGAAGATCAAGGAGGTCGAGGCAGCACAGCAACAGATCATCTCCATCGTCCGGCAGCTCGAGGCCGAGGGCGTCCTCAGCCTGAAGGGAGCCGTGGGCGAGCAGTATGTGGTGTGACGCCATGGCCACGCGCATCCATCGCACCCTTCCGCCCGGCGCCGCGCAAACCTTCGCCTGGCCGCAGCTCGGCCCGCCCGTGCAGGAGATCGAACGGGAATACCTGCAACCCCACTTCCCCCGTGAGGCTGCGCCCCCGGTTTCCGGGGACGCCTGCAGCGCGCCCGAACCGGCTCTTCCTCTCGAGGAACTGCGAGCGCGGCACGGGGCTGAACTGGAAGCAGCGCGGCACGAGGCCTTTCGGAAAGGCGTCGAAGAGGGGCGGCGCCAGGGGGCGGCGCAGCTGGAAGCCTCGCTGGCCCGGCTCGCCCGCAGCATCGAAGAAATCGCCGGACTCAAGCCGCGCCTCCGCGCCGAGGCCGAGCGCGAACTCGTCGCCGTGGCCCTCGCCATCGCTCGCCGCATCCTCCGCCGTGAGCTGCACGTCGACCCCGATGCTGTTCTCGGCCTCGCCAAGGCCGCCCTCGAAAAGGCCTCGCTGCGCGAGGTCGCCGAAATCCGCCTCCATCCTTCGCACGCCGCCCCGGTCCGCTCTCACCTCGCCCGCATCGGCGCCCCGGAAGCCATCCGCGTCCACGAAGACGCTTCGCTCGAACCCGGCGCCGTGATCGTCGAAACGGCGCGGGGCGCCATCGACGCTTCGCTCGAAACCCAGCTCGATGAAATCTCCCGCGGTCTCGCCGACGCTCTTCAGGGAGGCCGCGCATGAGCACCCCCGCTTGTTGGCTCGATTCCTCTCGCATCCTGAAAGCCCTGGCCCGCACCGACCCCGTGCGCCTGTCCGGCTCGGTCATCCGCACCGCCGGCCTTTTGATCGAGTCCCAGGGGCCTGCGGTCGGCGTCGGGGACTTCTGCGAGATCCTCACCCGCTCGGGGTCCGTCATCCGAACGCAGGTCATCGGGTTCCGCGACGGGCGCATCCTTTCCATGCCGTTGGAAGAAACCACAGGCCTTCAGCCCGGAGACCCGATCGTCGCCCGCCCCCAGGCAGCGCGCCTGGCCGTCTCGCCCCATTTACTTGGCCGCGTGCTTGACGGCTTCGGCCAGCCCATGGACGGCCGCCCCGCTCCGGAACCGGAGGCTTTCTACGACCTCTACGCCCCGCCGCCCGGCCCGCTGGAACGCGAACCCATCCGCGAACGGCTCGAAACGGGGCTGCGCGTCATCGACGGCTTCCTCACCGTCGGCCGCGGGCAGCGCATCGGCATCTTCGGCGGCAGCGGCGTCGGCAAGAGCACGCTGCTCGGGAGCCTCGTCAAGAACTCCAACACCGATGTCTGCGTCCTCGCCCTTGTCGGCGAACGAAACCGCGAGGTCCGCGACTTCATCGAACACGAACTCGGGCCCGAGGGGATGCGCCGCTCCGTCCTCGTCGTCGCCACCTCGGACCGCCCCTCCCCGCTCCGCGTCCGCGCCTGCTTCGTCGCCCTCGCCGTCGCCGAGTTCTTCCGCGATCAGGGCAAGAACGTCCTCCTCGTCGCCGATTCGGTCACCCGCCTCGCCATGGCCCAGCGTGAAATCGGCCTCGCCGCCGGAGAGCCGCCAAGCCAGAAGGGCTACACCCCCAGCGTCTTCCAGATGCTGCCCCGCGTCTTCGAGCGCGCGGGCAACTTCCGCCGCGGCTCCATCACCGGCTTCTTTACCGTTCTTGTCGAAGGCGACGACCTCAATGAGCCCGTCACCGACGCCGTCCGCGGCATCCTCGACGGCCACATCGTCCTTTCCCGCGCCCTCGCCAACGCCGGCCATTACCCGGCCATCGACCTTCTCCACTCCGTCTCGCGCCTTGCCCCACGGCTGGCCACCCCGCGCCAGAGCGAGGCCGCCACACTCCTCCGCGAGGCTCTCGCCATGCTCCATGCCTCGGAAGACCTGATCCGCATCGGCGCCTATACCTCGGGCACGAATCCGCAGCTCGACTCCGCGCTGCGCCTCGAGAACGACCTCAAGCGCTTCCTGCGTCAGGCCCCCGGCGAAAACGCGCTCTTCGAGGAAATCGAAGCCCGCATGGCGGAAATGGCAGGCGTCCCATGAACGCTTCCCCGCACGGTTCCGGCCCCGCGGCCACGGCCGGTTCCAGCCCTGTGACGATTGTCACGGCCCCCACAAATAACACGAATTATCTGTTATACCGTAAAAATCAATTCTCAACTTTCGGCTATTAGTGACCGTTTTATTGCGTGCTATTGCTGCGGCATGAGCTGACAATGAAGAAATTCCGTTTCCCGCTGGAAAAACTCCTGAATTACCGCCGCGGGCGCCTTTCCGCTGAGCAGGCCCGCCTGGAACGCCTGCTCGCCGAACAGGCCGCCCTGGAGCGCCGCCGCGCCGCGCTGGAACGCGAGGAGCGCCTCGTCATGGAGTCCCTGCGCCGCCTGCCCGTGCTTTTCTGCTCGGATCTGGCCGCCGCCGAAGGCTTCCGCCGCTTCGCCGCCGCCGAATGCGTCCGCCTCCTGTCGGAGGCCGGAATGCTCGCCTCGCGCATTGAGGCGCAAAAAAACGCCGTGCTCTCCGCCCGCCGCGAGGTGGAAATTCTGGAGCGATTACGGGAAAAACGCCTCCACGACTGGCGCGCCGAAATCGACAAAGAAATGGAACAGCAGGTGGCCGAGCTCGTCGTCGCCCGCTGGAGCCGCTCCGCAGGAAGCGCCTGAACTCCCCTCTTGCGGCGCGCCGGCCGGCGCAACGCGGGGAGACAGGCGGCCGCGCAGAATGCAGGCCCGCCCATTCGGGCATGCGGCTGAGAAACAATGAAGACCTGAGTGGTTCCGGGAGAACATGATCTGAGGCCCGGCGCGGGAAATCCGGCCCAACGGCCACTGTTCACCGCGCCCGCGCTTCTCGTGTGGACGGTTCTGGCCGCGTGGTTCCTGGCGTTCGCTTGGCCGGGGCTGCTGGCGTGGTTCACCCCGGACCACCTGATGAACCTGCACGGCGTCGCATTCCGCACGCCGCTCGAAATTCTCTCCTCCAAAGAACGCCCGGCGGCGAACCTGGTGCTGAAAGGGCTGTGGGAAGCCTTTGGCCTGCACCCGCGCCCGTACCGCGTCTTCTGCTTCGGGCTGTTGCTGGCCAATCTCTGGCTGGCGCTTCAATTCTTCCTTCGCTGGTCTGGCTCGTGGAGAGCCGCGCTCTTCGCCGGGCTTCTGTTCGCCTATCACGCGCAATTGCAGGATCTCTACTTCAACAGCGGAACTCTGTACGACCTGCTTGCGTTCGCTTTCTTCTTCGCGGCCCTGGCGGCGGCGCCGGCGGTGCTGGAAGGCAGGCCGGTATCACCTACGCGGCTGGCGGCCGTGGCTGCGTTATCGGCGCTGGCCGCCGGGTCGAAGGAGATCGCCGTGTCGTTGCCCGTGATCCTCGCTGGCGCAGCGCTGCTTTCGAAAGCGGGACGGAGCGCGTGGACAGCGGCGGCGCTCTCCGCTGCAGGCTGCTGGGGCGTGCTGGCATGGGCTTCCTGGCGCGCGCCGATGACGTCGAATCCGGCCTATCAGCCCGAGTTCACTCTCGCCGTGCTCGATGCCCGCTGGAAGCTGCTAACGGCCAGCCTGCTCTACCGCGGTCCGGACTGGTCCTCCGCTGCAGCATGGACAGTGCTGGGAATCGCTGCGCTCGCGGCTCTCGCATTGCGCTCCCGGGCAGCGTGGCTCGCCTGCGCGCTGATCGTGATCACACCCTTGCCGCTCCTGTTTCTGCCCCAGAGGAGTTTCTATGCCTTCTACGTGACCTACGCCGGCTGGTGTCTTCTCGCAGGGCTCGTGCTCGACCGGCTGACAAGAATCGTTGAGCCGCGCGGCTGGAAGCTGACTGCCGCCTTTGTGGCGGCGCTGGCGCTTTTGCTGGCGCCTCAGCACCGTTGGCTTTCCGGGTGGATTCGCGAGACCTACTATCAGCCGTATGAGGCGAAGGTCGTGGCGGCGGGCAATGTCCTGAGGCGGCATCTGCCGCCGCTGCCGCGCGGTTCGGCGATTTATTTCGTCGACGATCCCCTGCCTCCGCCCGAAGAGGAAGAGCACTTGCTGGCCTTTCTGTGCCGGCTGAAGGCACGCGATCCCGGGCTGAGCGTCTGGCGCGCGCGCGATCCCGGACAGAGCGTGCCCGAGGAGAAATGGGGCCAGTTTGCGGCGGTGTTCCGCTTGACGAGGTCCGAGCTGGTCAGAATACGTTAGGAAGAGAGCATGAGCATGAACGGGATCCTGATTCTGGCCTGGATGGCAGGCATAGGCGCCACGGAGAACGTGGAGGTCAAGGGGGGCCACGTGGTGGTGTGGCGCACGCATGCCCTGCAGACCGGCGTCCACCGCGGCATCGAGCGCGGCTACATCATAGTGCACGGCACCAACCGCAATGCCGAAGATTACTTCCGCTGGGCTCTGGCCTCCACTGCGGCAGCCGACCGGCTGGACCGCACCGCAGTGGTGGCGCCGCACTTCAAGGCGAGGATGCGCGAGGACCGCGGGGATCCCGTCAGCCCGGGCGAGTGGTTCTGGACCAATGAAGGATGGAAGGCGGGACTCGCCGCGGTGAACGGCGAAGTCACTTCCTACGAGGCGATGGACAGGATTCTGGAGTCCTTCAATGATCCGCAGCGGTTTCCGGATCTTCGGGAAGTGGTGGTGGCCGGTCACTCCGCGGGCGGGCAGTTCGTGCAGCGATATGCGGCGTTCAACCGGCAGGAACCGAAGATGAGAGTCCGCGTGCGCTACGTGCCCGCGAATCCTTCCAGCTATGTTTACCTGGACGGAATGCGTCTCTCGCAGGGAGGCGCGTGCAGTCCGCAGGGAGACTGCAAGGGCACATTCGGGCCTTATTGGGACGCGGAGAATTGCACGACTTACAACCGGTACCGCTACGGGCTGGAGAAGCTGGAGGGGTATGCGGCGGGCATGGATCCGGAGGCGGTCCGCAAGCAATTCGCGGCGCGGGACGTCACCTATCTGGTCGGGGAGCTCGACACGAGAACAGACGATCCGACGCTGGACAAGAGCTGCCCCGCGCAGGCGCAAGGGCCGAACCGCCGGGAGCGCGGCACGACGTTCTGGAACTACATGAGGCAGCGTTATCCGTCGCAGCACCGCTTCGACATCGCACCCGGGTGCGGCCATGCGGCGGTGTGCGTGTTTGCCGGCCCGGCGGGCGTGCGGGCGGTGTTCCGCGACTGATCAGGCGTACTTCTCGCGCCACTCCGCGAGCCGCTTCTCCAGGCGCGTCCGCACGGTCGAGTAGCCAGGATCTTCGTAAAGGTTGACGCGCTCGCGCGGGTCCTTGCGGATGTCGTAGAGTTCGCCGGGCCCCGTGCCGGGCTCGCGCGAGACGAGCTTGTAATACTTGTCGCGGGCCATTTCGGTGTAGCGGAAATGGCCGAAGACAAGATCCGGCCAGGGCTGCTTGCGCGGCAGCGGGCGGTTCATCAGCAGCGGCAGATAGCTTCGGCCGCAGAGGTTGCGGTCCTTGGGTGGCTCGACTCCGGCCGCCTCGCAGAGGGTGGGGAGGAAGTCGTAGAAGCTCACAAGCTCGGGCCGCACGGCCTGCACAGGGATGCGTCCGGGCCAGGACCAGATCATGGGCACTTGCATCACCTCCTCGAACATGTTGATGGGGCGGGAGGCGTGACCCTTGCTCCAGAGCCCGTGGCGGCCGAGGAGGAAGCCGTTATCGCTTGTGAAGATGAAAATCGTGTTGTCGAAGAGGCCGCGTTCGAGCAGTTTCTTCTGAAGGGCGGCCACCTGGTCGTCAAGGGCTGTGACCGAAGCGGCGCAGCGGCGGATATTGGGGACGGAATCGTCGAGGAATTCCTTTTCACGCAGCGAATTGGGCGCGGCGGGCTGAATCCCGAAGGACTCGAAGCGTACGTCGCGGTACATGTCGTAGTAGCGCTGCGGGTGGCCGTCGTAGGGGGTGTGCGGATTGAGATGGGCGACGGTGAGGAAAAATGGGGTGTTTTTTTCCTGCTGATCGATAAAATCCGAGGCGTATTTTGTCAGAATCTCGGCCAGGTATCCTTTTTCGGAAACGGCGCTGCCGTTGACATGCAGATCCGGATCCTGGTATTTCCGGCCACGGACGGTGGCGGTGAAGCGGAAGCCGTGGCCCGGCTTCGCGTCATTTCCCATGTGCCATTTGCCGACGTATCCGCAGCGGTAGCCGGCGCCTGCGAGCAGGTCGCTGATCATCACTTCGCGCTCGAAAGACGGGGGCGGCGCCGCCTGTCCCTGAGGGGGATCGGACGCCGGGTTGTCAGTCAGGAAGTCGTGGATGCCGTGCTGCCGGGGCGTCCGGCCTGTGAACAGCGTGGCGCGGCTGGGCGAACAGATGGGGGTGCAGACGAAGGACTGCGCCATGCGGGTGCCGGCATCCGCGAGCCTGTCGATATTGGGCGTGCGGATTTCGCGGTTGCCGTAACAGCCGGTCATCCAAGCGGCGAGATCGTCGGCCATGACAAGGACAATGTTTGGGCGGCTGACAGGAGCGCCGCGCCGCTGCATGAGCCATGGCGCGGCCAAGGATCCGAACAGCCTCCGCCGGGTCAATTCCATTTCAGTTGCTCCGTCAGAAACGCTATTCTTACAACACATCTGCAAACCCGCGCTTCAGGTGGCGGAAGAACATCCCGCCAGCGAAAAACGTCAGGCAGGCGGCAACGGCGAGAAGCAGGAGTCCTGAAAGATCGGGCAGTTCGTAGGTCATCAGCCGCTGCCGGTAGCCCTTCACGACCAGTGCCAGGGGGTTGTATTTCACCAGGAATTTTGCGGCGGGCGGGAAGTGGGACTCGTCGATGAATATGGGCGTGAGCCAGAACCAGCCGGTCAAGAGGACGACCACGATCTGCGCCGTGTCCCGCAAAAACACCTGAAGGCTCGCTGCCAGCCAGCCGACGCCGATGGCAAAAAGCCCGAGCAGCGCCGTGTAGACAGGCAGGAAAAGAATGAGGACGCTGAAATGCCCGGTCATCCACCGCACCATCACCACCCCCACCAGCAAAGCGAAGAGGTGACTGACGAGGGCGGAGAGGAATAGCGTTACCGGGATGATCTCGGCGGGGAAGACGGTTTTGGTGATCAGCCCTGCCTGTTCCACCAGCGAGTTCGCCGAACGCTGCACGGTCTCCTGGAACAGCATCCATGGCAGGTAGCCGCAGAAGAGGAAGAGAGTGTAGCTGTCGCCGGCCCCCGGCGGCGGCGGAACCTTGAGGCAGTACTGGAAGACGAAAACCCAGCTGACCAGCAGTACGAGCGGATGGATCAGGGTCCACAGCCATCCGGCGGCGCTGCCGACGAAGCGCTGCTGGAAGTCGCGCCGGACCATCTGGTAGATGAGAGCCCGCCGCTCCCGAAGCACGCGCAGAAACATCATTCCGGGCAGCCTGAGAGGCACGGCAATTGACGAGGTTGCGCTCAAGTGTTGATTCTAGCAGGGCGCAGGAAAAGGCCGCGGCACAATCAGGGGAAGGGGCTCGGGAGGGGTGTGCGGGTTGAGGCGTTGCCCCCGGATTGGGTCCGGGTTGCGTCCTCCGGGACACTCGCGAAAATCCCCGGCTAAGTCATTGACTCCACGTTGACGCGTTGAAAAGCGACCTGGTAGCCGTAGCGGCGGAATTCCGCTTTGAGTCTCTCCGTGCGCTCCCGCAGCCGTGCGAAGCCGAGCGGCCGAGGTGCTCTCCCCTCCGCGACCACACGCTCGGCCCGATTTTCATTCCTCCCGGTGTGCGAACGCTCATGGAAACAGCCTGACACGGGCCGTTGGCGTATTTTCCAAGGGGACGGAGCCGTCTGACGGTTTCGCAGAATCCGGCATTTCAGCCACCGGCCGCGCCGCCTGCATCCTCAAGCCGCTCACCGGGCGTCTTCTCAAACGACCACCGCCGCCACTTCCGGCCGAACCGCTCCTCCATCTCTTGGAGAAACGCCTCGCTTCCATAAGGACGCCCCGCAAAGGTGCATCTCCGCAGCAACCGCAGCTCGGACAAATCCTCCGGACTCATCAGCAGCTCCAGCAACGCTTCTGCGCCTCCAAAGCCCTGCCAGAATTGTTCGCCCACGAGCCGCAGCTTGTCTTGTGACAGTTCGAGATGCACCGCCGCGCTCGACCACCGGTATTGTTCGGCCTGCTCCACCATTCCCGCCCTGACGGCATTGCACTCCAAATAAGCCAGCGTCCCCGCAGGTGCGAAGTCTCCAGAGGGCAACCGAAGAAGGGGTTCTGGAACAGTTGTCCGGTTCTTTTCAGGCCCGTGTTCAACATCTGCGGGTAGAGACAGTGGACGCGGCGCAGGAGCAGGGCGAGGAAATCCTCAGCCTGGGGCACAGCGACCAGACTGACGTGGTTCGACCTCAGCTACCAGGTGAGGATGCGCACGCCGGCCTTGTATTTGTTCGAAGCGAGCAGCTTCATGTAGGTTTCGCGGTCCGAGTCTGTTGGAAAGATTCTTTGGCCGTGGGTGGTGCGCTCGGTAATGGGATAGCGGAGGCCGGGCGCGACGAAGCTGGCATTTCTGGGCATTCCGGCCAGATCATGGGCACGCCAGGCGGAAAATTGTGAAGGGGACGGAGCGCTCCGTCCCCTTGGAAAATACGCGAACTGCCCGTGTCAGGCTGTCCCCTTCGCAGGGGACGGAGTTGTGTGCGTCAAGTTCAGCAAATTGGATCTGGGCCAGCAGACCGTGAGTGTTCCCGCCGGAGCCGCCCGTCGCGACTACAGTTCCGCCAGAACGGCGCGGAGCCGGCAAGGGCGCGAAGCGGCGCAGCGGATCCTTGCCGGCGAGCACCGTTCTGGCACCCCCGTGCGATTCGCGGCGGGCGGTCTGGCGGGAACACGTTCCCGTTGGTGAGCCTTGAGCTTCATGCCGCGGCTCTTCTCAGTTGCTCTTTCTTGTGTTCTCTCAGGTCCTCCATGTTCAGGCAGCGAATCGCTTCAATCCAGTTCTCGTGCATCTCCACCGCCAGCGCCCTCACCAGCCTCAGGCAACTCGCCCTGTTGGGAAAGATCCGCACCACCAGCGTCCGCCGCTTGATCTCCTCATTCAGCTGCTCCAGCAGGTTCGTCGACTTCAGGTTCTTGTGGTGCTGCCGCGGCAGGCGGTAGAACGTCAGCGTCTCTTCGATGTTGGTCTCCACCCAGACGCACAGCTTCTGGTAGCGCTGGCCCCACTTCTTCAGCCACGCCGCCAAATCCTGCCGCGCTTCCTCCACCGTCCGCCGGTCGTAGATCCAGCGCAGTTCCGTCATGCACTCGTCGTCGGCCTTGCGGGGCAGATGGTCCAGCGCGTTCCGCAGGAAATGCACGTAGCACCGTTGCCAGACCGCCTCCGGAAACACCTCCCGGATCGCCCCGCGCAAGCCTGCGTGATCGTCACTGATCACCAACTCCACGCCCTTCAGCCCACGCGCCTTCAAACCGGGGGCAAACTCCTTCCAACTCGTCAGTGATTCCCGGTTGGCCAACTCCACCGCCAGCACATTCCGGCGCCCTTCCCAATCGATGCCGATCGCGATCATCACCGCCTGGCTGCGGATCACCCCGTCCTCTCGCACCTTCTCGTAGCGGGCGTCCAGGATCAGGTACGGATAGGCCTCCTCCAGTCTCCGCCCCGCAAACTTCTCCAACTCCTCGTCCAGATTCTGGTTCATCCGGCTGATCGTCGACGACGATACCTCGTGACCGCACAGTTCTTCAGTCACCGCCTTCACCTCTCGGGTCGAGACCCCTTGCACGTACATCTCGGTCAGGGCGCCCACCAGCGCCTTTTCGCTCCGCTGGTACCACTCAAAAACCTCCGTCCGGGACCGGCCCTGCCGGTCTTGCGGGACACGGAGCTCCAGCTTACCCACCCGGGTCACCAGCTTCCGGCCGTAGTAGCCCGACCGATACCCCAGTCGGCCCTCGGTCCCGTCACTCTTACCGGCTCCCAGCGCCTCGTCCATCTCGGCTTCCAGTACCTGCTGGATCACCGCCCGGATCAGCGGCCGCAGGAAATCCTCCTGCCCCGCCATCATCGCTTTCCAGTCCAGCTTCTTCGCGCTATCCTTCTTTCAGGTCATCTACCTTTCCTTTCTTTCCGCTGCTAGCGGACTGTGAAAGGTCTCGCATGACCCATTTCCTTTTTGCTGAACCTCTGAAGCATAACCGGGGACGGGCATGAGGAGGGGGCGCACTGGCGGGTGGCGTGGGGCATGGAGGGCGCCGTCAACGGAGCGAGCGATGATATATTGAAACCATGCCGGAAGGGTACTTGCCGATCTTTATATTCCTTATTTGCGCCCTGCTTTTCCCTCTGGTGCTGCTCGCCGTCTTCCGCTACCTGCGCCCGGAGCTGCCGGTGCCTGTGAAGCTGGAGGCCTACGAGTGCGGCATCCGCGCGGCGTCGACCGCGCGCGGGCGGTACACCGTGCGCTTCTACATCGTCGCCATCCTGTTCGTCGTCTTCGACGTGGAGACGATCTTCCTGTTTCCATGGGCGGTACGCTTCCGGCAGCTCGGCTGGTTTGGCGTGGCGGAAGTAGCGGTGTTTCTCGCCATCCTGATCGTCGGCTACATCTGGGCCTACAAGAAGGGCGCTCTGGAGTGGGTCTGATTCCGGCGCGCCGCATGCGGGGAGGGGCCGCATGACGGAGCGGCTCTACTACCAGGACAGCTACCTGACGGAATTCGACGCGCGGGTTGTGGAAGTGCGCGACGGCGGGCTGCGCGTGGTTCTGGACAGGACGGCGTTTTATCCGGCATCGGGCGGACAGCCTTACGACACCGGCACGCTGAACGGCGCGCGCGTGACGGCGGTGGAGGATGATTCCGGCTGTGTCGCGCACGTGCTGGAGTCGCCGTTGACGGCGACGGAGCAGGCGCACGGCGTGATCGACTGGGCGCGGCGCTTCGAGCATATGCAGCAGCATACGGGGCAGCATCTGCTTTCGGCGGTGTTCGAGCAGTTGTTCGGATTCAGGACCGTGAGTTTTCACATGGGCGCCACGGCGAGCACCATCGAGCTGGATGCGCCCTCGGTGACGCCGGCGCAATTGAGGGCGGCCGAACGGCGGGCAAACGAGCTGGCATGGCAGGACGTGCCTGTGCACGTCTCTTTCGAGGACGCAGCCTCGGTCGAGGGGCTGCGGAAGGAACCTGGGCGGGAAGGACTGCTGCGGATCATCACGATCGAAGGGATCGACCGCTCGGCTTGTGGCGGCACGCATGTGCGCTCGACAGGACGGATCGGGGCCATTCTGGTGCGCAAGACCGAGCGGATCCGCGGGCAGACGCGGGTGGAATTCCTGTGCGGCGCGCGGGCGGTGGAGCGGGCGCGGGCCGATTACGAGGCGCTGGACCGCACGGCGCGCGTGTTCAGCGCCGCGATGGATGATGTGCCGCAGGCGGCCGCGGCGGCGCTGGAGCAGGCCAAGGAGGCGGAAAAGGCGCGGCGGAAGCTGACCCTGGAGCTGGCGGAGCTACGCGGGCGCGCGCTTTATGCAGTGTGTGAACCCGATGTGCGCGGGCTGCGCGTGCACGTGGAGAGGGTCGAGAAAGGACCCATCGGCGACGAGATGCGCGCTCTGGCGCAGAGTTTTTGCGCCGGCGGGCAGGGGGTGTTCGTGGCGGCGTGCAGCGATCCGCCGAGCATTCTGCTGGCGACGGGAGAGCAGACGGGTATTGAGGCAGGGCCGCGGCTGAAGGCGGCGCTGGAGAAGTGCGGCGGGCGCGGCGGAGGCTCGGCGAGGCTGGCGCAAGGCAGCCTGCCTGCGGCCGAAGTGTTGGAAGCGCTGGTGCGGGCGCTGGCTCAGCGGTAGAGCGGGGCGACGGAGAGCATGCCGAGGCCGGCGGCGTAGAGAACCAGCATCAACCAGATGCGCGCCTTGACGCCTGTGTTGGCGCCGGCGAACTCTTTCCAGAGAAGCAGCCCCCACAGCGTGCTGACGAGCGTGGCGCCCTGCCCCATGGCGTAGCTGATGGCCGGGCCGACGTTCACCGTTTTCGGGGCGCTGGCAGCGACGAAATTGCTGATGGTGCCGATGCTCCACATGATGCCTCCGAGCACGCCGAGAGCGTGCTGGCGCGAGGTGCCGGAGAGGTAGTCGCGGAAGCCGACCGGATCGCCCTCCACCGGCAGGTTCATAAAGAACAGGTTGAAGACGGGCGTCGAAACGAGCACGCCGACGGCGAAGCAGAAGGCAGCCGCATAGGGGCCCAGGCCGAGGTCTCCCTGCTTGCTCATTTCCACTAGCGGATAGAAGAGGCCCATCAGCACGCCGGCGGCGAGGCTGAGGCCGAGGCCTTTCCACGGGGAGGATTTCTTGCGGGCAGGGCGGCCGTGCCTGGCCGACTGCGGCGGAGGCTCCTGGGGCAGTTCGAGGCTGCGCTGCTTCGAGAGCGCCGCATAGGCGAGCGACGTCATGACAATGGCGAGCAGGACGAGTCCGACGCCGCCGAAGACAAGAGAGGGGCGGCCCGCGGGGTTGATGATGTAGTTCAGCACGGCGCCTTCAATCAGCGCGAGGCCGATCCCTACGGGAAAGGCCACGGCAAGGCCCGCCACCGAGATGGCGGCCACCAGCAGCAGGTTGGCGAGGTTGAAGACGATGCCGCCCGCGGCTGCGAGGCCGATCTGGCGCTTTCCGGTGATCATCAGGTTGTCCAGAAATGGAAAGAGCACCTGGTCTGATCCGGGCAGCACCGTCTCGATACTGCCGAAAGTGAATGCGGCGACCAGGGCGCTGAGCATAACGCCGAGGACATAGTCGAAGTAATAGAGCTCGAAGCGCCATTTGCCAGCCATCTTCATGGTGTTGGCCCAGGAGCCCCAGCAGATCATGGAGAGAACCATCAACAGGAGTGTGGCGGCGTAAGTAGTGGGAATCATGGCCTTGGCACCGGTTTCCTCTCGACCATGGCGGTTGAACCCTGTAATATTATCAGCAGACGTAACCGGGAGGCATCCATGAGAATTGCGCTGTTCGCCGCCGCCCTGCTTGCCGCTCCGCTCGAGGGGCAACAGGCGCGTTTCCAGATCGACGCCCAGACGCCGGAGGGGCTGCTGCTTCAGATGGCGGGTTCGGAGTCTGACGAAGCGAAGAAGATCGAGCTTTACCAGGAGTTCCTCCAGAAGTACCCGAACCACGCGGGCAAAGTATACGCGTTGAATCAGGTCCTGCCGCTGTGGCTGAAGGCGAAGGCGCACGACAAGGTGACCGCGGGCGCCAAGGAGGTGATCGCCGCGGAGCCGGACAACGCGCCTGCGGCGTACAACGCGTTGCAGGCGTGCGAAGAGCAGAAGAACGCCTCTTGCATCGTCGAATGGGCGAACGCCACGATCGCGGCGGCGAAGAAGAAGATCGAGTCGAAGCAGCCGGAGGACGAGACGGAGGCGGAGACCTGGAAGGCGGAGGTGGACTTCGCCAAACAGGTGACGACGCGCGCCGAGTACTCCTTCTACGCGAGCGCGCTGCAAAGCGCGGACCCGCAGTCGATCGTGACTCTGGCCGAAGGTCTGATGCAGGCCAATCCGAAGAGCCAGTACATGGAACAGACGGCGGGGCGGGGCTTCGTAGCCTTGCTTCAGATGAAGGATTTGAAGCGGGCGCTGGAGTTCGCCGAGAACGCCGCAACGCAGGGTTTCGCCAACGAGGACATGCTGCTGTTCGCCGCCGACACGCACCTGAGTTCGACGAAGGATTACGACAAGGCGGCCGGCTATGCGGCGCAACTGGTTTCCATACTTCCCGGCAAGACCGCGCCCGAGGGTGTTTCCCAGCAGGACTGGGAGACGAAGAAGAAGAACACGCTGGCGCGCGGCTACTGGATTGGCGGCATTGCGCTCGGCGTGCGGGAGAAGTGGGCGGATTGCGAGAAAGTGCTGAACGAGGGACTGGAGGCGATCCAGGCAAGCGCCGCCGCGAATGATCTGCTGCCGGGCGCGTACTTCTATCTCGGGCTGGCGAATTACAATCTGGCCGGCAAGGGGCCGAAGCGCGACAAGACGCGGCTGGCGGCGGCGCAAAAGCACTGGAGCGCGTGCGCAAAGATGAAGAGCCCGTTCCAGGCGCGGGCGCAGCAGAATCTTCAGGGGCTGGCGGCTGGCAAGTAGACGATGAACATTCTGGTTCCGAACCTTGGTTCGACGTCCCTGAAGTATCAGATCCTGGCGATGCCCGAGGAGCGGGAGCTGGCGAGGGGGCGTTTCGAACGAGTGACCAACTACGCGGCGGCGATCGCGGAGATCCGCGCCGGGGACACGGCGGTGGATGCGGTGGCCTTCAAGGCGGCGCATGGCGGGCCGCGGTATCAGGGCACTTTCGTGATCGACGACGGCGTGGAGCAGGCGATGGCGCAGTTCCTGCTGGCCGCGCCGCTGCACAACGCGATTTACCTGGACGCGATCCGGGCCTTCCGCGAAGCGATGCCCGGGGTTCCGCTGGTGGCGGCGTTCGAGACCGAGTTTCACCGCAACAAACCCGAATACGGGCGTGTCTACGGTGTGCCGCAGGACTGGCGCAGGGAGCATGGCGTGGAGAAGTACGGCTTCCACGGGGCGTCTCACGAATATGTGAGCCTGCGCGTGCCGCAGATCCTGGGCTGCGAGCCGGCGGACCTGAGATTGGCCAGCTGCCATCTGGGGGGGAGCTCCTCGGTGTGCGCGATCGACCGGGGAGTGTCGGTGGACACGACGATGGGATTCTCGCCGCAATCGGGGCTGGAGAACGCGACGCGCCATGGGGATCTGGATGTGTTCGCGGTGCTGTACATGATGGACCGCAACGGATGGACGACGGAGCAGGCGCGCACGCAACTGTCGCGGGTGAGCGGGCTGGCAGGGCTGTCGGGGGTGGCGGGCGGCGACGTGCGGGACATTGTGGAGGCTGCGCGGGCGGGCTCGGCGGCAGCGAACCTGGCGCTGGAGGTTTTCGTGTATCAGGTCCGCAAGGCGGTGGCGGGTTGCGCTGCGGTGATGAACGGGCTGGACGCGATTGCGTTCACGGGAGGGATCGGCGAAAACAGCCCGCAATTGCGGAAAGCGATCTGCGAAGGGCTGGGGTTTCTGGGCGTGGAGCTGGACGCGCAGCGGAACGAGGGCGGGGGAGGAGACCGCGAAATCACTGCCGCCGGATCCCGCGTTCGCGTGGTGGCGCTGGCGACCAACGAGGAACTGATCGTGGCGCGGCGCGCCTACCGTGTGCTGGCGGGTCAGTGACCGCCGTCGCCGACCGCGACGGGGCGGTCGAGCTTGACCTTGCCGGTGGCGCCTTCCGGCAGCGGCGCGAGCAGCTGCTCCTTCCGGTAGATGAGCGTGCTGGTGTTGTAGCTGGCGAGCTCGAAGCCGTGGCCGTGGGTGATGGCATCGGTGGGGCAGGCTTCGACGCAGTAGCCGCAGAAGATGCAGCGGCTGTAGTCGATGTTGTAGACGGCGGCGTAGCGCTCGCCGCCGCTGATGCGCTCCTGCTCGGTGTTGTCGGCGGCTTCGATGTAGATGCACTGGACGGGACAGGCGGCAGAGCAGAGGAAGCAGGCGACGCACTTCTCCAATCCGTTGTCGTCGCGCTGCAAGACGTGCAAGCCGCGGTAGCGTTCCTGGAAGGCGGGGGGCGCATCGGGATAGTCGTCGGTGATGATGGGGTTCATCATCTCGCCGAGCGTCACCGACATGCCCTTTGCGATGGCGGCTGCGCCCTTCAGAATTTCCTGAACTTTTGGCATCTGTTCTGATCCGCTCCTTCCTTGCCCTTTTATCTGATCCGATGCATGGAGGCTCCGCCCGGGAGCCTAATTCTTCGCTCCTCAGCCGGGTTTGTACAGAGGCACGGTCTCGCCGGGCTCGAAAAGCGGCACGCCGGCGCGAAGCCCAAGCGACTCGTAGGCACGGCGGTCAAACGCCTCACAGACGGCCGAGATGAGGCCATCCGGCTCGATGACGAACAGGGACGGGACGTACTGGACGCCGTAAGCATTGCTCACCCGGTAGCCGGCGGAGGCAGGATCCAGCAGCACCGGCATCTTCAGCGGGAAGAGCCGGAGAAACTCGCGCGTGCGCACGGCATCGTCCTGGCTGACGGCGAAGACGCGGAGAGCGCCGCCGGCGAGCCGGTCGAGGAACGGGAGCGCGAGCTGGCAGGTAGGGCAGCTGGCCTTGAAGAAGACGAGCGCCAAGGGGCCCGATTCGAGCAACTGCACGAGGGTGGCGCTGCCGCCGGCGAGGCGGGCGAGCGAGAAGCCGGGCGCGTGCTGTCCTGCCTGGATCATGCTGCCGTAGAACCCCGCGAGCGCGAGGCGTTGCCTGCATTCCAGTCTAACAATGCACGGAAGCGGAGCCGGAGGTCTTCAATGATCGAGAAGGCGGAGGAGGCGGCGGGCGGCGGCCATGAGGGGATCGGTAACCGTGGAGTACGGGGGCGCATAAGCGAGGTCGAGGCCGGCAAACGTCTCCGCGTCCATGCGAGCGGCGAGGGCAGCGGCGGCGGTGTTGATGCGGGCGAGGACGCCGTTGTCGCCGACGACGGCGGCGCCGAGGAGCCTGCGGCTGCTGCGGTCAGCGACGAGCTGGACGTGGATGTTCCGGCCGAAGAAGTAGCGGGCGCGTTCGCGGCCTTCGACCACGGCCTCAACCGGCGAGAAGCCCTCGCGGCGGGCTTGTTGCTGCGAGAAGCCGGTGACGGCGGCGGCGAGGCCGGCGACGCGCACGATGGAGGTGCCGGCGACGCCCTCGAAGCGATCGCGCCGCCCGGCGGCATTGGCGCCGGCGACGCGGCCCATGCGGTTGGCAGTTGTGCCCAGGGGGATCCAGACGCCGCGGCCGGAGACGATGTGGCGCGCCTCGCAACAGTCGCCTGCGGCATAGACGCCGTGAAGAGAGGTTTCCATGTGATCGCTGACCGACAGGGCGCCGGTGCGGCCGAGCGATGCGTCGGCTTCGGCGGGGATTTCGACGTTGGGGCGCAGACCAGTGGAGTCGATGACGAGGTCAGCGTCGAGGGAGTCCGGATCGGCGGGTTCGTTCAGGCGCAGCTCGACGCCGCATTCTTCCAGCCGCGCGGCGACGAGTTTGGTGAGCCAGGGGTCTTCGCGGTGGAGCAGAGTGGTGGAGTCGTGGTAGAGGCGCACGCGGAGACCGCGGGCGCGGAGGGCGGTGGCCGCTTCCAGCCCGATGTATCCGCCGCCGACGACGGCGGCGGCGCGCGGGCGGCGGGAGTCGAGAAAATCGAGGAGCTTCAGGGCGTCTTCGTCCGTATGGAGGCGGAAGACGTGAGGCTGGCGGGAGAGTCGGGCGGGGCGGGCGCCGGCGGCCCAGACAAGGCGGTCATAGCGCACGCGCTCTCCGGTGGAAAGCACGGCTTCGCGGCGCGGGTGTTCGATGGCGATGACCTCCGACCGCGTGCGGATGCGGATGTTGCGCTCCTTCTCGAAGAAGGCGGGAGAGTGGACGACGAGCTGGTCGATGGAGGAGACGCGGCCTTCGAGCAGGTAGGGCAGGCCGCAGGCGCCGTAGGAGATGCGCGCGCCCTTTTCGAGGACGATGATTTCGGCCGAGGGATCGGCCCTGCGGGCCTGCGACGCAGCGCTCAAGCCAGCGGCGACTCCGCCGACGATGACGATCCTCATGCGCCGCCTGCGTCTTCGCCCCAATGCTTCCGCACGAATTCGAGGATGTCGAAGCTTTTCGCGGTGCGGCCGGGGAAGCAAAGGTTGACCGCGTCGAGTTCGTTGCCGGCGATGCGGAAGATGGTGGCCAGCTTGGTGATGACGAGCAACTCGAGGCCCTTTTCGTTGAGCCCGAACAGGGACATGGCGCCGCCGGCGCGCGCCACCTTGGTGTGGGCCATGACGAGGCAGCCGAGGGCGCTGGAATCGATGTAGGAGACGCGCGTCATATCGAGCACGATGTGGATGCGGCCGGCGCGGATGAGCTCCTCGAGTTGCGCGCGGAAACGCTCCACCGGCTCGCCGAGCACGAAGCGCCCTTCGAGTTCGAGGATCACAGCCCCGCCGCGTTCGCGCTGCGCGATTTGAAAAGACATTGGAACCCTATATTGTATCTTCGATGGCACTCGACAACCTGACCCGGAGACAATTCGCGGCGGCCGCGGCGGGCGCGGTCCTGGCGGAGGCGCAAACGCCGCGGAGGCTGCGGCGCGCGGAGAGCTTTTTCGGCCTGCATTTCGACCTGCACCCGAACGAAACGGATACGGTGCTGGGGCGCGACGTGACTGCGGAAGCGGTGGGGCGGCTGCTGGACCGCGTGCAGCCGGACTTCGTGCAATATGACGCGAAGGGGCATCCGGGGTGGCTGGGGTGGCCGTCGGAGGTGGGGCCTCCGGCGCCGGGGATTGTGCGGGACTCGCTGGCGGTGTGGCGCGCGGAGACGGCGAAGCGCGGCGTGGCGCTGTACATTCACTTTTCGGGAGTATGGGACAGCGAGGCGGTGCGGCGGCATCCCGAGTGGGCGCGCGTGGCGCCGGAGGGCAAGCCGGACACGCGGCAGACGTCAACGTTCGGCCCGTACGTGGACCGGCTGATGATTCCGCAACTGAGGGAAGCGGCGACGAAGTATGAACTGGACGGCGTTTGGGTAGACGGGGAATGCTGGGCGACGAACCCGGATTATTGCGAGGCGGCGCTGCGCGCCTTTGCGCGGGAGGCGCCGCGGAAGCCCGGGGAGCCGGGGTGGCGGGAATGGCTCGAATTCCAGCGCGAACAGTTCCGGCGGTATGTGAGGCATTACGTGGAAGAGCTGCACCGGAGCCATCCGCGGTTTCAGATCGCTAGCAACTGGCTGTATTCGACGATGGTGCCGGAGGAGCCCACGCTGCCGGTGGATTTTCTGTCGGGCGATTATCTGGGCAACGCGAGCATTTCAACGGCGCGGCTGGAAGCGCGGTATCTGGCGCAGACGGGCAAGCCGTGGGATCTGATGGCGTGGGGATTTCAGCAGGCGGATTCGAACCGCGTGGGGCACGTCTTCAAGCCGGCGGTGCAGTTGATGCAGGAGGCGGGCATCGTGCTGGCGCAGTCCGGCGGATTCCAGGTGTACTACCATCCGGCGCGGTCCGGGCATGTCGAAGAGGCACACATCGACACGATGGTGGCGCTGGCGCGGCATTGCCGATTTCGGCAGGAGTGGAGCCAAGGGACGGAGACGGTGCCGCAGATCGGTGTGGTGTTCTCGAAGGAGTCGTTGTATCAGACGGGCAACAAGCTCTTTGGCGGGTGGGGGCGGCTGTCTGATCCGGCGCGCGGGTGGGTGGACATGCTGCTGGAGTGCCAGTGGTCCGTGGACGTGCTGCCGGACTGGAAACTCGGGCGAGGGGCCGCGCAGTATCCATTGATCGTGCTGCCGGATTGGGACGAGCCGGGCGAAGAGTGCCTGGAGACGCTGCTGGAGTATGCGCGGAACGGTGGCGTGCTGGTGGCGAGCGGAGCGCAAAATGCGGCCCGGCTGTCGGGGCGGCTGGGCATGAAGGCATCTGGGCAGCCGGCGCGGGTGCATGCGTGGCTGAAGTATGGGGTGCTGGGCAACGCCAGCGGGGTGTGGCTGGATCTGGAGCCGGGCTCCGGAGAGGTGGTGGATTGGCGTTTCAGCGAAGTGAACACGACACGGAACGGAAAGCCGGCGGCCGTGGAGGCGCGGTGGGGCAGAGGCCGCGTGGTGGTTGCTCCGGGGCCGGTGGGCAGCGTGTTTGCGGCGACGCATGCGGCGGCGGTGCGGGAGTTCGGGCAAACGCTGATCCGGCGGCGGTTCCGGCCGCTCGTGCGGGTGGATGCGCCGCCGACTGTAGAGGTCGTGTTGCGACGAAAGGGCGAACAAACGCTGGTGCATCTCCTGAACACGACCGCGATGCAGGTGGCAGGCGAGTATGCGACGGTGGACTTTGCGCCGACAGTGGGGCCGGTGACTCTGGCAGTGCGGGGGCCCAAGCCGCGGGGGGCGAAGCTGGAGCCGGGTGGGGCGGAGATCGAATGGAGGCGCGCGGGGGATGAGTGGAGGGCGGTGATTCCGCGCCTGGAACTGCATTCGGTGGTGGTCATGGTAATATAAGGGTGTTCCCCCGGAACGGGCTCGTAGCTCAGTTGGTTAGAGCGCTACCTTGACACGGTAGAGGTCGCAGATTCGAGTTCTGCCGAGCCCACCACGCATCGAACTGCTCTCCCTTGCCTCCAAGAAGTGAAGGCGCACGCTCCGGCGGTTCAGAAGCGTGCGGCATTAGGGGTCGCGCACATCACGCGGACTGCCGAAGGCAAGAGCATTCCCGGATCAACAGCGAGCCGAATGGCCGGCTCCTTGCCATCAGGGGCCGTCGAGAGGGTCGCGAGCTGGCTGGGCGGCAGAAGTGATGCTGGGCGACGGCGCCGGCGTTTACGTACCAGAGGAGAGGGGGCGCGGCTAGTACCGGCAGTACCCCTCGGTGCACCCAATAACCGTATTTTTCTGGGTGTTCCCCCGATTTTTCCCTTGACGATCACAGGGGGGTCTAGTACGATTGTGCGAGAAGGAGTACCAATACTTTTGGAACTCACCCGTTAAGAATCTGGAGGAGAGGACAGATGGTCAGATCTTGGCAACGAAATTTGGCGGCGGCGCTGATTGCAGTGGCTGTCGGTGTGTGCGCCGCGCCCATCCCGGGTTTGGTGAGCACAGGACAGGGAGCGCCCGGGAGCCCCGATCCGAACTGGGAGGTTTTCTTCAGTCCCGTGCCCGTAAGCAGCGGGTTCGTATTTTCGCCAGCTCAAATCACGGACAGCAGCACGTATCCGTTTCCCACCTGGGTCAACAATGCTCCCAACTCGCAGTGGATCTCGCCACAAGCCGGGTATGGAACCAACTACGGGAATTATGCCGATCCAGCCGGCTACTACTATTTCCGGCTCACTTTCAATTTGACCCCGGGTTATGACCCGGCCACAGCGACCTTCTCGTTCATGGTCGCGACCGACAATCTGTTGAACTCCGCCTGGGTGAACGGGAATCTGGTTCATCCCGGGAGCATGAACGGCTACACGTCGATGACAGGCCCGTTCACGGTTGGCGGACCTGGCATTTTCCAGCCGGGGCTCAACAGTCTTGTGTTGATTGTATATAACCTTCCGGCGGTGACGATTCCCGAGAATATCAATTCCTGGAACCCGGCGGGAGTCAATGTGGAGATCCTAAGTTCCTCGATCGACTTTGTTCCGCCTCCGCCCGGAGAGATTCCTGAGCCAGCGACGTTGTTGCTTTGCGGCGCGGGATTGCTGGCTATCGGTCTGCTTCGCACCAAGCGGAGCGTATAGCGCGACAAAAGAAGCTTGCCGGACACCCGCCATCCCGCGTGGCGGGTGCTCTTTTTCGGGCGCTGGATCCTTTCTGCCGGGTTTACATCGCCTATCCGACACGATATCGTTAGGGCGGGAGGCGCACTATGAGACGGGCGCTTGGGGTGATGCTGTGCCTCACATCGTGGGCTTCTGCTTGTGTTCCCGGGCCCCGGGGCGATTCAAGCCAAGTCACCGCCGTGGATTTCCAATCGGTGATCCATCCTGTTTCGGTGGAGATCCTGCGTCACGCGCTCGAGCAAGCCAAGCAGGAGCGAGCGCAATTCGTGCTGATCCGGCTGAACACGCCGGGCGGGCTGCTGGAGGCGACACGCGAGATCATTGAGGCGATCAGCGCGTCGCCGGTGCCGGTGGTGACTTTTGTGACGCCCTCCGGCGGGCGGGCGGCGTCGGCTGGGTTCTTCATTCTGCTGAGCGGCGACGTGGCGGCGATGGCTGCCGGAACGCGCACGGGGGCGGCGTCGCCGGTCACGCTGGGCGAGCCCATGGATCCGGTGATGCGCAAGAAGGTGGAGAGCGACGCGGCGGCGGCGCTGCGCAGCATCGCGGCGCGGCACGGGCGCAACCTGCAAGCGGCAGAGGCGGCGGTGCTGCAAGCGAAGTCGTTCACGAGCGAGGAGGCGCTGAAGGAGAAGCTGGTAGACCTGGTGGTCCGCGACGAGCAGGAGTTGTGGGCGAAGCTGGACGGCTGGCAGGTGAAGCGCGCGGACGGTTCAACGGCGACGCTGCGCACGGCGGGGCTGACGGTGCGCCTGTATGAGTTGACCTTGAGAGAGAGGGTGGTGCAGGCGCTGGCGGACCCGAACCTGGCGTTTCTGATCCTGGTGGTAGGGGGGCTGCTGCTGTACATGGAGTTCACGCAGCCGGGGATGATCCTGCCGGGCGTTTCAGGGGCGATCCTGATGCTGCTGGGGCTGCTGGCGCTGTCGGTGCTGCCGATCAACTTCGCGGCGGTGGGGCTGCTGGTGCTGGCGGTGGTGCTGTTCGTGCTGGAAGCGAAGATCGCTTCGCACGGAGTGCTGGCTGCGGGGGGCGTGGTGTCGATGGCGCTGGGCGCGGTGCTGCTGGTGGAGGGGCCGCCAGAGCTGCGCATCCGCTGGGCGACGGCGTTGGCGGTAAGCATTCCGTTCGGGTTGATCACGGTGTTTCTGCTCTCGCTGGCGATTCGCGCGCGGCTGAGGCCGCCGGCGACGGGCGTGGAGTCGCTGGCGGGCGGAACGGGCGTGGCGCAGACGGATCTGAACCCCACAGGGACGGTTTTCCTGCGGGGCGAGTACTGGAAGGCGACGGCGGATGAGCCCATCGAGGCGGGCACGCGAGTGCGCGTGGAGGCCGTCCAGGGTTTGCATCTGCGGGTAAAGCGCGCACAATAGGCGCAGGAAAGGAAATCATCATGCTGCCGGTTCCGATGATCGTTCTGTTCATCCTCATCCTCTATCTGCTGTCGGCGATCAAGATCCTGAACGAGTACGAGCGGGGAGTGATCTTCCGGCTCGGGCGCGTGCTGCCGAAGCCGAAGGGGCCGGGCTTTATTCTGGTCTTTCAGCCGATCGACCGGATGGTGCGGGTGTCTCTGCGGATCGAGACGCTCGACGTGCCCTCTCAGGACGTGGTGACGCGCGACAACGTGACCGTGAAGGTGAACGCGGTAGTGTTCTTCCGCGTGGTGGATCCGCAGAAAGCGGTGCTGGAGGTGGCGAACTATCTGTACGCCACTTCGCAGCTGGCGCAGACGACGCTGCGGAGCATCCTGGGCGAGGTGGAGCTGGACGAGCTGCTGAGCCAGCGCGAGAAGCTGAACATGCGCCTCCAGGAAGTGCTGGACCAGGACACCGACTCGTGGGGCGTGAAAGTGGTGAAGGTGGAAGTGAAGCAGGTGGACCTGCCGGACATGATGGTGCGGGCGATCGCGCGGCAGGCGGAAGCCGAGCGCGAGCGGCGCGCAAAGATCATCCATGCCGACGGAGAGTATGCAGCGGCGGAGAAGCTGGCGATGGCGGCGGCCACGATCCAGAAGGAGCCGGTGGCAATCCAACTGCGGTACTTGCAGACGCTGATCGAGATCGGGTCGGAGAAGAACACGACGGTGGTGTTCCCGTTGCCGATCGACATCATCTCCGGCGTGAAGAAGATTCTCGACTCGGGAAAGAGCGAAGGCTAGGCGCAGGCGCGTCACGAAGCTGTCATTCTTCCCTGCCCCGGGCTGAAGTACACTAAAAGTTCGCCGCCCACGGCCCCACAGGCGGGGCGCGCGCCGCGCAAGGCGCATGCGGGGCGCCGGGCGGCGCCTCAGTTCGACCAAATGCACAGGGAGGGATTCGCATGGCACTCACCGAATCCACGATGAAGGAACTGGGCGCAGCGCTGCCGCAGTTCACGCTGGCGGATGTGGTGACCGGGCGGATGGTTTCGCCGGAGGACTACCGGGATCGTAAGGCGCTGCTGGTGATGTTCATTTGCAGGCACTGCCCGTACGTGAAGCATGTAGAGCTGGAGCTGGCGCGCCTGGGCAAGGATTACGAGGGCAAGTCCGTGGGCATCATCGCGATTTCCTCGAACGATGCTCTCAATTATCCGGACGACGCGCCGGAGAGTCTGAAGGAACAGGCCTTGCATCTGGGCTTCGCGTTCCCGTATTGCTATGACGAATCGCAGGAGGTGGCGCGGGCGTTCGATGCGGCCTGCACGCCGGATTTCTTCCTGTATGACGAGCAGCGGAAGCTGGTCTACCGCGGGCAGCTGGACGACAGCCGTCCTGGGAATGGACGCCCGTTGACGGGGGCGGACTTGCGGGCATCGATCGATGCGGTGCTGGAAGGAAAGCCGGTGAGTGCGAATCAGAAGCCGAGCGCCGGTTGCAACATCAAGTGGAAGAGTTCGCGCTGACGCGCCTGCGGGACTTCCTGCAAGCGGCAGCAACGGATGATTCCGAGGTTTCGGCCTGACAGTAACGGGGTGAGTCTCACGTGAGTTCGACAAAAGATGCGCCACTGGCGGCTTGCGGCGAAGAAGTCTTGCGCGCCGGACGCTGGTTTCTGCGCAGCGGAATTCAGGAGTCCCATGGCGGCGTGGCCCGCTACCGCTTCATCGCGGAGCGCCGAAACGCGGGCATATCCACGGAGATCACCGGCTACACGGTTTCCGCGCTGCTGGAGCTACACGAGCGGACGGGCACGCAGGAGTATCTCGAAGGAGCGCGGCGCGCGGGAGAGTTCTTGTGCCGCGCGTGGGACGAGGAAGCCCATGCAATGCCGTTCGAGTGGAGCGTCAACGGCGGCTCGCAGCGCCTCAGCTACTTCTTTGACAACGGCATCATCGCCCGCGGGCTGCTCCGGCTGTGGCGCGCCACGGGCGAGCCGCGGTACCGCGTGGTGGCGGAGCGCTGCGCGGAAACGATGGAGCGGGATTTCGTAAACTCGCAAGACATCCATCCGATTCTCGCGCTGCCTTCGAAGGAGCCTTTCCCGCGCGACGGGCGGTGGTCGAAGTCCAGCGGATGTTATCAGTTGAAGTCGGCGCTGGCATGGCTGGAGGTGGCCGAGGTAACCGGAGAAGGGCGGCTGGCCGCAGTGTTCGAACGGGCGTTGCAAATGGGGCTGGCCACGCACGGGCAGTTTCTGGATGCAGCGCCGGATGATCCTGGCCGCATGGACAGGCTTCATGCCTACAGCTATTTTCTGGAAGCGCTGCTGGCGCGGCCGGAGAGTCAGGCGGTTCGGGAGGCGTTGCGGCAAGGGATCGCGCGCGTTGCGTACGAACTCCGGCGGATCCGGGCAGAATTCGAGCGCTCCGACGTCAACGCGCAGCTGCTTCGCGTGCGGCTGTGGGCAGAGGCGATGGGGCTGGTTCCTCTGGACGAACGGGCCGCAGCGGAGGAGGCGGAGCGCGCCGCCGCCTATCAGATGATCTCGTCAGATCCGGCCACCGATGGAGGCTTCAATTTCGGTTCGCGCGGCGGCAGCCTTTCCAGCTACGCCAATCCGGTGTCCACGGCGTTCTGCCTGCAAGCGCTGGCGATGTGGGAGGAGCGGCGCAACGGCGGTCTGAGGACTCCCTGGCACAGGCTGATCTGAGTTGGCTGCACCGCGCCTTGTCCTGCTCGCATTCGCCTCGACCTGGGAGGACCGGACCGGGCAGTTTCTGGAACGGCTGAAAGACGTGATGCCGGGCGCGGAGCTGGTGCTGGTGGCCGAGTTTCCGCCGCCGCGCTCCTGCCCGCAGGCGCGATGGATTCCGTGGTTTCCCCGCCGCACGCTGCGGCAGAATCTGGCGCGGATCAGCGACGAACTGAGCGGCTGCCGGGTGGCGTGGACGGCGCTGGTGCTGGACCGCCTGCTGCCCTACTGGGCGATGCGCGCCGCGGCGCTGTGGATCTCGCGCGGCAGGCTGCTGGTGTTCAACGAGAACCTCCACCACTTCGCCATGCGCCCCGGCGATGCGCCGCAGGGGCTCCGGTTCGTGCGGTGGCGGTTGCGCGAGTTCGTGGAGCGGCAGACACACCCAGGCGGCTGGCTGTACACGCAGCTCTGGCGGCTGCGGCATCCGCGGGCGTACCTGAGGCCGCTGTTCGCGATGCTGGCGCGGGCGGCGGGCTGGCACGCGGGGGTTTGGAAGCGGCTGCACGCAGGAGCGGCTGCGGAACCGGCGGCAGAGGAGCTGCCCGCGGGGACGAGCGTCGTGATTCCCTCCCGCGACGGGCGGACGTTGCTCGAGGCGTTGCTGCCGCGAGTCGAAGAAGAGCTCAGCGGCAGTGCGGGCGAGATCATCGTCGTCGACAACGGCAGCACGGACGGGACTGCGGGCCGGCTGGCGGCTCGCCATCCGGAAGTGATCGTGGAGACGAGCCGGGAGCCGTTGAGCTTCGCCGCCGCCGTCAACCGGGGGATTGCGCGGGCGCGGTACCGGCGGGTACTGCTGCTGAACAACGACATGGCGCCGGGGCCGGGCTTTCTGGCTGCGCTGCATGCGGCGTTCGATGCCGTGCCGGATCTGTTCTGCGCCACGGCGCAGATCTTCTTCCCGGAAGGCAAGCGGCGCGAGGAGACGGGCAAGGCCGTATGGAGGCAGAAGCGCGCGCGGGACGAGTTCCCGGTGCATTGCATCGACGCGGCGGAGGGGGAGGACCTGACGCCGGTGCTGTATGGAAGCGGAGGCTGTTCGCTGTACGACACAGCGAAGCTGCGCGCGCTGGGGGGGATGGACGAGGAGTTGCAGCCGGCGTATGTGGAGGATCTCGATCTCGGCTTTCGAGCCTGGCGCCTCGGATGGCCGAGCGTGTTTGTGGCCGGGGCGCGGGCGGTTCACCACCACCGCGCCACGACGTCGCGGTTTTTCCGGCCGGAAGAGTTGCAAACGTGGGTCGAGATCAACTACCTGCGGTTTCTGCTTCGCGGGGTGGGCGATCCGCGCCTCTTTGGGCGGTTGTGGCGCGAGGCAGTGGACCGGCTGAACTGGCATGCGGCGCAGGAGCCGAAGCGGCCGTGGGCGATGTTTGCTCTGCGCGCGGGCTGCCGCGCGTATCGATATCTGCGGGCGCTGCCGCCGGCGCGAATGGAGGAGACAGAGATTCTGGCAGCGGGTTCGGGAGCGATTGCAGTGTTTCCTGGCAGGGCGAGAGACGGCCGGAAGCCTCTGGTGCTGGTGTTGAGCGCGTACGCGCCTTGGCCGCTTTCACACGGCGGCGCGGTGCGCGTGTACAACCTGATGCGGCGGGCGGCGGCGGAGTTCGATCAGGTGCTGATCGCGTTCTGCCCGAAGCACGAGCCGCCGGCGGCGGAGCTGCTGGAGATCTGCCATGAAGTGATTCTGGTGGAGCGCGAGGGGACGCATCTGCGGCCGATGACGGAGAGGCCCGAAGTGGTGGAGGAGCACGATGAGACGGCCTTCCATGCAGCCCTGCGGCTGGCATTGCGCCGGCACTCGCCCGCGGTGGTGCAGATGGAGTTCACGCAGATGGGTCTGTACGCGGAGGACTGTGCGGGGCTGCCCACGGTGCTGGTGGAGCACGACATCACGCTGGATCTGTACCGGCAACTGCTCGCGAGCCGCGAAGCTTGGGAGACGCGCGAGCAGTGGAAGCGTTGGGGAAGGTTCGAGCGAGAGTTGTGGAAGCGGGTCGATTGCGTGGTGGCGATGTCTCCGCGCGACGCAGCGATGGTGGAGGGGGCGCGGCGGGTGGAGGTGCTGGACAACGGCGTGGACCTGGAGCGGTTCGCGCCACGGATCGAGACGCCGGAGCGGCGGCGGCTGCTGTTCATGGGCAGCTTCGCCCACCTACCCAACCTGCTGGGGCTGGAGGCGTTCCTGCGGGAGGCGTGGCCGAGGCTGCGTGAGGCGGGCGCAAGGCTGCATGTCATCTCCGGCGCGAATCCGGGGCATTATCTGGACCTGTACAAGGACCGGGTTCGCGTGGATCTGGACGATCCGCAGATCGAGTGGGACGCCTATGTAGCCGATCCCCGTCCGGCGTACGCGCCGGCGGAGGCGGTTGTCGCGCCGTTGCTGGCATCCGCCGGCACGAACATCAAGATCCTGGAGGCGATGGCGATGGGGAAGGCGGTGGTGTGCACGCCGGCGGCGGTCCACGGGCTGGACGTGGAGGCGGGCGTTGAGGCAATGATCGTGCCCACGGTGGCGGAAATGGCGGGCGCGGTGATGCAGCTGTTCGAGGACGAGGCGGCGAGGGCGGAGATGGAGCGGGCGGCGCGGCAGAAGGCGGAGCGGCGGTACGGGTGGGACGCGATCGCGCGGCGTCAGGCGGAGATGTACCGCTCGCTGATCCGGGCGGCTGCGAGCGGGTCTGTCAGCGGTTCCGCGGCTTCGGGCGGACGTATTCGGCCGTGATGGTTGTGTAGACGCCGCCGCGCGGGGTGAACTCGCCGGTGACGGTCATTTCGCGCGGGCGGCAGGCGCGCACGCAGTCGTCGAGGATGCGGTTCACGGCGTTCTCCTGGAAGATGCCGAGGTTGCGGTAGGCGAGCATGTACATCTTCAGGGACTTCAGTTCCAGGCAAAGGCGGTCCGGCACGTAACGGATGGTGATGGCGCCGTGATCGGGCAGTCCGGTGCGGGGACAGACGCTGGTGAACTCGGGCGAAGAGATCTCGATCCAGTAATTGCGGCCTGGATACTGGTTGGGCCAGCATTCGATGCCGGGCAGAGGGGCGGAGACGCCGGAGGCGGCGTGCTCGTCGGTATACAATTTTCGCTGTTTCTGTTTTGGCATCAGGGATTCTCCCGGCGGCGGTTTTCCTGCAGGTGGCGGTCGAGCTGTTCGAGAAAGACGCCCACGTCGGTGACCACGCCCACGGCCTGCGCGGTGCCGCGGTCTCCGAGCTTGGTGACCACGGCGGGGTTGATGTCGACGCAAACGGTCTTGACCCAGCCGGGCAGCATATTGCCGGTGGCGATGGAGTGAAGCATGGAGCCCAAGCAGAGCACGAGCCCGGCTCCGCGCAGTTCGGCGGCGTAGGCGTCCTGCGCGGCGTTCATGTCAGTGATGGTTTCCGGGAGGGGGCCGTCGTCGCGCAGGCTTCCGGCCAGAACAAATGGCACGCCGTGGGTGACGCACTCGTAGAGGACGCCCTTCTTGAGCACGCCCTGGGCCACGGCTTCGCGCACGGAACCGGCATGGTAGATGCGGTTGATGGCGCGCATGTGATTGCGGTGGCCGTGATCGTCCTGGCGGCCGTCGGCGAGGCGCACGCCGAGCGAGGTGCCGAACAAGGCGGACTCGATGTCATGCACGCCGAGCGCGTTTCCTGCCAGCAGCGCGCTGACGTAGCCTTTCCGGATGAGGGAAGCGAGGGGCTTCGCGCCGCCGGTGTGGATCACCACCGGGCCAGCGACGACGACGACGCGCTGCCCGGAGTCAAGCACCTGCCGGACAAGCGCCGCGGTCTGGCGCACGGCGGTCTCGACCTGGCGCTCGCTCGAGATGCCGTTGGACATGAAGGCGAAGGCCAGCCGGTCGCGCTCTTTGGATTCCGGGATGACGCGGATGCCGCGCATGCCGACGACGATCTCGTCGCCGGCGCGGACGTCGCGCAGGCGGCGGGCCCAAGGGCGTCCGTCCTGCCAGACGAGGAGCGCGTCCATGCGCTGGTTCTGCACCTCGTGCCACTGGCCGCCGCGGCGCACGAGGGTGCGGTGGTTGGTGGTGGAGTAGAAATCCTCGGGCGCGCAGCGGTCCCGTTCGACGCGGGCGAAGGCGGCGTCCTGCTCTTCGACAGGCGCGCAGCCGAGCGCGTGGAGCTGGCTGAGCATTTTCTCAAACGAGGTGCGGTCCGGGGCTTCCACGCGCAGGCGCAGGCGGGAAGGCTCGGCGTTGGTCCTGCCGATGTGAAAATGCTCGACCTCGAACCGGCCGTGATATTCGATCACGGTGTCGAAGATCTGCTCCATGATGTGGGAGTCGATCAGGTGGCCTTCGGCCTCGACGACTTCCTGAACGGGATGGATCCGGGACTTGCGTGGCATGGCTATTTCGTGGCGGTCCAGCAGAGAAAGAGCCCATCGGGAGGAACGTCTTCCCAATAGGAGATGGGACGGCAGGAGGCGGCGCGGCAGTGGCGCCGGAGCAGAGCGAGGAGCTCCTCTTCGCGGAACCATCTCTCCCAGGGCGGGGTTTCGAGCCGCCCCCACTGGCGGGCGTTCTTGTCGATGATGACGAGCCGGGCGCCGGGCTTCAGCACGCGGCACAACCCGGCCACGGCGGATTCCACGTCGACGGCGTGTTCGAGAGATTCGGTGGCGTAGGCGGCGTCAAATGCGCTGGAAGGGAACGGCAGTTCGAGCATGGATGCGGCCACGCGCTCGAGGGGGGCGGGGGCGCGGCGAAGCATGGCTTCGGCGAGGTCGAGCGCCACGACGGAAGCTTGCGGGAAAGCGTCTTTCACATGCACGGCGAACCGCCCCTTGCCGCAGCCGAGGTCGAGCACGCGAGCGCCGGGCGCGAGCGGGGCGATGCCTTCGAGCACGGCGCGCACGTGGAGGATCCGCGGATCGATGGAGGAGGGGAACTGCTCCTCGTCGGACGCGGCCTCTTCAAACGAACGCCGGATCCCGGCGGCGAGATCCGGCGTCAGAGTGGCAGACTTTCGTCGGAAGATTCTGGCGAGAAAGCCCATCAGAGCTTGCTGAGGAAGACGGGCAGCCCACGCTTGCCGTTGTAACTGGGGCGGTAGCGTTCGGTGTTGTACATGGTGGCGACGTCCACCTTGCGGTGGCCGAGCTTCGGATCGGGGATCTCGACGAGATCGAAGCAGCCGTTCACGATTCCCGTCATCAGCCCGCTCTTGCCTTCCTCGAGGGCGTCCATGGCCATGTTGCCGAAGGTGCAGGCGACGAGCTTGTCGACGAAGTCGGGATCGCCCGAGCGCAGGTCGTAGGTGAGGTCGCTGACGATGGTCTCTTCGCCGGTGCGAGCCTTGATTTCGACGGCCAGGTCGTCGCCCACGTTGGCCTTCTTGCGGTGGCCGTAGGCATCCGCCTCGCCGTAGTGCTTCACCTGGTAGCCCTCCCACTCGGCGCCTTCGGAAAGGATTACGAGCGAGTAGTTCGACGGGTTGTTGCGCTTGTCCTGAACGAGCAGGCCGATCAGCTTGTCGAGGTCCACCCTGTATTCGGGGATGACGCAACGGATGTTGGTGACGTAGGCGGTATAGAGGGCGGTGAAGCCGGCGTCGCGGCCGAAGACGCGGAAGATGCCGATGCGCTCGTGCGAGCCAACGGTGGTGCGCTGGCGCTGGATGGCGGAGTCGGCGCGGGTGATGGCAGTGGAGAAGCCGATGCAGTATTCGGTATTGCGGACGTCATTGTCCATGGTCTTCGGGATGGCCATGATCCTGACGCCCTCGTCATGCAGCCGGCGCGCGTAGCTGAGCGTGTCGTCGCCGCCGATGGCGATGACGGTGTCGGCGCCGAGCCTCTCGAGGTTCTTGAGCACGGAGGCGGTGACGTCGTAGGTCACCAGCTTCTGCCCGTCCTTTTCGGTTTCACGCGTGGGAAAGGACATGCCCTTCAGGTGCTCGGGCAGGCTCTTCATCTTGGCGGGGTTGGTGCGGGAGGAATGCAGGAACGTACCGCCGGTGCGGTCGATGGTGCGCGTGTTGAGGGGGGTGAGCTGGAGCGTGTAGCGGGAAACGCTCGCCGGGTCATCCATGTTCAGGTGGGTGAGACCCTCCCACCCGCGGCGGATGCCGAGCACTTCGTAGCCCATCGCGCAACCGCGATAGGTGACCTGTTTGATGACGGCATTCAATCCCGGAACGTCGCCGCCGCCGGTGAGGATCGCAATTCGCTTGGCCATTCTGTCTCCTGGTCTGATGAAAGATGAAGGGGAACGGTCAGAATTCAGTATAACTGGTCTGATATCAGCGCCGCGCCCGGCTGGCCAGCAGGGCGCGGAAGGCGGACTCGAGCACGGGTGCGGCGTCCGGGCCGGTGGAATTCACTTCCCCATACCACTGCCTGGCCGCCCCGAATGTGAACGGCGGCTTCTCATCCCACTGGCATTTCGGGAGGATGTAGCCGATCTCGTCATTGGCGAGGCCGAATAGCATCCGGTAGGGAGCTGAGAGAATTTTCTTGAGGGGCGTCTCGGCGGGCGCGGACGGGAAGTCTGCGTTCGCCTCGCAGACCGTGCCGCCGACGCTGAGCTCCGGGTACAATTCTCCCGGCACAAGGGCTGCCTCCACCACGGGCCGGGCACCGCGGGCGAGCCGGAGATAGCCCACGGGCGCCTCCGTGCCACCGTCCTTCATGGGCTTTCGCCCGCCGAACAGGCCGAGCTGCGAAGCCATGAGAAATCCGGCGTTCGAGACCGGGAACCGCACCATGGTCTCGCGATACAGGATCGTGTCCACGCGGGCCGCCTTCGCGGGCTTCTGCGATTCGGCGACATGGCGCGCGGCGTAGCGTCCGACAATCTCCGCAAATCGAAAGCTGTCCATCGGGGCGGGCTTTCCGGTCTTGGAGGCTTCGATCTGCGCGCCCAGCGGCGACTGCATGCCGCCGAGGGCACCGTTGAGGAAGACCACCGTGCCGAAGCCGGACTGTTCGAGCGCGTCGCGCAGGAAGTGGACGTAGTCGGACGTGATCAGTGTACTACGGCTGCCGAGCGCCTCGGGGTGGTTGTTCCAGTTGACCAGCGTGGCGAGGGCGCGGCCACCGCGGGCGCGAAACACGAGGGAAAGGATCTCGGGGTCATGGACCACCGGCGGGCGCGAGTCGTGATACATACGGGCGACGTCCGGCGGGGTCACTGCCGCCGGATAAAGAGTGGCAGGCACGAGCTTTGACAGCGCTTGTTTGGCAGCGGTGGCAGTCTCCTCCACGACGAAAGCGTTGTAGGATTCGTCGAGCCCGCTGACGGTCTGCTTTGGGCCCCACTGTCCCATGGTGTCCGGCCCTTCGTGCACGTGCGTGGCAGCGACGATGAGCTGCGCCCCGGGTACGGCGGCGCGAATGCGGGCGACGTCGTCGTGGAAGAGCCCGATCAGGTCCACCGCGCAAAGGACGACGGGCGCGGCGCCCGCCCTCAGGGCGAGGCAACGCGCCCACAGATCGTCATGCACGCCGGTGGCGGCGCGGTTGTTGCCGAAGCCGGCGAGATAGACGGGGCGGTCGAGCCGGGGCGTGATCTTGCGCGCGGCGGCGCCGGCATGCAGTTGCGGCCAGGCGGGTGCGGCAGCCAGTGTGATCAACGCCAACAGGGCAGAGGCGCGCATACACTGATTGTGTCTCAACGGCGGCACGCCCTGTAGTTCCCGGAGTCCGGGGGCTATTCTTCCTCTTCGGCGACGCCCGCCGCCGCAGCCTTGTAAGCGGAGATAATCTTCTCCGCCTGCGCCTGCGGGACGAAGTCGTAGTGCGAAAACTCCATCGTGTAGGAGGCGCGCCCCTGCGTGATGGAGGTGAGGTCGTTCTGGTAGGTGAGCATCTCGGCCATGGGCACCTGGGCGCGGATGATTTGCGTGGACCCCTTGGTGTCCATGCCGGTGATGCGGCCGCGGCGGCCGTTGAGGTCCGACATCAGGTCGCCGGCGAACTCGACCGGGGCCTGCACCTCGACCTTCATGATCGGCTCGAGCAGGGCGGGCTTGGCCTGCTCCATGGCGAGCTTGAACGCCTTGCGCCCGGCGATCTTGAACGCCATTTCGGAAGAGTCCACCTCGTGGTAGGAGCCGTCGTAGAGGGTCGCCTTGAAATCGACCACCGGGTAGCCGGCGAGGAAGCCCTTGGCGGCAGCCTCGAGGATGCCCTTCTCCACCGCGGGGATGAACTGCTTGGGGATGGCGCCTCCGAAGATCGAATTGACGAATTCGAATCCCTTGCCACGCTCGAGCGGCTCCATCTTGATCTTGCAATCGCCGAACTGGCCGTGGCCGCCGGTCTGCTTCTTGTGGCGCCCGTGGACGTCGGCGAAGCCGCGGATGGTTTCGCGGTAAGGGATCTTCGGGGCGCGCAGTTCAACTTCGACGTTGTAGCGCCGCTTGAGGCGGCTGACAATGATCTCCACGTGCTGCCCGCCCATGCCGGCGAGCAGGAACTCGTTGGTCTGCGGATCGCGGTAGAAGCGCAGTCCGGGGTCCTCTTCGAGGATGCGCGCCACGGCGTTGCCCATGCGGTCCTCGTCGTTCCGGCTCTTGGCGGCGATGGCATAGGCGATGGACGGCTCGGGGATCTGGACCCTCGGATACTCGACGGAGTCGCCCTTCTCGCACAGCGTGTCGGCCGTGAGCACGTCCTTCAGTTTGGCCACTACGCCGATGTCGCCGGCATGGAGTTCGTTCACCGGCAGCAACTGCTTGCCGAACGGGACGCTCAGATGCGAAAGCCTCTCCTGGCTCTTCGAGCGCATGCAGATGAGGTTGGCGTCGTTTTTCAGTACGCCGGTGCAGACCTTGAAGAACGAGAGCCGCCCGGCGAAGGGATCGGCGACGGTCTTGAAGACGTAGGCGGTCACGTGGTCCTTGTCGGTGATGGACTTGAACTCTTCGTGATCGCCCACCATGGCGCGGATGGCGGGGTGCTCAGCAGGGTTCGGGCAGAAGGCGAGCATGAAGTTCATGGCGAGGTCCGCGCCAATGTTCAGCAGCGCAGAGCCGCACAGGATGGGGAAGATTCGGTCTTCGCGGACGGCGTCGTGGAGCCCGGCGAGGATGTCTTCGGGCGGGAGCGTGCCCTGCTCGAAGTAGCGCTCCATCAACTCGTCCTTGCCCTCGGCGATCATTTCGATCAGCGCCCCGTGCGCCTGTTCGGCGCGGGACTTCAAATCGTCGGGGATCGGGATCTCCTTGGCCTTGCCGTCCCCTTCCGGCGTGTAACTGTACGCCTTCAGTTCGATCAGGTCCACGATGCCGCGGAAGTCGCGCTCGGACCCGATGGGCAGTTGCACGGGGATGGCGTGCCGTCCGAAGACCTCGACGATGTTGTCCACCGTGCGCTGGAAGTCCGCGCGCTCGCGGTCGAGTTTGTTGACGAAGAAGGCGCGCGGCAGCTGGAAGCCTTCGGCGTATTCCCACACTTTTTCGGTGACGACCTCGACGCCCGCCACGCCGTCGACGAGAATCAGCGCCGAGTCGGCGGCCCCCATGGAGATTTTGGTGTCATAGGTGAACAGGCTGAAGCCGGGCGTATCGAACAGGTTCAGCTTCTTCTTCTCCCATTCCACAGCGGCGAGCGCCGTGGAGATCGTGATCTTGCGGGCGATTTCCTCGTCGTCGAAATCCGTGATCGTGTTGCCCTCGTCGACCCGGGTCAGGCGGTTGGCCGCTCCGGCGGTATACAGTATGGCCGCCGCCAGCGACGTCTTGCCGCTATTGCCGTGGCCGACGAGGGCCACGTTTCGGACATCGGTGCTTTCGTAGATCTTCACAGGGCACGCTCCCAAAGAGTTTGCACTACCGGGACGCCCGGGCGGACGTCCATCTAGGGCGCATCGTAGCACAATTGCCACAAACAATTCTGGACGGATCTGTCTTGAAATCCGGGCGCGGGCCCGGCGCGACGGAGCGGCCCGCCGGGCATAGACTGGGGGCAGGACCGCCATGAAAACGATCATTGAACCGTTCCGCATCAAGAGCGTCGAGCCGCTGCGCCATACGACGCGAGAGGAGCGTCAGCAGGTGCTCCGCGAGGCCGGCTACAACCTGTTTCTGGTTCCCGCCGCGGAGATTCTGATCGACCTGCTGACTGACTCCGGCACCTCGGCGATGTCTACCGAACAGTGGGCGGCGATGATGCGGGGGGACGAGTCCTACGCGGGCAGCGAGTCGTATTTCCGGCTGAAGCGAGTGGTGGAAAAGCTCACGGGGTTCCGCCACGTCATTCCGACGCACCAGGGGCGGGCCGCGGAGCGGATCCTCTTCTCCTGCCTCTGCATGCCCGGCCAGGTGGTGCCCAACAACACGCACTTCGACACGACGCGGGCCAACATCGAATTCACGGGCGCCGAGGCGGTGGACCTGCCGCTGCCAGAGGCGGCCGACACGCAGGCGCCGCTGCCGTTCAAGGGCGGCATGGACGTGGCGGCGCTGGAGCGGCTGATCGAGGAGCGCGGGCGCGAGCGGATTCCTCTGATCATGCTCACCATCACCAACAACAGCGGCGGCGGACAGCCGGTTTCGATGGGGAACATCGAAGCGGTGAGCCGGGTGGCGCGCCGCCACGGCATCCCCTTCTACCTGGACGCATGCCGGTTCGCCGAAAACGCCTGGTTCATCCGCGAGCGGGAGCCGGGCTACGGCGGCTGGACGCCTTTCGACATCGCGCGCAAGATGTTCTCGCTGGCCGACGGATGCACGTTTTCCGCGAAAAAGGACGCCTTCGCCAACATCGGCGGCCTGCTGTGCACCAACGATGACGCGCTGGCGCGCCAGGAGAAGGACCTGCTAATCCTCACCGAGGGCTTCCCTACGTATGGGGGGCTGGCAGGGCGCGACCTGGAAGCCATCGCCGCGGGGCTGGAAGAGGTGCTCGATCCGGACTACCTCCGTTACCGGATCGCCTCCACTACGTATCTGGGCAAGCACCTTGCTGAAGGAGGCGTGCCCATCGTGCAGCCGCCCGGCGGGCACGCCATCTACATCGACGCCGGCAGGATGCTGGGCCACATTCCGCGCCATCAGTTTCCGGGGCAATCGCTCGCCGTGGAGCTGTTCCTCCATGCGGGCATCCGCAGCGTGGAAATCGGATCCGTAATGTTCGGCGACCATGCGCGCAACGAGCTGCTCCGGCTGGCGATTCCGAGACGCGTCTACACGCAGAGCCACATCGACTACGTGGTGGAGGCGATTCTTGAAGTGAACGAGCGGAGGCACGAACTGCCCGGATACCGGATTGTCGAGCAGCCCGCCTTCCTGCGCCACTTCTCCTGCCGTTTCGAGCCCGTTGCGTGAGTGCGACGGGACCGGGAAACGAAAAAGAGGGCGGATGCCGGAGGAGAAAACATCCGCCCCTCAAGCCGGACCGGCCTGCCCGGGGGACGGGCGGCGGGCCCGAAAGTGCTTGTCTAACGGTTTAGACGCTGCGAAGGCAGAGCTTGTTTCAAATCATCACAATCCTGTCAAACAACTAGCAGAGTTCTTTTATTGCAAACGGTGCCCGCTGTTGAGCGCACTTAGCGCGAGTGGGCCTTTTTGTCAAGACCGAAAAACAGGCAAACAAACGGCAGAGGAACAGGAAAGAAGGCCGGGTTTCGGCGGGACCTCAAGGACGGTTCCCGCACCGTTGCGGGGAGGCCGAGGAGGCGGCCGGCGGGCGGACCAGGGGTCAGACGTTCATCTGCGCTTCGACCTCGCGCGCCGGCTCTTCGGCGTAGAGGATGCGGCGGCAGGTTTCGCAATAGACGACGCTGGCGCCGGACTTCACGTCCTGGAACAGCTGCGGGCGGATGGTCATCATACAGCCGAGGCAGCGCCCGTCGCGGGCCTCGGCCAGCACGTCGCCGGCGGGGTAGTGGCGCGAGCGGAGCCTCTCGTAGGCGGAGAGCACCTCGGGGGAGATGCGGGCGGCCACTTCCCTTCTCTCGGCCTCAATCCGCTTGAGCTCCTCCCAGTCGGCCTGTGTCCGGACCTTGGCCTGATTCTTTTCTGCCTCCACGCTCTTTTTCTCTTCGGCCAGGCCGGCTTCCGCCATCCGGACATTGGATTCCAGCTTGTCGGCTTCGAGCATGAGTTCCAGAATCTGGTCTTCGGACTTGCTGAAGGCCTGCTCGAAGTACTGGATTTCTTCCTGAAAGGCGCGGTATTGCTGGTTGGTTTTTGCCTCCATCATCTGGTCGCGGAGTTTGGAGATTTTCTGCCGATGAAGCTGGATATCGCCTTCAATTTTTTTTCTCTCGTTCTGGTTTGCGGAAAGGGCGGCGCGGTCCAGTTCCAGCCTCCGGGTATGGGATTCGAGGGCCTTTTCGATCTCCAGGATCCGCTTCGGCAGCTCCGCGATCTCGCGCCTGAGTTCATTGGCGCGCAGATCCAGCGCCTGAAGGCGCAGGGCAATGGCGACGTCGGGATGCATCAGATAGGAGTTTAGCATCTACTCCAGAGAGAGCCTCCGCGCGACGGGAGAGGCCAGCGCGCGGCGCGCCATCTCGAGTTCCTCGATTTTCAACGCCCGCGCCACGGCATAGAGGACTACCAGGCCAAGGGGGATGGAGATGGCAAGGTCGGCGAGCCTGGCGAGGAAGCCAGTGCCCGCGGCATGCGAGACAGCACGGCTGGAGGCGAGGACGGCGGCGGACATCACGAGCGAGGCCGCCAGTGTTTTCAGCACGACGCCGCGGAGCCTCCTGCCGTAGACGCCGCCGATGCGCGCCCGCATGGCGAGGAACTGGGCGAGGAAGGAGAACAAGGCCACGCTTGAGGTGGACAGGGCCAGTCCGGCATGGCCGAGGCCGGCGCGGGTGACCAGCGTCCATGCCATGCAGCCGTTGATCAGGATCGAAGCGAGGCTGATGACCATCGGCGTGCGGGAGTCCTTCAGGGCATAGAAGGCGGGCGTGAGAACTTTGACAGCCGAATAGCCGGCCAGCCCGAGCGAATAGTAGGCGAGGGCAATGGCAGTCTGGTGGGTGTCGTAGGCCTCGAAGCGGCGGCCCTCATAGATGGCGCCGACGATGGAAGGCCCGAGCACGATGAGGCCGAAGGAGGCGGGCACGGTGAGCAGAAACACAAGGCCGAGCGAGCGCGCGAGGGTTTCGCGGAACTCGTCGATATTGCCGCTGGAGGCGCTGCGGCCGATTGCGGGCAGGGTGGCCGTGGCGATGGCCACTCCGAAAAGGCCCAGCGGCAGTTGCATGAATCGGAACGCGTATTGCAGCCACGCAGTGGCGCCGTCGACGCCGCGCACGGGGTCGACGATCGAGGCGGCGAAAAACGTGTTGACGAGCACATTCACCTGAACGCTGGCGTTGCCGATGATGGCCGGCCCCATCAGCCGCGCGATGTGCCGCAGCCCCGGGTGTCCGAAGTCAAGGGCGGGACGGAAACGAAAGCCGAGCCGGTACAGCGAAGGAAGCTGCCAGAAGAGCTGCAAGCCGCCGCCGATCACGACGCCCCAGGCCATGCCGTCGATGGGCTGGAGGCCGAGCGCGGGGCCCAGCCAGAAGCCGAGGGCGATGCCTGAGATGACGCTGCCGACGTTGAACCACGTGGAGGAGAAGGCGGGCACAGCGAACCGGTTGAAGGCGTTCAGCACGCCCATGGCCTGCGCCGCCAGCGCCACCAGCAACAGGAACGGGAACATCACCTGGGTCAGGCGCACTGCCGCGGCTGTCTTTTCCGGCGCCGTGTGAGTCCAGTTCGGCGTCAGAAGCGGCACGAACCACGGCGCGAGCAGGATGCCGAGCAGGCAGAGAGCGCCGACGAAGAGAATAATGGCCGTGGCCACGAGATTGGCCAGATGAATGGCCTCCTGGCGGTCTTTGCGCTGGAGGTAATCGACGAAAGTAGGGACGAAAGCGGCCGAGAGCGCGCCTTCGGCGAAGAGGTCCCGCGTGAGATTGGGAATGCGGAACCCGATGACGAAGGCGTCATAAGCCGAGCCGGCGCCGAAGAGGCGGCTCATGACGCCTTCGCGCACAAGTCCGCTGATGCGGCTCAGGAGGACTGCGAAAGAGGCGACACCCGCGCTCTTGAAGACCTGTTCCGAAGGCGAGGACAACCCTCACATTGTACCCGCCGTGGCATCCTGTCTTCGAGGAACGCGATGCGCGAGCCCTTCTCGCTGCCGACCGTGCTGATCCCGGCATACAAGCCGCCGCCGGTACTGCTGCGGCTGGTGGAAGATATGGCGGCGCGGGGCTTTGAACGGATCCTGATTGTCGATGACGGCAGCGGGCCTGCATTCGATGCTGTGTTTGACGCCCTGAAGAGCAGGCCGGAAGTTTCGCTGCTGCGCCACGAAACGAACCGCGGCAAGGGCGAGGCGCTGAAGACGGGGTTGCGGTATGCGCTGGAAAGCGGCGCGGCGGGGGTCGTCACGGCCGACGCCGACGGGCAGCATCTGGCGGAGGACATCGAGCGGGTGGCAAGACGGCTGGCGGCGGGCGACGGATCGACGCTGGTGCTCGGCTGCCGTTCATTCGAGGGACGCGTGCCGCTGCGCAGCCGCGTGGGCAATCTGGTCACAGCGGCTGCGATGCGGTGGATCGCCGGCGTCAAGCTGGCGGACACGCAGACCGGCTTGCGTGGCATTCCGCGAGCGCTGGCCGAGCGGCTGCTCAGCGCAGCCACCGGAGGTTACGAATTCGAGCTTGACATGCTGCTAATGGCCAAGCACGCGGGCTTCACCGTCGAAGAGGCGCCTATCCGCACCGTGTATCTGGAGGACAACCGCAGCTCGCACTTCAATCCGTTGCGGGACTCCATGCGGATCTACTTCGTGCTGCTGCGGTTCACCTTCGTCTCGCTGGCCACGGCGCTGATTGATAACGCCGTTTTCCGGCTGGCTCTGGCAGGAGCGTTGCACTTGCCGGAGGCCCATCTGGCGGCGCGCGCCGCCGCGCTGTGCTTCCAGTATCCGGCGGCGCGGCGCGCCGTCTTCCATTCCCGGGAAACGCACCGCCGCGAGCTGCCCAGGTTCCTTGCAGTAGCCGCCGGGCATGCGCTGCTTTCGTGGGCGCTGATCCACTGGCTGACGGCGCAACAGGGCTTCGGCCTGCTGCCGGCGAAAATCGCCGTGGAGACGTCGCTGTTTCCGGTGAACTTCCTGTTGCAGCGGGACTGGGTCTTCACGGCGCGGCGCGCCCCGCGCCGCTGATTCAGGCGCCGTAGCGTTCGAAAAACGCCGCCACGGTCATCGTGCCCTGATAGAAATTCCCGAGCCGGAATTTCTCATTGGGCGAGTGGAGCCCGTCATCGGGCAGACCGAAGCCCATCATGACGGTGGGAATGCCGAGGTGGCGGGCGAAGTCGCCGACGATCGGCACGCTGCCACCGCTGCGGATGAACACGGTGGGCTTTCCGAGAATCTCGTGGAACGCCTCCGCCGCGGTGTGGATGGCGGGATGATCCGGGTTGACGACGACGGCGGGACTCGACGACAGCTTGCGCACGGAGGTGCGGATGCCTTTCGGCGTGTTGGCAGCCACCCACGAGGAGAAGAGCTGGAACATTTTCTCCGGATCCTGGTTTGGCACCATGCGCATGCTGACCTTGGCCGTTGCGGCGGCGGGGATCACGGTCTTGGCCCCCGCGCCGGTGAAGCCGCCAGCTATGCCGTGGACTTCCAGCGCCGGGCGCGACCACACGCGTTCGAGCACCATGCGGTCCGGCTCGCCCACGAGGCAGGGAGAGCCCACTTCCTTTTCGAGGAACTCCTTCTCCGAGAACGGGAGCGACTTCCAGCTTTCGAGCTCCGCCGGCGCCGGTTCTGCCACATCATCGTAAAATCCGGTCACGATGACACGGCCTTCGGCGTCCTTGGCCCTGGCGAGCAACTCGATCAAGCCGTACACCGCGTTGGGCGCGGCGCCGCCGTAAAGTCCGGAGTGCAGATCGCGCGCGGGTCCGCGGGCTTCCACCTCCATGTAGACGAGCCCACGCAAGCCCGTGCAGAGAGTAGGCATGTCCTCGGCATAGAGCGACGTATCGGAGACGAGCGCTGCGTCCGCTCTGAGCTTTTCGGGATTTTCGGCGACGTATTTCGCCACGCTGGCGCCGCCCACTTCCTCTTCGCCCTCGACGAGGAACTTCACGTTGACGGGCAGCTTGCCGTTGAGGGCGAACAGCGTTTCGATGGCCTTGATGTGCATGTACATCTGGCCCTTGTCGTCTGCCGAGCCGCGGGCGTAAAGATTGCCGTCACGGATTGTGGGCTCGAAGGGGGGAGAGACCCATTCCTCCAGCGGATCGGGAGGCTGCACGTCGTAGTGTCCGTAGCAAAGCACGGTCGGTTTGCCGGGAGCGTGGAGCCAATCGGCGTAGACGAGCGGATGGCGCGCGGTGGGGATGATCTGGATGTTCTCGAGTCCTGCGGCGCGGAGCTTGTCCGCCACCCACTGGGCGGCGCGCGCGACGTCGGCGGCGCGCGCCGGATCGGTGGAAATCGAGGGGATTCTGAGGAATTCCTTCAGTTCGTCAAGGAAGCGCGCGGAATGGGCGCGGACATAATTGCTGGCGGCTTGGGACATGGGGATTTTCCTCGAAGACATCCCCATTATAAGTGCCGCCGGAAGGGAAGCGGGCCGGGCGTACGCCTCCACCGCCCGGCCCGCCCGGCTGCCGAGCTCACCCCGCGCGGGAATGCAGAACGGCGCGCCGCCGCCGCTTGCGCCGACGCCCCAAGAGTCGGCATGATTCCCGCGCGCCTCACCGGGGAGCACGCAGACAGCCGGCCAGATGAACTTTTGCGGGAGCTGGCCGCCTCGAAATGAGCGGCCGCGGAAGCAGGGGCCGGACTTTCGCCGGCCGCCCGCAGCGGCCAGTTCCGCGGCAAGCATAACCCGCCCATTGCGCGGCAAGGCCCGGGCGCGAGCCAGAATTTCCTGAAAATGCGCGCGATATTCTTTCTCCACCCGTGTCACGCGCAGCGGCCGGTTGCCAGACGCGGCGCGGGCGAGAAACAATGGCAGCCATGCGCGCCTTTGTTTTGAGCCTGTGCCTGCTGCTGCTGGGCGGCTGCGGCGGTGCTCCGACGGCGAAGGAGGCGAAGAAATCCGCGGCGCTGCCCGCCACGATGCCGGATGTCTGGAAGGCGCGGTTCGAGACGACGCAGGGGCCGTACGTCATCGAGGTGCGCAAGGAGTGGGCGCCGAAGGGCGCGGAGCGCTTCTGGAAGTTGGTGACGTCGAGGTTCTTCGACGATTCGCGCTTCTACCGCGTACGTCCGGGCTTCATTGTGCAGTTCGGCATCGCCGGCGACCCCGCAACCCAATCGCTGTGGAACACAGCGCCGCTGGCCGACGATCCTCGCCGCGAGTCGAACCTGGCGGGCACGGTGAGCTTCGCGCAGTCAGGACCGGGCAGCAGGCGCACGCAGGTGTTCGTGAATCTGAAAGACAACCGGGCGCTGGACCGCGACGGATTCGTGCCGTTCGGGCGCGTGATTGAGGGTATGGAGGTGTTCGGCAAGCTTTACGCCGGCTACGGGGAGTGGTCGCCGCCGGGGCGGGGTCCGGAAGCGGCCCGCATTCAAACGCAGGGCAATGCCTATCTGGATGCGCAATTCCCTCGGCTAGACCGGATCGTGAAGGCGCGCGCCGTTCTGGAATGACGGCTCAGCGGGCCTGTTTCGGCGCGGCGCCGCGTTTCCACTCGAAAACGAAGGCGCAGTTTTCGAGGCCCAGCCGCGCGCGCAGCGCGCGCTCGAGGATCTCGCGCGAGGGCGGATCGAGGGGACGCGGCGACTTGTAGATCAGGCGGACCACAGGCCCCTTGTCGTTGAAGCCGAACTCATAGGACTCGAGTTCGCTTGCCGAGGAGGGCCAGATTTCTCTCAACGGCGCGCCTACCCTCTGAGCCACGAGAGCCTGAAAATCGGCGAGGGACGGCTGGTGCGGGGCCGGGGGTACGAGCGGCTGACGGAGGCGCTCGCGGAGCGCGGCGAGCTCCTCTTCGCCGGCCACCTTGCGCACGGTGACCACTGCCGGGCGACGCGTGCGCTGGATGAGGAACCGCTCCGCCTCGCGGATCTTCTCCTGAGGGATGGCCTCCGCCACGACGAGGCGGAGCGAAACGCCATCGCTCAGGATGTCGAGCTGCTGCGTCAGGATGTTGGAGGCGCCGAGCATGCGCACGGCCTCGCGCGCGGCGCCGCGGGCCAGGGTTTCGGCGGCGAGCTGGTTGAGCGAATTGCGCAGCGGAATGAACAGCAGCACGAAGGTGACGGCGACCATCAAAACGCGCCAGCGGAGCTTGCCGATGTCGCCGATGGCCGATTGCATGTGGATCTTCTCGAGTAGCGGGGCGAACGCGCCGCGGCGGGCCTCCTCGCGCGTGGTGGGCGCGACCGCCTCGCGCACCTCCGGCTCGTCCATGCCCTCGAGATAGAACACGACGAAGGCGCTGGCGCCGATGGCGACGAGGTTGGTGAGGAACAGGAGCATGGCGCCGGAGATAATGGGCCAGTTCCAGCCGCTGCCCACGCCGAAGCCCACCGTGCACAGCGGGGGCATGAGGGCGACGGCGATGGCCACACCCGGCAGCGCAGAGACGCCGCCCCCGCCGCCTCCCCGGCAGACGACGAGGGAGCCGGCGAGCCCGGAGAAGAGAGCCACGCCCAGGTCGAGCAGATTCGGCTGCGTGCGCGCCAGGATCTCCGAGGTGGGCGACTGGAACGGCAGCATCCAGACCAGCAGTGCCGCGGACAGTACGGCAGTAACGACGCTGGCGACGATGCCCAAGAACGACTTGAGCCCGAGGTAGACGTCCGAGGAGGCAAAAGCGAGGCCCGCGGCGAGGATCGGCCCCATCAGCGGCGAAATCAGCATGGCGCCGATGACCACCGCCGGGCTGTTCAGCACCAGGCCGAAGGTGGCGATGCCGGCGGAGAGGAGCAGTTCCAGCGCGTAGTTCACGTTCAGCACGCGCGCCGAGCGAACCATCTGGAGATAGACGTTCGGCTTCGTGCTGGGGTCGATTTCCAGCGCGCGGTGAAAGTAGTCGTGCAGCGCTCTTTTCGCCCACCCCATGCCACCCATGCTAACAGCGTGCGCCCGCTTCAATATAGCGGCAGCTCGCCGGCGGGGCGGGTCTTCCAGCGGCGGTGGATCCAGAGCCACTGATCGGGGGCGCGGCGGATGGCAGATTCCAGGCGCGAGTGCACTGCCTGGGTGTCGGCTGCGGCGTCGCCTGTGACGGGGATCTCCGGCTCGAAGTGCAGGAGGTATCGTCCCTCGGCTTCCGACCAGAGAGCGTAGCCCGGGACGACGGCGGCGCCCGTGCGGTGCGCCAGCCGGGCGAAGCCCGAGTCGACGCATGCTTTGCGCCCGAAAAAGTCGACAAAGATGCCGCGATCGGCGGTCACGTTCTGGTCCACCAGGATCCCCACGGCGCCGTTTTCTCGCAGCGTTTCGACGAGCGGTCGCAGGAAGTCCTGCCCGCGCCCGAGGACCCTGTTGCCGGACAAGGTACGGTAGCGCGTGACCAGCTCGTCGAGCCTCGGGTTGTCCATGGGGCGCGCCACCACGGCCATCGGTTCCGTCATCAGCGCGTGCGCGAAGGCGGAAAACTCCCAGTTGCCCAGATGCGCCGTGGCCACCAGCACTCCGCGCCCGCGCAACTTTGCCTGCTGGTAATTGTCGAGACCCTCGTAGCGGATGAAGTCGCCGATGTTGTGCTTGCCGATGCGCGGGAACTGCGCCATCATCGCCGCCACGCGCGCCAGCGTCATCCAGCAGCCTTCCAGCAGGCGGGCGCGTTCTTCTCGGCTGAGCTGCGGCATCGCGAGCTCGAAGTTGCGCCATGCCGTGCGGCGCAGACGGGGCGAGGCGAGATCGAGCAACGCCACCGCATGGCGCGCGGTGCGAACCGGGTGGCGGCTTGCGCGCAAGGCGGCGAAGAGGGCGCGGACAAGCGCGGCTTCAGCCGCATTGCGAAGTTCGGATCGTTGCGCCAAAGCGGTATTGTAGCGTTCCGGCGGCGCTATTCGATCCAGCCGCCGCCGAGCACGAGGTCGCCGTCGTACATCACAGCCGCCTGTCCGGGGGTCACCGCCCGCTGCGGCTCGTCGAAGATGATCTCCACGCGGGTGTCGTCGCCCGTGGGAATCACAGTTGCCGGCGCGGCGTCGTGCTTGTTGCGGATCTTCACTTCGGCGCGCCGCGGCTCGGGGAGCGGCGGGCAAGAGACCCAGTTCACCTCGCGCGCGAAGAGCCGGGCGCGGCGCAGCTCCTCGTCGCGCCCCACGACGACGCGCTGGGTGCGGGGGTCGGTCGAGATGACGTAGAGCGGCTCGCCCGCTGCGACGCCGATGCCCTTGCGCTGCCCGACTGTGAAGCGGTGGACACCGCCATGGCGCGCCAGGACCTTGCCCCCGGAGGTCACTACTTCGCCCTCCAGCCGCGGCGGCGGCTGGCCCTGTTCGGCGAAGTACGCGTCGATGAAGACGGCGTAGTCGCCGTTGGGGACGAAACAAATCTCCTGGGAGTCGTTTTTTTGCGCCACCGGCACTCCCAGCGCGGCTGCGAGGGCGCGGACTTCGGGCTTGGTGAGTCCGCCCAGCGGGAACAGCGTGCGCGCCATCTGCTCCTGCTTCAGTCCCCAGAGGAAGTACGTCTGGTCCTTGGCGGAGTCCCGCGCGCGGCGGAGCTCCCAGCGCCCCGTGTCCCGATTGAAGCCGATGCGCGCGTAATGCCCGGTGGCGATTTGCCCGGCGCCCGCGCCGGCGGCCAGTTCGAGGAACCGGTCGAACTTGATGTAGTGGTTGCACCGCGTGCAGGGGATGGGCGTGCGGCCGGAGAGGTACTCGTCGACGAAGGGGCGCACGACGGTGCGCTCGAACTCATCTTCGAGGTTCACCACGTAGTAGGGGATGCCAAGGTGCGCAGCGACGGCGCGCGCGTCGTACACGTCATCGAGCGAACAGCACCTGCCGGTGGCGCCTTCGACGTGGATCTGCGGCAGGCGGCGCTGGTTCCAGAGCTGCATGGTGAGCCCGATGACGGGGCGCCCCTCACGTTGGAGCAACGCCGCTACCGTGGAGGAGTCCACGCCCCCCGACATCGCTGCTGCGATCAGGCCGCCGTTGGTCTCAGGCATAGGCAGGACTCAGCTTGCGCAGGCGCGCCACGGCGCGCTCCAGCGCGCCCACAAGCGCCTCGATGTCTTCCATTGTGTTGCCGCGTCCGAGCGAGAAGCGGACCGACGCGCGGGAAACCGCAGGGGGCACGCCCATGGCTTCCAGGACGTGCGAGGGGCGGGTGGCGCCCGAGGAGCACGCCGCACCGGTGGAGACGGCGAAACCGGCGAGGTCCAGCGCGATGACGAGCGCCTCGGCTTCCACGCCATGAAACGCGATGTTGGAGGTGTTCGGGACGCGAGGCGCGGAGGCGCCGTGGATGGTGATGTCCGGGATTCTCTCGCGCACGAGCGCCTCGAAGCGGTCGCGCAGCGGCGCGGTGTCAGGACGCCGCAGCCGGGCGGCGGCGCCGAGGGCGGCGATGCCGGGAACGTTCTCCGTGCCGGCGCGGCGCTCGCGCTCGTGGCGACCGCCGAATTGCCGCGGTTCGAGCTTCACGCCGTCCCGCACAAACAGCGCCCCCACGCCCTTCGGCGCGCCGAACTTGTGCCCGCTGATAGCGTACAGATCGACGCCCAGGGCGCGCAGGTCGAAGGGGACGCGCCCCGCCGCCTGCACGCCGTCGCTGTGGAAAAGCACGCCGGCTTCGCGGGCGATGGCGGCGATTTCTTCCAGCGGCTGGAGCACGCCGGTTTCGTTGTTGGCGTGCATCACGCTGACGAGCGCCGTATCCGGACGCAGCGCGCGCCGGACGTCGTCCGGGTCCACGCGTCCGCCGCCGCCGCAGGGCACGAACGTGGCGTTGCGCCTGCGGGCGGCTTCCAGCACGGCGGGATGCTCGATGGCAGTGGTCACCACGTGACCTTCCGGCGCGCCCAGCACGGCGAGGTTGTCCGCCTCGGTTCCGCCCGAGGTGAACACGACCTCTTTCGGAGCGCAGCCGAGCATGGCGGCGACGGCGGCGCGCGCCGCTTCCACCTCCTGGCGCGCCCGCTGCCCGTGCATGTGGATCGACGACGGGTTGCCGAAGGTCTCCGAGGCCGCGCGGATCATGGCCTCCAGAGCTTCGGGCGCAACGGGAGCTGTCGCGTTGTGGTCGAAATAGCGCATGAAAAGCCCCGCTATTCTGATTGTATGACGCGCGGCGGCCGTCTCATTGCACTGCTCACGGACTTTGGCTGGCAGGACCACTTTGTTGGCGTAATGAAGGGCGTCATCGCCGGCATCGCGCCCGGGGCTCGAGTAATTGATTTGTGCCACGACGTGGCGCCGCAGGACATCGACCATGCGCGGTTCCTGCTGCGTTCTTCGGTTGCGTACTTTCCGAAAGGCACGATCTTCGTGTGCGTCGTCGATCCGGGGGTGGGCGGCGCGCGCCGCGCCCTGTGCGTGGAGGCGGGCGGGCGCGTCTACATCGGCCCCGACAACGGGCTGTTCACGGAGCCGCTGGCGGAGAAGGGCGCCAGGGCGCGGGAGATCACGAATCCGAAGCTGCGGCTGGAGGCCGTGAGCCAAACATTTCACGGAAGGGATGTTTTTGCGCCCGCCGCCGCCCATCTGGCGTCGGGCGTGCCGCCTTCGAAGCTGGGGAAGCTGGTGCGCGATCCCGTGCGGCGGATGACGATCGATCCGGTGCGAACCGGGCGGCGGTTCTGGAGCGGGCGCGTGGCGCACATCGACCGGTTCGGCAACTTGGTGACCAACCTGCCGGCGCAGGAGTTCCTGCCGCCCGCGGTGCGGGGCGTCGCCGTGGCGGCTGGGTTTGAAAAAGTGCTGCGCGTGTGCCGCTGCTACGACGAGGCGCCTGAGGGGGACCTGTTCCTGATCGCCGGCAGCAGCGGGACGCTGGAGATCTCGCTGAGGCAGGGCTCGGCGGCGAAACGGCTGGGCGTGGCCATTGGCGCGCCGGTGGAAGCGGAGATCTGGTAGATGCCCGAGTTGCCGGAGGTGCAGGCGGTTGCGGAGCGGCTGCGCGCCGCCGCGCCCTGGGCGAGGATCACGGGATACGGGCAATTCCGGGCCTCGACGGTGGCGGGAGGCAGGCACGCCGTGGGCAAGAGGATCGAGGAGGTGGACCGGCGGGGGAAAAACCTGCTGCTGCGGATGAGCGGGGGATGGTTCGCGCGGGTGCACCTGAAGATGACCGGCGACCTGCGAGTGCTGCCGGATGCGCGGCTGCGCCCGCAGACGGTGCGGGCATGGTTCGAGCTGGAGAACGGCCGCGCCTTGGCGCTGGACGACCCGCGGGCGCTGGGGAGGATCTCGCTGCACCCGGAACAGGACGAGGCGGAATTGTTCCGGCACCTGGGCCCGGAGCCTTTCGATCCGGCATTCACTGCGGCGGCGCTGGCCGATTCCGCGCGGCGCACGCGGCGTCCGGCGAAGCTCTGGCTGATGGACCAATCCACGGTGACGGGGCTCGGCAACATTTACGCGGCAGAGGCGCTGTTCGAGGGGGGGATCGATCCAAGGCGGCCGGCGGCCAGCCTTTCACGGCAGCGGCTGGAGCGTTTGCACGGCGCCATCCTGCGCGTGCTTGAGGTGGCCCTGACGTCGGTTCGCGCCGCCTACGAAAGGCCGGGCGGATTCGCCGAAGGCGAGTTCTATCCGGTGGCGGTGTACGGGCGGGAGGGCCAGCCCTGCCACCGGTGCGGCGCCCGCGTGCGCCGCATCCCGCAGGGCGGGCGTTCGACATACTACTGCCCGAAGTGCCAAAAATAGAAGTAACGATGGGCAGTTCCTCCCGAGTCTCGCGCGCGGCAGAGTTCCGCGAATTGCTGGGGCGGCGCGCACTGGTCGCCGATGGCGCCATGGGCACGATGCTCTACACGCGGGGGATCTTCATCAACCGCTGTTTCGACGAACTGAACCTGAGCGCGCCGCAGATGGTGCGGGACATCCATCTGGAGTACGTCCGCGCGGGCGCGGAGATTCTGGAGACGAACACGTTCGGGGCGACGCGGGCGCGGCTGACGACCTACGGCTTGGCGGACAAGGTGGCGGAGATCAACCGCGCCGGAGTGCGGCTGGCGCGAGAGGCGGCGGCCGAGCGTGGCCATGCCTTCGTGGCCGGGGCCATCGGGCCGCTGGGCGTGCACATCGAGCCGCTGGGGCCGACTTCGTTCGACGAGGCGCGGGCGATGTTCCGCGAACAGGTCGACGCGCTGCTGGAGGCGGGCGTCGATCTGCTGATCTTCGAGACCTTCGCGAACCTGAACGAGCTGCGGGAGGCCGTGGCTGCGGCGCGGGAAGCCGCCGGCGAAGAGATCGTGGTGGTCGCGCAAGTGACCGCGGATGAAGAAGGCATGCTGCACGACGGCGCCGATACGGAGACCTTCACGCGATTCCTCGACCCGCTGCCGGCCGATGTCATCGGGCTGAACTGTTCGGTTGGGCCGAAGCCGACGCTGGAGACGCTGGAGCGCATGATGGCCTACACGCGCAAGCCGCTCTCGGCGATGCCGAATGCGGGCCACCCGACGCGCATCGAGGGGCGGAACATCTATCTCAGTTCGCCCGAATACATGGCGCAGTATGCGCGCAGGATGCTCTGGGCGGGCGCGAAGATCGTGGGCGGCTGCTGCGGCACGACGCCGGAGCACATCAAGAGCATCGCGAGCGAGGCGCGCAGCCTTCAGCCGGGGCTCCGCTTCGCGACGGCGCCGGCGGAGGCGCCCGAGGCGAAGCGGCAGGCGCTGCCGAAGATTCCACTCGAGGAAAAATCGCCGCTAGGGGCGAAAATCGCGGCCGGGAAATTCGTGGTTTTTGTGGAAATTCTGCCGCCGCGGGGGGTGGACGCCACGCGGGAAATCGCGGGGGCGAGGCTGTGCCGCGACGCGGGGATCGACGCCATCAACGTTCCGGACGGCCCGCGGGCCAGCGCTCGGATGAGCGCCCAGGTCACCTGCCAGCTGATCGAGCGCGAAGCCGGCATCGAAACCGTGCTGCATTTCTGCTGCCGGGACCGCAATATTTTGGGAATTCAAAGCGAATTGCTGGGCGCCTACGCCGCCGGCATGCGGAACCTGATCTGCATCACCGGCGATCCGCCCCGCATGGGCGCTTATCCGAACGCCACGGCGGTGTTCGATGTCGACTCGATCGGGCTGTGCAACATCGTCACGAACCTCAACCAGGGGCTCGACATCGGCGGCCACCCGTTCGGCAGCCAGACGGGACTGGTGTTGGGCGTGGGGGCGAACCCCGGCGCGGTGAACCTGGAGGAGGAGATCCGGCGCACCGAGTGGAAGGTGCTGGCCGGCGCGGAATACATCGCGACGCAGCCGGTATTTGACGTTGCGCTGCTCGAGAATTTCCTGGAAAAAATCCGGCCGTTCCGGATTCCGGTGATCGCCGGCATCTGGCCGCTGACGTCGCTGCGGAACGCGGAATTCATGGTGAACGAGCTGCGCGTGCCCGTGCCGGAGGAGTTCATCGGGCGGATGCGGGCGGCAAAGGACCCTGAACAGGCGCGGCGGGAGGGGGTCGCCATCGCGCAGGAGATGGTGCGGCGGGTGCGGCCGATGGTGGAGGGCGTGCAGTTGAGCGCGCCGTTCGGCCGGTATGAGTTGGCCGTCGAGGTTGCCCGCGCGGTGGGGCCGCGCTAGACTGGCTGATTTGCAGCGGAGAAACGAGTGGCCACGGATCTGATCGAAATCGACGTGGAACAACCGTCCGTCGAGGCGATCGAGCGGGCCGCCATCGCGATCCGGCGCGGGCAGATCGTGGCCATTCCGACGGACGCGCTTTACACGCTGGTGTCCGATCCGTTCAACCTGCAGGCGGTAGGCCGGGTTTTCGCCGCCAAAGGACGGGAAACGCAGCGGTCGCTGCCGTTGCTCGTGAATGATTTCTTCATGGCGGAGGAACTGGCGTCGGAATTGCCGGCCCGGTTTTTCCTGCTGGCGCGGCGATTCTGGCCGGGGCCGCTGTCCATCATCGTGCCTGCCTCGGCGCGCGTGCCGCTGAAGGTGACCGGCAACACGGGGAGGCTGGCGCTGCGCCAGCCTCGCTCGCGCACGGCGCAGGCTTTGCTGGACTGGCTGGGGCAGCCGCTGATCGGCACGTCGGCCAACGTCAGCGGGCAGCCGACCTGCCGCACGGGCATCGAGACGTTCGCCATTATGGACGGGCGCATCGACCTGGTGCTGGATGGCGGCGCCTGCGTCGGGCAGGGCGCCACGACGGTGGATGTCGCCGAACCGTACTGGCGGATCATCCGGGAGGGGGCCATCCCGGAGCGGGAGATTGCGGAGTGCCTGCACGGGGTCTGACTTTGCTGCTGCTGGCGGCTGCCGCCGCAGCGCAGACGGGCTCTCTGCCGCGCGGCGGCGACTTGGGGCGCGAGTGGGCGGCGGAGGAGTGGAACTCGCGCAACCTGGTGATGAAAGGCAAGTGGTTGAGGGAGGGCAACACCGCGCGTTTCCGCGTCTTTTACAGCGATGCCAAAGGGCGTCCTGCCACATGGACGGTGGAAATTCTCTCCATCGAGGGCGATGAAGTGCGCATGAGAGCGGTGGTACCCCTGAGCCAGGGACCGCGCGCCTACAGCGTCAACGGAAAGATCCAGAGCGACGGGCGCACCATCCGGGGCAAGGCGGAGTGGTGCGGCGGCGCGGTGGCGTGCGGCTTTCGCGTGGTGGCGGACTGGAAGCCCGCGCCGAAAGGCGTGGCGCAGGTGGCCGCCGCCTCTCCGGCACCCCGGAGTTCTTCGCCGCTCCTGGAGGGCATCCGCGCCAACCCAGGCAAGCTGTGGCGCGTCACGGACCTGACGACGCGCGGCTTCCATTGGGAGGGCACGTGGACTTTCGAGGGTGAGACGGTGCGTTTCTCTTACCGCGAGAAGAAGTCCGGCGCGAAAGCTGAAGGAGTGCTTGAACTACAAAAATGGGACGGCGCCTATGTGCGGCTGTTGAACCGCGCATCGAAGGACACCTATGAGGGGGACGTGCAGGCGGACGGGCGGACGATCCGTGGCACGGCGCAGTCCTGCGGGGTCGATCCGAAATGCCGCTGGGAGGCGGTGATCGAGAAGTGACTTGGCCCGGAGGGCGGCTTCACGGTATCCTGTCGGGCAGAGGAGCGTTCCTGCGGAACGCGTCACTGGTCTCCATAATTGATCCGATGCTAGTGAATCTGGAGCCTGGCTCGAAGATTCGCGCTGGTGAGCATGCTCCGCAAGGAGAAGCCTGAAGGCGCGCGGCGGGCTCCCCCCGTGGTCGATCGGGGTCGATTCCGAGGCTGGAACGGTTCTTGTGGTGCGCTCCCTCTTCCCTGCTCTTCATGCGAATTCTCTTCATCGGCGATATTTTCGCCTCGCCCGGGCGCCGCATCACCGCCGCCTGCCTCGGACGCCTGATCAGCGATGAAAAGATCGATCTGGCGATCGCCAATGTCGAAAACGCCGCTGGCGGGTTCGGCATCACGCCGCCGCTGGCGCAGGAGCTGTTCGCGCTTGGCATCGATGTGATGACCACCGGCAATCACATCTGGGACAAGCGCGAGGTGTACGACTATTTGAACCGGGAGCCACGCCTGCTGCGTCCGGCGAACTACGGCGACGGCGTGCCCGGATCAGGAGTCTACACTGGCAAAGCCCGGAACGGCGTCCCTTACGCCGTTCTGAACCTTCAGGGACGCGTCCACATGCCGGCAATCGAGTGCCCGTTCCGCACGGCGGATTCGCTGCTGGCCGGGCTGGAGGCGGAGATCCGCATTCGCTTTGTGGATTTCCACGCCGAAGCCACCAGCGAGAAGATGGCCATGGGCTGGCACCTGGACGGGCGCGCCACCGCGGTGATCGGCACGCACACGCACGTCCCCACAGCCGATGCGCGCATCCTGCCGGGCGGCACGGCCTATCAGACGGACTGCGGGATGACCGGGCCCTACGACTCTGTGATCGGCGTGGAGAAGCGCACTATCCTGCACCGGTTTCTGACGCAGCTGCCGGCACGGTTTGAAGCGGCCACGGGCATGGTGGAGCTGCACGCGACGGTGATCGACGCCGACGACGACACCGGGCTGGCGCGCTCCATCCGGCCGTTGACGATCACAGCGGCCGAGGTGGGCGAGCCGCTGTAGGTCAGTCCTCGTCCTGTTGCGCCGCCAGCCGCGTCACCACGCCGAGGTCCTCAAGCGTCGTCACATCGCCCGTGACGGTATGCGAGGTGACAATCTCGCGCAGCAGGCGGCGCATGATCTTGCCGGAGCGAGTTTTGGGCAGCGCTTCGGTGAAGCGGATCTCCTCCGGGCGCGCGAAGGCGCCGATCTCGTGCGCCACCCACTGCCGGAGTTCTTTCGCAAGCCCGTCGCCGGGCGAGTAGCCCTGTTTCAGGGTGATAAAGCAGCACACTGCCTGGCCGGTGATCTCGTGCGGCTTGCCGACCACCGCTGCCTCTGCCACCGCGGGATGATGGACGAGCGCGGATTCGACCTCCATGGTGGAAAGCCGGTGCCCGCTGACGTTCATCACGTCGTCGACGCGACCGAGGATCCAGAAATAGCCGTCCTCGTCCTGGCGCGCCGCGTCGCCGGTGAAGTAGATGCCGGGCACGCGAGAGAAATACTGCTGCTCGTAACGCTGCGGGTCGCCCCAGATGGTGCGGAGCATGGAGGGCCAAGGGCGTTTGATGACGAGGAAGCCTTCCGTGTTGGGCGGAACCGGCTTGCCGTGAAAGTCGACCACATCCGCCTCGATTCCTGGCATGGGAAGGGTGCCGGAGCCGGGCTTGAGCGGCACGGCGCCGGGCATGGGCGCGATGAGGATGCCGCCGGTTTCCGTCTGCCACCAGGTGTCGACGATCGGGCAGCTTTCCTTGCCGATCACGCGGTGGTACCACTCCCACGCGGCGGGATTGATGGGTTCGCCCACGCTGCCGAGCAGGCGCAGCGAGGAGAGATCGTGCTTCGCGGGGAGGGCATCGCCCTGCTTGATCAATGCGCGGATCGCGGTCGGCGACGTGTAGAAGATCGTGGCCTTGTAACGGGCGACAATCTCCCACCAGCGGTCCCACGCCGGATAATCCGGCGCGCCTTCGTACATAACGCAAGTGGCGCCCGCCGAGAGGGGTCCATAGACGAGATAAGAGTGCCCGGTGACCCAGCCGATGTCGGCCGTGCACCAGTAGATGTCGTCCTCCTTCAGGTCGAACACCCATTTCATGGTGCAGGTGACGTAGGTGAGGTAGCCGCCGGTAGTGTGGAGGATCCCCTTGGGCTTGCCGGTGGTGCCGGAGGTGTAGAGCACGAAGAGCGGGTGTTCGGAGTCAAGCGGCTCGGCGGGACAATCGGGGGAAGCGCCTTCCTCGAGCTCGTGCCACCACAGGTCCCGCCCCTCCTGCATGTGAATCTGGCCGCCGGTGCGCTTCAGCACGATCAGGTCGCGGACGTTGGGACAATCGGCAAGCGCCTCGTCGGCGGCGTCCTTGAGCCGCACTTCCCTGCCCCGGCGCCAGCCGCCGTCGGCGGTGAGCACGAGGTGCGCGTCGAGGTCCTGGATGCGCGCTTTTAGGGCTTCCGCGGAGAAGCCACCGAAGACCACCGAGTGCGTGATGCCCAGCCGTGCGCAGGCGAGCATGGCCACCACGGCTTCGGGCACCATCGGCATGTAGATGATGGCGCGGTCGCCCGTCTTGTAGCCGCGCGACTTCAGCACGTTGGCAAAGCGACAGACGTGTTCGTGCAACTCGCGGTAAGTGAGCGCCCGGCGGTCGCCCGGCTCGCCCTCAAACAGCAGGGCGGTCTTGTCCCCGCGTGCGGTCAAATGCCGGTCCAGGCAGTTGTAAGAGGCGTTCGTCTTCGCTCCAACGAACCACTTCACGAAGGGCGGGTGCCACTCGAAGACGTGGCGCCACTTTTCGAACCAGTGAACCTCGTTCTCTGCCATTTCCGCCCAGAACTCTTCCGGATGCTCCACGGCGCGGTGGTAGAGGCTGCGATAAGCCTCCAGGCTGCCGACGTGGGCGCGGCTGGCGAATTCGGGCGGCGGTGGATAGACGGTCGTTTCCTGCATGGCTGATCGAATGTTGAGTGTATCAGAGCGGGGAAGCACGGCTGAGAATCAGAAATCCGGGTTCTTTATTCCTGGAAGGGCCCTGCCGGGCGGAAACGCTGCCACGGGGATGCAGCCCGTGGGCGCAAATCGTACCGGAAATTGTTACCGGGGTGGGAGGATATTTCTGCGCCGGGGTGGAGGAATTTGCCGGAAAATTGCGGCCTCCGGCAGTGGCAGACAATTTGCATGCGGGGGTTGAGACGGCATGGCCTGCGGGTGTCTGGCGGAAGCCCGTCCCCTCGAGGCTCCGGCAAACCTCTGACGCGCAGGCGTGTCGTTGCAGAAATCGGTTGTGGTTATTTTGACTCAGCAAGAAGAATGCTTGCAACGATTCCGGAAGAAGAGTCCAATAGAGACTGATCAAGGAGGTTCAGATGCGGAGAATTTTGAGCTGGCTTGCTCCGGCTTTGCTTGCGTTCAGCGTGCTTTGTCCGGCACAGACCGAGGATGTGCAAGATCTGGGCCCGAAGATTTTCCAGGCACAGTGGGTCAGCGTGGGCAAGCTGCCAGAAGACCCGTCTTCCCTGATTCCGTTCCCCTGGGGCGGCGATCCCCTGACCGATGGCGAGATCGAGGTCCGCGCCAAGGGACAGGTGAAGGTCGAGTTGGAGGGCGCCTTTCCCGAGGCATCCTACAAGCTTCTGGTCTGCAAGCTGAGCAATGTGGCGGACCGCTGCGCGGAACTCGGCACGGTGCCTACCGACGACAGGGGCAGGGCGAACGCCGTGGTGCCATGGCCGCAGGATGCCACCGGGCCGCACGCGGTCTTCTTCGTGCTGAGCCGGGACGAGGAGTCCCAGTTTGTCGCCGGATTCTACATGCCCTCGGGCGTACCGCCTGTGACGGGGATTCCGCCCACGACGGGGCAGACACCGGAGCCGCCCAAGCCCGAGTGGAAGGAAGTCCAGATCAAGGGAGCGATTGACTCCGTGGGCAATGGGTCCTTCGTTGTCGGGGGCCAGACGGTGCTGGTAGACGACAACACGCGCTATGCCGGACGAGTGAAGGAATTCGCCGATCTGGCCGCGGGCATGAAGGTGGAGGTGAGCGGAACCACCGCTCCCGGAGGAGTCCTCGCCGCACGGGTTCTCGTCAGCGGCAAGATGTAGCCAGGCCCGGCTCAGACTTCCTGAAGCACGTCGCCGTCGGCCCCGAGCAGGCGCATCCGGAAGGCCGGCTTGCCGAAGGCGTGCGTGGAACAGCTCAGGCATGGATCATAGGCGCGCACGACTGCGGAGACGCGGTTGAGCGCGCCTTCTTTCAATTGCGCTCCGTCAACGAAGCGTTCGGCCACCTGCCGGATGCTGTGGTTGATGGCCAGGTTGTTGTGGCCGGTGGCGACGATGAGGTTGGCCCCGGTGATGGCGCCCCGCTCGTTCACGCGGTAGTGGTGGATGAGCACGCCGCGGGGCGCTTCAATGATGCCGACGCCGTCGAGCGAGTTCACGCCCGCCTCGGCGCGGACGTGCGAATCGAGAATCTCGGGGAAATGGAGAAGCTCCTCCATCCGCTCGATGGCGTAAAGGGCCTCGATGAGCCGGGCGTAGTGATAGTAGAACGAGCTGTTCACCACGCGGCCCAGCCTTTGACGGTACTCGAGCAGTTCGCGGTCGGCTTCCGTGGCGCCACAGTTTTCGGCCACATTGAGGCGTGCCAGCGGACCGACGCGGTAAATGCCCTCCGGGTAACCCAGCGGCTTGAAGTAGGGCGCCTTCAGGTAAGAGTCCGGCATGGCCGCCTCGCCGATCCACTTTGCGTACTCCGCGGGTTTGGCGACGCGTCCCGCGAGCTTGCCCGAGGAGTCGATGAAGCGGATTATGCCGTCGTAGATCTGGAGCCGCCCGTCGGCGTCGACCAGGCCGGCGTGCATCGTCGGCATGTTTCCGAAGGCCTCGCTCTCGGCCGGAAACTGGTCGAGCATGGACTTGAACAGGCGCAGCGTCCTGCGGATGATGGAATGCGCCAGCGGCAGGTCTGCCAAGATGAGGTCGCGCGTCTCAGTGCTCATCGGCCGGTTGACGCCGCCGGGCACGATCCACGCCGGATGCACCCGTTCTCCGGCGAGCCGTTCGATGGTTTGCTGTCCGAAGCGGCGCAGCGCGATGCCGTCGCGCGCCGCCTCGGGGTGTTTCTCGATCAGCCCCAGCACGTTGCGGGCGGCGGGATCGGAATCGAAGCCCAGCAGCAGGTCGGGCGCCGAGAGATGGAAAAAGCTCAGCGCGTGGCTCTGGACGAACTGCGCGCAATGGACGAGTTCCCGCAGCAGGCGCGCCGCCTCGGGGATCTGCACCGCCATAATGGCGTCGCACGCCTTGGCCGAAGCCAGCAGGTGACTCACGGGGCAGATGCCGCAGATGCGTGCCGTGATAGCGGGCATCTCGTAATAGGGCCGGCCTTCGGTGAATTTCTCGAATCCGCGCACCTGTGTCACATGGAACTGCGCGGAGCCCACCTTGCCTTCTTCGTTCAAGTGGATGTCGATGCGCGCGTGGCCCTCGATGCGCGTCACGTGGTGGATCCGGATGGTTGTACCCATCACCGCCTCCTTCTCAGCCGAACTTCACCTTGCCGGCCAGCTCCGGCTTCCTGCCGGCGAGCAGCTCCGCCAGCACATGGCCGATGGCTGCCGCGGGCGGAGGGCATCCCGGCACGTGCAGGTCGACGCGGACGGTCTCGTGCAGCGGCACAGCCTGCCGCAGCAGCGGTGGCACGCCGTCGCCGGGCACGCGGTGGTTGACGTTCACGCCATCAACGTAGATCCGCTCCAGCAGCTGCTTCGGCGGAATCTGGTTGCGCATGGAAGGCACATTGCCGGTGACGGCGCAGTCGCCGAGCGCCACCACCAGGCGCGAGCGCGCACGGACCTTCTGCGCCAGTTGCAGGTCGTCCTGACTGCTCACGGCTCCTTCCACGAGTGTCACGTCGACGTTCTCGGGAAACTCCTGCGCATCCACCAGCGGACCGAAGACCAGCTCGATTTTCGGCGCCAGATCGATCAGCGCCTCGTCCAGATCCAGCAGCGACATGTGGCAGCCGCTGCAACCGTCCAGCCAGACGGTGGCGATCCTTGCCCTGCTCATGCACGCACTCCTTTCACTTCCACCAGCCGGCTGATGGTTTCGCCGCGCTTCACCATCTCCTCGGCCGCATGGCCCTTGGCCGCCAGCGCGCCGGTGGGACAGCTCTGGACGCACTTGCCACAACTGGTGCAGTAGCGGCTCTCGGCCCAGTTGCGGTTCAGCTCGCACACCAGGCGGGAGCCGATGCCGCGCCCGCCCACGTCCCACACATGCGCTCCTTCCACTTCCGCGCAGACGCGCACGCAGCGCGTGCAGAGGATGCAGCGGTTCTGGTCGAGCACGAACTGCCGGTGCGTGAGGTCCGCCGGCGCCTTCGGATAGCTGTAGGGAAACCGCACGTGCGTCACGCCCAGCCGCTGGGCCAGCGACTGCAACTCGCAGTGGTTGTTGGAAACGCAGACGGCGCAGATGTGGTTGCGCTCGGCGAACAGCAGCTCCAGGATCATGCGGCGGTAACGGTCCAGCCGTTCGCTGCGCGTGGTGACCGCCATGCCATCCTGCACCGGCGTCGTGCAGGAGGGCAGGAGCCGCCCCACGCCCGCCACTTCGACAAGGCACAGCCGGCAGGCGCCCACGGGCGTGAGGCCCTTCATGTGGCACAGCGAGGGGATGAACTTGCCGTGCGCGGTCGCCGCTTCGAGAATCGTCTGGCCCAACCGGGCGTGGATCGGCTCGCCGTCGATACGAATGGAAACTCGGTCTGGCATGGTTTCCCGCTCCTTCAGTCGCCGTTGCGCACGTCGCAGCGCAGGCAGCGGCAGGCTTCTTCCATGGCTTCCACGGTTGTGAGCCCGAACGTGGCTTCGCGGAAGTCCTTCACGCGCGCCTCGGGTTCGGGCTCGCGCACGCGGTGCCGCCGGCTGGGGCTGGGATGCGCGGGCACGGCCATTTCGTAATCGAACTCGGGCCAGAGGCTGGCCCAGCGCTCCTCGCCGGTCAGCATGCGGTCGATGTTGCGTGCCGCTTTCTTGCCATAGCCCATCGCGTTGCTGACGTTGGAGGCGCCCGTGATCAGGTCGCCGCCGGCGTAGAACTTCGGGCGGCTGGTCTGGAGTGTGTAACGGTCGACCTCGATCAGCCCGTTTTCGCGGATCTTCAACCCCGAAGCCTTGGCGAAGTCGATGTCGACTGTCTCGCCGACGGCGAGGATCACCGTCTCGCAGGGGATGCGCACGATTTCATCGGTAGGGATCGGGCGGCGCCGCCCCGAGGCGTCGTATTCGCCGAGCCGCGTCTTCACGGCCTCGAGGGCCATCACGCGCCCCGATGCGCCGCCCACGATGCGGTGCGGGGAGGCCAGGAAGAGGATCTTCGCGCCCTCCGCCTCGGCCGCTTCCACCTCTTCATGAATGGCGGGCATGTCCTTGCGCTCGCGCCGGTAGACGATGGTCACGTCGGCGCCGAGGCGCATGGCGGTGCGGGCGGAGTCGATGGCGGCATTGCCGCCGCCGACCACGGCGACTTTCCTGCCCAAGTCCGTCGCCTCCCGCTTCGACACCGCTTCCAGGAAGGGCAGCGCCGGCATGACGCCTTTCAGTTCCGTGCCGGGCAGGTACACCCAGTTTTCCTTCCACGTGCCGATGGCGAGAAACACGGCGTCGTACCGTTGGTCGAGATCGTTCAGCGTGATCTCCTCCTGGATGCGCGATCCGAAGGCGAACTGAACGCCGACGCGGCGGATCAGTTCGATCTCGCGGTCGAGCACGTCCTTCGGCAACCTGTAATCGGGCAGCGCATAGCGCAGCATGCCGCCAGCATCGGGATTCGAGTCGTAGACCATCACGTCGTGGCCGAGCAGCGCCAGGTAGTAGGCGCACGCCAGCCCCGTCGGTCCAGCGCCGGCTATGGCGCAGCGCTTGCCCGTCGGGGGCCTGCGCACGGCTGCCACGCGCGCGGCGAGTTGTTCGAATTTCGGCCCGGGGTAGATGGCGTCGGCGATGTAGCGGTGCACTTCGCGCATGTTGACCGCTTCGTCCAGCCCGGCGCGGCGGCAGCGGTTGTCGCAAGGATGCTGGCACACGCGCCCGGTGGAGGCGGGCAGCGGATTGTCGAGCACCACCGAGACGAACGCGTCCTCCAGCCGGTCTTCCTTCAACAACTGGAGGTAGCGCGGGATGTTCATGTGCAGCGGGCAGGAGTTCTCGCAGGGGCTGAGCGCCAGCTCCTCGCACACGCCGGCGCGGCACCGGCGCGCCTGGATGTGGTCTTCGAACTCGTGCCGGAAATGCCGCATCGTCGTCAGCACCGGGTTCGGTGCCGTCTGACCCAAGCCGCACAGCGAAGCGTCGCGGATCATACGGCTCAGCTCGTCCAGCGTCTCCAGGTCTTCTTCCGTTCCCTTGCCGTGGGTGATGCGGTTGAGATAGTGCAGGCTCTTGTCGAGCCCCGCCCGGCATGGGATGCACTTGCCGCAGCTCTCCGAGTGTGTGAACTCGATGAAGTAGCGCGCCACGTCCACCATGCAGTTGTCTTCGTCCATCACCACCATGCCGCCGGAGCCCATAATGGAGCCGAGCTGCGCCAGATTCTCGTAGTCGACCGGGGTGTCGAACATCTCGCTTGGGATGCAGCCGCCGGAAGGGCCGCCGGTCTGCACGGCTTTCACCGCGCGCCCATGCGGCGCGCCGCCACCGACGTCGTAAACGAATGTCTTGAGCGGCGTGCCGAGCGGCATCTCCACGAGCCCCGTGTTCACGACCTTGCCCACCAGCGAGAACACCTTGGTGCCGGGGCTCTTCGGGCTGCCGGTTTCCAGAAACCATGCCGGGCCCTTCAGAACGATGGGCGCGATGTTGAACCACGTCTCGACGTTGTTGATGTTGGTCGGCTTGCCGAACAGGCCCGAGTCGGCCGGATAGGGCGGGCGCGGCGTCGGACGGCCGGCTTTGCCTTCCAGCGAGCGGATGAGAGCCGTTTCCTCGCCGCAGACGAAAGCGCCGGCCCCTTCCACGAGCGACAGGTGGAACCGGAAGCCGCGGCCGAGGATATCCTCGCCGAGCAGCCCCCATTCTTCGGCCTGCTGGATGGCCGTCCGCAGACGGTGCACGGCGAGCGGATATTCGGCGCGCACGTAGATGATGCCTTCGGTAGCGCCAGTGACAAAGGCGCCGATGAGCATGCCTTCAATGAGAGAGTGCGGGTCGCCCTCGATCTCGTTGCGGTTCATGTAGGCGCCCGGGTCGCCCTCGTCGGCGTTGCAGATGAGGTATTTCGGCTCGGCCTTCGCCCGCCGGAGGAACTCCCACTTCGCGCCGGTCTGGAAGCCAGCGCCGCCGCGGCCCCGGAGCCGAGCCGCCTGGATGGCCTCGATCACCGCCGCCGGACTGTTGTCGATGAGCGCCTTGTACAGCGCCTGGTAACCGCCGACGGCGAGGAACTCTTCGATGTCGTCCGGGTTGATGAGCCCGCAATTGCGGAGCACGATCTTCTTCTGCCCGCGGAAGAACGGCACTTCGTTCCAGAGCGGGATCTCTCCGAAACCCGAACCAAATTTGATGTGGCCCGTAATGTGGTCCCATTCCTCGATCCGGCAGAGCGCAAGCTCCACGGGGACGCGTCCCGCGGCGGCCAGGTCCAGGATGGCCGGCGCATCGTCGGGGCGGATCTTTTGCAAGATCACGAGGGGCCTGCCGGGGATCCAGACGTTGACCAGCGGCTCGGCGGCGCAGTAGCCGAAACAGCCGGTGCGCGCCAGTTGCACGTTCATGCCGCGCTGCTCGATGGAATCGGCGAAGGCGCGGAACACGGCCTCGGCGCCATTGCCAGCGCCGCAGGTGCCCATGCCCACGGCGATGCGCGGCGAAGGAGGCAACAGCCGGGCGAGCCCCGCCTCGCGCGCTAGGTTGAAGCTGGCCAGGTCCCGAATGCGCTTCATCGCCGCGCTCCTTTCCTCACTGCCTCCACCTCGCGTTCGAGTGCCCGCTCATTCACATGCCCGAGGATGGCGTGGTCGATCTCGACCACCGGCGCCAGCGCGCACTGCCCGAAACAGGCCACCGTGCGGATGGTGAACTCGCCGTCCGCTGTCGTCGCCGTCAGCTTGTCCGCGCTGCCCTCGTCCTCTCCCTCTCTCACGCCAAGCAGCAGCCTCAGGCGGTCCAGAAGCGCCTTCGAACCGCGCGTGTGACAGGCTGTGCCGCGGCAGATGCACACCGTGTGCTTGCCCTGCGGCTTGAGGTTGAAGAGCGCATAGAACGTGGCGACGCTGAAGATCTGCGCGCCGGGGATGCCGGTGCGGCTGGAGAGGTAGTCGAGGTATTCCAGCGGCAGGTACTTCCTGGGCTGGTTTTCCTGGATCTCCTCGAGTATGTTCAGCAACATTCCGGGGCGTCCGCGGTGGCGGACGATCAGCCGGTCGAGGTAGTCTTGCTCTTCTGCGGTCAACGGGCCCGGGGCGGGTTTTTCGCCGGGCAGCAGGGCCGAAGTCATGCGGCGGTTGCGTCCTCCTATTACCAGATAATCGCATCTGAAAGTCGGATGCAACCCGCTTCCGGCGCTGGAAACATTTCCGGCCCGTTTTGTTATCCCTCCCGGGCCCCGGCCTCCGCGCGCAGGGAGCGGATCCATTCCGTCATGCGTTCAAAGTGGGATCCCTGCCAGTACAGCTGCCCGCACCCGGAGCACTGCGCGAATTCCCTGCACCAGAGGCGCGTCTTCGGGGGGATGCGCTCCCAGACGGCCTCGCGCTCCGCGGGCTCGAGCAACGCGTTGCAGCGCAGGCAGCGGCGCAGCGGCGCCGCGTGGGCCCAGAGCCCGAGCTTGTGGGCCAGCCACACCAGCTGCGCGCGCGGGTCATCGCCGCGGACCAGCGCGCCCATCTCCACCTGTTTCCGCATGAGCAGGCTCCGGTCGCGTGTCAGCAGGAAGCGCCCCGCGGCAGCGGCCTCGGCCAGTTCTCGGTCGTCCGACCGCGCGTCATACAACGTGTCGAAGCCGAGGATGCGGAGGTATTTGGCGAGGCGTCCCAGATGGCAGTCCAGAATGAATCGCCAGCCGCCGCGGGGCGGCGCGGAATACAGGCGCGGACGGGCGTCGATCGAGGCGCCATCCGCGAGCGGTGGCGTCAGGTCCGCCGGTTCGCCGACTTCGGGATGCGGCACGCCGAATGCTTCGATAGCATGCTTGAGCGAGGGGCGGCCGCGAAACTCGTACTCGATCCAGACGCCGCGGCGGGCGGCGGGCAGAAAATCGTTGAGGTCGCCGTGGAAAAGGAAGCGGGCGTGCCCCACGCCTTCAACATAGCGCCCCGAAATGTTACAGGGGCGGCGCCCGCGGATTGTTTACGATGAGTACAAGGATCGTGCCTATGAATAACCCGAGCCGACACTTCGCCGCGCTCCGCCTGTCCGCCGCGGCCATTCTGGTTCTGACTCTGTGCGCTGCCCTGGCGGCGCAGCCCGCGGCGCCCCGCAAGTTGACCTCTGTCGAAGGCATCACGGAGTACCGTCTGGACAACGGGATGCGCGTGCTGTTATTTCCCGACCCGTCGAAGTCCACCATTACGGTGAACGTCACATACATGGTCGGCTCGCGCCACGAGGACTACGGCGAGACGGGCATGGCTCACCTTCTCGAACACCTCATGTTCATGGGTTCGAAGAACCATCCCGACATCAAGAAAGAACTTCAGGATCACGGTACGCGCCCCAACGGCACCACGTGGTATGACCGGACGAACTATTTCGAGACGTTCGCCGCCACGGAGGACAACCTCGCCTGGGCGCTGGCGATGGAAGCCGACCGCATGGTGAACAGCTTCATCGCCAAGAAGGATCTCGACAGCGAGATGACGGTGGTGCGCAACGAGATGGAGAACGGAGAGAACTCGCCGCCAAGGGTTCTGCTGGAGCGCGTTGCGAGTACGGCTTTCCTCTGGCACAACTACGGCAAGTCCGCGATCGGCGCGCGGAGCGACGTTGAGCGCGTCCCGATCGAACGGCTTCAGGCGTTTTACCGGCACTTCTATCAACCGGACAACGCTGTGCTGGTGGTCGCCGGCAAGTTCGACGAGGCGAAAACGCTGGTGTTGATCCAGAAGACGTTCGGCGCCATTCCGAAGCCGCAGCGGCAGCTCCGGCGCACCTACACCGTCGAGCCCGTGCAGGACGGAGAGCGCACGGTCAGTGTGCGCCGCGTGGGCGATGTGCAGTACGTGGGCGCGGCGTGGCACATCCCGCCGGGCTCGCATGACGAATATGCCGCCGTCGAAATGGCGGTGGACATTCTCGGCGACCAGCCGTCCGGACGGCTTTACAAGGCGCTGGTGGAGACCAAGAAAGCCGCCAGCGTTTCCATGTTCAGTTTCCAGCTGCACGATCCCGGCTTTGCCTACGCCCAGGCGATGGTCCGCATGGACAGTCCGCTCGAAGACGCGCGGAAGGCACTGCTGGACACGATTGCCGAAATCCGGTCGAAGCCATTCACCAAGGACGAACTGGAAAGGCAGCGCACGCGCTGGCTGAAGAACTTCGAGTTGCGGATGAACGATCCGCAGGATGTCGCACTGGAACTCTCCGAATGGCAGGCGATGGGCGACTGGCGTCTGATGTTCCTGCACCGGGACCGGATCGAGAAGGTTTCCCTCGAGCAGGTACAAAAAGCCGCCGAGAAGTATTTCATCCCCTCCAACTGTACGGTCGGGCTCTTCATTCCCGAGAAGGAGCCTCTGCGCGCCGAGGTGCCCGAGCCGCCCGCGGCCGAGAAGCTTGTGGAGAGCTATACGGGCAAGGCTGTGGTGTCGCAGGGAGAGTCTTTCGACGCTTCGCCCGCCAACATTGACAAGCGCACTGTCCGCGGCGACATCAACGGCGGGCTGAAGATCGCCCTGTTGCCGAAGAAGACCCGTGGCTCGCAGGTCACAGCCGTGCTGAGCCTGCATTTCGGCGACGAGAACAATCTGCGTGAAAAGGCCTTTATCGGAGGCCTTACAGGCCAGATGCTGATGCGCGGCACCACGAAACGCACGCGCCAGCAGATCCGCGACGAACTGGACCGCATCAAGGCCCAGGTCAACGTCGGCGGCAACGCCAGCGGCGCTTCGGCGCGCATCACGACCACGCGCCAGAACCTGCCGGCGGCGATCGACCTCGTCTTCGAGATGCTGAAGGAGTCCGTTTTCCCCGAGAACGAATTCGACCAGTTGAAGCGCCAGGTGCTGGCGTCGCTGGAGGGTTCCAAGAGCCAGCCGCAGACCATCGCCTCCACGGCGTTGCAGCGGCACCTGATTCCGTATCCGAAGGGCGACGTGCGCTACGTGCCCACCGTGGACGAGCAGATCGCCGCCATCCAGAGCGTGACTCTCGACCAGGTGAAGCAGTTCCACTCGCAATACTACGGCCTGGCGGAGGGCGAGCTGTCGATCATCGGCGACTTCGATCCCGAAAGCATCCAGCAGCAAATTACGAAGCTTTCGCGGGACTGGAAGAGCCGCCAGAGCTATGCGCGCGTGCTGCGGAAATACTTGGAAGTGAAGCCAACCACCGCGGCGTTCGAGACCCCCGACAAGGCCAACGCCATGTGGATGGCGGGCACGGCGTTCCGCATGAAGGACACCGACCCGGACTATCCTGCGCTTCTGTTTGGCAACTATCTGCTCGGCCAGGGCATGAACTCCCGGCTCTTCGCGCGCATTCGCAACAAGGAGGGGCTCAGCTACGGGGTCGGATCGCAGCTGATCGCCGGCGCCGAGGACGACCACGCCCTGTTCATTGCGTTCGCCATCTGCGCGCCCGAAAACGCGCCCAAGGTGGAAGCCTCGTTTCGGGACGAGATGAAAAAGATCCTCGCCGACGGGTTCACGGCGGAGGAGATCGAAGCGGGCAAGAAGAGCTGGCTCCAGAGCCGGCAGGTGAGCCGGGAAAACGACGAGGAGCTGGTGGGCCGCATTGTCGCCCGAACCTATGAACGGCGCACCATGGCTTTCGACGCGGAGCTGGAGCAGAAGGTCAATGCGTTGACACCGGCCCAGGTGCGCGCTGCCATGGCGAAGTATCTGGATCCGGCTGGCCTGACCTACATGCGAGCCGGCGATTTCAAGAAGGTGAACGTCGTCTGGTGATCACCGATCTGGTCCAGATCCGCCGCCTCGGCGAGCACAAGCACGGCGAAAACGAGCGTTTCCGCCGCCACCTGAAGACCTACCGCTATGTGGAGCGGAGGCTGCGGCAGATTGCCGAAGAGGTGGCGGAGCAGATCGACTGCCTTGCCTGCGCCAACTGCTGCCGCGTCGCCACGGCGCGCCTGCTGGAGAGGGACATCGAGCGGCTCGCCAAACATTTCCGCATGAGCGTGGAGAAGTTCAAGCAGGAATACGCCGAGGAGAGCGAAGAAGAAGGCTGGATCCTGCGCCGCGATCCGGAGCGGGGCTGCGTGTTTCTTTCGGGCAACGAATGTACCGTGTACGAAGTGCGCCCGGCGGCCTGCGTGGACTTCCCGCACATGGTGCGCGGTTCGGGGTCGATCCCGTCGCGCATGTGGCAGTTCATCGACCGCGCCTGTTATTGTCCGATCGTGTACAACACGCTGGAGGCGTGGAAGCAGGAGACGGGGTTTTCGAAGGGGACACCCTGATCCGGCGCCTCCGTGAGTTGCGCCCGCGGCGGAAGCGGCTGGCTGGCAGCGCGGCAAAGGGAGCAGAGCAGGCTGTCGTCTTCAGGGGAGCTTCTCGGTGAGCGTGACGGGCTGGCTCAGGCGGAAGGTGAGCCGCGTTTCGCTGGGCAGCTCGGCGGGCTTGCCGCGCGTCGCCATGGCGCCGCCAGCGCCGGCAGCGCCGCCGATGGCTGCGCCGATGGCAGCGCCCTTCCCTCCGCCGGCGATCGCCCCGATGGCGGCGCCGATGCCCGCTGCCACGCCCGTCTTCGCCACGTCGCCCTTCACGCCGCTTTCGGCCTCGTGACGGGAGGAATCCGTGCGGATCTCCACCTTCTGACCGTCGGAGGTGGTCAGCTCATCGAGCTGCAACGCCAGCGCGGCGCGCCCTTTGACGCGCCCTGACGCGGCAGCCTCCACGATGCGGCCCCGCACCAGCGCGCCGCGTTCGGCAATCACCAGCCCTTCCACGATCAGCGGCGCGTCCAGCGTGGCGAAGAACGGATCGTGAACCGACTGCCGCTCGGTGCTGAGCGCATCGCGCAAGCGGACCGGGATCAGCGTGCCCGCGGGCACGGTCACCTGGCGCGGCTCTCGTTTCGGCGGCGCGGGCTTCTCGGCTACTGCGGGCCTCGGCGCCTCGGAAACAGGCGCTACGGCAGGCACTGCGGCTTGCGGAGGCGAGATTCGAACGTCCTGCGGCGCAGGCGGCACAACTCTTGCCTGCTCGGTGGCTTGCGGGTGTTGCGCGGGTTGCTCGGGCTGTGCGGCGGCGCGCGGCGCGGCAGGGCGGCTTGTTTGGCGCGGACTGGCTGCCCGCGCGGGCGCCGTCCTCGCCGGTTGCGTCTTCGCCGGAGCCTTGGCCGCTTCCGCGACCTCCGCGGGCTCGGGCGGCGGAACCTCGCGGGCCTCGGCCGGGGACAGAGCAGGCGTGGAAGCCTGCGCTGCGGGGGCGGGGGCCTCCGCCGGCGGCGCGGCGCGATGCTTCAGCCCCAGATAAACCACGGTCCCGACGGCGATGCCGCCTGCCAGAAACGCCAAACCCAGTTTCTGCCACATCTCCTTGATCCTCAATCATTGTCGACGTATGCGCAAGCTCTGCTGTTTCGGTCAATTCCGCCCGCTACAATCAAAAGTAGATGGTTCCGTTTCCGCCAGAGTTCCGCATTGGTGCGGTGCGCATCCAGCCGGCGACGGTGCTTGCGCCCATGGCGGGCGTCACCGACACCGTGTTCCGCCGCCTGATCCGCGCCCAGGGCGGGTGCGGGCTGCTGATGACGGAATTCACCAGCTCGCACGGCGTCGTTGCCACGCGGAAGCACCCGAACCGCAAGCGTCTCCAGAGCTTCCACTACCTCTATTTCGAGCCGGACGAACACCCGATCACGGCGCAGCTGTTCGGCGCGGACCCCGCCGTTCTGGCCGACGCTGCCCGGATCTGCGAAGATTTGGGCTTTGACGCCGTGGACATCAACTTCGGCTGTCCGGTGAAGAAGGTGGTCAAGTGCAACGGCGGCAGCGGACTGCTGCGCAACCTGCCGTTGATCGAGACCATCCTGCGCACGGTTCGCGCCGCCATCCGGATCCCTCTGACGCTGAAAACCCGCGCCGGCTGGAACGACTGCGAGCTGGTCCATGTGCAGATGGCGCGGCTGGCGGAAGATTGCGGCGTTAACGCCATTGCCCTGCACCCGCGCACACGCGAGCAGGGCTACAGCGGGCGCGCCGACTGGAGGCGTATTGCCGAGGTGAAGGCGGCAGTGAAGATCCCGGTGATCGGCAATGGCGACATCGTCACGCCGCAGGACGCCGTGCGCATGATGCGAGAGACAGGTTGTGACGCCGTGATGATCGGGCGCGCCGCCGCGTCGAATCCGTGGATCTTCCGGGAGATTGCCGAGTATGTGGCCACGGGAAGCTACTTCCAGCCCACCGAGGAAGACCGCTGGCGCATCATGCACACCTATTACGCCATGCTGATCGAGCATGAATCGCTGGACGCTGTGGGCAAAATGAAGCAGTTCGCCACCTACTTCACGCACGGCGTCCGAAACGGATCGAAGCTCCGCACGGCCATCTACCATGCCAGGGAAGCGCGCGAAATCCTCTCGCTCGTCGACCGGTTCTTCGACGGCGAACTCGCCCGCGGCAGCGCGTCCGAAAAGGCCGAAGCGCCAGCCGCCTGAAGCGCCCATGAAGAAGGTTCAGGCGATCACCGACGGCAGTTGCCTCGGCAATCCGGGCCCCGGCGGCTGGGCCTACATCCTGCGCTACGGCGAACACACGCGGGCGAGGTCGGGCGGCGAGCCGCACACGACCAACAACCGCATGGAGCTCACCGCGGCGCTGCGCGCCCTGCAAGCACTCAAGGAGCCTTGCGAGGTGGAGTTCACCACGGATTCGCAGTATCTGAAGAACGGCGTGGAGAGCTGCATGGCGCGCTGGAAGCGCAACGGCTGGAAGACCGCCGAGAAGAAACCCGTGCTCAACCAGGACCTGTGGCAGGCCCTCGACGCGGAGTTGCAGCGCCACAAAGTGCGATGGATCTGGACGCGGGGCCACGCCTCGCATGAGGACAACAACCGCTGCGACGAGCTGGCCCGCGCCGCCGCCGAGCAGCAGCGCGGGAAGGGCCAGTGACAGAGGCCGAAACATTCCGCTAGGATGACGTTTTGCGGCTCGCGGTCTTTGGCGGCACTTTCGATCCCGTTCATACGGCGCATACCCGTGTCGCCCGGGAGGCCGCCGACCGCTTCCGTCTCGACAAGGTCCTCTTCGTGCCCGCCGCGCACCCGCCGCACAAGCCCGACGGCCAGACGACGCCTTTCGAGCACCGCTACCGCATGGTGGAGCTGGGCTGCGAGGAAGACCCGCGCTTCGGGGCGTCCCGCCTGGAGGAGGGCGCCGGCAGGAGCTATACGATCCACACCATCGAGAGGCTGCGCAGCGCGCTGGCCCCGGAAGACGAGATCTACTTTCTGATCGGCGCCGACGCTTTCGCGGAGATCGGCTCCTGGCACCGCAGCGCCGACGTGCTGCGCGCGGTCGAGTTCATCGTGGTTTCAAGACCTGGCTACGAGCTGACGATCCCTGCCGGAGCGCGCGTCCACAGGCTGGAAACGCTCGCCCTGCCGCTGTCTTCGTCCGAAATCCGCAGGCAACTGGAAGCTACGGGGAGAGCCGAGGGGCTGCATCCGGCCGTGCTGGAATACATCCGCACCCACAGGCTGTACCGCTGAGGCGGCACGGCTCGGCTAACATGGAAATAAGTCCGTCTCGCCGATCATGAACTGGAAATCCCGCCAGCAGGAGCTGATTGCCGCGCTCGAAGAGCGCATTCTGGTGCTCGATGGCGCCATGGGCACGATGCTTCAGCAGCGGAATCCCACCATCGAGGACTGGGGCGGACCGCAGTTCGAAAACTGCACGGAACACCTGCTTTTCACGCGTCCGGAGTGGATCCGCGACATCCACTGCGCGTATTTCGAGGCCGGCGCCGACATGGTGGAGACCAACTCCTTCGGCGGCTCCTCCATCACGCTGGCCGAGTTCGGCCTTGAGGCACGCTGCTACGAGATCAACCGCAAGGCGGCGGAGCTGGCGCGGGAGGCGGCGGCAGCGTTCGAGCGCGCGGGGAGGCCGCGCTTTGTGGCCGGCTCGATGGGGCCGACCACCAAGGCCATCACGGTCACCGGCGGCGTCACATTTGCGCAGCTTCGCGAGGGCTATAATGAACAGGCCCGCGGCCTGTTCGACGGCGGCGCCGATCTGTTGCTCTTGGAAACCTGCCAGGACACGCGCAATGTGAAGGCCGCATTGCTGGCCATTCGCCGCCTGGCGGACGAACTGGGGCGCCCCATCCCCGTCATCGTCTCCGGCACTATCGAAGCCATGGGCACGATGCTCGCCGGACAGACTGCCGACGCCTTTGTCGTCTCCATCGCCCATGCCGACTTGCTCGCGGTGGGCCTGAACTGCGCCACCGGGCCCGAGTTCATGACCGACCACATCCGGACGATCCATGAGCTGGCGCCCTCGCGCGTGTCCTGCTATCCCAATGCAGGCTTGCCCGATGAGGAAGGCCGCTACCTGGAGACGCCGGACTCGCTGGCGGCGCAGATGGAGCGGTTTGTCGATCACGGCTGGCTGAACATCGCCGGCGGCTGCTGCGGCACGACGCCGGCCCACATCCGCGCCATAGCCCAGATGGTGGACGGAAAGCGCCCGCGCGCCCTGCGCCAACCCTCACACCGCGTCTTCTTTTCGGGCATCGAAACGGTGGAGGCGGACGACTCCACGCGCCCGCTGCTTGTGGGCGAGCGCACCAACGTGATCGGCTCGCGGTTGTTCAAGCAACTGATCGCGGAGGAGAAGTGGGAAGAGGCCACGGAGATCGCGCGGCGGCAGGTGCGCGCCGGAGCCCACATCATCGATGTCTGCCTCCAGTCGTCCGACCGCGAGGAACTGGCCGACATCCCGCCTTTCTACGAGCTGCTGATCCGCAAGATCAAGGCCCCGTTGATGATCGACACCACCGATGCGCGCGCCGTCGAGCTGGCGCTTACCTATTGCCAGGGGCGCGCGATCATCAACTCGGTGAACCTCGAGGACGGCGAGGAGAAGTTCGAGCGCATCGCCCCGCTGGCGCGCGCCTACGGCGCGGCACTGGTGGTGGGCACGATCGACGAGGACCCCGTGCAGGCGCAGGCGTTCACGCGCGAGCGCAAGCTGGCGGTGGCGCAGCGGAGCGTGGATCTGCTGGTGAACAAGTACGGGATGCGCCCCGAGGATCTCGTCATCGATCCGCTCGTGTTCCCCGTCGCCACCGGCGACGAGAACTACATCGGCGGAGCGGTGGAGACGATCGAGGGCGTGCGGCTCGTCAAAGAGAACATCCCGCACGTTCGTACGATCCTCGGCATTTCCAACGTCAGCTTCGGCCTGGCTCCGGCGGCACGTGAAGTGGTGAACAGCGTCTTCCTTTACCATGCGACCAAGGCGGCGCTCGACCTGGCCATCGTCAACTCGGAGAAGCTGGAGCGCTTCGCTTCCATTCCGGAGGAGGAGCGGATCCTCGCCGAGCGGCTCCTGTTCAATTGGCCCGATCCGGAGAAGTTCCCAGGCGTGAGCGAAGACTGGCGCGAGCAGTCGCGGGAAGAGCGCATCGCCGTCAACCAGCACAACATTGCGGCCATCACCGAGTTTTTCCGCAAGGCCGGAGCAAAGCAGAAGAAGTCGGCCGCGCAACTGCCGCTCGACGAGCGGCTCGCGCGCTACATCATCGAGGGCAGCAAGGACGGGCTGATCGACGATCTCAACCGGAAGCTGGCCGAGGGCGCCGCGCCGCTCGAAATCATCAACGGCCCCCTGATGCGCGGCATGGACGAGGTGGGACGGCTGTTCAACAACAATGAGCTGATCGTGGCAGAGGTGCTGCAATCGGCGGAGGCGATGAAGGCGGCGGTGGCGCACCTGCAGCAGTTCATGGAGAAGAGCAGTGTGCAGGCGCGCGGACGGTTCCTGCTGGCGACGGTGAAGGGCGACGTCCACGACATCGGCAAGAACCTGGTGGAGATCATCTTCTCGAACAACGGCTACGAAGTGATCAATCTCGGCATCAAGGTGCCGCCGGAGGACCTGATCCGCGCATTCCACGAGCACAAGCCCGACGCCATCGGGCTGAGCGGGCTGCTGGTGAAGTCCGCCCAACAGATGGTGGTGACGGGAGAAGACCTGCGCGATGCGGGCGTGCGCGTGCCTTTGCTGGTGGGCGGCGCGGCGCTGAGCGAGAAGTTCACGGTGACCAGGATCGCGCCCGCCTACCAGTCGCCTACGTTCTACGCGAAGGACGCGATGACAGGGCTTCAGATCATGAACGGGCTGATGGACCCGGCGGCGCGGGATCAGCTGTTGGCGTCATCTGGCGCGCCTTCCCCGCACGCGCCCGAGGGCGAGACGGAGCGGATGGACAAGATCGCCGTCGATGCGGGCACGTCGCGCTCGCCGAAGGTGCGGACGGACGTGCCGGTTCCTCCCGCGCCTTATACGGACCGCCGCGTTCGCACGCTGGCGAATCTGGCCGAGATCTGGACCTACATCAACCCGCACATGCTGTACGGGCGCCACCTTGGATTCAATGGGAATTTCGAGCAGGCGCTGAAAGAACGGGACGAGAAGGCGGTTGCGCTCCACCACGACGTGGAGGAGGTGAAGCAGAAAGCGGCGCGGTTCCTGCGCGCTCGGGGCGTGTGGCAGTTTTTCGAGGCGGAGCGGCACGGGAATTCCATCGCATTGTTCGAACCGGGCGCGGCGGCGCCGCTCCACATCTTCACGTTCGAGAGGCAGCGCAAGAAAGACGGGCTTTGCCTGAGCGACTACGTGCTCGATCCTGACGCCGCCGGCCGCCGCGACCGCATCGCGCTGTTTGTGGTGACCGCCGGTGAGGGCGTGCGCGAGGCGTCGGAAGAGGCCAAGCAGGCGGGGCGGTTCTTTGAGGCGCATTGCCTGCAGGCGCTAGCGATTGAGACGGCGGAAGCAGCCGCGGAATGGCTCCACCGCCGGCTGCGCGAGGAGTGGGGCTTCCCGGATCCTCCGGGAATGACGATGCAGCAGCGCTTCACCTCGCGCTACCGGGGCAAGCGCTACAGCTTCGGTTATCCGGCGTGCCCGAACCTCGACGACCAGCAGGGGATCTGGAAGCTGCTGCGGCCGGAGGAGATCGGCGTGCGCCTCACCGAAGGCATGATGATGGAGCCCGAGGCGAGCGTCAGCGCGCTTCTGTTCCATCATCCCGACTGCGCCTATTTCTCGGTGGAAGCGACGGACTGACACGCCCGCCGTCAGCGCGCGGCCCATCGGGGGAAGTGCCATGGCAGGGCGCTTCCATGCGGGCCGGATCCTCCCTGCCGGAAGGGCCTCCCACACTCGCCTGCCTGTTGCAAGCCGGCTGCGGGCGATTCGCCCGGGTGGCCGATTGGCGCCCGGAGACGAGCGGGTTCCAGCGCCCTTCCGGGTCTCTTCGATCTATTCAGGAAGCAGTGCGCCAAAGCATCCTCTGCGGAGAGCATGAAGTATGACATTGACATCCGGGTCGCTTCAGAGATTTGTGCAATCCGCCGGCAACGCGGATTTGGCGGAAGCGTGGAGCGGTCTGGCGAAGCACTTTGGCGATGATGTGCTGTTCGTGCGGCAGCAGCCGCGCAACGGCGACTTGAGTATCCTCACTGCGCCTTCCGACCGAGATCCGAAAAACACGCCTCCTCCTGTTCATAGAGTTGTCGTGGAGATCTTCCGCGCTCATGGGTTCGAGGCACACCGGAACAACAGCATTTTTGCGTATATTCACCGCAAAAGCTACATTGCTCCCGACAAATCAGCCGCCGATTCCACGCATATCCTCCTGCCGATTCGGCCCCTTCGCTGTACGTTTTCACCCCTCGTTCATGATCTTCCGCTCGATCTTTTCCCTGCTGCGACGCTGAAAACAATCTTCCCGAACCTTGAAAATATCCTTGCCCGGGCCGGAGTGCGGCTGGATGGGGCAGTATCGATCCAGAGGATCGCCGAGAAGCTGAGCGACAACAAGGACCTCATCGGCGAGGCCTTCCGGGATGCCCGGAGCGGCGAATTTCTGCGAAAATTCGAGTACAGGCGGGAGGGAACATTCACGAGAGAGGACGTGGAGCGAGCTGCAAAGAATCACTCCGAGATCCTCTTTGCCGGCGAGGTATTTCTCATCCACTCGAGCCTTTTGCCAGATCTCTGACGGGAAAGCCGGGACCGGATCCGCGGCGTTCTGCGCTCCCGAACAGAGTGCAAAGCGTCGCGGACAAGGGTAGAGGCACGTGTTTCACTCTCCCGGCGGCGCGTATTTTTCACGTGGCCGCGGCGGACTGAAGGCGGCGCGCACGGCGGAGTGCGCCGCGGCGCCGGATCCATGGGCTACCAGTCCACTCTCTTCCCGATCTCGAGTTCCCAGACGCGGATGTCGGACTCTGCCAGCAGGCTGGCGAGCTCGGCGGGCGTGCCGGCAAGCACGGGGAACGTGCCGTAATGCATGGGGATGATGGTGCGGACTTTCAGCAGGCGCGCCGCCAGAGCCGCCTGCTGGGGCCCCATGGTGAAGTGATCGCCGATGGGGAGGAACGCCAGCTCGGGCTGATAGAGTTCGGCGATCAACGCCATGTCGCCGAACACCGCCGTATCGCCGGCGAAGTAGGCGCGGCGCCCGTCGGGCATGTGCAGCACAAAGCCCGCGGGTTCGCCTCCGTAGACGAACTTGCCGTCGTCGAGGATGCCCGACGAGTGCTTGGCATCGGTCATGGTGACCTTCATGGCGCCTGCCTGCTGCGTGCCGCCCTTGTTCATCGCGGAGGTGTTCTCCACGCCCTTGGATTCGAGCCAGGAGCAGATCTCGAAGTTCGAGATCACCTGCGGGCGGAAGCGCCTCGCGAGCGAAACGGCGCCGTGGATGTGATCGAAGTGGCCGTGCGTGATGAGCATCGTGTCGATGCGCGAAAAATCGCGCCCGGCGGGAAACGAAGGATTGCCGTCGACCCAGGGATCGATGACGACGGTCTGCCCGTTGTCCAGGATGAGTTCGAACGTGCCGTGTCCAAGCCAGGTGATGCCGTTCATGCCTTCATTCTAAGCTGGCCGGCGCGGAGCTTCACTTGCGCTCGTAGCGGCCCATGACGGCGCATTCGTCGATGATGTGGCCGCGGAGAGCCTTGTCGAACTCATGGCGCTTGACGCCGGCGGAGACCATCAGGTGCCGCGTATCCAGCGCGTAGAGCCGGAAGTAGTAACGGTGCGGGCCGTGGCCGCGCGGCGGCATGGGGCCGTTGTAGCCTTCTTTTCCGAAATCGTTCACGCCGCTGTAGCCCAGCCTGCCGGGCACGAACCCTTCCGCCAGCCCGGTGTCCGTCACCGGGATGTCCCACAGGATCCAGTGCGTCCACAAGCCGCCTGGAGCGTCGGGATCGTCCATGACGAGCGCCAGGCTGCGCGTGCCCGGTGGAATGTCCTGCCACTCCAGCGCGGGACTCAGGTCCTCCCCTTCGCCCGTGTGGCGGGCGGGAATCCAGCCGCCCTCGTCGAAGGCGAGCGAGCGAATCCGGAAAGCCATAAGAACCTCCTTCGGCGAATCAATCCGGCTTCTCTATCTTGATCCCGAAACCGGCCGGTGCCAAGCCCGGGATCGTGACCGGCAGGCGGCCGGCGACGGGCGCCTCCCCGAAGACCGCGCGTACGACCGCCTCCTCGCTCACCCGCGCCGTGCTGAAGGCCGCCACATAGGCAGCCACTTCCGGATAGGTGCGCAGCAGGTAGGGGTTGCCGAAGGCGATGAGGATCACCGGGCGGCCGGAATTCAGGAGCCGCTTCAGGAGGCCAGGATAGCCGCCCGCCAGATCGACGCTGCCGCGGTAGGCGGAGGCCGTGACATAGGCGGCAGCCACGATGGCGCCGCACGATGCGGCCTTTTCAGCCTGCGCGGCAGATTCCGATTCAGGCAGCGAAGGATCCAGCAGGGCCGCGCCGCGGATGCCGCGGGAGCGCAGCTCTTCGAGCAGCCCGAGCCCCTGCGTGGAGAAGCGGCTCCCGGAGAGGATGAACCAGCAGGCGCTGTCGCGCTGCTTCAAAGGAACTGCGCCGCCGTCGTTTTTCACGAGCGTCACCGCCTTCTGCGCCGTGGAGCGCGCCGCAGCGAAGTCGTCCGGATCGAGCAGCGCATCGGGAATCCCCTCGATTCGCACGAAGCGCTGCCGGAAGAGCCCCAGGCGAAGCTTGGCGCGGAGGATTTTCATTACGGAGGCATCGATCCGCGCCTGTGTAAGGCGTCCCTGCCGCAGCGCCTCCACGACGCCGCGCACGGCGGCGCGCGGGTCCTGCGGGATCAGCAGCAGGTCGTTTCCCGCTTCAAGGGCGCGCACCGCCGCCTCGCCGGGCGGGAACATTTGCGTGAGCCCGCGCATGTCCATGGCGTCAGTGGTGAGAATGCCGCGGAAGCCGAGTTGATCCCGCAGCAGCCCCGTCATGATCCTGCGCGACACGGTGGCAGGGATCTGCTCCGGCTCGAGCGCGGGCACCGCCAGATGCGCTGTCATGACGGCATCGACGCCCGCATCGATGGCGGCGCGAAAGGGCACAAGCTCCACGGCGTCGAGCCGCGCCAGGTCCGCCGTGACGACTCCGAGGCCCATGTGGCTGTCCGTGCTCGTGTCGCCGTGCCCGGGGAAGTGCTTCACGGTCACCAGCACGGGCGCGCCCGGCTGCGAGTGCGCGCCTTCAATATAAGCTCGGACGAGCCGCGCCATCCGCTGCGGGTCTTCGCCGAAGCTGCGGATGTTGATGATCGGATTGTCCGGGTTGTTGTTGACGTCGGCGTCGGGCGCGAAGATCCAATGCACGCCCATCGCGCGCGCCTCCCGCGCTGTCGCCCGTCCGAGCCCCCGCACGCCCTCCACGTCGTCCGCCGCTGCATAAGCCATGGCATGAGGGAACGGCACAGTGGAGGTCATACGCATGCTGGCGCCGCGCTCGAAGTCTCCGGCGACGATCAGCGGCAGGCGCGCGAGCCGCTGCATGCGGTTCAGGAACGCCGCCATCTGGTAGGGATCGGCGCGCTCCACCACGCCGTCGCGGACGCGGTTGAGCACGATCAGCCCGCCCACGCGCAGCTCCCGCACGAGCGATTCGTACTCTTGCCAGGCGGGGCTGCGCGGATTCGGCGCATCGCCGTAGAAAGGCGCCATCACGAGTTGCGCCACGCGCTCGGCGGGCGTGAGCGAATGCAGCCACTGCCGGGCGGGATCGGCAGAAGATTTCGCCGGAGGCTGCGCGGCGGGCGCGGACAGCGCGGCGCAGGCAAGAATCAGCGAAAACAGCGGGTTGCGCACAACCACAGGCTAGCGCAGAGGCAGCGGGCGAAAATGCGTCAGGCGCGCCCGGTCTTCCGCGCCGCCTTGCGCTTCGGCGCCGGCTCGGATGCCGGGGGCTTTCGCGCGGCGGTCAGCAGGCGGTGAACGGTGCTGGTGAGGTGATGCACCTCGCGGGCGTTCTTCATGATCACCGTGTCGGCGCCCGTGTTGAGTTCATTCAGCCCAAGCGCCTCGACAAAGCCGGACAACAAGACGATGGGCACTTCGGGCTTTCGCTTGCGCAACTCGGCGATGAAGCGCGTGCCGTCCATGTCGGGCATGCGGAAATCGGTCACCACCAGGTCGTAGCGGTGCCGCTCGAAGAGTTTGAGCCCAGAGGCGGCGTCTTCGGCGCAGTCGACCGTATGGCCGAACTCGGCCAGGATCGCTTTGCGGGCGGACAATCCCGAGCGGTTGTCATCAACCAGGAGGATGCGGGCGGGAGGAGCAGGAGTGGAACTTTTCCGCAACGTCATGCGCGAAAACCATGCTGAAAGTAACAGACCCGTGGAGCGGGTGTCAACGCGTCCCTAACACACTGTGCGGCGGAAGGATTTTTCTCTTGACTTCGCGCGCGGCTTGTGTTGGGGCTCACTCGACTTCGCGCGGCGCCGTATAGCCGGTCTTGTGGATGATCTGGTACTTGACCGGCTTGTTGCGCTCATCGACGACGCGCAACGGCTGGCCGCCCTCGCCGACGAGCTCCACCTTGATTTTGCGCTGCTTGCCGTCGCGCACAACGTTGGTGGGCTGGTAGGCGAGGGAATAAGTGTTGCGCAGCGCCTCGTTGATCTGGCGGAAGATGCCGCCGTATTCGCCGAAGAAGCGCGGGAACCAGGCGTAGCCGCCGGTCTCGCGGGCGAAGGTGCGCAGCTGGTTGTCGGCCTGGAGGAAGTCGAGCCGCGCCATAGGGCCGAGATAGCCCCGCGCGTCGTACCATTCGCGCAGCGCCTGCAGAGTGCCCAATGCGTAAATCGGCACGCCGGCTGTCTGGAGCTTGCGGCGGCACTGGTCGAAAGTGATCTTGGAGAACGTGTCCATGCCGCTGCCGATGTAGAGGATGGCCTTGCGGCCCTCGATTTCGCTCATGCGGTCGGCCACTTCGGTGAGCGCGTCGTAGAGGTTGGACTCGGAAAAGCCCGGCACGCGCAGGCGCGCCAGGGCATCGTAGGTTTCCTGGCGGTTGTTGCTGAAGTCGCTGAGGATCTCCGGCCGGAGGTCGAAGGCGACCACAGCTACCATGTCCTCGGGCTTCAGCGTCTGGACGAAGCCGTAGGTGGCCGTCAGCGTCTCCTGCCAGCCGTAGGACCAGTATTGCTGGAACCGGCCGCTGAACTCGATCACCATGGCCAGCGTGATGGGCTGTTCTCCGGTGCCGAAGCTGATCGCACGCTGCGGAACGCCGTCCTCGAGCACGCGGAATACCTGTTGCGGGATGTTCGGGATGAAGCGGCCGCGGTTGTCCAGCACGGCCACGTCCACGTTGACCGTCCAGACGTCGCTGCGGAAGGTCGGCCCCTCGACCGGGCCTTCCTCGGCCTTCTTCCGCAGTTTCGAGGGGATCTTCTGGCCTTCCTGCTCGGCTTCGCCCTCGGCGGGCGACTTCTTCTTGGGCCTCGCCACCGTGTCACCGGTCTCCTTCTTCGGGCCGGCCTGCGGCAGCAGAACCGATGGGGCCGCGATCATCCACGCCGCGGCCAGCGGAAGCATCAGGCGGAGCAGTCTCATCGTCTCGATCCCTTCCCCTACAAGATATGACGGCGCGCCAGCCGCACGAGGTTGCCGCGCTCAGTGAATGCGGTCGTCAGAGTCGAAGTCGCGCGGCGTGCCGTGCTTCTTCAAGTACACCTGGAACCGCCGCTTTGCCCGTTGCAGCTTCCACTCGCGGTAGCGCTGCTCCAGGCTCGCCAGCACGCCGGGCCCGCTCTTCGCGCGCGCCGGACGGGCTTTCCCGTACACTCTCAGCCAGACATAGCCGAACAGCAGCCCGCCGAGGTGCGCGAAGTGGCTGACGCCGCCTCCCGTATCGCCGATGGCGCTCAGGAAGACAATCGCGCCCAGGATCAGTACGAACCAGCGCGCCTCGATGGGAAACATCAAGAACAGATAAATGATCGCCCGCGGAAACAGCATGGCAAAGGCGATCAACACGCCGTAGACAGCGCCGGAGGCGCCGATGGTACGCGTGTCCATGGAACCCGCGAATGCGTTCAGCACCACCACGCAAACGCCCGCGCCGATGCCGCAGAAAAGGTAGAAATGCAGGAAGCGCCGCGTGCCCCAGACGTCTTCCAGAGGCCCGCCGAACATCCACAAGGAGAGCATGTTGATGAGAATATGGCCAAAGCCCAGCGGGCTGTGCAGGAACATGTAGGTAACAAGCTGCCACAGCGCAAACTGCGTCAACACGGCGCGCGGCGAGAGCGCAAGCTCGGCGAACCACGGACCGTAAGCGCTTCTGGCTGCCAGGAAGTACAGAACGAAACAGACGGCATTGGCGATCAACAGCCAGCGTACGGCCGGCGTGACCCGGAACATCGACGGCGGTCCCGGCGCCCGGCCTGGAAAGGAATAGCCCATCAGCGAAGTCCGCTCTCTGCTTCAACCATACCATCCGGCACGGGATGGGGGCCGCTTTGGGCGCGTTGAGCCGCGGGTTCCGGCGTGCGGCGGCCTATTACTACTGGGTCATAAACGTCTCGCCCCACAAAAAGGGCAGCGCGGAAGCTGCCGGATCAGCCAGCCGACCATCTGAGTCCGGATGCTGCCGATCGAGG
>JBBIIK010000011.1:0-85365 GCA_037446555.1 Acidobacteriota bacterium
TCTTGTTGTTGGCGGTCTTCTCCCCTCATGGCGTCTCAGCAGGAATAGACGCAAAAAACAATTCCGAGGCTACTTGTTCTGGCACTTTTTCAGCGACCTGGTAGGCCAGGAATTTGTCGATGTCGTAGGCGCGGAAGGTGAGGTCGCCCTCGCACACGAGCGTCAGCTCCGTGTCCGTCTGGGCCGCACCCTCCTGCAGGCAGCGGTAGACGCACCAACCGTAGCCCTGCCTCTGTTCCTGAACGACGCGCGCGCCGGCAGCCGCGGCCGCGCGGGCCGTGCCGTCCCGGCTGTTGTTGTCCACCACAATCACGCGCTCCACGAGCGGGTGCGAGAGGAAATCCTGGACGGCGCCGGCGATGCTCTGCTCGTCGTTATACGCGGTCAATGCCACCGTCAGGCGCGGATTGGCGGGCGGCGCCCATGCCACCGTCCTGCCGCGTCTCTTGACGGGCAGCAAAACGAAGAGATCAATGCCGCAGAGCACAGCGCCCGCCCACACAACGAGCCCGCTCCAGAGGTAGGCGGCGCTGATCCACCCGGGCGCCGCCGCTCCGAACAGACGCGCGGCCAGATCCGCCGCCGAGGCCCCGCAGAAAAAGAGGAATCCTGCCAGCGCAAGCAGAAGCCCGTAGAGCAGCAGCGGCACGGAAGGCGGACTCCCGGAGGGCGGGAAATGGCAGTTCTCTTTCATTCGCATGCCAACCCGGCGCGAGCCAGGCATTCAGCGCCGGCGGCTCCACCCAGCGTGAGCGGTTCCCGGGCAGGAGGCTGCCGCCCTGCACACGCTTTGGCTTCGAGATCCGTGCGCAAAGTCCAGTATCTTAGCATTTCGCGGATCCGCCTTCGAGCAAAACCGCCGCCGCCTCACCGGATGCCCTGCGGCGGCGACTCGCAGCGCAGCACAGGATAGAGGTTCTTGTCCGGTTCGGAATAAGGCGAGCGCTCGTAGAGCCATAGGAGGCGCGCCCGCGCGTCACTCGCGAACCGCGAATCTTCCTTCAGCTTCCGCTCGAACTCCTGCCGCAGCGCCGCGTCGCTATCCAGCATGCGCCTCGCGAAGGGCTCGAAGACGAATTCGCTGAAGTATTCCTTCTGCTCGAACACCGGCAGGAAGAAGCCCCAGCGCACCGCCGAATCCGGCGCCTCCGGCTCGAGCAGGTGCATCGCCACCTTCCCGGCGCGCTGCGCCACCGGTACGTAGACGCTGCCTGCGGCGACCTTCTTGCGCACGCGCGCAGGCTCCGTCGAGAACGCTGTCACGCGGAAGCGCCCCTCGAAAGGCGACGGGGCGAACCGTACGCCGGAGAATTTCATTGTCTCGAATTCGCCCTCCAGGGGCTGTTGAATGCGGATCATCTCCACGCCGTGCGCCGCCAACAGCTCAATGATTTCGCTCCACTCGCGCGGCACGATGTAGCCGTGCGGGGCGCGCGGCGCCACTTTCGGCGCAAGCGCTCGCACAAGCCGGACTGGCTCGTCGATCCGTTCGCCCGTGTAACGCAGCGCCGTGCCGCCGCTCACCGGGCTCGGCACGCGCTCCGCCTTCACCTGCCGCAACACGTAGGGCTCGCCTTCGCCCGAAGGAATGCCCTCCAGAAACACGGCTTCGCCCGGCGCCACCGCGGACTGCAGCCGGTCGGCTTCCTGCGACGCGCGCCGCAACGCTGCCGCGCTCTCCGCGGCGGTCCCGAGCGCCGCGTGCATCACGTCGTAGTGCGACCAGACGCGGGTGCGGAACGATTTCAGGCTGTGCGTTTCCACAAGCAGCGCGGCGCGGTTTTGCGCCGCGGCGTATCCGGTGGAGTAGCGCGGCGTGGCCGTCATCACGGCGGGCGCGCCGCTGCCTGCGGCGCGGCCCTCAATGTAGAAGCCGGGGACGTGGCCCTGCGCCTCGAGCCTCCGGAACAATCCGGGCAGAAATTGTTCTTTCACCCAGCGGCCCACGGGCGCAGCGATGTCCTGTTCGGTGTGCGACGCCACGGTGAGGTCGAACTGCGAGTCCCCGCCGTCGGTGACGTGGTTGTCCACCAGCAGGTCGGGCAGCCAGGAGGTGTACATGCGCAGCCAGGCGCGCATTTCAGGCGTGTCCGCCTTGAGGTAGTCGCGGTTCAGGTTCAGCCTCCGCGCCGTGACGCGGAAGCCCATCTGCCGCGGACCGTTTTCGTTGATCCGGTTCCACGGCGAGGCGCGCTCGTGCCCGTCGGGGTTGAAGACGGGGATCGAGAGCACGATGACGGAATCCAGCAGCCGTTCGAGACGCCGCGTGACCAGCAGATCCCGCAGCAGCAGCATCGCCGCGTCCTTGCCGCCGTTCTCGCCGGCGTGGATCCCGTTCTGCAGGAGCACCACCGGCTTGCCCGTGCGGCGCGCCGCCGCGGGGGTGAACGCACGGTCGCGGCTGGCGATCAGGACGCACAGCGGGCGCCCCTCGCTGGTTCGCCCGATCTCCACAAGCCGCGCGAAACGGCTCGCCGCCGCGAGCCTGCGGTGGAACTCTACCGCCTCTTCATAGGTGCCCGTTTCGGAGAAGTCCGTCTTTTCCGCCACGGTGAGCCAGCCGGCGGGCGCAGCCGCGGTGCTTTCGCGCACGCTGCGCGCCTCGCGCATCGCCTCCGTCTCCGCCAGAGAGCGCGGCGGCATGGGTTGCAGAGCTGCCTGAAAGAGAAGAGCCCAAAGCCAGACCATCTCTCACAGGCTAGCAATGCGCGCGGCGGCTCAGACCTGCGGCAGCTCCCAGCCCGCGCAGTACTGCCGCGACAGATACTCGTTCGCCTTGTCGTCGTTGGTGAAGCGCCCCGCCGCGGCGTCGTACTTCAGACGCCTGCCCGCGCGCAGCGACGCGCCCCAGAGGCACACCGTTTCGGAGATGCCCCATGCCTCGGTGAACGCGCCCGGCGACGGCTGCCCGCCGCGGCAGGCGGTGACGAACAGGTCCGCGACGTCCGGACGCTGCGGCTGTTGCGGCGCCTCCTGCGGCTTCCGCCCGGCTGCGTACAGCACCGGCTTCTCCACGCGGAAGCCTGACACGATGACGCCCTTGTCCCCGCGGAACAGCATCCCTTCCGGCGGCAGCTCTTCGAGCCCCGTCTCGTCGGGCGGAAACGGCTTCATGCCTCCGTCGTACCAGTAGAGGTCCACCGCGGGGCGCTCCGCTGACTTCGGGAAGCGGATCCGGGTCATCGACGCGCCGGGGAACGAGAAGTCGTTGGCGATCCGCGTGGCGCTGTTTCCATCGAAGCGGCAGTGATGCGACCGCAGCGGCTCGATCAGGTCCGGCGCGCCCAGCTTCAGGGTCCGGAACACGGACCACAACGAGTAAATGCCCATGTCGGCCAGCGTTCCGCCGCCGAAGTCGTACCACCCGCGGAACACCATGTGGGTGTAGTTCGGACTGTAGGGGCGCTCCTTCTCGGGACCCAGCCACAGGTTCCAGTCGAAGCCGCGCGGCACGGGCGACTCCGGCGGCAGCTCCAAATACTGCGGCCAGACGGGGCGGTTCGTCCAGTTGTGGATCTCGCGCAGCGTGCCGATGGCGCCCGAGTCGATCCACTGTTTCACCTGCCCGATGCCGTTGCCGGTATTCCACGCCAGGAAGTGCGTCGCCACGCCCGTCTTCTTCGCCGCCTCGATCACCGCCTTCGCCTCGTGCAGCCGGTTGGCGATGGGCTTGTGTATCATCACATGGAGCTTCCGCGCCATTGCCCGCATCGACATCCAGCCGTGATGGTGGTCCGGCGTCATGATCCACACCGCCTGCAGGTCCTTCTCCTTGTCCAGCAGTTCCCGGAAGTCGGTGTAGGCGCGCACCGAGCCCGGCGCCTTGTAATACGTCTCGATCACGTTGCGCGCCACGTCAAGCCCCGCGGGGATCACCGAATCGAAGCCCGCGCCCCAATCCGGCTGCTGCAGCATTTTGCGGATTCCCATGAGCAGCCCGTTGGCGGACCAGTCGCGGTAACCCGCCGCAGGACGGCATGGATCGCACACCGCCGTAAACCGCAGCGCCGGGTGGCGGATGAATTGCGGCAGCTCGCGGATCGCCTCCGTGCCGCAGCCGACCAGCGCGATGTGGATCCTCTCGCCCGGCGCGGGCTGCGCCGCCTGCCCGCCCAGCACATGGCGCGGGACCAGCGTGAACGCCGGGGCTGCCTGAACAAATCTTCGCCGGTTTGTTTTCAATTCCGTCTCTCCTTGCCTGTCCTTTCCTGAGCCACTCTATGGCAGGCTGGCGCCCCGGTCAAGTCCGCGCTGGCGCGCGCTTCCTGCGCCCGCTCCGCTGCGATAGCATCGGGGCGAATGGAGGACATCTTGATCCGTTTCATCCTTCTCCTCGCCGCCGCGCCCGCCCTTTGGGCGCAGTCCGGCGCTCCGCCCGAGCCCCGGGCGCTGCAGCCCGCGCCTGCGCTCACAGCCGCCGAACTCCGCAAGGCCTTCGCCGACCCGCCGCCCGAGTACCGGTCCATGGCGCTGTGGGTATGGAACGACGAGATGGACACGGCGCGGATCAAGGAGATGCTCGGCCAGTACCGCCGGCAGGGGATGGGCGGCGCGTTCGTCCATCCGCGCCCCGGACTGATGACCGAATACCTCAGCCCGGAGTGGTTCAAGCTCTGGCGCGAGGCGCTCGAAGAGGGCAAACGCCTCGGCCTGCTCGTGAACATCTATGATGAGAACTCCTATCCGTCGGGCTTCGCGGGCGGCCATGTGCCCGCGCTCGCTCCCGAGACAGCCAGCCAGTTTGTGGCCGCGGAAACCGGGCTGCCCGCATCAGCGGTCTCCGCTCACCCGCAGCACCTTGCTTTCTTCGCCGGCGCGCCCGGCGATCCATCCACGCTGCGGCGCGTGCGCTCTCCGAGCGATGTGAAGGAGGGTGAGCAGGTGACCGCCTTCCGCTTGCGGCGCGCCTCGGGCAACATGTGGACCGCGGGATTCCCTTATGTCGACCTGACCAACCCGCGCACGGCCCAAGTGTTCCTGGAAACCACCTACGAGGCGTACCGGCGCGAGTTCGGGGCGGAGTTCGGCAAGACGGTTCGCTGGGCGTTCACCGACGAGCCGCTGCTGGCCACCGGCGGCGCCTACGACAGCGCGCGGCTGGCGCTCCCGCTCTCTTACTCCACTCTGGCCGAGTTCCGGAAGCGGAACGGCTACGACCTGGCCGATCATCTGCCGTCGCTGTACTGGGACACGGGTGAGTGGCGCAAGGTGCGGTTCGACTACTGGCAGACGCTGCACGATCTCTGGATCGAAAACTTCATGCGCCCCGTCTTCGAGTGGTGCGACCGCAACGGATTGCAGTTCACGGGCCACTTTATGGAGCACGAATGGCCGTATCCGTGGATCACGCCGGCGGACGCCTCGCTGCATGTGTTCCAGCACGTCCCCGGCATCGACATGTTGGGCGGGCAGCAGCTGCAGCCGCGCTACCTGTTCACGATCCGCCAGTCGGCGAGCGTCAGCCACCAGCTCGGGCGCCGGCTGTTCGTCGAGGCCTACGGCGTGGCGGGCTGGGACGCCACGATGGAGCATCTGAAGAGGTTCGGCGACTGGCTGCTGGTGCATGGGGTGAATTTCGTCGACCAGCACCTTTCGTTCACCACCGTGCGCGGGGCGCGCAAGCGCGACCATCCGCAGAGCTTCTCCGACGCGGCTTCCTGGTGGTCCGCGTATCGCCCGCACGCCGACCACCTGGCCCGCGTCTCGCTCCTTTCGAGCCTCTCCGAGGCCCGCCACCGCGTGTTGGTGATTCATCCGACCACTACGGGATTTCTCCTCGCACGGCGCGGCGCGGCAGCACCGGAGCTCGAGAAGATGCGCGAGAGCAACGCCCGGCTGGCGCAGTTCCTCGCCGACCATCAGGTGGACTACGACTTGGGCGACGAGTACGTGCTGGAGTGGTTCGGCAAGGTCGAGGACAAGAAGTTCCGCGTGGGCAAAGCGGCCTACGATCTGGTGGTCCTTTCGCATGACGTGGCCAACCTGCGCCGCCAGACCGTGCCGCTGCTGGAGGAGTGGCTGAAAGGCGGCGGCACGGTGTTGTCGCTCGTGGAGGCGCCCGCATATGTGGATGGCCGCGAGAACGACGCCTTGCAAAAGCTCCGCGAACAGGCGGGCAAGCAGTGGGTGCGCGTCTTCGACGAGGACGGGCTGCTTGCCGCCATCCGCGAACGTCTCCCGGCGCGTATCCAGATCAACGCGCCAGTCGGCTTCCTGGAGCGGTTCCTGCCCTCGGGCGACCGCGTGCTGTTCTTCGTCAATTCCACTGACGCCGCCATTTCGACCAAGGCGTCCATCGAAGCGGCGGCACTGGAAGAGTTGGACACGCTCACCGGGCAGATACGCGGCTATCCGTTCACCAAAGGCGCCCGCGGCATCGAGTTCGCAGTGCAGCTGCCTCAGGCGGGCTCGCTGCTGTTGGTGGCGCGGAAAGATGCAGCGGGCGCGACGGCGCCCGCCAAGCCCGCCTGGAGAAGCCTCTCCGCCGCTCCGTGGACCGTGAAGGCGAATGAGCCGAACGTGCTTGTCCTGGACTACTGCGACCTGGAAGTGGCGGGCGAGACTCTGCAGGAAGTCAACACGTGGCAGGCCAACTGGATCGTCTGGCAGCGCCACGGCTTCGAGCGGCCTGCCTGGGACAACGCCGTGCAGTTCCGCCGCAACGTGCTGGACCGCAAGTTTGGCGAGGGCACGGGGTTCCGGGCCACCTTCCGGTTCACCGTGCAGAGCGCGCCCCCAAAGGATCTGTGGCTGGCAGTGGAGTCGCCCGGGCTTTACCGTGTTTCACTGAACGGGCAGCCCATCGATTTTTCGAAGGCCACGCGCTGGCTGGATCCGCACTTGTTGAGCGCGCCGGTGGCCGCCACGGCAAAAACGGGAGTCAATGAAATTGTTCTGGAGGCCGCGCCCTTCGATCCGCGCATGGAGCTGGAGAACGTCTATCTGCTGGGCACGTTCGCCGTCACCGCCGCCGAGAAGGGTTTCCGGATCACGGCTGCGGCGAAGCCGCTGGCCCTCGGGTGGTGGTCGAAACAGGGCATGCCGTTCTATGGCGCCACGGTCAGCTATGCGGCGCGCGTGCGCATCCCGTCCGGACAGCGGCGGCTGCGCGTGTCGCTGAAGGAGTGGTCCGGGGCTCTTGCGGAGGTGCTGGTCAACGGGCAGGCGCTGGGCTGGATCGGCTGGCCGCCGTATCAGGCCGAGGTTCCCGTGGCGCCTGGCAATGCGAGCATCGAAGTGCGCATCCACGGGACGCCGCGAAATGTGTTCGGGCCCTTCCACCATCCGCAGAAGCTGCGCTTCCGCGCCTGGCCGAACGCCTGGGCGGAGTTCCCTGCTCACCAGCCGGCGGGGGCGGCCTACGATGTCCTGGACTACGGGCTGGCGGCCGCGCCCTTGCTGGCCACGAGCCCGTGAAGTGAATCCGGCCCGCTTGTCTGATATTCTCGATCCGGAACTCGCGCCATGCCCGCCGACATGCAGGAACTCTACGCCCAGCGGCTGAACCGCTACGTCACCGCCATGCGCAACGGCAAGCCGGACCGCGTTCCGTTGCGCCCCTTTGCCGCCGAATTCACCGCCCGCCACTGCGGCATGACGGCGCAGCAGGTGACGCACGACTACCGGCAGGCCTTCGAGGCGGTGCTGCGCTGCTGCCGCGATTACGACTGGGACGCCGTGGTCCCGAACATGGTCTACGTCTGGACCGGCCTCACGCAGGCGGCAGGCTTGCGCTATTACGCCGTTCCGGGCATCGACGTCGACGAGCACACGGGCTTCCAGTACCGCGAGTCGCCGCAGGAAAACGCCTGGATGTTGCGCGAGGAATATGACGAGCTGTTCGAGGATCCCGTCGCCTTCCTGTGGACGAAATGGCTGCCGCGCATTTCGTCCGAGTATGCGGCATCGCCGATGCGCCGCGATCTCGCGCTGGTGAAGAGCACCTGGGCGATGGCGGACTACTTCACCGCCTTCGGCCCGCAGATCGAGCGCATGAAGCAGGAGACCGGAACGGTGTCCGCCATCAGCGGCATGCTCAAGGCGCCGCTGGACGTGCTGGCCGACAAGTTCCGCGGCTATCTGGGGCTCGCCTTCGACCTGAAGGAAATCCCGGAAAAGGTCGAAGCCGCGTGCCGCGCCCTGATGCCGCACCTCGCGCAGATCGCGCTTTCGGGGCTCGATCCCAACCATCAGCTTCCGATCCCCGTGTGGATGCACCGAAGCTGCGTGCCCTTTATCTCGCACGAACACTTCGAGCGCATCTTCTGGCCGACATTCCGGCCGATGGTGGAAGCCGTGTGGGCGCGCGGCAACCAGGTGCTGTTCTACGCCGAAGGCAAGTGGGACGCGCACCTGGACACCTTCGCCACGCTGCCCGCCGGCAGCATCATTTACCACATCGACCGCGGCGACCCGAAGCTGTGCGCGCAAAAGCTGGGGCGCAAGTTCTGCCTGAGCGGCGGAGTGCCCAACGCGCTGCTCGCCTTCGGCACGCCCGAAGAGGTGCGGGCGAAGTGCAAGGAGCTGATCGACACGTGCGGGCAGGACGGAGGCTACATCATGGACGCCTCGGCCATCCTGCAGAGCGACGCGCGCGTGGAAAACGTCCGCGCCATGACCGAATTCACGCGCGAGTACGGCGTCTACTCCGCCGCGCCCAGCTCTGCGCCGCCTCCTCCACCGCCCGAGGAACGTTGCGCGATGCCCGATTTCGGCCCGCCGCGCGGCTGCTTCCGCTGGGAGGAGAAGCTCCGCGAGATCCCCGCCATTCAGGGCGACGCCGAGTTGTGCCGCCGCGTCTGGAACGACCTTGATGCGTTCGCCTACACCTGGATCTGGCACCTCGTGCTGAGCTTCTGAAGCGCGCTGCAAAGTGTATATTGGACAAGATCCGAGGTGCGACATGCGAACCCGCGTCCTGACCGCCGCCGCTGTGTTTGCCTGCTCCGTCCTGGCGCAACCGGGCGTCTTCTCGAAGGAGGACCTGGTCCGCTACACGCCCCAATGGAAGGGCGAGCGGTTCCCCGACGGGCGTCCAAAGGTCCCGGACTCGATCCTGAAGCGGATGCGCGAGGTGACGCTGGAGGAGGCGTGGGCCGTGCTGCGCAACGAAGGGTACAACTACCAGTACGAGGACGGCTGGCTGGAGATCCATCCCGGCAAGGTGCTGGTGGGCCGCGCGCTGACAGCAGCGTGGGTGCCCGGGCGTCCGGACATCCACAAGGTGATTGAAGCCGAGGGCAAGCGCGACGGGCGCGTCGGCGCGCCCAACGCCTGGGCCGTCGACATGCTGCAGCCGGGCGACGTCTACGTCTGCGACCACTTCGGACTGAAGATCGACGGGCCTTCGATCGGCGACAACGTCGGCAACGCGATTTATGCGAAATCCGGCAATGGAATCGTCTACGACGGCGCCGTGCGGGACATCGCCGGTCTGAAGGAGATGGAGAACTTCGTCTCCTTCGTGCGCTTCTACCATCCCTCGCACCATTTCAGCTCCTCGGGGCCGCGGCTGAATTCGACGCTGATTTCGATCAACGCGCCCGTCCGCATCGGGCGCGCCACCGTCATGCCCGGAGATGTCGTGCTGGGCCGCGACGGCGGCGTGATCTTCATCCCGCCCCATCTTGCCGGGAAAGTCGCCATCACCAGCGAGATCGTGCGCCTGCGCGACATGTTCGGCCACCAGCGGCTCCGCGAGGGCAAGTACACGCCGGGGCAGATCGACGCGCGATGGACTGACGAGATCGAAAAAGACTTCTCGCAATGGCTGCGCGATCATATCGACAAGCTGCCCGTGCCGAAGGAGCAGATCCAGCAGATCCTCAAGCAACGCACCTGGTAGGCGCCTGCAGCCTGTCAACCCGGCCCCGTTACAATTGAAGCTGGCACCATGACCAGCACAAATTCTTTTCAGGCCGCCGCCGCCCTGCGCGTGGGCGGGCGCGATTATCAGATTTTCCGGCTGGAGGCGCTCGAGCGCGCCGGCTTCCGGCTGAAGCGCATTCCGTATTCAATCAAGGTATTGCTGGAGAACCTCCTCCGCATGGAGGACGGCACGGTGGTCCGCCGCAGCGACATTGAATATGTCGCGCGGTGGGACGCCCGCGGCGAGGCGCAGGAGATCCAGTTCATGCCCGCGCGGGTAATCCTGCAGGACTTCACGGGCGTCCCGTGCGTGGTCGATCTGGCCGCCATGCGTGACGCGCTGGCGCGCATGGGCCGGGACCCGAAGAAGGCCAATCCGCTCATCCCTGTCGACCTTGTGATCGACCACTCCGTGCAGGTCGATGAATTCGGAACCCCTAAGGCGTTCGAGCAAAACGTGCTGCTTGAGTACCAGCGGAACAGTGAGCGCTACTCGCTGCTGCGCTGGGCGCAGAAGGCATTCTCGAATTTCCGCGCCGTGCCGCCGGGAACGGGCATCGTGCACCAGGTGAATCTGGAGTATCTGGCCACGGCCATTGTGACGCGGGAAGGAATGGCGTTCTCGGACACGGTGGTCGGCACGGACTCGCACACAACGATGATCAACGGCCTCGGCGTAGTCGGCTGGGGCGTGGGGGGCATCGAGGCCGAGGCGTGCATGCTCGGCCAGCCCATCTCGATGCTGCTGCCGCAGGTGGTCGGCTTCCGGCTGTATGGGAGGCTGCGCGAGGGCGTCACTGCCACCGACCTGGTGCTAACGGTCACGCAGATGTTACGCAAGAAGGGCGTGGTGGGCAAGTTCGTCGAGTTCTTCGGCCCTGGCGTGCTGGAACTGCCACTGGCCGACCGCGCCACCATCGCCAACATGGCGCCCGAGTACGGCGCCACCATCGGCGTGTTCCCGGTCGATGCGCAGACGCTCGCCTATCTGCGCATGAGCAACCGCCCCAAGGAGCTGGTGGAACTCGTCGAGGCCTATTACTCCGAGCAGGGCATGTTCCTGACAAAGGATTCGCCGGAGCCGGAGTTCAGCGACACGCTCGAGCTAGATCTCGCTTCCGTCGAGCCCTCCATGGCCGGCCCCAAACGGCCGCAGGACCGCCTGTCGCTTTCCGCCGTCAAGGACAACTTCATGGCGACGCTCGCGAAGCCAAAGCGCGAGACGCCGTTGGTGAGCGACGGCGCCGTTGTGATCGCCGCCATTACATCCTGCACGAACACATCGAACCCGTCGGTCATGATCGGGGCGGGCATTCTGGCGAAGAAAGCCGTGGAGAGGGGCCTGACCGTGAAGCCGTGGGTGAAGACGTCGCTTGCGCCGGGGTCGAAGGTGGTCACGGATTACCTGCGCGAGTCGGGGCTGCTTGGATATCTCGAACAGCTCCGCTTCCATCTGGTGGGTTACGGCTGCACCACCTGCATCGGCAACTCGGGGCCTCTGCCTGAGGAGGTTTCAAAAGCGGTGGCGGAGAACAAGCTCGTCGTCGCGAGCGTGCTGAGCGGCAACCGGAACTTCGAAGGGCGCGTGAACCCGCAGGTGCGCGCGAACTACTTGGCGTCGCCGCCGCTGGTGGTGGCCTATGCCATCGCGGGTCGGATCGACATCGACCTCGTGAACGAGCCGCTGGGCACCGGCAGAGACGGGCGGCCCGTCTATTTGCGCGACATCTGGCCCACGAGCGAAGAGGTGCTGGATGCGGTGAACCGCTTCGTCAAGCCGGAGATGTTCGAGCACGAGTACGGCAAGGTGTTCGAAGGCGACGCCATGTGGCAGGCTGTGAAGACGCCCGAAGGCGGGACCTTCGCCTGGGATGCGCAGTCCACCTACATCAAACACCCGCCGTATTTCGAGTCCATGCGCGACCCTGCCGCCCCGGTGGAAGACATCCGCGGCGCGCGCGTGCTGGCCATGCTGGGCGACTCGATCACCACCGACCACATCTCCCCTGCCGGCAGCATCCCGGTCAACAGCCCCGCCGGACAGTACCTGATCGCCCGCGGCGTGCAGCCGAAGGACTTCAACAGCTACGGTTCGCGGCGCGGCAACGACGACGTGATGGTGCGAGGGACGCTGGCCAACATCCGGCTGCGCAACGAGCTGGTTCCGGGCGTCGAGGGCGGCTACACCGCCATGGCGCCGGGTGGCGAGCCGGTGTTCATCTACGACGCAAGCGTGGAGTACCAGAAGCAGGGCGTGCCGCTTTTGATCCTCGCCGGCAAGGAGTACGGCTCCGGGAGCTCGCGCGACTGGGCGGCCAAGGGCGTCGCCTTGCTGGGCGTGAAGGCGGTGATCGCCGAGAGCTTCGAGCGCATCCACCGCTCCAACCTGGTGGGCATGGGCGTGCTGCCGCTGGAGTTCATGGAGGGGCAGACGCGGCAGTCGCTGGGGCTGACCGGGTTTGAGACATATTCCATCGAAAATGTTCTTGGACCGGTGGCCAGTGTACGAGCCGTCGATGCCGACGGCAACGAGAAGGTCTTCCGCGCGCGGGTCCGCATCGACACGCCGCGCGAGCAGGAATACTTCCGCTCGGGCGGCATTCTGCCCTACGTGCTGCGGCAGATCGCGGGCCATTGAGAAGTTGCGGGCGCGGCTGTCCCCTTCGACAGGAGGAGCGGGCGCGCCCGCGCCAATCTGGAATCAGGATCCCGGGCGGAGATGACCTCAAGCGAGTTTGAAAGCCTCTGGCGGCAGGTGTGCGAGCAGCCCGAGCCGCCGCTGGACGATCCCGGCTTCGGCACGGGCGGCGCGCTGGACGCCGGCCTTGCGGCGCGCGCGAGGCTGCTCAAGCTTGAGCGGTTCGGCGGCGCCGTGTTCCCTGTCTCGCCGTTGTATGTGACCTCGGTGTGCAAGGAGCAATGCACGTACTGCAACTACCGGGCGGGTTCAAAAGATCCTGGACTGCGCCGCGTGCGGCTCTCCGACGAGGAGCTCGAGCGGGAGGTGCGGTTCCTGGCGGAGGAGCGCGGGCTGCGCGCCGTGGAACTGGTTTACGCCTCCGATCCGCTGATCTCGGTGGACGACATCTGCCGCCATGTCGAGATCACCGCGCGCATTCTCTCCCGCCACAGCCGGCCCATTGTCGGGCTCAGCGCGGAGCCCGTGTCTGCCGGGGAATACCGCCGGCTGCGAGGCGCGGGGCTGACGTTCTCGGTTGTCTGGATGGAGACCTACGATCCGGAGCGGTACCGCGCGCTGCACCCCGGGCGTCAGACGAAGACGGATTTCTATTGGCGGCTGAATTCATACGAACGTATGTTTGAATCCGGCCTGGAGCTGGCGGGCTACGGCGTGTTGAGCGGACTGGCGGACTGGCGGCGCGACTGGTCGATGCTCGCCGCCCATCAGCGCTGGCTGCGCACGCGGTGCGGGCGCGGGCCGCAGATCCTCGGCATCCCGCGGATGCGGCCCGCGCCCGGCGCGCCCTACGATCCCGGGGCGCTGCTGCCTTCGGACGGCGAGTTTCGCTCTCTCGTCGCCTGGCACAGGTCGCTGTTTCCGGAGGTGCTGCCGTTTGTCTCGACGCGCGAGTCCTTCGAGACGTGCCTGCAACTGGCTGCCGGCGGCGGCTGCCTGTTCACGCTGAACTGCTCGACGGTGCCGGGCGGCTACACGCTCGCCCACCGCGGCGCACAGTTCGAGACGGGCAACTACGATTCGCTGCGGTTCGCGCCCCGGGTGCGGGCCGCCGGGCTGGAGCTGGACTGGGCATGGCGGGCCGCAACTTGCTATACTGTGGGTGTTTGACTGCGCCCGCCGACAGGCGCGGTGTGTTTGACACCCTGCGCCGGCGATCCGTAGAATAAAGTGTTTGTACCTCGTTGAACGGAGATCGTTTGTCTATGAAGACCGAATTTCCGTCCAAGGGCGCCATCCAGCGCCACTGGTTCGTCATTGACGCCAGCGGCCTCGCTCTCGGACGGGTGGCCAGCCAGGCCGCCAAAATCCTGATGGGGAAACACAAGCCCATTTACACACCGTTCCTCGACTGCGGCGACCACGTCATCGTTGTGAACGCCGAAAAAGCCGTTCTCACCGGCAAGAAAGAAGAGCAGAAAATCTACCGCCGGCACTCGGGATATCCGGGAGGGCTGACTGAGATTCCGGCCGGCAAATTGCGCGCGCGGCGCCCGGTAAGGCTTGTGGAAGAAGCCATCCGCGGCATGCTGCCGAAGACGAAACTCGGAAAGCAGATGTACCGCAAGCTGAAGGTGTACGCCGGCGACCGGCACCCGCATGCGGCCCAGAAGCCCCAGGCTATGGCCGTCGCGCATTGATTGTCACGGGATTGAAACGTATGGCACAGTTGCAATACCTCGGAACCGGCCGGCGCAAACGCGCCGTGGCCCGTGTGTTCCTGCGGCCCGGAACGGGCGCCTTCACGGTGAACGGCCGTCCGGCAGATGAATATTTCACGACCTTCAGCGGCCGGGCGGTGATCCGCCAGCCCCTGCTCGCCACGGAAACCTCGGACAAGTTTGATGTCCTGGTCACCTGCAACGGCGGCGGCGCCACCGGCCAGGCCGAAGCGGTGCGGCTCGGTATCGCCCGCGCTCTGTGCGAGTTCAATTCGGAGTTGCGCGGCAAGCTGAAGGGCGAGGGTTTCCTCACCCGCGATCCGCGCGAGCACGAACGGAAGAAGTACGGCCAGCGCGGCGCGCGCCGCCGCTTCCAGTTCTCCAAGCGCTGAGCCTGCTTTCGCGGCAGGCACAGCCTGTGGACCCGGTCTTTGGATTCGCCCCGCGCGGCCCGGCAAATCTCGCTTTGGGCGCCGGCTGCCGCGCGAGGCGGGTCTGGTATCAACCCGCCGGTTTTCCGCCGGCTTTTTCTGTGAAGTAAGGAGACACCTTGCCTTCCATTTCCATGAAAGAATTGCTCGAAGCGGGCGTTCACTTCGGGCACCAGACCAAGCGCTGGAATCCGAAGATGAAGGAGTATATCTTCGGCGAACGCAACGGGATCTACATCATCGATCTCCAGAAAACGCTCAAGCTTTTCAAGGATGCCATGCGGTTTGCCGCCGAACAGGCGGCCATGGGCAAGACGTTCCTGTTCGTCGGCACCAAGCGCCAGGCGCAGGAGGCCATTCAGGAAGAGGCCGTCCGCTGCGGCATGTACTATGTCAACCACCGCTGGCTGGGCGGGCTGTTGACCAACTTCGCCACCGTCAAGCAGTCCATCAAGCGCCTGAAGGAGATGGAGGCGATGATCGAAGAGGGCGCGGGCGAACGCCGCACCAAGAAAGAGATCATCCACCTCGAGCGCGAGCGCAAGAAGCTGCAGGCCAACCTGGCCGGCATCCGCGACATGGAGACGCTGCCGGACGTGCTGTTCGTCATTGACTCCAACAAGGAGGAGATCGCCGTGCACGAGGCGCGCCGCCTGGGAATCCCGGTGGTCGCCATCGTGGACACCAACTGCGATCCCGACATGGTGGACTACCCAATCCCGGGCAACGACGACGCGCTCCGCGCCATCCGGCTTTTCTCCTCGAAGATCGCCGACGCCGTTCTCGAGGGACGCTCCCTGGCCACCGAACAGGACTTCGCCGCGGTGAAGGAGATCGTCACCGACGACGGCGCCGTCGAGGACATGTCGCAGTACGCGCAGTATGTCGATCCGCGGCTGCATGAAGAGGTCCTCACCGAGGGCATCGCCGATCTCGACCTGCCGAGTGTCTCCCTGCCGAAGCACAAGGGCGGAACGCTCGACGAGCCCGCCGAAGAGGCCGGTCAGCCGGCGGTCTGAGGCCCTCCCGGCGCATTCTCGTACGCCCAAATTTCAGCGAGGTTTTTCATGGCAGAAATCAGTGCGCAACTCGTCAAACAGCTCCGCGATCTGACCGGCGCCGGCATGATGGAGTGCAAGAAGGCGCTCGTCGAGGCCAACGGCGACTTCAACGAGGCCCAGGTCATTCTCCGCAAGCGCGGCCTCGCCACGGCCGCCAAGAAGGCCTCCCGCTCCGCCAGGGAAGGGCTCATCGGTTTCCATCTCTCCCCGGCGGCCGATCTCGCCGTGCTGGTCGAGGTCAATTGCGAAACCGACTTTGTCGCCAAGACCGAAGACTTCCAGAAACTCGTCGAAGAGGTGAAGCAGCTCATCCTCGACAAGAGGCCCGCTTCGGTTGAGGAACTGAAGCAACTGCCCTCGATTTCCGAACCCGGCGTGACGGTCGAGGGCAGGATCACGGCCCTGATCGCCAAGATCGGCGAAAACATGGGCATTCCGCGCTTCACCGTTCACCAGGCGAAGGGCGTGCTGGGCGGCTACGTCCACCCAGGCGCCAAGCTCGTCTCCGTGGTGGATGTGGTCTGCTCGAAGCCCGAGACCCGCACCAAGCCCGCCTTCGTCGAGCTTGTCAACGACCTGGCCATGCAGGTGGCCGCCTCCGCGCCGCAGTTCCTGAACCGGAATGACGTCAGCCCCGAAGCGCTGGCCAAGGAGAAGGAGATCCAGCGTGCCCGCGCGCTGGCCGAGGGCAAGCCCGAGAAGATCGTCGACAAGGTTGTGGAAGGGCGTCTCGGCAAGTTCTACTCCGAGGTGTGCCTGCTCGACCAGCCGTTCATCAAGGACGACTCCGTTCCGGTCTCGCAGCTGCTTGCCAACAAGAGCAAGGAGCTGGGCGACGAGATCACGCTGGCCGGCTTCCTGCGGTATAAAGTGGGCGAAACGGCCGCTGCCGACGAGCCGGCGGCTGAGTAGCTCTCGGGAAGGAGCCGCCTCATGCCCGTTCGCTACCGCCGCATCCTGCTCAAGCTGAGCGGCGAAGTTCTGGCCGGCGGCGCCCCTTTCGGCATTGATCCGGACCGCACGCGGTCCTTGGCCGAAGAGGTGGCCGAGGTGCACCGCGCAGGCGTCGAGATCGGCATCGTCATCGGCGGCGGCAACTTCTTCCGCGGCGCAGCAGCCGCCGCCCGCCACATGGACCGCGTGCAGGCCGACACGATCGGCATGCTTGCCACCATCATCAACTGCCTGGCCATGCAGGACGCGCTCGAGAAGCAGGGCGTACCCACCCGGGTGATGACCGCGATTCACATGAACCAGGTGGCGGAACCGTACATCCGCCGCCGCGCCTTGCGCCACATCGAGAAGGGGCGCATCGTGCTGTTCGGCGGCGGCACCTCCAACCCGTTCTTTTCCACCGACTCCGCCGGCAGCCTCCGCGCTCTGGAGATCGGCGCGCAGGTTCTGGCCAAAGCCACCAGCGTCGACGGCGTTTACGACAAGGATCCCCGCAAGCACGCCGATGCCGTCCGCTTTGACCGCATCTCCTATGACGAGGTCCTGGCCCGCAATCTGGGCGTCATGGACGCCTCCGCCGTCGCGATGTGCCGCGACAACGGGCTGCCCATCATCGTCTTCAACCTCACCGAACGGGGCAATATAATGCGAATGTCGATGGGCGAGCCCGTCGGCACGCTGATTGGAAACGCGCTATGAAACAAGGACAACCCAACACCGCTCCCGGGGGAGCCTTCCAGAGCGTCAAGGACGTTGAAAACTCCGCCCGGGCGAAGATGGAAAAGGTCATTTCCGACCTTCAGCACGAGATGGCCTCGATCCGCACCGGCAGAGCATCGATCAACCTCTTCGATGGCATCACGGTGGATGCTTACGGTTCGCAGATGCCCATCAACCATCTGGCGACCCTCCACGTGCCCGAACCGAGCATGGTGACTATTCAGCCGTACGACGTAAGCCAGATCGGCGCCATCGAGAAGGCCATTCGGGCCTCCGATCTTGGATTGAACCCCTCCAACGACGGGAAAGTCATCCGCGTCCCGATCCCGTCGCTGACAGAAGAGCGCCGCAAGGAGCTGGTCAAGCACCTCCATCACGTCGCCGAGGATCACCGCGTCGCGGTGCGCAACGTCCGGCGCGACGCCAACGAGGCGGTCAAGAAGCTTTACAAGGACAAGCTCATCAGCGAGGATGACGAACGGCGCGCCCTCGACGAAATCCAGAAGATGACCGACTCCTACATCGGCAAGATCGACCAGCTTGCCAAGGTGAAGGAGAAGGACATCATCGAAGTCAAGTAGTTCCAGTCCGCTTTTCTTTCCAGGGCGCGCCGCAGCGCGCCCATTTTGTCCGGATCACGGCCGCGCCGCCGGTCCGCGCAGCGCGCGGCCCCCGCGCTGTCCGGTGGGTTTTCCGCCCGCCAGCGTCTCCACGCCGTTTACCCACACCTCTTCCACGCCCTCCGCGTTCTGATGCGGCGCCTCGAATGTGGCGCGGTCGCGGATCGTGTCCGGATCGAACAGCACCAAGTCCGCACGCATTCCCGGGCGCAGCAGCCCGCGGTCCCACAGCCCCATCCGTTGCGCCGGCAAACCGGTCATCTTCCACACGGCTTCTTCCAGCCCCAGCAGCCGCCGCTCGCGCACATAGCGGCCCAGCACACGCGCGAAAGTGCCGTAATTGCGCGGATGCGGCGCCCCTTCGCCCGGGGCGATGACGCCGCCGTCGGATGCCACCATGGTCCATCGGCAGGCGAGCACGCGTTCGACGTCCTCCTCGCTGATGGCATGGTAGACAGCCGAGCATCCGCCTTTGCGCTGCAGCTCGATGGCGATGTCCACGGCGGTTTCCGCCGTGGGAGCGAGGCCGCGCGCCCGCGCCACATCCGCCAGCGACTTGCCTGCCAGCGCGGGATCGAAGCGGCAGCTGGCAAGAACCACGTTGGCCGGATCTCCGCCGCCGCGGTCTTCCAGAATCCGGCGCACGATCTCGGCGCGGATGCGCGCCCTTGTCTCCGGCGCCGAAAGCCGCTCTTCCAGAGCCTGGGCGCCGCCCGAAAGCGCCCACTGCGGAAACAGCGCGCCCGTTCCGGTGGAAGACGCCGTGTACGGATATGCGTCCAGCGTCACGTCCACGCCTCGCGCGCGGGCCTCTTCCACCATCCGCAGCGTCTCCCGGCTCTTGCCCCAGTTGGCCTTGCCGATGATCTTGTGGTGTGTGATCTGCGTAGGAAGCCCGCCCTGCTCGCCGATGCGGATCGTCTCCGCCACGCTGTCCAGCACGCCGGACGTCTCGTCGCGCATATGGGAGATGTGCATCCCGCCCAGCGCTGCCGCCACGCGCGCCAGCTCCACCACTTCTTCCGTGCGCGCGTAGTTGCCGGGAACGTAGAACAGCCCGGTGGAAAGCCCCATCGCGCCGTCGAGCATCGCCTCCCGCAACAGCTCCTTCATGCGGGCGAGTTCTTCGGACGACGGTGCACGCATATCGGTTCGCATTACGCGCTGCCGGATTGTTCCATGCCCGGCGAAGAACGCGATGTTCACCGCGGGGCGGAGGCGGTCCATCTCCTCCAGGACGGGGGCAAGCGGCAGCGGCGAGCTTCCATCCTGTCCCTCGATCACCGTCGTCACGCCTTGCCGGATGAGGTTCTCCGCGCCGGGGTGGCGGCGCAGCCCGGCGAGCGCGTGGCTGTGCGCATCGATGAATCCCGGCGCCAGCACCAGCCCTTTGGCGTTGATCACCTGCTTTGCCGCCGCGCCATCCAGCTTTCCGATCGCGGCGATCGTGTCGCCGCGCACAGCCAGGTCTGCGCGGAACCAGGGCGCGCCAGTTCCGTCAATCAGGCGCGCGCCGCGGATGAGAACGTCATAAGGCTGCGCCCACAGGGGCATCACGAGCAGGGCCAGCCACGCGGGACTTCGCATGCTGCGTATTCTAGCCGCGGCGCCCGAGGCAGCGCAGGGACGCGGACGTGTCCGGGATTGAACCGGCATCAGCTCCGCGAGCCGCCTTCGCTGCGCGGTTCCCGCGCCATCAGCACCGCGTCCTCTTCCGGGTCACGATAGTAGCGCCGCCGCCTGCCGCAGATCGTGAATCCGAGCGACTGGTAGAACTCGATGGCCCCTTCGTTCGACGCGCGCACCTCAAGCCATGCGCGGCGCGCTCCTGCAGCTTCCACCAACGCTCGCCCAACGCCGCGCTTGCGCGCGCGGGGATGCACGGCGAGGTTCAGCAGCTCCGCCCCGCCCTCCGGCAGCTCCTGCCAAACGGCGAAGCCCGCCACTTCGCCGCCGATCTCCGCCACCAGCACGGCTGTTCCCTGCCCCACCTCCGGCGCCCATTGCGCCGCTTCCGGACAGGCGCGCTGGACGGCGGCGAGCGCTTCTGCGTCGTCCTCTCTCATCGGGCGCACAAGGATTCCCATAGCTCCATCTGCCTTTGCGCCACGGCTTCCCAGGAGTAGTGCTGTTCCGCGTGCCGCCGCGCCGCCCCGGCCAACCGCCCCCGCAGAGCCGGGTCCGCGAGCAGTTTCAGGATGCCCGCGGCGAACGCCTCTCCCGTCTCCGCCACCCACACGCTTTCGCCGTGGACGAGCCCCAGCCCTGCCACGCCCGAGGGCGTGGAGACGATGGCCCGCTGCGAGGCCATCGCCTCCAGGGCTTTCAGATTCGTGCCTGCGGAGACCACGGTAGGGATCAGAACCAGCGTGGCTCGTTCATACAGCGGCTGCACATCGGCGACATAGGCATGCACCGTGATTCGGCCGTCGAGCGGCGTGGCGCGCCAGTACATCTCCGGCTCCGGGCCGGCCACCACGGTGAGCCGCACGTCGAGCCCGCGCAGGCGCGGCCATACTTCGTCAAGAAGGAACTCGAACGCGCGCACGTTGGGGAAGTGGCGGAACGAGCCGACGAATAGTAGCTCCGGCGGGCCGCACTCCCGCTCCGGCGCGGCGCGGAATCTCTCCAGATCCACTCCGTTGGGCACGACTGCCGTTTTCTTGGGAGGTCCGAGCAGAGCGGCGTCCTTTTCGCTCATGACAACGACACGGCGCGCCACGCGTACGGCGCGCATCTCGAAGCGCCGCCACCGCCACAGGTCCCACCAGGAGGCAAGCGTCCGCCGCCGCTCGTGCACCTGCGCGAACAGGTCCCAAGTCACATCGTGCTCCACCAGCACATCGGGCCTGTAGCGGGCCATCTGCGTGTACTCGGCCTGCAGCAGGCGCACGCCGAGGGCGCGCATCTTCTCCCGCAGCCCGCGGTCGAGGCCGGGCGTGTAAAACTCGCATGCTTCCGGAGGCGACAGGGTGGACCAGCGCGGCTCGAGGTAGCGGGGATTGTCCGCTGTGAACACCGCCGCACAGAAGTCCGCCAGTTTCTCCAGGTCGGCGGCTTTCTGGCCGTCCTCGAATCCAAACAGAACGATGTCGAAACGTTCAGAACATTTGCGCAGCAGGTTGTACAGCCGGACGGCCCCGCCGTGTGAGGGCGGCCAGGGCAGGTAGGGCGTCAGAACGGCGGCGCGCGGCGTGCCGGGGCGGAAGCCGCAGCCGCCCGAGTCCTTCCATTCCTGCGGCAGCACGCTGCGTTCGCGGCGGAAGGGGAACAGCCATGCGGGGCGCAGGAAGATGCGGTCGCGCGGGACGCCGCAGAGAAAGAGGATCGACGCCAGCGGTTCGCGCCAGTGCAGGTGGTGGCGTTCGAGTCGCGAATTGAAAGCCAAAACCCGGAAGGGAAACGCAGCCAGCGCCGCCACCAGCGCCCGGCGGTCCTGTAGCCGGACGGCGCAAAGGGCCACGCGCCGGCCACGCGCGGCGCGCCTCAGCGCCAACCACGCCTCGCCTGCCCCTCCGGGCGGCAACGCCACGAGAACAACGGGAGCTTCGCGCACCAGGCACCGCACTTCCGCCTCGTGCGGCCCTTCGCCCACAACGAGGACAACCGCCTCCGGATCCTTGCCCAGCAGGGTGAACACGAACTTTCTTGCCGTCCGCTTCACCGCGGCACCTCCTCTTGCGCGCGCAGTGCCAGCCTCAGAACCACCCAGCCCGCCAGGGGCAACACAGCGGCGGCCACGCATACGGGCGCGAAGCCGTAGCGGTCCACGACTCGTCCTGCCGCGGCGGAGAAGACGCCCTGCAAGGCGCCGTAGGCGGCCGTCAGACCGGAGACGGCGAACGCCGCCCGCCGCACGCCGAACAGATCGAGAGGCATGGCGTAAATGTTCACGCTCGAGGCCACACAGGCGAAGAAGGAGAGGCAGATCATCGCGGTCGCCCAGCCCGCGGAGGGCATCCACGGCACAGCGGCGCCGCACACGAGCAGTCCGGAGGCCAACAACATCGTGCGCATGCGCGCCGGAGTCACGTCGTCCATGCCCGCCGACCAGCGCATGGCGAGCCAGCCGCCCGCCAGCCCGCCCAGCGTGGCGAAGATCGGAGGGATCCACGCAAACCGGTAGTTCGCCACCGCCTGAGGCAAGCCGTGCTCGCGCACCAGAAACACCGTCGTCCAGTTCACCCACAACGAGTAGACGGCCATCAGCAGGACGTTGGCAGCGAGCAGCGCCCAGTAGCGTCGGTCGGCCACGATGCCGCCGATGCCTGAATCGCGCGCGCCCGCGGGCGCCGCCATAGCAGGGACGCGGCGCTCCACCGCCAGCCAGACGGGGATCCACATCAGCCCCGCCGCGCCCAGCAGGACGAATGCGGCGCGCCAGCCGTAAGCGCGGGAGATCCACTGCGCCGCCACGGGAGCGAGGATCGCGCCGGCGGTGAGTCCAATCTGGAAGACCGCGCTGCCGAGGGCGCGCTCGCGCGGCGGAAGGTAGATGGCGGAAGCCTTGCCCGTGGACGGAACTCCACCGGCTTCTCCCAGGCCGAGAACCGCCCGGCAGGCCATCAGCGTTCCCACGGAGTTCACCCAGCCGGTGGCCATCCCGGCGAGCGACCACAACCCGACGGCAAGCGAACTGCCCCAGCGCAGGCCCACCCGGTCGATCACCCAGCCGGCCAGAGGGGCGCCGGCGGCATAAGCCACGGAGAATGCCAGAATCACGTCGCCATATCCGGCCGCAGTGAGGCCGAATTCCGCCATCAATTGGGGCGCAAGAGCGGCCAAAATCTGGCGGTCCATGAAATTCACCGCATTGGCCAGGGCGAACACCCCGATGGCCAGCCACCGCAGCCGGCCCGTCATGGCAGGAACTCGATGGAGAGAACTTCGGCCGCGGCGCCGGCCTTGGCCGTGTGCTCCACCTTCACCCGCCGCGGCGGCTTCTGCGGCCCGCAAGCCAGTTGCGCCTGCTCCTGCCCGGCACCGAGCACCACCACCTTGCCCGCGTCGGCGACGGTCATCGAAACGGACTTGCCCGCCTCGTCCCGCAGCATCAGGCGCGCACGGCGCCCTTGGCATTGCACGCTTTCGAGGATTCCCGTAAAGGTTTGCGCCGGCGGACCCTCCCACCACTGTTCGATCTTCTTGCCCTCGAGACCGCCCTGGCTGGCTTTCTGCTCGGCAGCGCGGATGCGGTCGAGCGCCTCTTTCTTGAGCCGCTCAAGTTCGTCCTGCTCCTCCTTGCGACGGCGCGCCCGCTCGGCGGCTTCGGCCTCAAAGCGCGCCTGCTCGAAGGCATCCCTCGCGGCCACGATCCGCGTGCGCTCCTGCTCGTTTACAGCCACACGCTCTGCCGCGCGCCAGCTTTTTTCCGCGTCGGCGTACTGTCTGGCTTCGGTTTGCGCCCTCGCCAATTTCTCCCAAATGGCGGAATCGCGTGGCCGTAATTCTGCCGCTTTCTTCAAGAGATACGCTTGCCGTACAGGCCCTGGCTCGCGCGCGGCCGCACGCAGATATGGCTCCGCCCAGCGGGGGTTTTTCTGCGCCGCCTCCTCAAACAGTCCGAGTTCAAGGAGGCCACGCGCGCACGAGTCACGCTGCGGATCCATGAGCTTTTTCATGGCCTCGAACGCCTGCCGCGCCTCTTCCTTTGCACCCTCGGCCAAAAGCGCCAGCCCGAGCCCCTCGAAGGCGAGGGGACCGGGGCGTTCCTCGATGGCGCGCTGGTAGGCCATGCGCGCCTCCGCCGGCGGCGCGCCGCGCGCGAGCAGCAGGTCTCCCGGCAACACACGGATGCGGGATGGCATCATGGGCACGACAGGGAAAGCAAGCCGCGGATTCTGAGGGCGCGCGGGTAGCGTGAGCGTCCGGAACTGCCCCGCCGCCTGATACCGCTCTACTTCCGTCTCGAAGTCGCGCGCGCGCTTTCCGAAGGCGTTGCGGAAGGCGGTGTCCGGATCCGCTCCGGCGGCCAGGTTCGCCAGCAGCACGCGCGTGCGAGTGGCCGTCTCCTCGCTGGTCAGGAGGAACTGCAGCAGCGCCCATTCCCTGGTCCGGAGCGGCGGCTCCGGCGGGAGGCCGAGCGCGGCGCGGCCGGCTTCGACGCGCATGGTGGAAAACAGAACCGCCACGGTCTGTTCCAGCGTTCCCGGCATGCGGTCCTTCCAGTTGTCCTCGATGAACAGCAGCGCCAGAGCACGGAAATAATCCGGCGGCGGCGTCCCCCCGGCCGGCCAAGTAGCCAGCCAGCCGCCGCGGGAGAAGCCCGGCGGCAGTGGCGCCTCGGCCTTCGCCATGCGCCGGACCACAACCGCCACCGGCCACACTGTTCCCAGATCTTTCCTGCCCAGCATTTCTCCGAACAGGAAGCGGAACTGCTCCAGATGGTAGAGCGCTTCGCGCGCGCGTTCCTCGCCGGCGTCCGAATACACCACAAAAGGGCCGCTTTTTGTTTCGATCCAGTCCGCCGCCGCCGACCCGGCGGCGAGCGCGGCCAGCAGGGAAATCAGCCGGGCGCCTCGCATGGCATCACGAAATCGGCCCTTGGGTCGCCGACAGGGCCGCCACGATCCTCTCTCTTTCTTTTTCCGCAATCTCCACGGCCGAGTCCAGCGCCACCCAGTAGCTGATGCCCCCCACCAGGTATCCGCTCAGCAGCACGAGGTAGAAGGCCAGATCGCGTTCGAAGGCGTAACGCGCCAGATGCGCCAGCCCGATGGGCGCCAGCAGCAGCGGGTAGAACAGAAGAACCAGCCCCTGAACCTTTCCGGCCGAAGACTGCCGCCAGCTGGAGGCCGGATCCATCCCCCGGGGAGACTTCACGCTGGCCATATTGCCCACCGCAAGCAGCAGCAACGCCAGCAACAGCACGCAGGCGAACGCCTCCGGGATCTTCGAGGCGGGAAACCGAATGCGGAGCAGTGAAAGCGCCAGCGTCACCATGGCGACCTCCGCCAGCAGCACCATCACCGCCGTGACGTTCTTCGCCACCAGCATGGCGCGCAGACTCACAGGCATGACGAAATAGGCCTGGACGGCGCCGCGGTCGAATCCCAGAGTGTTCCAAAACAGCACTTCGCCGAGAAGGAGAGCGGCGTAGAGGCTCACCCACAACAGCAGGTTTTCACTGGAGCGTTCGGCCCCCCAATGGCCGCGGAAGGCGAGCGGGAGCCAGATGATGATTCCGAAGGTGAAGCCCATGAAGAACACCAGGCGGAAGCGGCTGGAGCGCCCCAGAGTCCGCAGCTCTTTTGCGACGAGCGCGCCGAGCGGATCGGGCAAAAGAAGGCCAGGCACATCGTAGAGGCTCTCGAGGAACCCGAAGGCCCCGGCGCGGCGCTTCTCCCTGTCCTTCGACTTCACCTCCGCCTCGTCCAACTTCAGCCCGCGGCGGAACTGCGCGTAGCCGAACCAGCCCGCCACGGCGAGCCACGCGGCGGTCGAGGAGGCGGCCATCCAGGAGAAGGTTCCCGTGGCCAGAAGCGCCATCGCCGTCCATGGGAGCGGCAGGTGCGGCATCCACGCCGCGTACTTCTGATAGATTCCACGCAGGCTGTCCGGTGGCACGGCGGCGATGACGAGCTGCGGCAGGGCGGCCAGCATCACAATGCCGAGCACCACCAGCTCCCGCACGCCCCGGCGCGCCAAGAGGCGGCTCAATAAATCCCGGATTCCCACGGAAAGCATCAAATTCATCAGGACAAAAATCAGCAGAAATCCGGCCGTCCATCCCGGGGTCAGCGGGCTGCGAGCCAGCCCCCAAGCCACGCCCGCCATGACGATCAACACCTCGGTGCCGGTGGACACCCGGAGGAGCGCCTCCACAAGAAACAGCTGGCGCTCCGGGATTGGATAAACCAGCAGCCGCTTCAGGTCCAGGCTCACCCCCGATGCGGCCATCATCACGGGCATGAGCTGCCAGAACGCCATCAAGCCCATGAGGATGGTGGAAACGACGGCCACAAGCTGATCCCGCTCCCGCAGCGCCGGCAAGCTGACCGCCGCCAGCCAGGCCAGGAATGCCACCAGCCCGTACCACAAGGCCATCGAGAGCCAGTACAGGATCCGGCCCGCGCCCATCCGTCCGCCTGTGACCCGGTTGCGCAATACCCGGAACTGTGCGCCCAGGATGGCGCGGATCTGGTCGCCGGCCGGCGTCATCTCTCGATCACCTCAGCCAGTCCAGCGCCTCGGTCGTGCGGGCCGGCCCGCCCACGGCCCGGACGAACAGGTCTTCCAGCGTCTCCTCGCCGGAGCGGAGTTCCTCGAGCGAGCCTTCCACGACGAGGCGGCCTTCGTGGATGATGGCGACGCGGTCGCAGAGCCGCTCCACCACTTCCAGCACGTGCGATGTCAGGAAGATGGTTGCGCCCTGTCGAACCTGTTCGAGCAGGATGTCCTTCATCAGCCGCGCGCCGACGGCATCGACGCCCTCGAACGGCTCGTCGAGCAGGAACAGCTCCGGCCGGTGGATCAGCGCCGCCGCCATCGCGACGCGCTTCCGCATTCCCTTGGAGTACTCGGCGATCAGCTTGCGTCCGGCGGTGTCGAGTTCGAACAGCTCCATCAGCTCGGCAGCCCGTTTCCGCGCCAGTTCCCGCTCCAGCCGGTACATGCGGCCGACGAACTCGACGTATTCGACGCCGGTGAGGTGGTCGAACAGAAGACTTTCATCCGGCACCAGCCCGATGCGCGCCTTGACCTCCAGCGCCTCCCCGGGCATCTTGCGCCCGAGGATGCGGATCTCGCCCGCGGTGGGAGGCGCCAGCCCCATCAACATGCGGATGGTGGTGGTCTTGCCGGCGCCGTTGGGTCCGAGGAAGCCAAAGAAGCAGCCGCGTTCGACGGTGAGGGTCAGTCCATCGACGGCTGCCTTCTCCCCGTAAACCTTCCTCAACCCGCGGATCTCGATGGCCGGACTCGAATCGGGCGCCATACGTGTTTCTCCATCGTACCCGTTTCCCGCGCGGAGGGCCCGGCCGCGGGTTTTTTCACCGTCGGCTCTCAAGTTCGTGGCGTGGACAGCCGATGAAGACGAATGTGAGTCAGAGTATTCTGCCCAAGGTCTCTCCGCGCGACCGGGCACTGAAAAGCCTGGACCAGCTGCCGCCCTTCTCGCCGGTGCTGAATCACCTGATGGCGACCCTGGCGGACGAGGATGTCAGCTTCGCGCGGCTGGCGGACCTGATCGAACGGGATACAGTGCTGAGCGGCAACGTGCTTCGGCTGGTCAACTCCGCTTTGTACGGGCGTCGCGGCAACGTCAGCAGCGTTCGCGCCGCCGTCTCCATCCTGGGCCTGTACAAGCTGCGCAACTTCCTGCTTGGACTCTCGGTTTCCAGGCTCTGGTCGCGGGTGAAGACGCCGGAATCGTGGTCGATGGCGCGGTTCAACGAGCACGCTATCGCCACGGCGCTTCTCGCGGACCGGCTGGTCCAAAAGCTTCCGGTCGAATACCCTGAAGGGGCCTTCGCCGCCGGGTTGTTGCATGATCTGGGGAGGCTGATGATCGCCACGGCGCTGCCGGAAGAGTTCCTCCGCATCCATGCCATGCGCGTCTCCAGCGGCAAGCCGCTGGAACAGTGCGAGTACGCCGTCATCGACGCCTCCCATGCCGAGCTTTCGGCTGCGGCACTGGGCAAGTGGAACCTGCCGGCTCCCATCCAGAAGGCGGTCCTGTATCACCACCACCCGGAACTCGACCCCGGCCGGCACGGCGCCGCGACACCGCTAAGCCTCGCCGTCGCGGTGGCCAATGATCTGGCCAACTCAGCCGGCCACGCCATCACAGACGAGGACGAGCAGGGCGCCCCTGCGCCGCCGGAAGCTCTCTCGCGCCTGAGTCTCGCCCACGAGGCCGAGACCCTTCTGGCCGCGCTGGAGGAGGACATGCAGCCTCTGAAGTCCTCATTTTGACCCGGCGCGGGCGCGCATGGCGGCAGCGTAGGCGCGCGGAACCAGTAGGCGCATGCGGCGCCCGGAAAGCCCCACTTCCGCGGGCGCGAATCCGGCATGCTCGCCGTCCACCTGCAGGTCCACGGCAACTTCTCCCGCCTCTGGCAACTCCACGCGCTCCGCTCTCAGCACATGTGCGCCGCGCAGCCTCCCCAGGCGCCCGGTGAGAACCCCGGCGAAGTATTTCAGGTAGCGCAGCGAGCTGTCGCCCTCGAACAGCACGACGGCCAGGCGGTCCTCCAGGAGGTTGGCGTGCCGGGCGATCCACAGATCTCCGCCGTAGTTCCGCACGCGCGCCAGCAGGGCGAAGCTGCATTCGTAGCGGCGCCCGTTCACGCGCACCTCGAACACCTCGAGCCGGCGCCCCAGTTGAGCCAGCCCGCCTTCCCAGTAACTGAGCTTGCCCAGCCGTTTCTTCCACTCCGGGCGCACGAGGCGGACGATGCGGGCATCCAGCCCGGCGCCTGCCATGCACAGGAACAGCCGTTCTTCGCCAGCGCGGCGGAGCACGCCGGGCGCGACATCCACGGGTTCCATTTCGTCCAGACGATCCACCGCCCGCAGAGCGTTGTTGCCGGTACCGATCTCGCAGTTCAGGACATTCGCCGTACCCGCCGGCAGAACGAGCAGGGGCACGCCCGTGCCCGCCAGCCCGTCCAGCGCCTCGTTGACCGTGCCGTCTCCACCAGCGATGCAGACCAGATCTGCGCCCTGCCCGATCCAGTATTGGACGATGCGCGCGGCAGCGCCGGGCGCGGGCGTAGGCGCCGCCTCTACGTTGTCGAAGCGCTGCCTAAGGCTGTCGATCAGCTTTTGCACGAGCCCCGGGCGCACGCGGATCCGCCCCGCTTCCGGGTTGTAGACAACCGCCACTTTTTTCGCCTTCACTGCGCAGATACCCTAATAAATGTGACAGTTCAGGAACAGCTCGAGCAACTGCGCGCCGAGATCCGCCGCCACGAATACCTTTACTATGTCCTCGACCAGCCGGAGATTTCCGACGCCAGATTCGACGGGCTGATGCGCCGGCTGCGCGAACTCGAGCAGGCGCATCCGGAGATCCCGGTGCCGCCGGATTCGCCCACGCAGCGTGTGGGCGGCGCCCCGCAGGAGGGGTTCGTCAAGACCCGGCATTCCTCGCCGATGCTCAGCCTGGACAATGCCCTGAACGAGGGCGAGCTGCGGGACTTTGACCGGCGTGTGCGGGAGCTCCTGGGGGGAGAACCCTTCCAGTATGTTGCCGAGCTGAAGCTGGACGGCCTTTCGATGGCCGTCCACTATGACAACGGCATCCTCCGGCAGGCCATCACCCGCGGCGACGGGACCGAAGGCGAAGACGTGACGGAGAACGCGAGAACGATCCGCACGGTGCCGCTGCGCGCGGTCAGGGCGCCGTGGGAGAAGTTCGAGGTGCGCGGCGAAGTGATCATGACCAAGGCCGCATTCGAGCGGCTGAACGCCGAGCGCGAGGCCCAGGGGCTGCCGCTTTACGCGAATCCACGGAATTCTGCCGCAGGCTCTTTGCGCGTGCTGGATCCCTCCATCACGGCCTCACGCCAGTTGGAATACCACGCGTATTTTCTGCTGGTGGAAGGCCGTCCGGCGATGCCGAGCCACTGGCGATCGCTGGAAGAGCTGGCGGAGCTCGGGTTCCGCGTGGACGCGCAGCGGCGGCTGTGCCGGGATGTGGAGGAGCTGCTCGCATTCTGCCGGGAGTGGGAGGAGAAACGTGATTCCCTTCCTTTCGAAATCGACGGCGTCGTGGCAAAGGTCGATTCGATTGAGCAGCAGGAGCGGCTGGGGTGGACGGCCAAGGCGCCGCGCTGGGCGATCGCCTTCAAGTTCACGCCGCGGCAGGCCGAGACGGTGCTGGAGAACATCGAGGTGCAGGTGGGGCGGACCGGCGCGCTGACGCCGGTGGCGCGCCTGCGCCCGGTGACGGTCAGCGGTGTGACGGTGACCAATGCGACGCTGCACAACGAGGACTACATCAGCGAACTTGGGCTGATGATCGGCGGCCGGGTGGTGGTGGAGCGTTCGGGCGACGTGATTCCGAAGGTGGTGCGGCTGGCGGCGCCGGGGCCGGAGATGCGGGAATTCGTGATGCCGCAGGAGTGCCCGGTGTGCGGCGGACCGGTGTTCCGCGCCGAAGGGGAGGCGGTGCTGCGGTGCATCAACTCGAGCTGCCCGGCGCGGTTGAAGGAGAGCATCCTGCATTACTGTTCGCGCGGGGTGATGGACATCGACGGGATGGGCGATGCCATCGTGACGCAGCTGATGGCGGCGGGCAAGCTCAAGAGCATCGCCGACCTGTACGAACTGGGAGTGGAGGATCTGGCGCCGCTGGAACTGGAAGGGGAGAAGGTGCGGAGGCGGCTGGGCGAGAAGGTGGCGGCACGGATTGTGCAGAACATTGAGGCCACTAAAGAGAAGCCGCTTTCGCGGCTGATCGCGGGCCTCGGAATCCCGTTTGTCGGCGAGCGGACGGCGCAATTTCTGGCGCAGTCATTCGCAAGCCTGGACGACTTAATGGCGGCCAACCAGGAGCGGCTGATGCAGGTGGAGGAGGTAGGGCCGAAAATTGCGGCCAGCATCCGGCGTTTCTTCGCCGAGCCGCACAACCGGGAGCTGGTGGAGCGGCTGCGGAAAGCGGGGCTGAATTTCGTCTCGACGGAGAGCAAGAAAACGGAAGGAGGGCCGCTGGCCGGGATGACTTTCGTTCTGACGGGAACCCTGCCCACGCTGAAGCGGGACGAGGCGACGCGGCTGATCGAGGCCGCCGGCGGGAAGGTGACCGGATCGGTGAGCCGGAAGACGAGCGTCGTGGTGGCGGGCGAGGAGGCGGGATCGAAGCTCGACAAGGCGCGCGAGCTGGGGATTCCGGTGTGGGACGAGGCCGGGCTGCGGCGGCGGCTCGGGGGATGAGCCGCCGGGCGGCGCTCAGAAGATCCTGCCGAGGCGGAAGAACAGGCGGCGGTCGCCCCGGTCGCCCACGCCACCGCCGAAGTAGACCACCCCGAAGGTGGTTTCTCCCATCAGGCCGAGCGAGCCGGAGTGGCGCGGGAGCGGATTCGTGCCTGCGCGCCACGCATTGCCGGCTTCCCCGGCGGCGAAGAGATAAAAGCGGCCGAAGATGCCAAGGCTCTGGCTGTTGAGGGAGCGCAAGAGCCGGGCCCCGCCGTAGTAATAGCGGTTGCCAGTTTCGCGGCCGCGGCCGAGGGAGTCGAGCCTGCCGGCGCCGCCGACGGCGAAGCGGTTGTTCAGCGCCTCCTGCCAGCCGGTGAGCCCGGCGGCGGACTCTGTGAGCAAAGACCAGCGGGCGCTGAACGGGCGGGCATAGCTGAAGGCGGCATCGGCAAGAGGAGGCCGCCGCCCCGTACCCGGATGGTTCAGCAACCACGCCGCCAGCAAGGAGGCGCGGACGCCCCGGCGCGGCACCAGGGCGCTGTCCTGGCCTTCATAGGCCCAGCGCAGGTGCAGATCCGTGAAGCGTCCGTCGAGCGGTTCGAGATCGTTCGGCCCCTTGGTGACGGCGATGCGCGTGCGGCCGGTGGCGGCACCGATCCGGATCTCCTGGAACCGCCCGAAGGCGTAGCCCAAGTCCAGAGAAGCGCCGCCACGCTGAGAAATAAAGTCGGCAATCTGGTCTTTTCCGCGATACAAAGGGCGGCTGTCTTCGATGTAAAATCCCTGCGGAGCCAGGAACCATTTTCCGCCGCGGATGCGGTAGTAGTACTCGCTGGACACGCGGTTGATCTGGCCGATGGAAAGGTCGGTGCGCCATTCGGAAGCGGGTCCGCCGAAATCGAGAAAGGTGAGCCGGCCGCCAATGCCGAAACGGAAGCCCTCCTGGCGGGAGGCATCCAGAAGAAATGCCAGGTTGAGGAACGGCGGGCCGTGAATTTTCTGGTGAGGCCGGATCAGAATGCCTTCGGTCGATTCGTGCCGCAAGAGCGAATATGAGACGGCGTCGTAGCGGCCCATCCCGGCGATTTTGTTGAGCTCGGTTTCGAGGCGGGCGAGGTCGAGAGGACGGGAGGGATCGGCGGCGATGGCTTCGACCAGCGCTTTGCGGCGGCGTTCGGCCAGATTCCCCTCGACGACGATCAGTTGCGGCTTCACGGTTTCCGGCAAGCGGCGCTGCTTGCGCATGCCGGCATACAACTCGTAGTCTTCGGCGGAAACCGCCAGCGGGCCGAGCATCAGCGACTTTCGCCGGGCGGCTTCGAATCCGCGCGCGAGAAACTCGTCGAAGCGCGCGTAGTCGGTCGATTCGAGCCCTTGCAAATCGGGCATCAGCACGAGGTCCGCAAGCCCCATGCTGCGGCGTTCGTTGGCGGCGATCATGATGGAGATGCTGCGTCCGGCCACGCCGAGCAGGGAGATGTACTGATCGGGATCGGGCGGCTTGTCGAGCGCCACGGCGATGACAATGTCGGCGCCCATGCTGCGGACAACGCCTACAGGGAGGTTGTTCAGCAGCCCGCCGTCGACCAGCGTCATGCCCTCGTGCTCGACCGGCGCGAACAGCGCCGGCAAACTCATCGAGGCGCGCAGGGCGATCGTGAGAGGGCCGCGTGAGAAGACCACCTGCTTGCCGTGCCTGAGGTCGGTGGCGACGCAGCGGAACGGAGTGGGGAGCTGATCGAAGGAGTCGAGCTGATCGTAGGCGGCAGCGAAGCGGCTGATGGTGAGTCCGGCGCCGTGCCCGGCGGAGAGTCCTGCGGGCAGCTTCAGCCCCTTGCCGACACCGAACTCGATAGTGGAGGGGAAGTCGCGGCGGTCCTCCTTGCGCCGGAACGCGAGGTGGCGGAACGGAACGGAGGGGGCGAAGGCTGCGTTCCAGTCGAGTTCGCGGACGAAGCGCTCGATTTCTGCCGAGTCCCGGCCGGTGGAGTAGAGCGCGCCAATGAGCGCACCCATGCTCGTACCAGCGATGTAGTCAACCGGAATGCGGTTCTCTTCAAGCCATTTGAGAACGCCAACGTGGGCCAGCCCAAGAGCGCTGCCACCGGAGAAGGCGAGGCCGATTTTCTTGCGGGGCGACTCGCCGGGCCGCCCGCCGGATTGCGCCGGAAGCGTTGCCGTCAAGGCAAACAGCACGGGCAGCGCGGAAAGCCGCATGAGTCTACAATGCTACCCTGAAATCAAATATGGGAGTGGACTGGTCGCCGGATTCGTGGAAGCGATTCCCTGCGATGCAGCAGCCGGAATACCTGGATCCCGCGGCTCTGGAACAGATTCTGGAAGAGCTGTCGGCGCTGCCGCCGCTGGTGACAAGCTGGGAGATCGTCGCGCTGAAGGAGCACTTTTCGCGCGCGGCGGAGGGACGGAGCTTCGTGCTGCAGGGCGGGGATTGCGCGGAGAGGTTCGCCGACTGCAACTCGAAGCGGATCGCCAACCAGTTGAAGGTGCTCATTCAGATGAGCCTGGTGCTGGTGCAGGGCACGCAGAAGCCGGTGGTGCGCGTTGGCCGCTTTGCCGGGCAATACGCGAAGCCGCGTTCGGCGGACTTCGAGGAGATCCACGGGCGGCGGCTGCCCGCATACAGGGGGGATCTGGTGAACCGCCCCGAGGCGACCGAGCAGGCACGCGCGCCGGACCCGCAGCTTTTGCTGCGCGGCTACGAGCGGGCGGCGCTGACACTGAATTTCATTCGCGCGCTGGTCAAGGGCGGCTTCGCGGACTTGCACCACCCGGAATACTGGGACCTGGACTGGACGCGCCATTCGCCGCAGGCGGAAGAGTACCACCGCATGCTGCACTCGATCACCGAGAGCCTGCGGTTCATGGAGAACATCCTCGGGACAAGCGCGTCGGGCAGCGACAGGATCGATTTCTACACGTCGCACGAGGCGCTCCTGCTTCCCTACGAGCAGGCGCAGACGAGGCGCGTGCCGCACCGGCCGGGCTGGTTCAACCTGTCAACGCATTTCCCGTGGGTGGGCATCCGTACGGCGTCGCCCGACGGGGCGCACATCGAGTATATGCGCGGCATCGAGAATCCTGTGGGCGTGAAGATCGGCCCCGGGCTGGCACTGGACGACATCCTGCGGATCGCCGGGAAGCTGAATCCCCGCAACGAGCCCGGGCGGCTGGTGCTGATTCACCGTTACGGGGCGGCGCGAATCGCGGAGGAGCTGCCGCCGGTGATCGAAGCTGTGAGGCGCGAAGGGCTTCGCGTGCTGTGGCTCTGCGATCCGATGCATGGCAACACGCGCCGGACGCTGAACGGCTACAAGACGCGCAGTTTCGACGACATCGAAAGCGAGCTGAGCCAGGCCATCGACATCCATCCGCAGTACGGCTCGATCCTGGGAGGAATGCATATCGAGCTGACGGGCGAAAATGTGACAGAGTGCACGGGAGGCGCGCGGGGGCTGTGCGAGGAGGACCTGGCCCGAGCCTACGAGAGCGAAGTGGATCCGCGCCTGAACTACGAGCAGGCGCTGGAGCTGGGGCTGCTGGTGGCGCGGCGGTGGCGCGCCAACGGGCACTGACGCGCAATGACGCGGGTCAGGTAGGATGAATCCGTGCTGATCGCAGCTGCACTGCTCTTGGCGTGGCAGCCGGCGCCCCCGCCCTGCGCGCTGGCGCAGTGGGCGATGGGGCGCGGCGAGAAGCCCGCGGTGCTGGATGTGGCGGTGATGCAGGTGGAGGAGCGCGGGGCGGGCGCGGCGCGGCTGGCGTGGCACGATCCCGACAGCGAGATCTGGGTGCGGCCGCTGAGCGACGGCGAGACGGCGCTGATGCTGGTGAACCGGGCGGGGCGGGCGGTGAGCGTGGACATGATCTGGAGGGAACTGGGGCTGGGCGAGAAGCGCGCGACGCTGCGCGTGTTCGACGTGCTGCGGCGCAAGAACCTGGGCAAAATCCACGGCGGCCTCGCGCACCGGCTGGAGCCGGGCGCATGCGCGCTGTTCCGGCTGGAACCATGAAACAAAACATCCTGTTTCTGTGTTTCGCCGCCGCGCTGGCGGCGCAAGGCGGCGGGCTGCCCGTTTCCGTTTGGTATGGCGGCGGCAAGGCGCGGGCGCCGATGCTCGAGCCGGATCCGCGCGCGAAGAAGGAGCTTTGGCGGGAGGACATTCGCAAGATCCGGGGGCTGGGCTTCCACGCCATCCGCTGCTGGGTGGATTGGGCGTCGGCGGAGCCCGAGCCCGGCCGCTACGACTTCTCCACCTTGGATGTCCTGCTGGAATTGGCCGAGGAAGAGGGGATGCGCGTGTTCGTGCAGGTGTACATGGACTCGGCTCCGGAGTGGGTGGGGCGGCGGTACGCCGATTCGCTGTTTGTCTCCTCGGACGGGCAGGCGGTGGCGCCGGAATCGTCGCCGGGTTACTGCCGGGATCATCCGGGCGTGCGCGCGGCGGACAATGCGTTTTACAGGGCGCTGGCGCGGCACGCCTCGCGCAGCAAGGCGCTGCTGGGGTGGGACCTGTGGAGCGAGCCGCATGTGATCAACTGGGCGAATCCGACCTACATCCCGAACCCCGAGTTCTGCTTCTGCGCGAACACGAAGCGGCGCTTCCGCGAGTGGCTGCGGATGAAGTACGGATCGCTCGAATCGCTGAATCAGGCGTGGTACCGCCGCTACCGGTCCTGGGAGGAGGTGGAGCCGAACCGCCTTTCCACAATCCTCAGCTACACGGATTACATCGACTGGAAGATGTTCATCGCCGACAAGCTCGGCGAGGACCTGCGGGAGCGCTACGAGGCGGTGAAAACCGGGGCACCGGAGGCGGTGGCGACAAGCCACGCGGCGGGCGTGGGGCTGTTCGCTTCGCCGCACTGGTGGGAGGGGCAGTCCGACGACTGGATCATGGCGCGGCAGGTGGATTTCTACGGGACGAGCTTTTATCCGAAGCATTCGGCGTTCATCGACCGCGACCCGCTGTGGCGCGGGGCGCTGCTGGACTTCACGCGGAGCTTCGGCTTCGCGGAGGGGCGGCAGGGGTTCGTGATCGGAGAGCTGCAGGCGGGTTTCGGAACCATTGCAGTGAACGTGAGTCCGGAGGTGACGCCGGAGGACCTGCGGGTCTGGGCGTGGTCGGCGGTTTCGCGGGGCGCGAAGGGGATTCACTTCTACGCCTTCTATCCAATGAGCACGGGCTACGAGGCAGGCGGCTTCGGGCTGGTTCATCTGGACGGCACGCTGACGGAACGGGCGCGCGAGGCGGGGCGGTTCGCGCAGGCGGTTGCGCGTCACGAGCAGCTCCTGGAACAGGCGCGCCCGCCGCAGGCGGAGGTGGCGGTGATCTACAACCCGCTGGCGCACTTCGTGGGCGGGCGGCAGAGGCAGACAGCTTACGGAGGGCCGCAGGGCGAAGTGGCGGGCATCGAGCGGGACTCGCTGCTGGGATTCTATAAGGCATTGTGGGCCGAAAATGTTCCGGTGGATTTCGTCCACGCGGGGGCCTTGTCGGCGGAGGCGCTGGCGCAGTACCGGCTGGTATACCTGCCGTATCCGCCGATGCTGCCTTCTTACGCGGGCGGCGTGCTGCGCGAGTATGTGAGGGCTGGCGGGAGCCTGGTGGTGGAGGCGCGCGCGGGGTGGAACAGCGAGGCGGGGCGCGCATCGGAGATCATTCCGGGCATGGGGCTGCATGAGGTGTTCGGGGCGCGGGAAGCGGCGGTGGAGACGGCGCCGGGCGGGCGGACAGTGATCGTGTTTGACAGCGGGCTGCGGGTGCCAGGAAGGTGGTTCCGCGAGGTGCTGGCACCGATGGGCGGCAAGGTGGTGGGGCGCTTCGAGGATGGCGCGCCCGCGGCGGTGGAGGCGGGTTACGGAAAGGGCAAGGCGCTGCTGGTGGGTTCGTATCCGGCGGCAGCCTACCATTCGGCACCAAGCGAGGATGCGCGGCGCTGGTTCGTTTCTTTGCTCGACTGGGCGGGCGTAGGGCGGAAGTTGATCGCCGAGGGCGGAGTGGAGGCGCGGTGGCTGGAATCGGGCGGCGGGCGGATCGTGTTCGTGTTCAACCACGGGCAGGAGGCGAGGCAGGTGCGGCTCCGATGGCGGGATCAGGCGGATTGGCGGATCACAGACCTGCTGCAGGAAAGGCCCGGCCACGCGCAATTTAAACTTGCCGGCAAGAGCGTTGCGGTGCTGCTGTTCGAGAAACGGGAACGCTGATTTCGGATGGATTCCCGGCGCCTTGCCCCGTTTTGATTTGCAGATGCACGGAACCGAGGCGGGCGCGATTCGCGCTTCCCTGCCCCGGCAGGATTTTCCAGCAGCCGGGGGCCTATCGCACGAGCGCGGCGCGGCGCATGGCGGCTGAAACCTGTTCCTCAGATTTTGGCGACCATGCCGCGTTCTCATAGACGGTGAACCGGCTTGCGGACAAGCCCGGCCGCCACTGGACGCTGTCGATCCGCAGCAGGGCTTTGAGCAGCCGGTCGTGCGGATATTCCGTCGCATTGTTGTCGATGATGCAGTAGCGGAACGGGACTTCCGACAGCGCTGAGCGAAGTTCCTCGAGGCTCGAATAACGGATTTCGTAATGAGTGGCGTTCCAGGATTCGGAAGCCAGGAACTTGGTGGGGCGGATCAGGGTCCGCCGCCCTCCGCCGCCCGCGAGCTGCACGAATTCGGCGATCCATGGTCCTTGGGATCCGGAAGGGACCAGTACGGAACCGGGCGCCGGCCATCGCGCTTGAGAATTGTGGCGACGATGGCTCTGAGCTCGTTCCTGGGCGGGTAGGGAAAGCGGAGGGCATTGTTCCAAAAAAGCCCGCCGGCGAGCAGGGCGACCGCGAGAGGGAAAAGCCGTGGCGGCAGGCGCAACCAGGAAAAGATCATCCGCACGCTGGCCACAGAGGCGACTGACAAGGCGCCCCCGGCGGCGATGAGGAGCCGGTCCTGAACGGGAACCCGCGCCAGGAATATCGAGAAAGGAAGCGCGAAGAGGATCGAGTACAGGCACAACTCCAGAGTCGGCGTCCGGCGGGGCCTGGCGAAGGCTGCAGCAACCGCGGACAATGTCAGCAGCACGAGGATGCCGTTCTGATTCCAGAGCCTGGCGATGAAGCCGGCGGCCGCATCGGCGGGCGTGAAATTTGGCAGCCCCACCATGCCCAAAAGCAGCACATGGCGGCTGAGAAGCAGCCAGGGACCGTAGAGCAGGACGAAGACGATGGGCGCGATCCAGAAGCTCCTCTGCGCAAGCACGCGCCATTGTCCGCGGAGAAGGATCAGGAACGCCGGGACAAAGAGGACACAGTAGGCGCTGTTCTTCGTCAGCACAGTGACGGCTGCCAGCAAGCCGAACAGGAGGGAATTCCGCCAGCCGGGATGATCGAAATACCGGGCGAGGAAGCCAAGGGAGGCGATGGCCAAAGCCGTGCACGCAAGATCTACCATCACAAAGCATGCACTCCACTGGACGGCCGGTATGGCCAGAACCATGACCCCGGCTGCAATGCCCGCAACTGCCCCGTGGTGCGCGCGAACGATGGAGAAGATCAGGCACGCCAGAACCGCGCCGCTGATCACGTTCAGCCAGAGAACGGCTTCCCGGCCTACTCCGAAGACGGACATCCAAATTCCCTCGATCAGGTGATACATGGGAGGCCAGACGCCGATGGCGAAAAAGGGCGTGTGTGAGTAGTATTCCACGGCATACTGAACCGGGTCGCAGAACAGGCCACTGGCGATGTATTCCTTCATCAGGACGCCGCCGATATAGTGCGCCGACTCGTCCGGAAAGCTGCCGAAGGCTGCGCTGGACGCGCCCGCGCGCCACTGGACACACACAATGATGGCGCCAAACAAGAGCAGGACCGCGGCCGTGATCGGACGCCCGGCGTGTTTCTGGCGCCGGAGGAAGGATCGTGTTTCGGGGTCGTTCATTTTGCTTTCCCGCTCGTTAGCCGCATCTGTCCGCAATTCGGATTGCATGCGTCGGCTTTCTTGCGGCGGGCACGTAGGTCCAATACACACTGAGGAAGTAATTCGCGACGGTGGCCGGAAGGATGCCCAACGCCTGCGGTCCCTGCGGCGGCCAATCCGGCAGCAAAGCTGAAAACTCAACAAAGCCGACGTAATTCAGCAGCAGCGCGAGTCCGGAAACTACGTTGAATTTCAGGCCGCGGATGCCGGTACCAGATCCCTGGTTCCGCTGCCGGAATGTCCAGCGATAATTGAGGAAGAAGTTGGAAAGGATCGAGGCGGCGGTCGCGGCTGGCGAGGCAAGATGTTTGTTCCATCCGGCTGCCAACAAGAGGGTGAAAAGGCCGAGATTGACCAGCACGCCGGGAGCGCCGACGGTCAGGAACCTGAAAAACGTACCGGAAGCCGCGAAGCGGATCCACCACGCGTTCAGAATGAATTCCCGAATGTCGCGGATTCCGAGTTTCGATTGCCCCCAGGTGCGGTCTACGAAGTCGGCCGGAATTTCGACGATGCGCGCGCCGCGAACCTTGGCTGCGTGCAACAGCTACCTGAAAAGCGTAGCCCTGGACCCGCAGATCAGAGAGGGGAATGGTGTTTGAGCAGCGATGTCCGGATCGCGCGGAAGCCGGCGGTGCAATCCCGCACCGTGTAAATCCCCGCCACGTAGCGGGCGACGAAATTGCCGACACGTGAGTTCAGCCGCCGGTGAAGACCCCCATTCCGAAGGAATGGAACCGCCTTCTACATAGCGGCTCCCGATCACAAAATCGGCTCCGCTTTCCAAAGTGGCCATCAAACGGGGAACGTCGGCGGGTTTATGGGAGAAATCGGCATCCATTTCGAAGACGACGTCCGCGCCAAGCTCCTCGATGGCGTATCGCATCCCGCGGATATAGGCCGCGCCGAGCCCCCGCTTCTCGCCCGTGAGCAGATGGACGTTACGGTGTTCTTCCTGCAAGGCGCGCACCACGTCCGCCGTCCCGTCCGGCGTCAGGTCGTCGACGACGAGAATGTGGGACTCGTGCGCCAGGTTTTGAAACTCGGATTGCAGCGCCGGAATCAGGGCGGCGATGTTTTCGCGCTCGTTGTAGGTGGGTACGATGACGACGACTCTCATCGGTATGCCCCGGGGCCTCCCGAGCGCGTCGATTACGAGGGAGTTCCACGGCACCCTGCCCGCAGGAGTTGCACTCGGCACGCAGTCAGCCCAGACGCCTGATTGCTCTTGTATCAGTGGCAGTATAGCCCCAGCAGGGCATGACGGGCAAAACCTGGCGGAGCTGAACGCGCCCGCGATGGGACTAGGCGTACGGGATCTCCGGCGTGTTCTGCCATGAGGCAGTGCCGGCGAGGATGGGGCGTCGAGCCGGCGGACGGCCGGTTCAGGATTCGCCCGGAGCGCGGCCCCGGCGCAGGCGCCGGGGGAACCGTGCAGACCACGCAGGCGCAATACAGGCAACGCGGCCCCGGCGCACGCGCCGGGGGAACAGGGCAAGCAACGCGGCTCGGGCGAGGGGGACAGCCTGATCTGGCACTTTCGTGGGTGGATGTGACGGGGGCTAACGGTACCTTCCACGGGCCACGCTGGCAGCGCCGGGCACCGCCGGGAGCGCGGCCCCGGCGCAGGCGCCGGGGGAACCGTGCAGACCACGCAGGCGCAATACAGGCAACGCGGCTCCGGCGCACGCGCCGGGGAGACGGCGTCGCTCCGGCGGCATCCCCGAGGGAGCTGGTGATCACCAGGGGTGTTGCCGGCAGTCAGTCGAGAGCGATGGAGCGGACCATTTGCTGGAATACGGGCTCGAAGGCAGGATAGTCCGGCACCGGGGCGATGCAGATCAGATAGAAGAGCTCGTTGTCGCGTTCGATGGTGATCAGCACGTCGATTTCGCGCAAGCCAGCGAAAGGCGAGTCCGAGGAAAGCTTGGTGACGATGGCGCGGCGGCCGGCAACGGTGATCTGCTGGCCCTGCTCGATCACGCGCATGTTCGAGTTCTGGCGCGAGAATGACTCGATGAGCGCCTGCGTGTCTTTCTCCAGGCTGACAGCACGTTGGAGGCTTGCCCGGCTCAGAATGACTCCGTAGCCGACGTGCCCCTGCACGAGCCCCTCGGCGGGAGCGATGGTCGCACTCGACTGCGATTCGCTCACCCGCCAGTTTTCCGGGTACTGCATCGATACGCCGCCGCTGCGGTACTGGCGCACCCGGTCCGACACGGGGACGCGGTCCGGCTTGGGCGCGTTGGGCAGCGGCGCGGGCGCGCCCTTATTGCCCGGCTCCGCAGGCTTGACAGCTTTCGGCAACGCCGCTACCAGGGACTGGATCCGTTTCAGGTCCCCTTCGCTGGCATTGTAGGGGCCACGCGGCATGTAGGGGAGCTGCGCCTCGATGGCCTTCACGCGGTTGCCTGGATTCGGATGCGAGGCGGTGAAGATCTCCACGAGCTTCGGCGTCTTGCCCTTCCGCTCCGCTTCCAGTTTTTCGAAGAACCGCGCCATCTCCACCGGGTTGTAACCGGCTTTGGCCATGGTGTAAGCGCCGAGCAGATCGGCATCGCTTTCCGCATTGCGCGAGTACCTCAACAGGACGGAGTTCGCGCCCAGCCCGATGCCGAGCTGCGCCAGCTGGCCGGTGAGCGAGCCGCCGCCAATCACGGCGCCTGCCAGCAGCGCGCCGAGCTGTGCGAACTGCGCCTTGGACGCCTGGTTGGTGCCGTGCCGCAGCACGACGTGCGACAGCTCGTGGGCCAGCACGCCCGCCAGTTGCGCTTCGTTCTCCGCGGCGCGGAGCAGTCCCGTGTGCACATACATGGGCCCGCCGGGCAGGGCGAAGGCGTTGATTGAATCCTCCTGCACGACCTTGAAGAAGAAAGGATACTTTTCCAGCTCGCCCTTCTCCACCAGACGGTTGCCGATCCGGTTGACGTATTCGGTGAGTTCGCGGTTCTGCACCACCACGAACTGCTGCTCCACTTGCTTCGAGAATTCCCGCCCGATTTCGATGTCCTGCTCCTTGCTGAACAGGTTCCAGCCGGGCTTGGGGAGATTGCGCCGTTTCGCCTGCGCCTGCGCCAGGGGCGCCAGAGCGGCAGCAAGCAGGGCGAGGACGAGGAGCGTTCTTCTTCTCATGGCCTTCCGTTCCTATGCTGGCATAATGGACGATATGACGCCTACGGAAAAAATCTGGCACAACGGACGGTTCATCCCGTGGGAGGATGCCCGCATCCACGTGCTTTCACACGTGGTGAGCTACGGCAGCTCCGTCTTCGAGGGCGTCCGGTGCTACGACACTCAGCGCGGACCGGCCATCTTCCGCCTCCGTGAACACACGCGGCGGCTGCTGGATTCCTGCCGCATTTACCGCATTCCGGTGGATTTTCCGCTTGAGGAACTCGTGCAGGCCCAGGTGGATCTGGTAAGGGTCAACCGGCTTCGCTCCTGCTATATCCGGCCCATCATCTTGCGCGGGTACGGCAGCATGGGCGTGATGCCCACGGGCAATCCGACCGAGGCGTTCCTCGCCTGTTGGGAATGGGGCAAGTATCTGGGCGAAGAGGCGATGACGCAGGGCGTGGACGTGTGCGTCTCCTCGTGGAACCGGATGGCGCCGAACACGCTGCCGGCGCTGGCGAAGGCAGGGGGGAATTATCTGAACTCGCAGCTGATCCGCATGCAGGCGCACCTGGACGGCTACGCCGAGGGCATTGCGCTGGATGCGAACGGCTATGTGAGCGAGGGCTCCGGGGAGAACATTTTCGTGATCCGCGACGGCGTCATGCACACGCCCCCGCTGGCGGCAAGCGTTTTGCCGGGCATCACGCGCGACAGCATCCTGCGGCTGGCGCGGGAGGCGGACATCCCTGTGGTGGAGACAAACATCCCCCGGGAGATGCTCTACATTGCTGACGAGATCTTCTTTACCGGAACTGCCGCGGAGGTGACGCCGGTGCGCAGCGTGGACCGGATTCCTGTGGGCGAGGGACGGCGCGGGCCCATTACAGAGAGGCTTCAGAGAGCGTTCTTCGACATCGTCGAGGGGAGGGTGGAGGACCGCTTCGGCTGGCTGACGCCGGTGCCTGTGGATTGATTCCGACGCGAGCCGGAAAGCAAACCGGCCGCCCGCCCGCTCCCGATGTCAACCTCCCCCGAGATTCACGTTTCGGAGCGGGCCGGCGGCCGAACTGTTTCCACTGTAGAACGGGCGGCGCGCTTCCCGGAAGGGCCGCGGAAGGCTTTCCGCACAGATTTCAACAGCTTTTTCCTGCCGTGGATCGAATGAGTTAGGCTGTGAATGATGTGCACAGGCTGTGCATAAAACGTGAGTGCCATGAAATGTTTTGGAATTGACGCGCTGACCGGCGAGCCGGTAGTTCTTCAGGCTGAAGGCGGGGTCATCACTGGCGTCGACCCGCTATTGGAACGTCCCGCCTCGCTGCCGTGGCTGGCACCGGGATTCATTGATCTGCAGGTGAACGGGTTCGCGGGAGCCGACTTCTGCTGCTGTGAAACACCGCCGGAGGCAATCGAGCTGGCGCTGCGGGCGCAGTTCGCCTGCGGAGTGACGAGGCTGCTCGCGACGGTGATCACCGGATCGAGAGAGTCCATGCTGGCGGCGATCCGGCACCTGGCGGAGGCGCGGCGGCAGCTGCCGCACGGGCGTGCGCTGGAGGGGATCCACGTGGAAGGGCCGTTCCTCTCCGCGGCGGACGGGCCTCGCGGCGCCCACCCGCGGGAGTTCGTTCGCCCGCCGGATCTGGACGAGTTCCGCCGCTGGCAGGATGCGGCGGAAGGGCTGGTGCGGATGGTGACGGTGTCGCCCGAGTGGCCGGGCGCGCCGGCGTTGATCGAAGCGATCACGAGCGAGGGCGTGGTGGCGGCGATCGGGCACCTGGACGCAAGCGCGGAGCAGATCGACGCCGCCGTGCGCGCGGGGGCGCGGATCTCGACGCATCTCGGCAACGGCTGCCACGCGGTTTTGCCGCGGCACCCGAATTACCTGTGGCAGCAGCTGGCTGACGACCGCCTGGCGGCGTCGTTCATTGTGGACGGGATCCACGTGGACAGCGCGTTCCTGCGCGTGGCGCTGCGGGCGAAGGGCATCGAGCGCAGCGTGCTGGTGACCGATGCGGTGGCGCCCGCCGGGTGCGCTCCGGGACCTTTCCGGCTGGGCGAGGTGGAGGTGGAGCTGCGCGAAGACGGGCGCGTGACGCTGCGCGGGCGCGAGCAGCTGGCAGGCAGCGCGCTGCGCATGGACAGGGGGGTGGAAAACCTGATGCGGCTCGCGGGCCTGAGCCTTCCGGAGGCGCTGACGATGGCGACGCGCAACCCGGCGCGTGTGGGGCGGATCGAGCACCGGCAGCGCGGGCTGCAGCCTGGCGAGCGCGCCGACATCGTCGAATTCGATTTCGATGCGCCTTCGCGCTCCATCCGGATCCGGCGGACGTGGCTGAGCGGAGAACTGGTGTTCGAAGCCTGACACGGCGCGGTTCTACCGGAGATCCGGAGAAGCTTCTGCCCCACCGCGCCCGCGCCGTGCGCGGACCAGCGCCCGTGCGGCAGTGACCGCGACGGCTCCGGCACCGGAAGGCCACTTTGGAGCCGTGGCGCGGAAAGGCTCACGCTGTGAGCCACTGCTCCGCGCACACTTCAGGCATGAAGCGTTTCATGGTTGTTCGGAGCATCGTTTTCCTTTCGATTCTCACCTTCTCGCTTCCTGCACAGACGGCGCCCGATTTCCGGGCGGCGGACAAGAGCCCGCGGCCGGACCTCACCGCCACGCAGGCGCGCAAGTCGATAGCCAAGGATGCGCTGATGCCGGACTCGGGCGGCGTTCTCGCACACATCGCGCACGGCGGCCCGTGGCGGACGCTGATCACGCTGACTAATCCGAGCGTCGCGGAAACGGGGAGGGCCGTGCTGGCGTTTTACACCAGCGCAGGCGCGCCACTCGTGCTCACCCTCACCGATGGCAGGAAGACGGTCACCACTTCGCGCTTCGAGATCATCCTGCCGCCCCGCAATGTGATGTTTCTGGAGCCGGTAATGGCGCCCGGGACCGTTTCCACGGGGTTTGCGGAGCTGGAAGTTGAGTCCGGGAAGATGACCGGGTATGCGGTTTTTCGCGCTGTGTTGCCGGACCGGCCGAACCTGGAAGCGGTGGTGCCGCTGGAGTGGGGCGTGTCGGAGACGGCGCTGATCGCCTATGACAACACGCGAGGGTTCGTGACATCGGTGGCGATAGCCAACCGCTGGGAGTTTCTTCCTTGCGAACTGGCCGCCGACGTCTACGACGAGGACGGGAACCTGCTGAACAGCTACCGCAGAGTGCTGCCCGGAATGTCGCAGACGGCATTCGAGACTTTCCAGGTGTGGCCGGCAACGGCGGGGCGGCGCGGCGTAGTGCGACTCTACAAGACCGGAAGCGTCGGATCATTCGCAGCGCTGGCCCTGCTGTTCAACCCGACGGGATCCTTGACCACAGCACCGGTGCCGGACGTGAGATAGCCGGAGCCCCATTGGCGGGGCACAAGCCGCCATAGGCTCGCGCCCCGCAGTGGAGGAACGGGTGTTCCCTGCGCCGCGCAAAGGGCCGCAGTTACTGCTGCCGTTTGGCGGCGTCGCGTTCGAAGCGGGCGCCGTCGCGCATGCCCTGGAAGCGCTCGAGCTGCTTTGCCTTGTTCGGGCCCCAGTGGGTTCCGTCTTCAAAGAGCACGAGGTCGAGCTGGGCTTCCACCGGCTGCCGCTCGGGCAGTTTCACCGAGTCGGACCACTTCTCGCCGGGCTGAAAGCTCTGGCGCCCCATGCTCATCCCAATGCTGCGCGTGGCGACAGCGTGAGTCGTGATGGAAACCGCTTTGCCTTCCGCTCCCCGCCGGATGAGCCGCACTGCATAGGCAGCGACAGGCTTGCCCGAGAGATTTTCCATTTCGAGCGCCGCCGAGGGCTCCGCCACTGAAGTGTCGAGGCGCAGTGTGAGGCCGAGCGGCGTGGCGTCAGGCGGAGAGCCTGCCGCCGCCGCGATTCCGAAAACTGCGACCAGGGCCAAGCCCCAGAGAATCTGCTTCATCGGTTGCCTCCTTCTACCGTGCAACTTTGTCTGGTTGTCACTCCAGGCACATTTCATCGCAGGCGCAGCAATGAAACGTGTCTGACACGTAAATCTGTCTCTGCTCATCGTAATATGAGCACGAAGATTGCCAGATTGTACAAGAGCCGGAGCAGGACGACCGGATGCCCGGCTCGTTGCAGCAATTCATCCACACGCGCATCCCGTTGCAGGTCATGTCGAACAGCCCGGCGCCCCCGTGCGTGCAGGAATAGAGGGTCCAGCACGGGGAACATTGCCCTTGCGCTGCTCCGCCAAGAGCGGGGACCGAAATGGATCCGGCAACCATCATGGCTGCCAGAACAATCCCTTGACAACGGCCTTTTATCCTCATACATATCTTTTACCCCCCCCCCCCCGCGAGTCAAGTCTTTTTTCAGGGGGGCGGACTGATTGCAGAAAAGGCCCAGGAATTTCAGTCGCGTTCCTATTCTCCATTTCGCACTTTTCAAGGCGGCGGCGTGCCTGACTTGCCGTGCCAGAAAGAACTGGCCGCGAGAAGGGGCAGCAATGGAAAAGCTGCGTGGGTGACGCGGCAGAGCAGTCACGAGCAGAACACCCAAACGAACGCCGGCCGTGCACAGGAACACAAGAGCCGCTTGTCCAGGACGCCTCGGCGGGCCAGGGCCGCATCCCGGCGGCCAGGGGCTGATCCCTTCCCTTGTTCCGGACGCGTGGCCGCCGCGAACCCTTGTTCTGCGTGCCAAGAGAGGACGAACGCCGGCGCGGGCGAGGCATGAGTTCTTTCGGGGTGAAAGACGTGCGAGCCCCTGGCAGGTTTCCCGGAAGTCGAGGCTCGTATGCGCGATTCTGCGATTCGCTACCCGGGCACGCCAGCGGGCTGCGCGGGACGTTCAGCGGATCAGGGCGAACGCCTTCTTCATGGCGCCGATGGTGGCCGCAAGGGCCGCTTCGGGCGGCATGGCGCGGAGCGCGGCGTTGAAGGGCTCGCAACGCGCTGGGGCGTCGCAACCGAGAGAGTTCAGCGCGTTCAGGAAACCGGCGAGCGGAATGACACCGGTGGCGAGGGGGAGTTCGCGTTCGAGGTCTTTCTGCTCGTCGCGGGTGCGTCCGGCAGGCGCGTCGTTCAGGTCGATGGAAACCACGTCTGCGGCGCGCAGCGCGCGCAGATCTTCCACGGTTTCGCCCGCGGTGTACCAGTGCCAGCTATCCATCACGAGCCCGACGTTCGGGCGGCCAATTTCGGCGATGAGCTCGCGGGCCTCGCGCAAGGTGTGAATGAAGGAAAAGCGCCGGGCGGTCCAGGATGTCTTCGGGCCGACGTATTCGAGGCCGAAGCGGCAGCCGTGATCCTCGAGCACCTGCGCTACGGCGCGGAGGCGGCGGACGTGGAGGCGGAAATTCTCGAGGAACGTCAGCTCGTCGCTTGCCGGGGAGATCCATGTGGTGACGCGGTCCGCCCCGGCTGTTTGCAAGGCGCGGACGCGTTCGGGCAGCCCGCGGAGGCCTTTCTGGAATTCTTCCTCGCTGCGGCGGAAGTCGACTGGAAGACCAGACTGCCCCCAAACGAGGCCCGCCTGCTTCATACGGACCAAGATTTCGGAACGCTCCGCGCCGGAGGCAGAGGCGAGCCATGCCGAATCCGCCGTAACTGCCTGAAAGCCAAACCGGATCGCGTAGGCGACGGCTTCCGGCAGAGACGCCTTGACGCCGATGGACCCGCAATCGAGCTGGACCTTCATCTTCGTGGTGGGCTGCGCCTGCATCAGGAACGCACCGCTGGCCATCAGCTGCCTTCTCGTCATACAATTCCTTTCAAACCGCGCCGCGCTCCCCATGAGCATAACACTCGACCAACTGCTGGCCCGGCTGGAGGACCCCGGAACACCGGTGGTGTGGCTGGACCCGGCGCTCCCGGAGTGGCTGTGGGAGCAACTGCCCGAGGCGGCGACAGGACAGGGCTACCATGTCCTGCATCTCGGGCTGGCAGGGCCGGTCTTCGATCTGGACTCTCTGCTCTCTGCCTTCGGACGGCTCCTGCCCTCCAACACGGCTTACGACCACAGCCTACCCTCTCTCCGTGCGGCGCTGTTGGTGGTGGCGGCAGACAGTCCCAAGGGGTGCCTGATTCTATTCCCCAACCCGGATGCTTTGAGGCAAGCCGAGGAATCCACTTTCGAAGACCTGATCGAAGTCTTTGAAAGCGTGGATGATCTGCGCCGCCAAGTGGGCCGGGCTGGGCTCAAGGCGGTGGTGCGGGACTGAGGGGAGCGAATTTTACAAAAGCGAATCTGAATCCAGAAGCTAGTGTCTGCTATCTTAGTAACTGATCATGTTAGCAGACGCTAGATCAGGCGGGGCATCGCGGCACGTCCCAGTGAAAGCGAAAGGGCGGTTGCCAGCGGCGGAGCGGCGGGCTGCCATCGTGAAGGCGGCGATCCACCGGTTTGCGAAGCACGGCTTTCGGGGCACGACTACGAGGGAGCTGGCCGCCGCGGCGGGCGTGAGCGAGCCGGTGCTGTACCAGCACTTTGCGACGAAGCGGGATCTTTATACAGCCATCGTGGACCACCTGATCGCGGAGGCCCACGAGCGGTTCGACCAGAGGGCAAATCAACTCGAGCCGTTGGCGAACGACCGGGAATTCCTGCAGTGGCTGGGCGAGGGCATTCTTGCCTATCATCTGGAGGACCCGGACCGTGTGCGCCTGCTGCTGTTCAGCGCGCTGGAGGGGCATGAACTGGCGGACCTGTGGTTCCAGAAGGCGACGATGGATCAGATCCGCTGGGTAGAGCGGAGCCTGGAGAAGAGGATCGCGGCGGGAACAATCCGAATCCGGGAACCGGAGCTGGTGGCGCGTGCGTTCATTTTCATGGTAGGCCACTTCGGCCTGAAGCATCTCCTCTTTCCGGGACGCTGCGCACCGCCGCCCGATGGCCGGCTCGTCGAAAAGCTGGTTGACATTTTTCTGTACGGAATCGCGGTTCAAAAGGGTACTACGGATGAAGACCATGCGGAATCATAAGAATCTCTGGATCATTTTCGGCGCGCTAGCCGCTGCGCTGGGGCTGGCGGGATGCAGCAGCCGCGAGGAGGGCACGGCCAAGGCGGCGTCGCGTCCCGCCGGGCCGATCGGAGTCCGCACCGCTGTGGCGCAGGAGCGGACGGTGGAGCGGGCGATCCTGGTGACGGGTTCGCTGCTGCCCGACGACACGACGACGATTTCTTGCGAAGTGGCGGGGCGAGTGGCGAAGCTCCATTTCGATTTCGGGCAGACGGTGCGGAAAGGGCAGGTGATGGCGGAGCTGGACAAGCTGGAGCTCACGCTGCAACTGGACCGCGTGAAAGCGGCGCTGGAGCAGGCGATGGCGCGGATCGGGATGGACCGGGAGACGATGAAGGAGCCCGATTCGACGCCGATGATGCGGCAGGCGCGGGCTCAGATGGAGGATGCGCTGTCGAAGTACGAGAACGCGAAGAAGCTCGTCAAGACAGGCGACATCGCGCAGGAGCGCTTCAACGAGATCGAGAAGATGTACCTGGCGCGCAAGGCGGCTTATGAGGCGACTCAGGACGACCTGCGCACGCAGCTAGCGCTCATCCGTTCTCTGCGGGCAGAGGTGGGGCTGGCGGAGAAGCGGCTGCGCGACGCGACAGTGGTGGCGCCGATGGACGGGATCGTGCAGGCAAGGCATGTCGCCGAGGGGCAGTATGTGCGGGACAACGCGGCGATGTACACGCTGGTGAAGTCCTGGCCGCTGCGGCTGCGAGTGGAGATTCCCGAGCCCGCGGTGGGGCTGGCGAAGGTGGGGTCCACGCTGGTGTTCACGACGAGCGCGGCGCCGGGGGCGGAGTTCCGGGCGACGATCCGCACGTTGAATCCGTCGCTCGATCCGCGGTCGCGGACGCTCACGGCGGAGGCGCGGATCGAGACGCGAGACGAGCGGCTGAAGCCGGGCTCGTTCGTGCAGGTGAAGCTGGTGACGGATCCGGCGTACCGCGTGGTTTCGATTCCTAGAGCCGCGGTGTACACGGTGGCGGGACTCAACAAGTTTTTCACCATTGAGAACGGCAAGGCGGTGGAGCACCGCATCCCGGAGATTCTGGGGGGCAACGGTTACGTGGAAATCCCGCCAGGCATTATCGAGGCGGGCGCCACGGTGGCGGTGTCCAGCGTGCCGATGCTGAGCGACGGCGCGGCGGTGACGGTGCGGCAGTAGCGGTTTTTCTCGTCTTTCGGAGTCATTATCCATGCAGAAGCTGGCAGAGATCTGTATTCGCCGGCCCGTGTTCGCAACGATGCTGATCCTGGCGCTGGTGGTGATCGGGCTGGATTCCTACCGCAAGCTTGGGGTGGACTTCTTTCCCAAGGTGGAGTTTCCTTTCGTCTCCATTACGACGGTGCTGCCCGGGGCGTCGCCGGAGGAGGTGGAGTCGCAGGTCACCAAGGTGCTCGAGGAGGCGGTGAACACGATCTCCGGCATCGATGAGCTGAACTCGACCTCGGCGGAGGGCGTGTCGATCATCACCATTGGATTCGTGCTGGAAAAGGATCCCGAGATCGCGGCGCAGGAGGTCCGCGACAAGGTCAGCACTGTGCTCGGGCAGTTGCCGCGGGACGCGCGGACGCCCGTAGTGGAGAAGCTGGCGACCGACGCAGCTCCTGTGCTGAACATCGTAGTCAGCTCGCCGCGGGACATGCGCGAGGTGACCAAGATCGTCGACGACCAGATCAAGAAGAACATCGAGACGATCAGCGGCGTAGGGCAGGTACGGTTCGTGGGCGAGCGGAAACGGCAGATCCAGGTGCTGCTGAATCCGGAAAAACTGGCGGCGTACAACCTGAACATCGAGCAGGTGCGAGTGGCGCTGGCGGCGCAGAACGTGGAGATTCCCGGAGGGCGCATCGACGAGGGCAACCGCGAGCTGACTCTGCGCACGCTGGGGCGCGTCGAGCAGCCGATGGACTTCGCGCGGATCATCGTGGGGACGGTGAACGGGGCGCCGGTGCGGATCTCCGACATCGGCGAGGTGCAGGACACCTACGAGGAACCGCGCTCGATTGCGCGGCTCAACGGGCGCCCGGCGGTGGCGCTGGCGGTGCGCAAGCAGGCGGGAACGAACTCGCTGGACGTGATCGCGGCCATCAAGCAGCGGATCGCGGAACTGAAGCCCTCGCTGCCACCGGACTTCGAAATCACTTACGCGCGAGACCAGTCCGGGTTCATCCAGGCGGCGTACAACGCCGTGCTGGAACACCTGGTGCTGGGCGGGTTCTTCGCGGCGGTCATCGTGCTGTTCTTCATCCGAAACTGGCGGTCGACGCTGATTGCGGCTATTGCCATTCCCACGTCGATCATCTCGACGTTCACGCTGCTGAACTGGATGGGCTTCAGCCTGAACCAGATCACGATGCTGGCGCTGACGCTGGTGGTGGGCATCGTGATCGACGACGCCATCGTGGTTCTGGAAAACATCTTCCGCCACATGGAGGAGAAGGGCCTGCCGCCGATGGAGGCAGCCGCTCTGGGCACGAAGGAGATCGGTCTGGCGGTGCTCGCGACGACGCTGTCGCTGATCATCATCTTCATCCCGATTGCCGTGATGCCCGGCATCGTGGGGCGCTTCATGTCGTCGTTCGGCTACACGGCGGCGTTTGCGGTGGGCATCTCGCTGATCGTGTCGTTCACGCTGACGCCGATGCTGTGTTCCCGGTTCCTGAAGCTGGGCAAGCCGGAGAGAGCGACCAAGTCCGGATTTTTCGACAGGCTGTTCGCGGCGCCCTACAAGCGGATGCTGCTGTGGTCCCTCAGCCACCGGTGGGCGGTGGCGGCGGCGGCAGTGGCCGTGATGCTGTCCACAATCCCAATGGTGCGTTCGATGGGCGTGGATTTCCTTCCGACGGACGACCAGTCCGAATTCGAGATCAACGTGCGGATGCCGGTGGGCTCGTCGCTGGAGGGCACGTCGCAGGTGATGGCGCTGATCGAGGAGGACCTGAAGGAACTGCCCGGAGTGCGAGACCTCTTTGTCACCATTGGCGCCGACCAGCGCCGGCAAGTGGACCGCGGGTCGGTGATCGTCGAGCTGGTGGACGTGAAGGAGCGCAAACAGTCGCAGCGGCAGCTGATGGACATGGCGCGCGAGAAGCTGGCCAAGTACAAGGACCTGATCGTTACCGTGCAGCTTCCGTCGCTGATCTCCGGCGCGCCGAACAGCGATTTCATGTTCTCCATTCAGGGTCCTGACCTGAACCGGCTGGAGCGGTACGCCAACTCGCTGATGACCCGCCTCAGGCAGATTCCGGGCGTGGCGGACATGGAGCTGACTTACGAGTCCGGCAAGCCCGAGGTGCGCGTGCAGATCAACCGCGACAAGGCGGCAGACCTCCATGTGAATGTAGCGCAGGTGGCCAACGCGATGCGCGTGCTGGTGGGCGGCGACGATCAGGCGACCACTTACAAGGAAGGCGACGACCGCTACGACGTGATGCTGCGCGTGGCGAAGGAATTCCGCAACTCGCCGCGGACGCTGGAGCGGCTGTATGTTCCGTCGGCGACGCTCGGGAACGTACCGCTGTCCAACGTGGCGAGCTTCGAGCTGGGCACGGGTCCTACATCGATCGACCGTTACAACCGGCAGCGGCGCGTGCTGATCATGGGAAACCTGTCGAAGAACCTGGCACTGGGTGACCTGATCGCAATCGCCAACCAGCACATGGAATCGCAAAACCTGCCTCCCGGCTACACCTATGGCACGGTGGGGCGCTCGCGCGAGCTTGGGCGCGCGATGCAGAACTTCCTGATCGCGTTCCTGCTGTCGATCGTGTTCATGTACATGATCCTGGCGTCGAACTACGAGAGCTTCATCGATCCGGTGACGATCCTGCTGTCGCTGCCGCTGTCGGCGCCGTTCGCGCTGCTGAGCCTGTTCCTGGCGCGCGAGAACTTCTCGATCGTGTACACGTCGCTGGGAATCCTGGTGCTGTTCGGAATCGTGAAGAAGAACTCGATTCTTCAGATCGACCACATCAAGGGGCTGCGGCGCGAAGGGATGCCGCGGCTGGAGGCGATCATTCAGGGCTGCGAGGACAGGCTGCGCCCGATCCTGATGACGACGGCGGCGCTGGTGGCAGGCATGATTCCGCTCGCCGTGGGGACGGGCGCTGGCTCGGGCACGCGGCGGACAGTGGCGATCGTGGTGATTGGCGGGCAGTCGCTGGCGCTGCTGCTGACGCTGCTGGTGACGCCGGTGGCTTACTCCTTGTTCGACGACGTGGCACATTCGCGGCTGTGGCGGCGGCTTTTCTCGCGCGTGCCGAAGCCGGCGCCGACGACAGCGGCGATGCTGGCGCTGGCCCTTCTGCTCGTGCCCGCGGTCGCCCCGGCGCAGCAGGCGGCGGAAGATCCACTGCGCGCGGCGCGGCAGCAGGTGCTGCACGCTAATCGCGTAGGGGTCTCGGACACGCTGCGCGAGCTGACATTGAAGCAGGCGCTGGAACTGGCGCTGAAGAACAACCTCGAGATCGAGATCGAGCGGTCCTATCTGGACACTGCCGCCGCCATGCTGAAGAGCGCCCGCGGCGCCTTCGATCCGCTGGTGCAGTACAATCCGTCGTTCGACACGCGCAATCTTCCTGTGGCGAACACGCTGGCTGCGCCGGGAGGGCGGTTGAGCGAGCGGTATCTGAACCACAACTTCTACATGCGGGGCAAGACCCCGTTTTCCGGGCTGGGTTGGCACATCGACTTCGAGAACCAGCGGCAATCCACCAACAACCCGTTCACGGCGCTGACGCCGTTTCTGACATCACGGCTGGGCGCGGGATTCACGTTCCCTCTACTGCGGTTCCGTGAGGTCGATCCCGACCGCGCGCAGCTGCGCATCCGCATCAAACAGCGCGACCAGCAGCGCGCCGCGTTCGAGCTGAAGGTGATCGACGTGGTGACGCGGACGCAATCGGCTTACTGGGACCTGGCGGCGGCGATCGAGGACGCCACGGTGGCAGCCGACGGGGTGCGCCTGGCTCGCGAGCAGCACGAGCGGAACCTGCGGTTCATCGAGGCGGGAACGCTGGCGCAAGTGGAGAGCGCGGCGTCGGAGGCGGAACTGCAGCGGCGCATCGATTCGTTTCAGTCCGCGCTCACCGTGGTGGCTGCCGCCGAGAATCAGTTGAAGACGATCCTGACGCCGAACCCGGGCGATCCGATGTGGAGCGAGCGGTTGCTGCCAGTGGACGCGCGCGCTTTGCCGCCGCCGACGATCACCGTGGAAGAGGCGCTGGGCACCGCTTTGAAGCAGAGGCTCGAGCTCCGCTCGCTGGATCTGAGCGTGGCGCAGAACCGGACGCAAGTGCAACTGGCGAGTTCCGCTTTGAAGCCGCAAGTGATGCTGACGGCGAACTACTTCAACAGCGGGCTGGCGGGCGTGCTGGCGCCGTCGTCCGGCGGCGGCTTCGCCAACTTCTTTGCTCCTCTCTTCGAGCGCGTGAACACGCTGTCGAGCCTGAACGGACTCCCCGCGCTGCCGCCGGTGCAGACGGGTGGCGCGGTGCCGGCCTCGTTGATCGGCGGCTACGGGTCGACGCTTTCGAACCTCACAACGGGCAGTTTCCAGACTGTCGCGGCAGGCATCTCCTTCGAATGGAACCCGAGGAACCGCGCCGCGCAGGGACAACTGGAGCAGGCGCTGGTGCAGGAGCGCCGGCTGAAGTTGACGCGCACGCAGATCGAGCAGGGCATCGCCGCCGGCGTCCGCACGGCTCTGCAGAACCTCGAAGCAGCGCGGCTCCGCATTGAAGCGGCAAAAGCGAGCGAGCGGGCGGCGCGAGAGAAGCTGGAAAGCGAAATCCGGCTCTACCAGACCGGGGAGAGCACGAACTTCCTGGTGCTGGCGCGGCAGAACGAGCTGCTCGATTCGCGCCGCCGCGTGGTCGCAGCAGAACTGCTGCTGAACCGCGCCGTAGCGCAGTTGCAGCAGTCTCTGGGATCGACGCTCGACGCCAATCAAATCCGGCTGGACTGAGCGCGTAGCGGGATCACATCACCAGCGCATTGAACAGCAGCTTCATCGTGAGCCACGACTGCCCGCGGTACTGCGGGCGGAAACCGAAGAGCACAGCGCGCCCCTGCCCGGAGGGGACTTCGAGCAAGGCGGGCTTGCCGGCAAGGTGGCTTTCGCCCAGCAGCCAGCCCGATGCAAGCACGCCCGACGGCTCATAACGCAAAACGGATCTGGCGCCGTTGTTTTGCGGCTCCCAAACGGGGCTCGCCTCGTTCCAGAGAGTAAAGGAAGCAGGCAGCCCCAGCGTGAGCGGAGATGCGGCATCCAAGCGGACGTTCAACAGGGAGCCCGGGCAATAGAAGTCTCGCGCGGGCACGCCGGAGAGCGCGTTGCGCACCGGGATGCCGAGGTGGCGCGCGGCGTACTCGCCGGAGCGGTTGAAGAAGAGGAGCTTGCCGCCGGCGGCGAGGAACTCGCGCAGCGCCGCCGCGCCCTCCTCGCCGAGCCCGCCAGTGAACTCCTCGGGCATCGAGTTGCGAGCGTGCCCGTTTTCGATCACGGCAGGGCTGATGTCGGCGAAGACGATGACGTCGAAACGGCTGCGCAGGCTGCCGGAGCGGATGTCAGCGTTCAGAAGCGACGTATAGCGCCAGCCGAAGTGCTCGAGTATCCAGCGCGTCCAACCTTCGTCCATCGAGGGGACGAAGGGTTTGTAGACACCGATGCGCGGCTCGGGCAGGGGCTTGTATTCGGGCGAAGGACTGGCGCCGACCGCGAAATCCCCGGTGGAAGGATGCCGGAAGACGGGTCGTCCGGCACCCCACGCGGCAGTGACTGAGCGCCAGGAGTCGCTGTCGGAAGCGGCCAGAATCTTCGCGGGGAACCGGAAGTCGCGCGCTCGCTCCAGCCGGGCTTCGAAGGGCCCCTCCACGGTTTCCACCGCGACGCCCAGCAAAAGTGGCAGCGTGTGGGCGGCGACGTCGTAGGGGCGCTTGGGAGGCCCGCCGGGGTATTCGCGCAGGTCCGGGTATTTCTGCCGCTCGAGCAGCGCCTTGGCGAAGGACGAGTAAGGCTGCTGCATGCGGATCACGTAGGAGCCCGCCGGGTATTCCCGGCCGCCCGCGGTGAAGGGCGCCGCGGCGCGTTCGACTTCGACCATGGCGAAGTCCATGGTTTCCAGCAGGCGGCGCGCGGCGCCGGGATCGTCCTGCGTGGCGGGGATGACGAACGCATAGGTGCTCGAGCGGGTGGCGGCGCGGCGGAGGATGTCGTAGAAGCCTTTCAGGAAGAGCTCGCGGCGCAGGGCGGCGGTGTCGAGCAGGCTCTCCATGGCGATGAGCTGATCGGTGACGATGTCGCGCAGGGTCCAGCGTCCGCCGGGCCAAGGTTCGAGGTGGTTCCAGGAGCTTTCGCGGGGGGAGTAATTGTTGCCGCGGGCGGCGATCTTCGCGGGGTCGATGTCGACGGGCGTCGCGATGCGGACGCTGGCCGATTCGCTCAGGATGCGCAGGCCACCGTGATAGCTCTGGTAGTGGCGCGCGGGGGTCCAGTAGTCGTACATCGCGTTGACGAGGATGCCCTTGCGGCCGGCCGCGGTGAGGTCGGCGGCCATGTTCATACCCACCATGTTGCAGAGCTGGGCGATGAGGGGATCGATGTTCGGCTCGATGGGGTCCATCCATGGCGGGACGAACATACGGGCGCCGAACATGCCCATCTGGTGGACGTCGTAGACGATTTGCGGGCGAAAGACGTTGTGCAATCTCTCGATGACGGCGCGGTTTTCGGCCTGCGTGAAGAAGTACCAGTCGCGGTTGTTGTCGTGGCCGATGTATTTCTGGTAGAGCTCCGGCGGGCTTGTTCCCTCGAAGGGCGTGGCGAGGGTGCGGCGATACCAGGCGGTGACGAGGTCGAGCCCGTCGGGGTTGATGGAGGGAGCCAGAACGAGAATGACATTGTCGAGGATGCGCCGCGTCTTCTCATCCTGCGCGGTGGCGAGCCGGTGAGCGAGTTCGACCGCAGTATGTGTGGAAGCGATTTCGGTGGCGTGGACGCTGCACGTGATGAGGACGACAGTCTTCCCTTCCCTAGCGAGCCGCGCGGCTTCTTCGGGCGAGGTGATCCGGGGGTCGGCAAGCCGGCGCTGGATGGCGAGGTACTTCTCGAGATTGGCCACGGTTTCCGGAGCGGAAATGACGGCCGCAATCATCGGCCTTCCCTCGGTGGATCTTCCGTATTCGAGGAACTTCACGCGCCGGGAAGCTTTTTCCATCTGCTGGAAGTATGTGACGACCTTGTGCCAGTCGAGCACGGCGCGGTCCGCGCCCATGGCGTGGGCGAAGTGCTGCTCCGGAGAGGGAACTTGCGCGGGGAGGAGGAGCGGGAGGGCCAGGGCAGCAAACAGGCGGCGGGAGAGAGTCATGGGCGAGTGAGCTCCTTCCAGAGGGCGCGGTAGTAACGAAGGAAGCGTTCGGGTTCGCGGCTTTCGGCCACTTCCATCAGCGTGTAGCGCTCGTATCCGCTCTGGCGGAGCAAGGTGAACAGCTCGCGCCACGGATAGCGGGGATCGGCCAGCTCGTTGATATGGACGTTGCGGATCCACGGGCGGAGGAGATCGAAGGCGGCGCGGATGGAGCCGTTCTGCACCTCGCCGGGGTTGGAGTTCCAGCAGAGACCGACCGACTTGTGGCGCGTGGCGCGCATGATGTCGGCGCAGACGGGCGGAGCGGAGGTCCCCGAGCCGTGCACTTCGAGCCAGAGCTCCACGCCGCGTCCGGCGGCGTAGTCGCCCGCCTCCCGCAACGCTTCGGCGATACGGCCTATGGTGACCTGCGGCGGCACGTCTTTGGGCAGCCCGTTCGGGCGAACCTTCACGCCCCACGCGCCGGTGTCATGGGCAAGGTCGACCCACATCTTGGTCTCCTCGATGTTCTTGCGGCGGATGTTGGCGTCAGGGTGATGGTATTCGCAGGTGGAACCGAAACTGAGCAGGCGGACCTTCGATTTCTCGAAGCGGGCGCGGACGCGGGCGCGTTCCTGCGGCGGGAGCGCGGGCTCCACGCCGTGGGCGTGGGTTGTGCGGAGCTCGACGGCTTCGAAGCCGGCCTGTTCTAGCTTCGTGATGACGGTTTCCAGGTCCCAATCCTTGAGGACGTTGTAGGTGACGGCGCCGAGCATCATCGGGGTCTACTCCTGTGCCTGGGCGGTAGCCGCGCCGGGCGCGGCGGATTCTTCGGCCTTTTCATCCTGGGGAACGAGATCGTAGCCTTCCCAGCGGGCGACGGCGGCGGTGGCGAGGCAGTTGCCGAGAAGGTTGACCGACGTCCGGCCCATGTCCATGAGTGTATCCACGCCGAGGATGAGCGCCACGCCTTCCAGAGGGAGGTTGAATGTGGAGAGGGTGGCGGCGAGGATCACGAGCGAGGCGCGCGGGACGGCGGCGACGCCTTTCGAGGTGAGCATGAGCGTGGCGATCATGGTGAGCTGCTGGCTCATCGACAAGTCGACGCCTGCCGCCTGCGCGACGAAGACGGAGGCGAGGGCGAGGTAGAGCGTGCTTCCGTCGAGATTGAAGCTGTAGCCGGTGGGGAGCACGAGGCTGACGACGTGGCGGGGCACGCCGAAGCGCTCCATGTTGCGCATGGCCATGGGGAAGGCGGCTTCACTGGAGGCAGTGGAGAAGGCGAGGATGTAGGGATCCTTCGCGGCGCGCAGGAAGCGCATTACGGGGATGCGGAACAGCAGCGCCGCGGGCCCCATGACGAAGACGACGTAGCCGAGCAGCGCGATGTAGAGCGAGCCGATGAGCTTTCCGAGGCCGAGCAGGACGCCGATGCCCTTGGCGCCGACGACGCTGGCGATGGCTGCGCCCACGCCGATGGGCGCCAGGTACATGACGTAGCGCGTGTATTCGAACATCACGTCGGACAGTGAGCGGCAGAACCGCACCACGGGCTCGGCGCGTTCGCCCATGGCGATGCATGCCATGCCGAACAGCACGGTGAAGACGACAAGCTGGAGCACCTCGTTGCGCGCCATGGCGTCGAGGACGCTGGTGGGCGTGGCGTTGACGAGCACCCCGATGAGGCTGGCCTTGGCCTCCGGGATCTCCGCCTTGCCGGCGCCTTCGAGGGTGACGCCCACGCCGGGCTTGAAGTAGTTCACCGACAGCAGGGCGAGAGCGAGAGCTCCGACGGTGGTGACGTTGAAGTAGATGAGCGCCTTGAGCCCGATGCGGCCCATCGCCTTGGCGCTTCCCGAGCCGGCGATGCCAACGACGAGGGTGGCGAACAGCAGCGGGGCGATGATCGACTTGATCAGCCGCAGGAAGATGGTGGCGAGGAAGGCCGTGTCCTTGCCGAATTCGGGCCAGAAGTGGCCGATGGCGATGCCGCCGGCCATGGCGATGAAGATCCAGGAAGTGAGCGAGATTCGCTTCATCGTTCCCCCCATTTGAGTTTCTGGCGAAGCACGTCGAAAAACAGCATGCGCGGCGGGCGCACGAGAGAGAGCGAGTGCGGCGAGGCGCGGCAGACGATGCGGTCCTCGCGCATGAGCGGCTCGCCCACCTGGCCGTCGATGGTGAGGTAGGCGTCCTTGTCGCCGGCGGAGTTGATCACCTGAATGACACTGGAATCCGGCACGATGACGGGGCGGTTGGTCAGGGTGTGCGGACAGATGGGCGTGATGCAGACGGCGCCGACGCTTGGGAAGATGATCGGCCCGCCGGCGCTGAGCGAGTAGGCGGTGGAGCCTGTGGGCGTGGCAATGATCAGGCCATCGGCCTTGTATCGGCACACGAAGTGGGCGTCGACATAGGCGGCGAGGTCGATCATGCGGGCGATGTGGGCCTTGGTGATGACGACATCGTTGAGAGCGACGTAGCTCGACACCGCCGAGTCGCCCCGCCGCACCTCGCAGGCGAGCATGCGGCGGCGCGCGATGCGGCTCTCACGGCGCAATGCGCGCTCAAGCTCCGGGAAGAGCTCGCTGGTGGAGATGGTGGTGAGGAAGCCGAGCCCGCCGAGGTTGACTGCGAACAGCGGGATGTCGCGCCCGGCGATGGCCCGGGCGGCGGCGAGCAGGGTGCCGTCGCCTCCAAGCACGATGACCAGCTGGCAGCCTTCGGCGAGCTGCTCGCGGGGCACGGCTTCCCCCCTGCCGGGAGAGTAGGCGGCGGCAACAGGGTCGAGGCGGAAGCCGACGCCGCGCTGCTCGAGCCAGTCGAGCAGCGAGCCCACGAGCGACGCGGCGTGGGCGACGTCAGGCTTGGCGATGATGCCGACAGTCCGGATCATATCCATAGAGAAGGAACTCCTTGTTGCCTTCGGCGCCGGTGATGGGGCTCTCGATGGAGTCCGCGGAGAAGCCCAGGGAGCAGGCGCACTGGCGCACGCGCTCGACGGCGGCGGCGTGGACTTCCGGGTCCCGCACGATGCCGCCCTTGCCGACATGCTCGCGGCCGGCCTCGAACTGCGGCTTGACTAGGATGACGAATTCGCGCGGCGGGGCGAGCGCCAGGACGAGGGGCGGAAGCACGAGCGTAGCAGAGATGAAACTGACGTCGCAAACGGCCAACTGCACGGGTTCGCCCAGCATATCGCGGGTGAGGAAGCGCGCGTTGACGGCCTCGTGGAGGACGACGCGGGGATCGTTGCGGAGCCGGTAGTGGAGTTGCCCCCGGCCGGTGTCGACGGCGTGGACTCGCGCGGCGCCGCGCGCCAGCAGCACTTCGGTGAAGCCGCCCGTAGAGGCGCCCACGTCCAGACAGACGCGCCTGGCGGGATCGATTTGCCAGTGGTCGAGAGCCGCCAGCAGTTTCAGCGCGCCGCGGCTGACCCAGGGAAACGGTTCAACGACCTCGATCGGCTCCGCTTCGTCGACCAGAGTGCCCGGCTTGTCCACCGTCTGGCCGCGCACGCGCACGGCGCCCGCGAGCAGCAGGGCGCGCGCCTTTTCCCGGGAGGGGGCGAGCGCGCGTTCCAGAATGAGCAGATCGATGCGGCGGCGCGGCACGGCGGTCAGGAGGAGCGGTCGACGATCAGGTCCGCGAGCTGTCGAAGGCGGAAGGCGGCGCCGCCGAACGGCTCAAGGGCCTGGTGAGCGAGCGCGCGCTGCCCGGCAGCCATGCGCCGGGACGCCTCCAGGCCATAGACGGCAGGAAAAGTGATCTTGTGCTGGGCGGCGTCCTTGCCGGGGGTTTTGCCGAGCTGCTCCGGCGTTTGCGTGATGTCGAGGATGTCGTCGACGATCTGGAAGGCCAGCCCGATGTGTTCGCCGAAGCGGGAAAGCACATCGAGCTGTTCAGGGGCGGCGCCGGCGTGCATGGCGCCGAGCCGTACCGAGCAGCGCAGCAGCGCGCCGGTCTTGGCTCGGTGGATGCGCTCGAGAAGCTCCGGCGTCGGATCGAGCTTCTCGCCTTCAATGTCGTGCACCTGTCCGGCGATCATGCCGCGGCGCGTGCCGGCGGCGCGGGCGAGTTCGGCCACGAGCGGCGCCGAGGAGGCCGCCGCAAGCACCTCGAAGGCGAGCGTGAGCAGCGCATCGCCCGCCAGGATCGCCATGGCCTCGCCGAAGACCTTGTGCGAAGTAGGGCGCCCGCGGCGCAGGTCGTCGTTGTCGAGCGCCGGCAGGTCGTCGTGGATCAGCGAATAGGTGTGGACCAGCTCGAGCGAGCAGGCGACGTCGTCTATGCCGGCGATGTCGCGCCCGGCCGCGGAGCGCGCCGCTTCAAGGCAGAGAACGGGCCGGATGCGCTTGCCGCCAGCGAAGACGGAATAGCGCATGGCGCGGTGGATGGCCTCCGGGGGCTCGGATTCGGGCGGCAGCAGGCGGTCCAGGGCAGCGTCGATGCGCGCAGCGCTCGCGGCCAGGTACTCGGAGAGGGGCAAAACAGAAGATGTCATTTTTGTTCCGGGCCGAACGGCTGGGGGATGACCTTCTGGCCGCGCTTCAGCAGGATCTCGATGCGGCTTTCGGCCTCGACGAGCTGCTTGCGGCAGGTCTCCGACAGCTGCACGCCTTTTTCGAAAAGCTCCAGGGCGCGTTCCAGCGGCACGCCGGGCTTTTCCAGCTCCTCGACGATCTGCTGCAGCTCCGCCAGCGACTTTTCGAACGGCGCCTCGCGCGCTTTTTCTTCGGTGGCTTTCGACTTTTCGTGCTCGGCGGCCATTGGCTTTATTTTACGATTCGCGCGGGCCCGCGTCCGCCTGCGCTGAAAGCCTGCCGACAGGCTTGACGAGCAGGAACAGCACGGCGGCGGCGCCCAGAGTAAGCACCGCAAGCGCGCGGAACAGCTCAAAGGGAGGCAGGTGGCCGTAGAGCGACGCCAGCCGCCCGGCGAGGTAGTTGCCCATGGAAAGCGAAAGAAACCAGACGCCCATCATGAGCCCGGCGACGCGCGCCGGCGCGAGCCTCGTCATGGCGCTCAGGCCGACCGGGCTCAGCAGAAGCTCGCCGATGGTGTGGAGCAGGTACGTTCCAACCAACCAGAGCGGGCTGACCAGCACGCCGGAAGCCGAACGGCGGCTGGCCTCCATCATCAGCAGAAATCCGCCGCCGGCGAAGACCATTGCCAGAGCGAACTTGGCCACCGACGTGGGCTGGCGGTCGCCGAGGCGGATCCAGATCCACGCGAACACCGCCGCCAGGCAAATGATGAACGCGGCGTTGAGCGACTGGAACCAGCTCGCCGGGAACGCGAAGCCGAACAGGACGTTGCGCGTGTGGTCGCGGGCGAAGAGATTCAGCGACGAGCCGGCCTGTTCGAATGCCGCCCAGAACAGGGCGGAGCCGCAAAACAGCACGGCGATGACGGCCAGGCGGCGGCGCTCGGCAGGCGTCCAGCCACCTCCGAGAAACATCCAAGCGAAGAGTCCGAGAGTGGTGAGGGCGAGCACGGCGCCGGCGGAGTTGACAAGCGCTTCGATGCTGATCGTGAACAGACCGGACAGGTGCGCAGAAGCCAGCAAGGCGACCAGCAGCGCTGCGGCGGCAAGCGAGAGGCGGAAGTTGCGCCGCCAGCGAGCGCCGATCTCCGCTGAAGGCGGTTCCACGGGCCGGAGTCCGGCGCCGGCAAGGCGCGGAAGCCCACGCCAATAGGTGAGCACGCCGAGCAGCATGCCGAGGCCTGCCAGTGCGAAACCCAGGCGGTAGTTCACGCGCTCGCCCACCCAGCCGCAGGCCAGCGGCGCGATGGTGGCGCCGATGTTGATGCCCATGTAGAAGATGGAGAAGCCGGACTCGCGGCGCGCGTCCGCCGGCGCATAGAGCTGCCCGACGATGGTAGAGATGTTCGGCTTCAGCAGTCCACTGCCGGCGACCACGATGGCAAGGCCCAGGAAGAATGCGGCGCTGGAGGGAACCGCGAGCGTCAGATAGCCGGCGGCGATCAGAACGCCGCCCAGCAGCACGGCGCGCTGCTGGCCGAGAATGCGGTCGGCGATCCAGCCGCCGGGCAGGCTCGCCATGTACACGCTGGCGGTGTAAAGTCCGTAGATGGCGTAGGCGCGCGGGGCATCGAGCCCGAGACCGCCAGAGGCTGCGGCGGCTGTCATGAACAGCACCAGGATGGCGCGCATGCCGTAATAACCGAAGCGCTCCCACAGTTCGGTGAAAAAGAGCGTGGACAGCCCGGCGGGGTGGCCAAAGAAGCGGGTGTCAAGGGAGTCGCGGGTCATGGCAGCAGCAGTCAGGCGGTCGCCCCGGTTCACTGGGCCAGCCATCCTCCGTCGATGACGATATCGGTGCCGGTGATGAAGCGCGCCTGATCCGAGCAGAGATAGACGGCAAGAGCGCCGATGTCGTCCGGGCGGCCCCATTCGCCCAGAGGAAGGCGGGCGAGGAAGGCGGCATTGGCATGGGGATCGTTCATCAGGGCGGCGTTCATCTCGGTGGCGAAGGGCCCCGGACTGATGCCGTTGACGGTGATGTGGTACGGCGCAAGCTCCAGGGCGAGGGCGCGCGTGAGGCCGAGCAAGCCGGCCTTCGACGACGAATAGGCGGCGCGGCCGGGCAATGAGACGTGGCCCATGATCGAGGTGAGGTTCAGGATGCGGCCCCAGCGGTTTTCGATCATCTGCGGGACGAAGGCGCGGGCGCAGAGGAAGGCGCTGGTGAGGTTGGAGTCGAGGACCCAGCGCCATTCGTCGAGCGTGAACTCGGTGAGGGGCTTGCGGAGGTTGACGCCGGCGTTGTTGACGAGGATGGAGGCCGGGCCCAGGTGTTCGGCGACATGCGCGGCCAGGCGTGCCACGTCATCCTCCTGCGTGACGTCGGCGGGAACGATCAGCGCGCCGGCGCCACACAAACGGGCGGTTTCATCGAGCTTTTCGATGTCGCGGCCGACGCAGGCAACGCGCGCGCCCGCCGCTGCGAGCGCCACGGCGATGGCGCGGCCGAGGCCCCGTGAGGCACCCGTGACGACGGCAATGCGATGGAGAAGCGGCTGGATGTCAGACATGGCAAGGATCAAGGATTCCCGGATTTCGCGGCCCGCGACAGTTCCACGATGCGGTCAGCCACCGATTGCGGGTCGTCAATGTCGGCCATCGTGATGCCGCCGGACTCCGCGGCAGACTCGGCGTGAAGATCGCCGGTGCCCCAGAGGCGCTGCCAGAGCGTGCGTCGGACGGAAATCGCCTGGAGCCGTTCCAGCGCCAAGGTGGTCACCTGCTCGGTCACAATTCCGGTGCGCAGGCGCAGCATGCCATTCTCGACCTTCAGGCTCGAAGACAGCGAGCGGATGTAGAGGCGGAGCGGAAAAACGAGCAGCAGAAGACCGAGCAGCAGCACTGCCTTCGGCGTTTCCGGACTGTTGACGAGAACCCAGCGGAGCAACGCGCCAATGGGAATCAGGCAGAGGATCAGCAGCGCGTGCGCCTGCCATCTCGATGGGCGGACGTGAAAGTCGCTCAAGGTACGGCTCCGACTGCCCCATTGTATAGCAGCGGCCGCCGCCGGCCGGCGTCCACACACCGGGCATTTACGAGCCGCGGCGGAATCGGTTACTCTGGCGGGGAAGGAGGAACTCGATTCCCATGAAATTCCCGATGACGGCTGCCCTCGCACTGGCCTTGCTTCCCGCCACGGCGCCGGCCGACTTCAGCTACCAAGAGAAAGCGCAGGTGACTGGAGGAGCGCTGCTGAAGATGATGCGCTTCATGCCCGGCGCCGGCAAGATCAAGGAACCGATGTACACGCAGGTGTACTTCCAGAAGAACCGGTCGGCGCGGGTCATGGACCGCGAGGTGGACATCATCGACCTCGGCAAGGAACAGATGATCCACATCGACCTGGAAAAGAAGACCTACTCGGTAATCACGTTTGAGGAGTACCGAAAGGCGGTGGCGGCAATGGCCGAGAAAATGGCCAAACAGATGGGCAGCGACACGCAGGTGGTGGCGGACATGAGGCTCTCTGTCAAGGACGGCGGCGAAAGCAAGGTGATTCAGGGCATGCCGGCGAAGCTGATGAAGCTGCACCTCGAGATGGACATGAAGGACCAGAAGTCGGGGCAGACGTTCACGACGACGATTGACATGGACGAGTGGCGCACGCCGCAAGTGCCCGGCCACGATCAGGTGCGCGCCTTTTACATCGCCTTCGCGGAAAAGGTCGGGATGGGGCCGGAAACCATGAGGACGATGCAACTGGCCATGGGGCAGGCGGGAACGGCTGAGGGCATGGCACGGCTGGCCAAGGAAACCTCAAAGCTGGAAGGCGTACCGCTGGTGCAGGTGACGCGGATGATGGGCTTGGGAATGGGTCTGCCGGACGTCGACATGCCGAGCGGTGCGGAAGTGACGGGAGCGGCGGCGGAATCCGCCGTGGGCGGCGCGCTCGGGCGGCTGGGCAGGATCGGCGGTCTGGGAGGCTTCGGGCGCAGGAAGAAGCAGGAAGAGCCGCCTCCGCAAAAGAAAGCGGAAGAGCCGAAGAAAGCCGAGCCCAGCGTGCTGCTGGAAATGACGTCGGAGAGTTCGAATTTCTCGACGGCGGCCGTGGACGCGAGCAAGTTCGCAATTCCGGCAGGGTTCAAGGAAGTCGAGCACGAAATGAAAAAGGTTTTGCGGGAAGCGCAGAAGAAATAGTCCTGCCGCTTTCCTGGGACCGGGGCGCCGGGCGCTGGACGTCCGGCGCCCGTTTCTCTTCAGGGGCGTGGAATGGGACGTCTGGCGGTGCGGGACAATGGAGTCATGACCGTGGAAGTCGAAGGGGTCGTCCTGCACTTGAGCCATCCGGTGGACTACCCGGCAGAATGGATCGGACAGCACGAAGTCATGCGGGAGCTGCTGGCGGCGTGGATGAGCCTGGGAGAGGATGACTTGCCCATGAACCCACGCATCACCGGCAAGCCGGGGGTGGGCAAGACGACGCTGGCTTGCGCGGCAGCCCGACAGCTGGACAAGGAGGTCTACATCCTGCAAGGCACGGTGGACATGCGCCCGGAGGACCTGATCATTCAGCCGGTGGTGGAAGGTCCCGGGAAGCTGAAATACGTGGCTTCACCGCTGGTCACTGCCATGCTGCGCGGGGGCGTGGCAATTCTGGATGAGGCCAACCGGATGCCGGAGAAGAGCTGGGCGAGCCTGGCGCCGCTGCTGGACGCGCGTCGCTACGTGGAGAGCGTCGTGGCGGGGATCAAGATCTACGCCGGCCCCGGCTTCCGGCTGGCGTGCACGATGAACGAGGATGCTTCCACGTTCGATTTGCCCGAGTACATTTTCTCGCGGCTTCAGCCGCAAATTCACATTGATTTCCCCGAAGAAGACGAAGAATTGATGATCCTGCGCCAGAATCTTCCCCAGGCGGACGAGCAGGTGATTCTTCTGATCGGGGAGCTGTTGAGGGCGGCGCACGAGCAAGATGAACCCTATACGGCGCGCGACGGGATCCACATCGGAAAGTACACGGCGCGGCTGATGGAGTGCGGGCGTTCGCCGGATGTGCGGAGCGCATTGCGGCAGGCGGTGCGGCAGGTGCTGGGCGAAGAGGCGTTGAGGTATGTCCCCTGAGTGGGAGCGGCTCGGGCTGCGGCGGGGGCGCTGGACGTTCCTGCCCGTGGGGCCGCGCAGGCTCGAGTTTGCCGCTGTGGTACGGAAGGCGCTGCTCGAGATGCGTCCTGCGCGCGTCGCCGTGGAGCTGCCGCCCGCCTGCGGCGCGGCGATATGCGAGGCCGTCGCCCGTTTGCCTGCGGTGATGGCGGTTCTCTCGGTCCCGGAAGAGGAGGACCTGTCCGCGCCGGTGGCCTTCTGTGAACCCGGCGACGCGATCACCGAAGCCTGCCGCACGGCGATGGAAACCGGCGCGGAACTGGTGTTCATCGGTGCCGACGAGACGCCGCTGGGGGCCCGCCGGGAATACTATCCGGACCCTGCCGTGCTCGCGCGGATCCCCTACGAGCGTTATGTGGAGCAATATCTGCGCGCGCCGCCGCCTCCGAATGACACCAGCGGCTGGGAGGCTGCCGGGCTGTTGTGCCGCCTGGATCCGCATGTGGAAACGGTGGTGGTGGTGCGACTGCCATCGTTTGTCCAGATGCTGCCCCGGCTGGACCTGGCGGTGCCGGACGAGCCGCGGCCGAGCCAGTTCGAATACAGGGCCGAGCTGGTAGCCCCCGCGTCGTTGGGCGAGGTTCTGGAGGATTGCCCTTATTTGCAAGAGCGTTACGAGCAGTGGCGCGGGTCCTCCTCTGGCGAGTGCGTCCCGGACCGGCGCCGGTGGCTGGCAGATTTGTGGGAAGAGGCGGCGGAGAATTACCGGGCGATCTATGGCGGAGAGATCCTGCCCTGGCAGCGGAAGCAGGCTCAACGATTTCTGGAGAGGCTGGTTGTGTCGGACTTCGCGCTGGTGCCATCGCTGTTCGACCTCGTGGCGGCAGCGCGGGGTGTGATCGACGAAAACCTCGCTTACGAGGTCTGGCGGCGCGGTTCATCCTACGGGCCTCAGCAGGTCAGAGACGGCGAGACGCCGGTGGAACTCGAGAGCTGGCAGGTCTTCCCCGAGACGCGGCGGCTCCGCCTGCGGCACCGCTACGAGCTGGAGAAGCGCCGGCGGGCGCCGCGCGCCTGGAAGCGCCGCCCTGGGCGTACGCCGGAAGCCTGGGCGGCGCAGCTGGACGGGGACGCCATTTGCAGCTATCCGCCGGAGGACATCGTGATCGAGGACTTCGGCCGGTTCCTGCGCCAGCGGGCGGTGACGATGCTCGGAGAGGAGCGGTCGCGCGTGGAGCCGTTTACCTGTTCCTTGTTGGACGGAGTGGACGTGCGGGAAACGATCCGGCGCTGGCATGAGGGGCGCATCTACGTTCGCGAGACGGAGAAGGTGACCGGCGAAGCCGGGGCCGTGGTGGTGATCTTCGACGAAGACCGTGACAACCGCTACCCGTGGCTCACCACCTGGCTGGGCGAGCACTCCAACGAGAGCGACATGGCGTTCTACTCCACGCCGCCGTTCGAAAACCTGGTGGGGCCGGGCATCGGGAGAGCCGAATACGGCGGCTTTCTCATAACCATGCCGCCGGGGCGCATGACGGACGTGTGGACAGACCCCGACTACGACTTCGCCGAAACCAAGCCGGAGCGCCTGCTGCTGGCGGCCATTGACTATTCGCTCGAGCGGCGTATCGTATATGTCGCGGCCAGGCCTCCGCGCTCGATTCTGCGGCAGGCGGCGGCGCGGCTGGGGCGGCAGATCCTTTACATTCCCCTGGGCGCTCTTTCACCGGAGAAGCTGAGGCGGATCCGCACGCTGCACGTGCTCGACAGCCACGCGCGGCGCCGCATCGCCCCGCGCTACATCTGGTGAAACCGGCAGGGGAGCGGGGCGCGTCTCTCGAGCGTGGAGTGGCCTCAGGAGCCGTCGTCATCACGCTGATATACTGAGAGATTGCTCGCACAGAAACTCCCGATGAAGTGGATCTTTGCCCTTTGTGCGCTGGCGGGTATGTGCCAGGCGCAGGAATTCTTCAGCTCCCAGGCGGCGCGACTGGTGATCGGCCAGAAGCCTTTTACCGACGCCTACCCCGGCTCAAGCGATGTTCTGCTGGGTTCGATCACGGGCGTGGCGTACTCCGCCGACACGCTGATCGTCGCCGATGGCAACAATCTGGGCGCCACGCCGGTGAACCGCCGCGTGCTGATTTACCGCAACGTCAGCTCTTTCGTTCCCGACCGCAGGGCGGTGCTGCCGTTGAGCGATCCTCGCTGTCCGGCGTGCGTCGGGAAGGCCGACGTCGTGCTGGGGCAGCCCGACTTCACGACGACGGAACTGAAGGCAGCCGCGCAGAACACGCTGCGCAACCCCCTGGGGGTGGCCTACAACGGGCGCGTGCTGGCCGTGTCCGACGCGGACAACAACCGCGTGCTGATCTGGCGTTCGCTGCCGTCGGTGAACCAGCAGCCCGCGGATTTTGTGGTGGGCCAAAAGGACTTCACCTCCTCCGCGCCGGGCCTGAGCGAGACGGCGCTGCGCGGGCCCAACGGCGTTTTCCTCGACGACAACAACGGGCTGTGGGTCGCCGACACGGGCAACAACCGCGTGCTCTACTTCGGTGAGATCACGCAAAACGGGCAGGCGGCGCGGCTGGTGCTCGGGCAGCCGAACATGACCACGGATCAGCAGCGCGGCCGCTTCCCCGAGTACATCTCCAAGGCGGACACCATGCTCGCACCTTCGTCGGTGTGGGTGGGCGCGGGCAGGGTGATTGTGGCCGATCTCGGCCTGAGCCGCGTGCTGATCTGGAACTCGATTCCGACGAGCAACGGCCAGGCGGCCAGCGTTGTCGTGGGGCAGCCGGACTTCACGTTTCCCGAATTCAAGACAGGCGGCACGCCAACCAACAAGGTCCTTTGCCAGTCCAACGGCACCGACGAGGACGGCAACCCCACCTATCCGCAGCGCTGCGCCGCGACTCTCGACATGCCCCGCGCGGTGCTCAGCGACGGACGGCGCCTGTTTGTGGCCGACTCGGGCAACGACCGCGTGCTGATCTGGAACGAGATTCCGACGCAGAATGGCACGCCCGCCGACGCCGTCCTTGGGCAACTGAACTTTGAACTGAACCAAAGCTCGGACTCGGGCGAACCGCGGCGCGTAGCGTCCACCGACTCGTTCAAGACGCCCACCTCGCTCGCCTATGACGGCGTGAACATTTACATCTCCGACACGTTCAACCGGCGCGTGCTGGTCTACACGCCCGGCGACTTCAACCTGCCGGTCACTGCTGTGCGCAACGCGCCGAGCCCGTCGACCTTCGCCCGCGGCTCCATCGTCTTCAGCGGCACCGTGGAGAAGGAGGTCGAGCTCACCATCAAAATCGGCAACGAGAACGTCAAGGACAGCGACGGCAACGTGATCACCAAAGATTACAAGATCACGACCATGGTGGACGACAACTTCGAGACCATCATCGACAGGTTCGTCCAGCTCATCAACGATTCGCAGGCCCCCTACGTCACCGCAGCGCCGAACAAGCTGTTCAACGCCCTCATCCTGATTGCGCGCGAGGCGGACGTACTCGGCAACTCGGTGACGCTCCAGACCGAGGTGAAGCCCGACGGCTCCAAGATCGTGATGACGACGAGCGGGTCGAAGCTCACCGGCGGGCAGGACCCTGCGCTGGTGGCGCCCTACGCGCTGGTGGCCGTGCTAGGAGAGAACTTGGCCGACCAGACAGCGCAAATCGACGACATCACGAAACCGCTGCCGTACGAGCTGGGCGGCGCGCAGTTCTTTGTGGACGGGCTTCCCTGCCCCATCCTTGCCGTGTCGCCGGATCGCGTCATCGCGCAGATCCCTGTCGAGGTAGCCGGTTCCAACAGCGGCAGCGGCGTGTTGCGTGTGCGCAGGAACAACGGCGAAATCACGGTTTCCAGCGCTGTGGCGGTGCGGCTCATCGAACAGAACCCATCGGTCTATACGCTGGACTCGCCCGCTCCCTCGCCGGGGCTGGCCTATCACTTCTCCAGCCAGGCGACGGGCACGGTCTCCGTGGACGGCGCGGCCAACCCCGGCGACACGGCGACGGTCGTGATCCGGGACCGCAAGTACACCTACACGGTGCAGGCCACCGATACGCTGGCGACGATCCGGGACAACCTGATCGCACTGATCAACGCATTCGACCCCGAGGTGGAGGCCTTCGCCGCCGGCCCGTTCCAGCGCATCCGGCTGAGGGCCCGCATTGAAGGCCCCGCTGGCAACGGCATCCCCATCAAGGCCGAGGCCAGCCCGAATGCGCAGGCCATCATGACGGCGCTGAACAGCGAACTGTGCTGCGCAAATACGGCCGGCGCCCCGGTCACCGAAGACAATCCGGCGCAACCGGGCGAAACAATCGTCGTTCTCGCCGCGGGCCTCGGACTTGTGGGTCCGGAGACCGCCAAGGCGGCCATGAAGACCGGCCAGCCCTACAACGGGCCAGAGATCAATGATCCGGTGGAGTTCGTATCGTCGCTGATCGGCGGGCGGACGGCCAACGTGCTGTTCGCGGGCCTGAAGCAGGGCGCCGTCGGCGTTTACGAGGTGCATCTGGAGTTGAACCCGGACCTGCCGACCAACCTGAAAACCGAGGGATGGATCGCGCAGAGCTTCCAGATCTCGAACGTCTTCACCATTCCGGTGGTCAGCCGCAAGCCTCGGGAACAGTGAGAATTCAGGCGGAATGATGCGGGAGAGTTCAGAAAACAAGGAGCGCAGAATGAGTCGGATTACCAGATTTTGCCTGCTCATTGCCGGCGCCGGAAGCCTTCTGTTTTCCCAGGCTCCGCCCTTGTATACGATTTCCAATGCAGTGGGCAACGGCGCCGCCGGATTTGCCGGCGACAGCGGCAAGGGCGCCGACGCCCAGGTCAATTTCCCGCTGGGGCTGGCCATGGACAGCTCGGGCAATCTTTACATCGCGGACCACCTGAATCACCGGATCCGCAAGGTGGCCGCTGACGGGACCATTACGACCGTCGCGGGCTCGGACAGCATCGGCTCGACCGGAGACGACGGGCCGGCGACGAGCGCGCGCCTGAATTTCCCTTCCGGAGTGGCCGTGGACAGCTCTGGCGCCCTTTACATCACGGACACGATGAACCACACGATCCGCAAGGTTGTCGTGGGGGGAAATATCACGCTGTTCGCCGGCCAGCCCGGCGTCTCCGGATTCCAGGAAATCGATGCGAAAGGCGAGTTCCTGGAAGCCAAAGACGCCCAGCTGAATGCGCCCACCGGAATCGCCATTGATTCCGCGGGCAACATTTATTTCTGCGACACGCGCAACCACCGCGTGCGGAAAATCGGCACGGACGGAAAAATCCAGACCGTGGCAGGAAGCGGAGAAAAGGGCGAGACGGGCGACGGGGGCAAGGCGGTGGAAGCGAAGCTGAATTCGCCGACGGGCGTGGCGGTGGACAGCGCCGGCAACATCTACATCGCCGACCAGATGAACCACCGGATCAGCAAGGTGGACAAGGACGGCATCATCTCCACCGTGGCCGGCACCGGACTGCCGGGCTACTCCGGCAACGGTGGTCTCGCCACCCGCGCGCAGCTCTTCTACCCCTGCTGCATCGCGCTCGACAAGCAGGGGAACCTGTTCATCGCCGACCGCACAAACAACCGCGTGCGCCGCGTCGACGCACAGACCGGGACCATATCGCTGGCAGCCGGCACGGGGCGTTTTGGCGACGACTACGACGGGCGCGCCGCCGAACAGGCGCGCTTGCGCTTCCCCATGGGGCTGGCCGCCGATCCGCAAGGCCGCATCTATTTCAGCGACAACGCCAACAGCCGTGTGAAGCTGCTGACTCCAGTGAGCGAGAACCCCACCGGGGAGGCGGCCGAGCCGCCCGCAATCCGCACCGATGGAGGCGTCGTCACCGACACCTCGTTCGGCGCTTCCGTCAGCATCGCTCCCGGCGCATGGATCGAGATCTATGGCCGGCACCTCGCTCCGCGCGAGAGGGAGTGGCAGAGCGAGGACTTCGTGGACGGACGGGCGCCTGTCTCGCTCGAGAGCACGACAGTGTGGATTAACGGCCAGCCCGCTCCGGTTTCCTACGTCAGCCCGAACCTGATCCGCGCCCAAGCGCCACTGGATCTGGAGGGCTCTTCCGCCCGGATTGAGGTCGAGACCACTGCGGGCCGCAGCCGGCCCTACGTCGTGAAAGTCGACCCGGCCGGCGCAGGCATCCTGGCTCCGGCCAGCCTGCGCCTCGGCGGGCGGCAGTACGCGGCCGCGCAAATCGATGGCGAAGGGGCCTACGCAGCGCCGGAAGGCACGGCCGAAGAGCTGGCAACCCGTCCCGCCCGGGCCGGTGACATCCTCGTGCTGCATGCCACAGGGCTGGGGCCGGTGAGCCCCTGGATTGACGTCGGCCAGGTGGCGGCGGAAGACAACCAACTGGCGGCGCAGATCGAAGTCCGGATCGGCGGCGAACCGGCGCAGGTGGTGTCGGCAGGGCTCGCCAAAGGGAAAGTGGGTGTCTACGAAATCCGCGTCGAGATGCCGCCCGCCCGGAATGACGGCCCCGTTCCGGTCGAGGTCCGCCTGAACGGCATGCCGCTGGCCCAGGAGCTGTTCATCGCCGCAGCGCAGTAGCGCCAAGGCGGCGGCACGGGTTCAGCCCAGATCTTCCGGCCGGTAGGGCCGGTAGCCGTGTTGGGCCAGCAGCGCCCGTGCACGCTCATCATCGGCGCCGGCGACGTAGAAAAAGGCTCCGTGCAAAGCCCGGCGGAACAGGAATCCGCCCATGTAGAGATCGGCTTCCACCAAGTAGTCGATGCCGGCGCCGGTGAGCAGATCCTCCACCCGCTGCGCCTCGCGGAGACGCTTGGCGATGTAGAGGAGGATCAACTCCTGGCCGTCGAAATAATCCTCGTCCCGCCTCATGAGCTCCTGATTCAGCCTACCGCACTGGGTTCGGAGAACTCATCCGGCAACCGCCGCGCGCCCGCCCGGTTCCAGACGGGGCAAAACGCCAACGTCATGTTGCACAGCCGCGGCTGGAATCTTGATCGAAATTCCGGCCGGAGCACGGCCGGAGAGCGGGCTCAGCGCCTTCCGGCGAAACGTAAGGGATCGGCCGTAGAATGAAGCAATCATGCGGATTGAAAAGATCGAGACGGCCCAGGTGGCGCCCCGGTGGGGGCTGTTGCGGATTCTCACCTCGGATGGCGCGGAGGGATACGGCGAGTACACGCTGGAAGGCCAGCTTGGGGCCGCCGAGGCGTGCGTCCATGAACTGGGCGAGTTCTTCCTCGGCAAGGATCCCCGGCAGGTAAAGGCGCTTGTCCGCGGCTGTTACGACCGCAATTTCTACCACGGTGGGGCCCTGTACATGAGCGCTTTGGGCGGCATCGAGACAGCATTGTGGGACCTGGCGGGGAAGGCTGCCGGGCAACCCGTTTATCAGTTGCTTGGCGGGCGGGTGCGCGACCGCGTGAAGGTTTACCGTTGGGCCGGAGGCAACAACAATCCGCCTGAGGCGGCAGCGGAGGAGGCGGCGGAGGTGGTGGCCGCCGGCGCGCGCGCCCTGAAGATGAACGCCTGCCCGCCGCTGGCCGCCATCGACACCTACGGAGGCATCCAGCGCGCCGTGGACCGGCTGCGCGCGGTGCGCGAGGCGGTGGGCTGGCAGGTGGACATCGCACTGGATTTCCACGGCCGGTGCAACGTGCCGATGGCGCGAAGGCTCGCGAAGGCGCTGGAATTCGGCAACCCCCTGTTCTACGAAGAGCCCGTGCGGCCGGACTACAACCGCTGGCTGCCGGAGATCGCAGCCACAACCGCAGTGCCCATCGCCACCGGCGAGCGCATGACCACTGTCGCCGAGTTCAGCGACGTGGTGGCAGCCAAGGCGGCGCACATCCTTCAGCCGGACCTGGTGCACGTGGGCGGGATCTCCAACACGGTGGAGATCGGCGCACTGGCCGAAGCTAACGGCATCGCGCTGGCTCCGCATTGCCCGCTTTCTCCGGTGGCGTTCCTGGCCAGCCTGCACGTGGTAGCGCAATGCCGCGCGGGGTGGATCATGGAGTGGGCCAAGGGGATCCACTACAACGTCCACGGAGCGGAGGGTGATGTGGACCCATGGCTGCGGTACGTCGACGAGCGCGACCGGGAGCTGTTTGAACCCGACGCCGAGGGCCACCTGCCGGTGCCGGAAGTGCCGGGGCTGGGCGTGAGGCTCAACTGGGCGGAGGTGCAACGCGCCGCGCGCGCCGGCGTGACCTGGCGCGACCAAACCATGTACCTTCCCGATGGCACGCTGGCCAACTGGTAGCCGCATGGTAAGGTGAAATTATCCTGGTTTTCACGCAGAATTCATCCTTCCAGCGTATCCAGAAGGCATGAGCGGCGCCGCCCGTGCCCTGCAATCCTGGATCGAATCTTTCGATCACGGCTTGATGCGCCGCCTGCACCGGTGGACCGCCCCCGCGTGGTTCCGCTGGTGGATGCTGGCCTCGACGCGCGGAGGAGACGGCTGGCTGTGGTATGCCGTGGGGGCTGTGCTGCTCGTGGCGGGCGGCGAGGAAGGCCGCCAGGCGGCCGCGGAAGCCGCGCTGGCCAGCACTGCGGCGATTGCCCTGTTCTTGCTCCTGAAGCGCAAAGCAGCCCGCCGCCGCCCGTGCGAACTCCTGCCGCACTGCTGGGCCGTCGTCCTGCCGCCGGACGAGTTCAGTTTCCCGTCGGGACACACAATGACGGCATTCGCCGTGACCGTTCCCGTGGCGATGCACTTCCCCGAAGCAGGCGCCGTGCTGTACGGCTGCGCGTTCTCCATCGCCATGTCGCGCGTTGCATTGGGGATGCATTTCCTGAGCGACGTGGTGGCGGGCGGCGCCCTGGGCTGGATCCTCGGAACCCTGGCCCACCGCATCGCGGGTTGAGACCACCGCGGGCGGGCTGGCAGGAGACAGGAGAATTGACCTCCGCCCCCCTCCTGCGATAGAGTCGTTCCTTCGATAGATCATGTAGCGTCTGAAGGCCGATTCCAGCCGCGCGATCCGGTACGAATGCGACATCTCCACCTATCTGCCGCGTTGATCGCCCTCGCAGGCGCCATTTTCTTCGCTCCCTTCCCGGCCTCCTCACAGAACTTCGCTGCCCCGGGCGGCGTGTCCAGGCCGGTCTCCGACGATGTGATCGACCGGCTGCCCCCGAAAGAGCCCGCGGTCGTGCCGCCCTCCATGCGTCCGGCGCAACTGGCTGCGGGCGCAGAGGCCGGGCCGGAGGCGTCATCGCCGGCGATGAGGGCGCTGCGCACGGCCGAGCGGCTGTTCCAGCATGGCCGGTTCCTGATCCAGGAGGGGCAGAAGGCAGAAGCACGCCGGGTCTTCGACGAGGCCGTGGACACGCTGCTGGCCATCCCCGAGGGGGATGCTGGCCGGGAGCGGATCGAAAAAAGGGTGGAAGAGTTGATCCGGCGCATTCACCGCTACGACATGGAAGAGCTGGGCGCGGCGCAGGCGCCCGAGGTCCCCATGATGCCGCCTTCCCCGCTGGAGGAGATCCTCAATCTCTCCTTCCCGGCCGGCGGCGGCAGCGCCGTCGCGGGCCGGATCCTGACGGAAAGCTCCCAGTTGCCCTTGACCGTGAACGAGGCGGTGCTGAACTACATCCAGTATTTCACCGGCCCGCGCGGCTCCCGGATCCTGCTCAACGGACTCAGGAGAAGCGGACGGTACCGCCAGATGATCTTCCGCATCCTCGACGAGGAGGGCGTGCCACGGGAGCTGATCCATCTGGCGCAGGCCGAGTCGGCCTTCCAGCCGCGCGCCGTCAGCCGGGCGCGTGCAGTGGGGATGTGGCAGTTCATTCGCGGCCGGGGACGGGAATACGGGCTGGAGGCCGGCAAGGCCCATGACGAACGGATGGATCCGGAAAAGGCCACCCGGGCGGCAGCCCGGCACCTGAAGGACCTCTACGAGCTGACGGGCGACTGGTATCTGGCCATGGCCGCATACAACTGCGGGCCGGCCTGCGTCGAGCGCGCCGTGCAGAGAACAGGCTACGCAGACTTCTGGGAGCTGCGCGCGCGCAATGCGCTGCCGAAGGAGACGATGAACTACGTCCCGGCCATCCTGGCCATCGCCATCATCGCGCAGAACCCCCAGCACTACGGATTGCCGGCCGTTGATTTCGAGGACCCGCTTGAGTTCGACACGGTCCGGTTGGAAGCGGAGACGAGTCTGGCGCTGATCGCCGATGCCGCGGAGGTCCCTGTCGGCGAGATCCTGGACCTGAACCCCGCTGTGACGGGCAAGACAGCCCCCGCGGGGTTTGAGGTGAGGGTGCCGCGCGGCAGTGGCTCCGCCGTTTTGGCCGCGTTGAATCTGGTTCCTGCCGCCAAGCGGGCCTCCTGCCGCCTGCACCGGGTGAGTTCGGGAGACACGGCAGCCTCCATCGCCCGGCGTTACGGCGCGGCGGCGCCCCAGGTGGCGGCGATGAACGATCTCTCGGGTCTGGAAGAGGGAGCGTTCGTGATCGTGCCCGTGCCTGCGGCCAGGAACGTGCGCGCGGCGAAAGCGGTGCAGAGCCGCGCCGCTGCCTCACGGAGTCCGCGGAGGCGGACGCCGGCCAGCAGCCGGGCATCGGCGTACTCAAGCAGCAGGGTCCGCAAGACGGCGGCAAAGCGGTAGGCGGGGCGGTGCCGCCGGGTGGCACGGGCAGATTCCTCTTCCGTGGGACGCCAAAACAAGATATGCTAATTATGATTCGGCCTGCAGGGAGGACCGCATCATGGTTCGTTGGATCGCCAAGCCCTTTGACTCCTACGACGAGGAGACGGACTTCGATTCCGCTCTCAGCGACGACAGCGTAGGAGAGGTGGAAGACAGTCAGGACGAGAGTCTGGAAGCCCCGGAACCGGCCCCGGTTCCTGCGGCGCAAGAGGCTCCGTCCGCGCCGGAGGCCGCACCTGCCCCGCCCGCGCCCGCCGCACCCGAGGCGTCCACCGCGCCTGCGGCCGCTGCGCCTGAAGCAGCGGCGCCCGTGCGCAAACGCCTGGCCGCGCCACGCCCGCGCAAGCCGGCGGCGAAGAAGGCCCCCGCAAAGGTTTCCCGGCCCAAACCGGGGAAAACCGCTGCCAAGGCAGCGAAAAAAACGGCAACTGCCGTACGAAAGGTAACGAAGAAAACAGTGAAGACTGCAACGAAGAAGGCTGCCGCCAAGAAGGCAGCTCCGGTGAAGAAAGCCGCGGCGAAGAAGGCCGTGGCCGTCAAGAAAGCGGCGAAGAAGGCCGCCCCGAAGACGGCTGCGCCCAAGAAGGCTGTTGTGAAGAAGGCCGCGGCCAAGAAGACGGTGAAGAAGACCGCCGTCAAGAAGAGCGCTGTCAAGAAGGCCGTGAAGAAGTCCGCGGCGAAGTAGAAGTAACACCGGCCCGCGTCCGCCGGCGATTGCCTGGGGAACCGTGGGATGCGACAGTGCTGATGTTCAATGGGGCGTCCCGCGCGGGCGCCCTTTCTGTTTTGCCAAGCGGTATGGCTGGCTCGGGCCGGAGAGCACCCCACGGGAGCAACAGCCCACCGCAGGTGTCTCCCGGTGACAGGGTCTGGATACGGGCCCGATCAGCCGCGATGGCCTGCACCTGCCGGGAATTTGTGCCCCGGCAACGAAGATCGATCCCTCTGATGCCGGGAGACGGTGTCCTCTGCAGGCAACCGCCTCTCCCGCCTTTCCGCGCGGCCCTGACGCGGCCCGGGGGCCATCCGCCCTCAGGCTTCGGCGGGGGGCCGCCGGGCCACCGCCTGGCGGCACTTCTCGAACAGCTCCAGCAAGGCGTCAGCCTGCTCCTCCGGCGTCCGTGGAGGCTTGCCGGAGAAGCCCACCGCCTGCGCGCCCTTGGCATAGCCCGTGGTGGCGGCGATGAATTTCATCAACTCCAGCGCGATTTCGTCATCCGACTTCGGCCGCAGATCGGCCTGGGCGCCGTGTTCCTGCATGGATCTTCCCTTCCCTGTTGCGATTCCGGCGCCGGGTCCCGGCGGGAGCCGCGCCCGACAAGTTTATTCTAGTGTGTAGATGCCGGTGCAGGCGACGCGGCTGTCACGCCGCATGCGCGGCGGCGCGCAGGCGCATCTTCTGGCCTGCGAGGACGGCCGCTTCTACATCACCAAGTTTCTGAACAATCCGCAGCACCGCCGCATTCTGGCCAATGAATGGGCCGCCTCGATTCTGCTCCGCCATCTCGGCATCGCCTCCCCGCAGGTGCGCATCATCCATGTGGACGGCGCCTTCCTCGCCGCCCAGCCCGATGTGCATTTTCAACTCGGTTCGCGCCGCGTGCCTGTCGAGCCGGGCATCCACTTCGGCTCGCTCTTTCCGGGCGACCCCGACCGCGACGCCGTCTACGACTATCTGCCGGACGCGCTCCTGCCGTCGGTGGTGAACCTCGGCCACTTCGCCGGGGCTCTCGTTTTCGACAAGTGGACGGCGAACTCCGACGCGCGCCAGGCCATTTTCTTCCGCCGCCGCATCAGTGATTTCCTCGACGAGCCCGCCGCGCCCAACCAGAAGGGCTTCATCGCGCAGATGGTCGATCACGGCTACATCTTCGACGGACCGACCTGGGAGTTCCCGGACTCGCCCCTACAGGGGCTCTACTTCCGCCCCCACGTCTATCAACACATCCGTTCGCTTGACGACTTCGAGCCGTGGCTCTCGCGCGCCAGCCACTGTCCGGAGCAGATCCTCGACGACGTTTTGCGCACGACGCCGCGCGCCTGGATCGACGGTGAAGAGGACGAGTGGGAACGGTTGCTTGAGAAGCTCTATGTGCGCCGGCGGAAGATCGAAGGGCTGCTGCTGGCCACCGTGCGCGCGCGACCGCAGGGCTTTCCTTCGTGGCGCGGCTGAGACACTTCCAGGACCACCGCCGGACTGCCGGAGCCGCACATACGCAGTTCGCTAAGATGGCCTTGTGATCCACCCGCACATCCTCGTCTCCGGCGAAATTCGCCGCGCGGACGAAGCCCTGTTTCGCGCCGGCCAGGTAGGGCTGTTTGCCGGATGGGGCGTGTTCTCCACAATCCGCGTCATGGAGGGCGTCCTGTTCGCCTTCGACCGCCACTGGGCGCGCCTGCAGCGCGACGCCGACATTCTGCGCGTTCCGTTCCCCTGGACGCCGCAGGAACTGGAGGAGTTGCTGCTGCGCGTGGTGGAGGCGAACGCCGCCCATGAGGCGGCCTTGCGCGTGCTTGTGATGCGCAACCGCGGCACGGTCTGGGAAGGACCCGGGGTCAAGCAGGACTACGACCTCGTGGCCTTTACGGCGCCGCTGTCCGGCTGGGGCGAGTCCGTCCGTCTGGGCATCGTGCCGCACGCCAGGCACGCCGCCAGCCGGTTCGCGGGAACGAAATCCGCCTCCTGGGCCATGAACCTGGTCTGTTACGAGGAGGCGCACTTGCAGGGCTTCGACGAGGTGATTCTGCTCAACGAACACGGAGAGGTGAGCGAGTGCACGTCGGCCAATGTGTTCGCCGTTTTCGGCAAGGAGGCAGTGACGCCGCCTCTTTCTTCCGGCTGCCTGCCCGGAATCACGCGCGAATTGCTGCTGGAGACGGTGCGGGTGCCGGGGATCCGCATTGCAGAGCGGCGCCTGACCCTGGAGGATCTGGAAAGGGCCGACGGCTTGTTCATCACCTCCACCACACGTAACCTGCTGCCTGTGGCGTCGGTGGAGGGACTTTCGATTCGTACCGAATGGAGCGTGGTCCGCCGCCTGGCGGACGCGTTCCTTGCCTACCAGCAGGAAACTGTCCGGCGAGCCAGGCTGCGCGCCGCAAGCCCATCCGGACGCGCCGCGCCTGACGCAAGTCCACAGGCTCGCAGCGCCTCCCGGCCGGCGAACGCCCTCAGCTCCGAGAAAAGCGCAGGCAAAATCCGTTTATTTTAATGGAACGATCGGCGCGGTTGAGCGTCTGAACAGATGGAAGGCCGCAGGGCCGGGAGGAAACGATGAGCCTCAAGGAACGCCTGCAACTCGAAATGGAAATTCTCGAGCGGCTCGAAAAGATTCGTTCGCTCGAGGAGGGTGAAGTGTCCGAGGACATCGAAAGGGCGATCATCGAGCGCGAGCTCGCCGAGCTCGAATCGCAGGCGGAACCGGAACCGGCGCTGGTGCTGCGGAAGAACCGCCACGGCTAGGAATCATCGCGGCGGCAAGACTTCCACAAATCGAAGACATCCCAAGCAGCCCGCCACGCGGCGGGCTGCTTCTTTTTCAGTCCAGTCGGCCGAACCTGCGGGAAGAACCCGAAACGCGGAGTGGGTTGCATCCTGACGATCCGCAAGGTCGGCAGGACGCCCGCCGCCTGCCGCCTCACGGGTGCCGCCCGGGTTTCACTTTGTGCGCGGCCGTGATAGCGTGGGCAGGGGTCCTTATGACGACGCGCAGAGACATCGACGCTTTTCTCGCCTTGAGGCGGATCGCCGTGGTGGGAGTGTCGCGAAAGCCGGCCAGCTACGGCAGGATGGTCTTCCGCGAACTGCGCGGACGCGGCTATGACGTGGTGCCGGTGCATCCGGAGGCGGACGAGGTGGACGGCATCGCTTGTGTCAGGACGCTCGCAGAGGTGTCGCCGCCACCGGAGACGGCCATGATTCTGACCAACGCGGAACTCTATCCACGGCTGGGCGAGGAGGCGCGGAAAGCGGGCGCCGCGGCGGTATGGTTCCGGAACAAAGGTCCGGCGGTGGAAGGTGACGCCGTCGTGGAGGACGAATGCCCGTTGATGTGGCTGCGCGGCACGGGCTGGATTCACCGTTTCCACCGCATACTGCGGTGGTGGTCGGGCACGCTGCCCGAATGAGATTGGGAGGCAGGAAATGTTGTGGTCGAGACGATCGTTTCTGGCGGCGCCGGCGGGGCTGGCGCTGGATGGAGGCTCTCCGGTCCGGGCCACACCGCTGCGGGCGCGGCACTTCGGCCCGTTGTATTACGACGAGACAGAGTGGACGCTGCTGAAAGAGGTGTGGCAGACGCGCAGCCCGTTCCGGTTCTGGAATTTCGAAATGACACTCCCGGACAAGGTTGCGGGGCTCGAGCGGGAGTTTGCGGCGAAGATGGGCGTCAAGTACGCTCTGGCCGTGAACTCCGGCACCACTGCGCTGGAAGCGGCGCTGGCGGCGCTGGAAGTGGGGCCCGGCGACGAAGTGGTGGTGCCCGCCTGGACTTGGCACTCCTGCTTCCACGCCGTGGTGCGGCACGGAGCGCTGCCCGTTTGCGCCGAGATCGACGAGAGCTTCAACCTCGACCCCGCCCGCGTGGAGCAGGCCATCAGCCCGCGCACGAAGGTGCTCATGACCGTGCATCTGCAAGGCAACCCTGCGGAGATGGACCGGTTGCTACCCATCGCGCGCAAGCGCGGGATCAAGGTACTGGAGGACGTCTCCCAGGCAGTGGGAGCGTCCTACAAGGGCAAGCGGTTGGGATCGATGGGCGACATTGCCGCCGCCAGCCTTCAGGTGAACAAGACCATCAGCGCCGGCGAAGGCGGCATGGTCTATACAAACGATCCGCTGCTGTTTGAGCGGGCCGTGCGCTTCCACGACGTGGGCACGCTGCGGCAGGTGCATCAGGACTGGATCGGACAATCGAAGCTGGAAGCGGTGCCGGGCTCGAACTTCCGCATGACGGAGTTCACGGGCGCTGTGCTGTTGAGCCAGGTGCGGAGGCTGGACCGGATCGTGGGCGACATCCGCGCCGTGGCGCGGCGCGTCTACGACGGCATTTCGGACCTGCCAGGGCTGAAGACGCGCCTTCTGCCCGATCCGGCGGGCGAACTGGGCGTGGGCGTGTATCTGGATCTCAGGTCGAAGGAGGCGCGGGACCTCTTTCTGAAGGCGATGCGGGCGGAGAACGTGCCCGCCTCGCCGCCTTCGGGATCGGTTGTGCTGCCCGTGCAGCCTTACGCGGAGAGGAAGCTCACTGTCCATCCGGATTGGCCGACGTTCCGGGCAGGGCGTGGACCGGAGATCCGCTACGGGGCGCAGTCCTGCCCGCGCACGATCGACATCCTGAACCGTTTCGGCGGCGTGCTGCTCGATCCGAAGTTCAGCGAATCGGACACGCGCGACATCGTGGCGGCGATTCGCAAGGTGTACCCAAAGGTGGCGCAGGGGACCGCCTGACGGGCGGCCTCAGCGGCGGGAAAGTTCGCGCGCCGTCTGTTCGACGGCGCGCATGAACCGCAGGAAATTGCCGCCGTAAATCTTGCGAATTTCATCGGGCGAGAAGCCCTTTTCGAGCAACCGGCGGGTCAGGTTGGGCCACTTCGAAACATCCTCCAGCCCGGCGGGCGTGCAGGACACTCCGTCAAAATCGCTGCCCAAACCGGTGAAGTCGACGCCCGCGATCTTGCGGATATGCTCGAAGTGCGCCACCACTTCGTCGAGCGTGGCCTGCTGGCACCGCGCGTCTTTGGGCAGCTCCGGATGAATCCACGGTGAGGTGTCCGCCGACCGCTGGCTGATGAACTCGCAGCCGAGGTTGATCATCACAAGCCCGCCTTTTTTCGCCACCGCCCGGATCATGTCGTCGCTCATGTTGCGCGGGATGTTGGACAGCGCGCGGGCGGAAGAGTGCGAGCTGAAGACGGGCGCGCGGCTGGCGGCAATCACGTCCCAGAAGGTGCGGTCGGAGACATGGGCGATGTCGACCATCATCCCAAGGCGGTTCATCTCGGCGATGATCCTGCGCCCGGGATCGCTGAGCCCGCGCTCCTCCTTCTCGGCGGAGGAGCCCGCCCACTCCAGATTCCGCGTGTGGGTGAGCGTCATGTAGCGCGCGCCCAGATCATAGAAGGCGCGCAACAGGCGGGGTTCGTTCTCGATGGCGTGCCCGCCTTCGATGCCGATCAGCGCGGCGATCTTGCCGGATTTGCGGGCGGCCTCGATCCCGGCGGCAGAAGTGGCGAGCACGAAGTGGTCCGGATAGCGGGCGGCGATGTCATGGCGGATGGTGTCGATCATTTCCAGCGCGCGCCGCGCGGCGCCGCCCGAGTCGATCATCGACACGCTCACATAGGCGGCGAAGAACTGCGCTCCGGTGCCGCCGGCGCGGAGCTTGCCGATGCTGGTGTGCCGCGCGTCCTTCTCCGATGCGATGTCCCAGCCACGCACCGTGCGGCTGGCGACGTCGTTGTGCCCGTCGATCAGAAGGGCGGAGCCGTGGACGGCCATCACCTCTTCATCCGTCCATGTCTTCTTCTGCGCCGCCAGAGGAAGCAGCAGAAAGCCCAGAAAGAGGAGCCGGAGCATGCGTTTTATTCTACCGGCCAGCAGCCGACCGCAACCGGGCGGGCGCGCCCCAGCGGCGCGCGGAAGATGTAGACCCACGCCTCGCGGCGCTCTCCGTCCTGCATTTCCACGGTTCGCAGCTCCCGCGTATAGGCCGAGCCTTCATAGAAGTCCAGATCCGCCAGTATCTCTGCATTGGCGAGCAGCGCGACTTCGCCGTGCACTCTCTCCCCCGGCTCGCCGCCTTCCACGAATGCGGGAAATACGCCAAGGTCGTATAACCTGCCAGGAAGCGATGCTTCTCCGGCATAGCGGGCTTGCGACCAAAGGCGGCGGGACCAAGGGTTGGGAACGTTCCGCTTCAGGGTGCCGTAGACAAAGAGGCACTCTATGGCTTGCCGGGAGTCCATCAATCATCAGGATGCATCAATCAAACCGATTCATTCTGGAAGCGCTTACTGACAAGACCGTTTGTTGTGATAGAATCGCGCGCGAATGCGGCTTTGCATCCGCATTCACAGATTGGGCCGGTTCTGTCGGCTCGCTCCCTTGGCGGGCCGATGCGCACTGGCCGGGGGAGAAAACAGCAGCCGGCTGCGATGCGCCGTTGCTTGTCAGCGTCGCACGGCAGGCTGGGCTATGGTCGGATCGCGCCGGGAATAGGAGTGCTTATGAGAATCCATCTGTTGTTTCTGGTTTGCGGGCTGTTGGCAGTCGGCACCGCATGGAGTCAACCGGCGGGAGACTGCAAGCCGAGTGCCTACAACATTCCGGGGGCGCAGTACCCATGCGTGCGTCCCGACGGCAGCGTCACCTTCCGGGTGTGGGCGCCGGACGCGCAGAAGGTGACGGTGCGCATCGGCAAGGGGGTGGAGATGACGAAAGCGGCGGACGGGTGGTGGTATGCCACGTCGCCTCCGCAGGCGGAGGGCTTCCATTACTACACGCTCACCATCGACGGCTCGATTGTGGCCGATCCGGCGACACGCACCTTCTTCGGCTCGGGGTTCGACAACAGCGCGTTCGAGATCCCGGCGCCGGACGAGGACTTCTACCAGCAGAAGAATGTGCCGCGGGGCGACGTGCGGCAGAAGTGGTATTTCTCCTCCCCCGCCCCACGATTTCGTTGGACACCGATTTGCGATAAGAGGTGTGAGTATGTCCAACACGAAATCACCAGTTTCCGGGGCCGCAGAGGGAGCCCGGAGG
>JBBIIK010000012.1:0-78625 GCA_037446555.1 Acidobacteriota bacterium
CTCGTTGTAGACCTTCTCCAGGAAGTCCGGGATCGACGCCAGAGCCTCGTCCCGGTCGCGATACTCGTTGCGCAAAACCTCCTCGTACTTCAGCGTTTTCATGAATGATTCGCACGCCGCGTTGTCCTAAGGATTCGCCTTGCGCGACATCGAGATCGCGATGCCGTGCGCCTCGATCAGGCCCGTGTAGTCGTTGCTGGCGTACTGCGAGCCGCGGTCGGAGTGATGGACCAGCCCCGGCTGGACGATCCGCCGCGCCAGCGCCATCCGCAGCGCCGCCAGCGTGAGTTCGTCCTCCAGCGTGCGCGCCAGCGCCCAGCCGATCACCCGGCGCGAGTAAGCGTCGAGAATCACGGCCAGATACGCGAACTCGCTCTCGAGCCGAATGAAAGTGATGCCGGCCACCCAGAGCTGATCGACGCCGGTCAGCGCCATCCCGCGCGCCAGGTTCGGATAGACCTTGCGCGTGTGGTTCGAGTCGGTCGTCACAACGAACTTCCGCTTGCGCACGCACAGCAGGTTGTCCTCCCGCATCAGCCGGTAGACCCGTTTGGGATTCACTGTCCAGCCGCGGCGGCGCAGCTCTTGGGTGATCCGCGGCCGGCCGTAGCCGGGCCACTCCAGAGCGATGCGCTGGATGGCGTCGCGCAGGTCCATGCCGGCGTCCGGGCCGGGCGCGCGCGCCGCGCCGAAGCGGTAGAAGCCGGACCGGCTGACCCGGCCCAGCTTCACCATGCGCTGGATCGTCAGTCCGCGGCCGGCCTTCACTTCTTCTTCGGCCCTGCCGTGGACGGCGGATTTCCAGTCAATGCCTGCAGCATCCGCTGCTCGTCGATGCGCTGCAAGCACCCCTTCAAAAAATCGATCTCCAGCGCCTGCTGGCCGATCTTGCGTTCGAGTTCGGCGATGCGGCCCTCGCTCCAGCGCTGCTTGCCGTTGCCGGGAAAGGCGTTGCCCGGCGCCTGCCGGAACTCCCGCCGCCAGCGGTGCAGCACGTTGGGGCTGACCTCCAGCGCCCGCGCCGCCTCGGCGATGGAAACCCCTTGCTCCAGCCGCCGCACCGCGGCCAGCTTGAACTCCTTAGTGAACTGCCTGCGTGAAAGGCCCATGACTCAATTCTCCGTTCAATGGATTTTGAGTCTTAACCGGTTGTCTCAAATTTGGGGGCAAGTCCAGTGAATGGCGTGAAGACGACCCAATTGTTCGACCTTGAAAAAGATCCCTGGGAGGCGACCAACCTCGCGGAGCAGGAGCCCAAGCTTGCCGCGGAACTCAAGAACGACCTCCAGGCTCAATTGAAAGCCATGGGGGAGGAGACGGTTCTCGACGCGCCGAAATGGGCTTTCTAACCTTAAGATCGTCCCGGGGGCCCGCGAGCCAGGCGAGGCCCGAACGCGGTTGCCGGGGCGTTTTTCTGAAGGACAGTCGAACTCTGCGGGGCCTTATCCCAGGACGTGTCCTAAGCCGGTCGTAGCTGCGGAGCCGGTGAGAGTGTCTCAAAGTTGACTCGAGCGCTCCGAGGGGGTCAGAAGGCGACTTCTTGACGCAGATCGACGCACCCGGTCCGGACGCCTCGAAGCGCGTGTCGAGCCTGGTCTGTCGTGTTACGACGCTGACGGATGCGTCCAGTGCCTGACCGCACGCCCGACTTCTGGTTCGCTTGCGCGAGAGCCAAGGTCTTCGCCTTGCGCCCGGGGCCCGGGCAGATTCGCTGAGCAAACCCGAGGGACTCCACCCCATGGCCCGCGCCCGAAGAGAATCTACTCTTCGGCGGAGTCCGCTGAGAGGGCGCCGGCCGGTGAGGGGAGGTTGCGGCAAATTTGTTCGAGGCGGGCGAGGCGTTCTTCCTGGAGACGGAGTCGATCTTCGAGTGCTGCGAGCCGGGCTTCGAGGTGCTGAGGCGACGGCGCGTGCGAGGCGGCCGGTTCCTCCGGCGCGCCGGAGGTTTCCAGGTCGCCGCAAAGCAGGTGCGCCCAGCGGGTTTCTTTCATTCCGGGCTGGCGGGGGAGCTGATGCACTAGCGGAGCGGGTTCGCGTTCGGAGAGGCGGCGGAGAGCGGTATGCACGCTGTCGAGATCGGGGAAATCATAAAGGCGGTCGGCGCGGGTTCGGAGTTCGCCTGGAGTCTGGGGGCCGCGCAGCAAGAGCACGGTGAGCACAGCCTGCTCGCTGCGGCGAAGCTCGAGCTTTTCGACGAGGCAGTGGCCGTACTTGGCCACACGGCTGCCTGGCTCGAGCACTTCCTGCGCCCATCCTTTTTCCTCAAGTGCGGCGAGAGCCGAGCGCACGGTGGCTTCGTCGTATTGCACGACGGGCTCGCGGTTCGTTTTCTGATTGCAGGCGTTCACCAGCGCGTTGAGAGACAGCGGGTAGTATTCGGGCGTGGCGAGGTCCTTCTCCGAGAGCGAACCGAGCACGCGCGCCTGGACCGGATCAAGATCGAAAACCATGCCGGACATCTTCCCCCTTGCTATTGGAGCAGAATGGACAGGCCATGCGCCGGCACGGAGCGGGAGGGGCCGCCGCGGCTGCGTGCGGTATCATACGCTTGTTGCGGTATGGCCACGCTGGGCGAGCGGCTGCGCGAAGAACGGGAGAGACGGGGGCTCTCGATCGAGGAGCTGGCGAAGCGGACGCGCATCAGCGCCCGTTTTTTCGAGGCCATCGAGCGGGGCGACGCCTCGGCGTTGCCGAGCGGCTTTTTTTACCGGAGCTTCATTCGGCAATACGCCCGGATGCTGGATCTGCCGGAGGAGGCATACCGGGGCGAGATCGAACGAAGCCTGGCGGAGGAATCCGGCAAGCCATACACGGTGCCGGAGCGGCACATCGACGTTCCTCCGATGCCAACGGCGAGGCGCAATCGCAAGGAAGAGGCCGAGTGGTGGGCGGTGCGCGCGGGCGGGCTGATCCTGGCGCTGGCGCTGTGCACGGCAGTTTACCTCGGCTGGGAGAGATGGAAGGCGTCGCAGCCGGCGCCTGTGGCGGAGCGCCCGGCGGCGAAGGAGCCACCGGGGAAGCCTGGGGCGGCGCCGCCGCAGACGCAGGCCGGGCCGCAGGCGGAGACTCCTGAGCCCGCCGCAGCGCCGCTGGTTTCGGGTGGATCGGTGCGAGTGATCTTGCGGGCGTCGGATCTGAGCTGGGTGGGGGTCTGGCAGGGCAGGAAATTTCTGTTCGGAGACCTGATGCGGGCGGGCGAAGTGCGGGGATTCGGGGGCGATGATGTGCTCCGGGTGAAGATAGGCAACGCGGAGGCGGTTTCGGTGGAGTGGAACGGCCAGGCGCTGCCGTCGTTCGGGCCGCGCGGGCAGGTGCGTACGGTGGAGTTCCGCCCGGACCGCTACGACGTGATCCAGCCGGCCGGGAGGCAGGAGACCGAGGAGGCGCCGCCGAACGGCAGCAATCCCTGAATCCGGGCATGGAAGGCGACGCCCACTACGGATACCGGCTGCTGGCGATGGTGCTGGTGGTCGGCGCGAACGCGTTTCTGGCGGCGGCGGAAATCTCGCTGGTTTCGATGCGGCGCTCGAAGCTGAACCAGCTGTGCGAGGAAGGGCACGTGGGTGCGAAGGCGGCGGCGGCGCTGCTGGGGAATCCGGAGCGGCTGCTGTCGGTGATCCAGGTGGGGGTGACGCTGACGAGCCTGTGCCTGGGGTGGCTGGGCGAACAGACGCTGCACAGCCTATTTCTGAAGCTGCTGGCGCTGGCGGTGACGCCCGCCACGGCGGCGGTGCTGAGCGTGTTCAGTGTCGGGCTGGCGTTTTTGTTGATGACTTACATGCACGTAGTGTTCGGCGAGGTGGCGCCGAAGAATCTGGGCATGGAGCGCGCCGAGCGGGTGGCGGTGATCGTGGCGCCGCCGCTGCTGGTCTTCTACCGGCTGGTGGAACCGTTCGTGTGGGTGCTGGAGCGGTCCTCGGCGGCGGTGTCCCGGCTGCTGGGGGTGCGCGGGCAGCCCGCGGGCGCCCATTCGGCCGAGGAGCTGAAGTTCGTGCTGGAGTCGAGCCGGGCGGCGGGGCATCTGGGCGAGTTCGAAGAGGCGGCCATGCTGCGGCTGGTGGAGTTGGAGGAGTACAGCGCACGCGAAGTGATGGTGCCGAGGAGCCAGATGGCGACGGTGGAGGCGGAGGCCGACATCGACGAGGTGTTGCAGAAAGTCAGCGAGACGCGGTATTCGCGGCTCCCCGTGGTGGAGAGGGGCCAGGAGAATCCGGTCGGATTCGTGCATGTGAAGGACGTGCTTGACGTGTGGGCGCAGAGGAGACAGTCGAACCTGCTGCGGCGGGCGGTGGAGCCGTTCTCGCTAAGGAAGATCCTGCGGCGGGCGCCCATCGTGCCGGAATCGCGGCCCCTGCCGCTATTGTTGCAGGACCTGAGGGAGCAGCACGCGCACCTGGCGTTCCTTGTGGACGAGTTTGGAACGGTGTCGGGGCTGGTCAGCCTGGAGGATGTTTTCGAGCAGATTTTGGGTGAAATCGAGGACGAATTCGACCAGAAACTGGATTTTACTCTCGGGGAATCGGCGGATTTCGAGGTGGAAGGAACCATTCCGATCCGGGACCTCGAGACGCAGTACGGGATCGAGTTACCGGCCGAAGGGGACTACGAGACACTGGCAGGATATCTGATGTACCGGCTGGGGCGGATCCCGCGGCCGGGGGACGTGGTGGAGCACAGCGGGCGCCGCTTCCGCGTGGAGGAGATGGAGTTCAACCGGATCGTGCGCGTGCGGATCGAGAAGCCGGAGCTGCCCGGGGCGGAGTCCTAGCGGGCCTCAGCGCGGGCCGCCCGCCTGCGCCGCCGCGCCGGCGCCAAGGATCTTCTCCACCTCGCGGCGGAGGGGCCCCATCGCTTTGGAGAAGATCATCTTGTAGGCCGGACAGAAGTAGTCCAGATCCTCGAAATTGCGGCGCGGGCCGTGGCGGAACTTCGGGCAGCCTCCGTGACAGACCGGCTGGTATTCGCAGACGCGGCACTCGTCATGGGGGAGCGTCTTGTTGACGGCGAACTGATAGCGGCGCTGGCGCCGGGCGATTTCGGGGAAGGAATCGACCGTAATATTGCCTAATTTCCAGGACGATTCCACGAAAAAGTCGCACGGATAGACATCGCCGTTGTACTCGACAACGACGTAGCTGTCGCAGGTTTCGTGCATGGTGCATGAGCCGGGCTTCATGCCGGCGAGCGCCTCGGTGAGATTGTCGAAGAAGCGGATGCGCCCCTTGCGCCGGTCGGGCCACCAGGCGTCGAAGATCTCGCAGAGGAAGCGCCCGTACTGCTCCGGCGTGATGGTGAACGGCATGGGCGAGCCGTCCGGGTGGAACTCGGCGAGGGGGATGAACTGGAGGTGATCCGCGCCGATGGAGCGGAAGAAGCGGTAGAGTTCGCGGGGCTTTTCGACGTTGGCCTGCGAGAGCACGCAGAGGATGTTGAACTCGGCGCCGTGCTTCCGCATCCGCTCCACCGAGTCCACGACCTTGCGCCAGGTGGGATGCCCGGCGCGGTTCAAGCGATAGCGGTCGTGGACGTCTTCGGGCCCGTCGAGCGAGATTCCGGCGAGGAAGTTGTACTGGCGGAGGAAGCTGCACCATGCGTCGTCGAGCAGGATGGCGTTGGTCTGGATGGAATTGGAGACGGTGTGGCCGGGGCGCCCGTATCTTTGCTGCAAATCGACGAGCTTTTCGAAAAAGGCGAGGCCGGCGAGTGTGGGCTCGCCGCCCTGAAAGGCGAAGATCGAGGCCGGGTAGCTGTAGAACAGGAATCCGTCGACAAGGCGCTCGAGCACATCGGCGGGCATGATGCGGGCGGGGAGGTCCTTGTACGGGTCGGCTTCGCGGTCGAGGTAGAAGCAGTATTCGCAGTCGAGGTTGCAGACGGCGGAGGCGGGCTTGATGAGGAGGGAGCTGATGCGGGGCGCCTGGCCTGAAATACTGGTGGTCGGATAGGCCGTTCCGAGGATCGGGAACGGATTCCCAGCCTGCATAAAGGGAGTGTAGCATCATGACCGCGGAAGCGATGGCAGAGCGGAGCGACGGCTGGCTGCGGGAGCGAGCTGACGAGGAATTCGGCGCCGGGCAGCGCCGGTTCTTCCAGCACGAAGTGGAGTCGTACGGGGCGCGCGGGGATGCGGTGCGGGAGATCGCCCGGCTGGTCTATGGCGAGGTGAAGCGGTGGACGCCGGAGCAGCGGGATGAGCTGATGGAACGGCTGTGGAAGCTGGGCAGGCTGGAGAGCGGCGCGGTGGTCTGCCATGTTATGCGCCGTTTTGCGCGCGGCTTCGGGCGGAGGGAGTTCGATCTGTTCGAGCGCTGGCTGGAGGAGCATGTCCGGAACTGGGCGCACACCGACGGCGTCGCTTCGTGGCTGGTGGCGGGATGCCTGGCGCGGGACGAGCGGCTGCTTGCCCGCGTGTGGAGGTGGACGGATTCGCCCAACCGGTGGAAGCGCCGCGCGGCGGCGGTGTCGCTGTTGCAGGAGGCGAAACAGGGCAGGCAGACGGAATTCGTGCTGCGGGTGGCGAAGAAGCTGGTGGCGGACAGGGACGACATGGTGGAGAAGGGAGTCGGCTGGCTGCTCAAAGAGGCGTATCCGCGGCGTCCGGTGGAAGTGGTCCGGTTTCTCGTTGCGGAAGGGGCGCGAGCTTCACGGCTGACGCTGCGCTATGCAGCGGAGAAGATGAGCGCCGCGGACCGCAGGCGGGTGCTGGGCGGGGCAGCAGGGCGCGAGGGCGAGAGAGAGCGGCGCGGCGGCAGAGCGAAACAAGATTCGTGATTTTTGTTGCGGTTCTGCCGCCGCGCGCGGTTGATTGGGCTGATGCCTCAGGCGAGGTCGACGTGGATGGCGGCCACGGCGCAAGGCGGAAGCTCGAAGCTCAGGCGGTTCTGGCTGGCCTGGACGGCGAGCGGCCGCGGCCGGACACGCTCCGGTTCGGCGAATGTGTTGTGGTCCTGCGGCTTGCCGGCGAGGACGAGGCCGCGGGCCGATTTCGCGGCAGCGCCGTCCAGGCGGAGCTCGACGGCGAGAGGCTCGCCGGCATCGGCGTGCGTGCAGGTGATGACGAGGCGCTTGTCCTTTTCGTGCAAGGATGCCGAGCCGTCGAGCCGCGGCGCTTTGACTGACATCGGGGCGCCGAAGACAGTGCGAACGGCCGTGCCGTTCTGGTGGTCCTTGTACAGATCGAAGACGTGGTAGTTGGGCGTGCGCAGCATCTTCTCCTCGTGGGCGATGAAGAGGCTGTGGATGCAGTTGACGAGCTGGGCCACGCAGGTCATGGCGACCTTGTCGGCGTGGCGGTGGAAGATGTCGAGGGTGAGGCCGGCGATGACGGCGTCGCGCATGGTGCCGATCTGGCCGAAGAGGTGGTGGGGGGCGACTTCGCTGCCGGCCTTGTGCCAGGCGCCCCATTCGTCGATGGCGAACTTGACGCGGTGCTCGCGGTCGTATTCGCCCATGATGGCCCAGTGGTCGCGGATGAGCTGCTCCATGCGGACGGCGCGGGCCAGCAACTCGTAATACTCTTCGGTGGTGAACTGGACGGGCCCGCCGGTGGTGCCGCAGTAGTAATGCAGCGCCCAGCCCCAGACACGGCGCAGCAGGCCCGGGCTCTTGCGGACGAGGGCCTCGAAGAAGCCGCGGGACCAGTTGAGGTCGCCGCCGTTGGGGCCGGCGGGGATGAACTTGAGGGGCACGCCGAAGCCGGGCACCCACGAGGTGAAGCGGCGGAATTCGACGGCGTATTCTTCGGGGCGAAAGTCGCCGCCGCAGCCCCAGCTTTCGTTGCCGATGCCCCAGAATTCGACGTTGAAGGGCGGGGTGCCGCGGACTTCGCTCCAGGTGGTGGAGCCAAGCGGGGCGTTGCAGTAGTCGACCCAATCGTTGAATTCGCGAGCGGTCATGCCGCGCAGGTTGGCAGCGATGTAAGGTTTGCCGCCGACTTCCTGGACGAAGCGCATGAATTCGTTGGTGCCGAACTCATTGGGTTCGTACTTGGCGGGGTGGTTGCCGAGCTTGGCGAGCATGCCGGAGCCGGCCCAGAAGTTGAGGCGTTTGGGACGTTTCTCGCGGGGTCCGACGCCGTCGCGCCAGTCGTAGCTGTCGGCGAAGCAGCCGCCGGGCCAGCGGAACAGGGGGGCGCGGATACGGCGGAGGTCGTCGACGAGGGACTTCCGGATGCCGGCGATGTTGGGGATCTTCGACTTCTCGCCGACCCAGATGCCGTCGTAAACGACGCCGCCCAAGTGTTCGACAAAATGGCCGTGCACGAGGGGGCTGATTGTGCCAATCTGTTCTTTCAGGAGCACCGTGGCCGAGCCTTCGGCGGCGCGGCCAGTGCGGGGCGCCAGCAAGGCTGCGGCCGTTGCGGAGACGAACGAGCGGCGGTTCATGCGCGCCATCATACATCAGGAAGGAGGGGCGTGTAAGCGATGTCAACGAAGAAGCTCACCGCTCATGTCAAGGCCGCGGGTTGAGCGTCGAAGCTGAGTCCAAAGGTTTTGGACAGGGTTTTGCCTCGGATTCCGCGCCTCAGGGACGAGAACGTGCTGGTCGGGTTCGACACCTGCGACGACGCGGGCGTCTACCGGCTGAGCCCGGAGTGTGCGCTGGTGCAGACGGTGGATTTCTTCACGCCGATCGTGGATGACCCGCGCACGTTCGGGCGCATCGCGGCAGCCAACGCGCTGTCGGACGTGTACGCCATGGGCGGGCGCCCGCTGACGGCGCTTTCGATCCTGTGCTATCCGGCGAAGGGGGACCTGGAGGATCTGGAGGAAATCCTGAGGGGCGGCGCGGAGACGATGATCGAGGCAGGCTGCGTGGTGGTGGGCGGGCATTCGGTGAACGATGAGGAGATGAAGTTCGGATACGCCGTGACGGGAGTAGTTCATCCGGAGCGGATCTGGACCAACGCCGGGGCGAAGGCGGGCGACCTGCTGGTGTTGACCAAGCCGCTGGGGACGGGAGTGATCGGAACGGCGCTGAAGCAGGGCATTGCGGCGCCGGAGCACGTGGAGGCGGCGATCGGGAGCATGTGCCGGCTGAACCGGTTCGAGGGCGAGGCGCACGGGTGCACGGACATTACGGGGTTCGGGCTGATCGGGCATGCGCGGGAGATGGCGCTGGCGTCGGGGGTGACGCTGGAGATCGAAGCGGAGCGGTTGGAGTTCCTGCCGGGGGCGCTGGAGTATGCGGCGCAGGGGACGGCGCCCGGAGGCCTGAAGAACAACCGGGAGTTTGCCAGCTGCGCGGTGGAGCTCCGAAAGGATCTGCCGGGCGAGGTGGAGGCGTTGCTGTATGATCCGCAGACTTCGGGCGGGCTGCTGCTGTCCATGGCGCCGGAGAAGGCGCAGGGGCGCGTGATCGGGCGCGTGGTGGAACGGGGGGAGAAGCCGGTGGTGATCGTATGAGGGGAAATCCGCTGATTGTGGCTTTGGATGTGGAGAGCCGGGCGGAGGCGCTGCGGCTGGTGGAGAGGTGCGGGGAGCGGATCGGATTTTACAAGGTAGGGCTGGAGCTGTTCACGGCGGAGGGGCCGGGGGTGGTCCGGGATCTGAAGGCGGCGGGCAAGCGGGTATTCCTGGACCTGAAAATGTACGACATCGGGGAGACGGTGAAGCGGGCGGCGGCGCGGGCGGCGGAGCTGGGGGTGGAGTTGTTGACGGTGCACTGCGTGCCGCAGGTGATCCGGGCGGCGGTGGAAGGGGTGCGGGGATCGGGGGCGCGGATTCTGGCGGTCACGGTGCTGACGAGTTTTGATCAGAAGGACTTGGAGGATCTTGGCGTGAGCGGGCGTACCCCGTCCGAGCATGTCCTGTGGTTGGCGGAGAGAGGCGCGGAGGCGGGGGCGCACGGGTTTGTGTGTTCGCCGCTGGAAGCGAGGGCGCTGCGGGCTGTGGCGGGGAAAGAGCGCCTGCTGGTGACGCCGGGGGTTCGAAGCGCGGGGGCTGCGGCGCACGACCAGAAGCGGGTGGCGACGCCGGCGGAAGCGGTGGCGGCGGGGGCGGACTATGTGGTGATCGGACGGGAGATCACGCGGGCGGCGGATCCGGCGGCGGCTGCGGAGCGGATCCGGAAGAGCCTTGAGCCCCCTCCAGCGGGCTTCCATATCCCCTATAAGGGATTTTGATTGACAGACGGGGCGGCGGTTGGTTTAATCGGAAGAAAGCTGTTAAGGGGTTGACGTGCAGCCAACAGCCGGGACCGGCGTGACCAGGTCGTCGCAGCCAAGAGCCACAGGGCACGAATTGCGCACCTGCACGGGGTTAGCTTGCGCGGACGGTCAATCCTGGACGATGGATGCCGCCAAAGGCGGTTGCAGGTTGAAGATGAACGAGCCAACCGGCTCGAAACGGGAGACAAGATGAAGCGAATCCTCCTCACACTTTGTCTGATAGCGGCGTTGGCACTGGGCGCGTGGGCGCAGGCGACGACGCAGGTCTCCGGCGTGGTCACCGACCCGTCGGGCGGGGTAATACCAAACGCAACGGTGGAGCTGGCGAACGTGGCCACGGGCCTGAAGCGCTCCATGCCTACGGATTCGAACGGCGCCTATGCGTTTCTCCAGGTGATTCCGGGCACCTACCAGATCACGGTTCGGGCCAACGGCTTCCGCACGGCTACGATCAATGACGTGCAACTGCTGGTGAACACGCCTTCGACGGTGAACGTGAAGCTGGAGGTCGGCCAGGTGACGGAGACGATCTCGGTGTCGGCGGAAGTCGAACAGATCAACACCGTGGACGCCTCCATCGGCAACGCGATCAGCAACAAGCCGATCGTGCAACTGCCGCTGAACGCGCGCAACATCGTGGGCCTGCTGGCGTTGCAGCCCGGCGTGGTGTTCACCAACGAAGGCGACACCAGCTCGCGCAACGGCGCCGTGAACGGCGGCAAGAGCGACCAGGCGAACGTCACGCTCGACGGCGTGGACGTCAACGACCAGATGGACCGCAACGCGTTTACCAGCGTGCTGCGCATGACGCCGGACTCGGTGCAGGAGTTCCGCGTGGTGACGCTGAATGCGAACGCCGACCAGGGGCGCACGTCGGGCGCGCAGGTGGCGCTGGTGACCAAGAGCGGCACCAACGAGCTGCACGGCGCGGCTTACTGGTATCACCGCAACACAGTTACCACGGCGAACGACTTTTTCCTGAACTCTTCGGGCGTGCCGCGCCAGAAGCTGATCCGCAACATCGGCGGCGTGGCCCTGGGCGGGCCGCTGATCAAAAACCGGCTGTTCATGTTCGGCAATTATGAGCACCGCCGCGACGCCAAGGACGGGCAGGCTTTGAGGACGGTGCCGTCCATGGAAATGCGCCAGGGGATCATCCGCTACCGGACAACGACGGGCGGGATTGCCTCGGTGACGCCCGCCGAAATCGCCAGCCTGCTGGATCCGCGCGGGGTGAACCAGGCGGTGCTGCGCGACCTGGCGAAGTATCCCGAGCCGAACGACTTCAGTGTGGGTGACGGCCTGAACTTTGTCGGCTACCGCTTCACGGCGCCGACGCCGCTGCGCTGGAACACCTACATCTCGCGCCTCGACTACATCCTGGATTCGCAGAGCAAGCACAACTTGTTCGTGCGCGGCAACCTCCAGAACGACAACGAGCAGGGCATGCCGCAGTTTCCCGGACTGCCGGCCAACAGCGTGGGCCTGAAGAACAACAAAGGAATCGCCGTCGGTTTGACCAGCGCATTCCGTCCCACGCTGATCTCCAACTTCCGGTACGGGCTGACCCGGCAGGGCAATGAGAGCACGGGCATCGCGAACTTCAACGCGACGACGCTGCGCGGCATGGATCCGTTTGTGGGCCTTTCGCGCGGCTTTGTCTCCATCATTCCCGTGCACACGGTGGCGGAAGACATGAACTGGATCCGCGGCAAGCACACCGTGCAGTTCGGCTTCGTGATGCGTTTCTCGCAGAACCGCCGCACCAACCTGGCCGGCTCGTTCCACACGGCTTCGGCCAACGCGAGCTGGCTGGTGAACTCCGGCGCGGGACTGAATGCCCCGTTCACTAACATGAGCTCCGGCAGCATCACTCAGTTCCGCTGGGCGATGGCCGACATCATGGGGCTGGTGACCCAGGGCAACGCCCGCTACAACTACCTTGTTGACGGAACGGTGCTGCCGGTCGGGGCGCCGGTGAAGCGCAACTTCCGGAACGAGGAATATGAGATGTACGTGCAGGACACGTGGCGCGTGAACCGCGCGCTCACGGTCACTGCCGGCTTGCGCTGGTCGCTGATGCCGCCGATCTACGAGGCGGACGGCCAGCAGGTGTCGCCCAGCATTCCGATCGGCGACTGGTTCGACATGCGCGGCGGGCTGGCGCAGCAGGGCCGCAGCCAGTTGGAGGCGGGCCGGATTTCGTTCATTCCGCGCGAGCAGGGCGGACGTCCCCTGTACCCGTTCCATAAGGACAACATCGCGCCTCGCATCTCGCTGGCCTACTCCCCGCAGGGCGACAGCGGGCTGTCGAAGTTCTTCTTCGGCGGTCCTGGCAAGACGGCGATCCGTTTGGGCTGGGGCATGTACTATGACCTGTTCGGCTCCGGCCTGATGCGGTCGTACGACTCCACGGCCTTCGGCCTTTCCAACGCCCTGACGAACCCCGCCGCGGTCGTCTCCATCCAGAGCGCTCCGCGCTACACGGGGATCGACCAGGTGCCGCAGGAGCTGCTCCTGCCGGCGCCGGAGGCGAAGTTCCCGGCGACCTATCCGGACGCGTTCGCGATCACGAACGGTCTGGACGACACGCTGCGGGCGCCTTACAACATGAACCTGAACTTCAGCATCGGCCGCGAGTTCGGCGGCGGCTGGTTCGTCCAGGGTTCTTATGTGGGCCGCATGTCGCGGCGTTCGCTGATCCGCCGCGATGCCGCGATGCCGACCGATCTGAAGGACCCCAAGTCCGGCCTCACCTACTTCGAAGCCGCCACGATGCTGACCAAGCAGGTGCTGGCGGACGTGCCGGCGGCGAACGTTCAGAAGGTGGCTTACTGGGAGAACCTGTATCCCCACATGGCGACCTCCACGCTGACGGCGACACAGGCAATCTACAACCGCTTCGCCGCGAACTACTGGGATTGGACCTACGCCCTTTACCAGCTCGATACGGGCGTCGGACAGGGCAACTGCGCCGCCCGGAACCGCTGCTCGGTGCTGGGTCCGTGGGCCTACTACCACCCGCAGTTCAGCTACCTGTCGGTGTTCAGCTCGGTGGGCGGAGGCAACTACCACGGCATGCAGTGGGTGGTGCGGAAGCGCTGGAACAACGGCGACGTCGTGGATCTGAACTACACGTGGTCGAAGTCGATCGACCTGCGGTCGAACACGGAGCGCGTGGGTTCGTCCACCGGCGTGCTGTGGAACCCATGGCAGCCTGGGCTGATGAAGGGTGTGTCGGACTATGACACGACGCAGCTGTTCTCCGCGCTCGGCGTCTACAACCTGCCTGTGGGTAAAGGCAAGCGCTTCGGCTCCGCGATGCCCGGATGGGCGGACGCGATCGTCGGCGGCTGGCAGCTTTCGGGCGTGTGGCGCTGGAGCTCCGGCTTCCCGATCAGCGTGTTCCAGACGGGCGTGTGGCCCACCAACTGGAACAACAACAACTGGGCGCTGTGGAACGGCAAGCCGGTATCCACGACGCAGAACAAGAATATGAAGTCGCTGGACGGCCGCAGCGGCCCGGGCCTCTTCACCGATCCGGAGGCGGCGCTGAACGCCTTCGATCCGGAGCATCCGGGCGGCATCGGCTCGCGCAACCCGCTGCGCGGCGACGGCGTGTTCAACATCGACTTGAACGTCGCCAAGCGGTTCGTCATGCCGTATGACGAAAAGCACTCGGTGCAGTTCCGCTGGGAGACATTCAACCTCACCAACACGGCGCGGTTCGACGTGGACAGCCTTTCGCTCGACATCAGCTCCGCGCCCACCTTCGGCCGTTACTCTTACACGCTGAGCCAACCTCGCGTGATGCAGTTCGGCCTGCGCTACGAGTTCTGACCGCAGCGCAATCCGGATGACTTGGCCGGGCGGAGCCACAGCGGCTCCGCCCGTTTCGTATTCAGGAATTCGCTGCAAACGGCGCTTTGGAACCCCTGTGCCACAATAGGAATGTGACCGGTCACGAGATCCGAAAGAAGTTTCTGGACTACTTTGCCGAGCGCGGCCACCGCGTGGTGCGCTCCTCGTCGCTGGTGCCCGCCAACGACCCCACGCTGCTGTTCACCAACGCCGGGATGAACCAGTTCAAGGACGTGTTCCTGGGCCTGGAAAAGCGGGACTACACGCGCGCGACAACGGCGCAGAAGTGCGTGCGGGCAGGCGGCAAGCACAACGATCTGGAGAACGTCGGCTTTACGCGCCGCCACCACACCTTTTTCGAAATGATGGGCAATTTCAGCTTCGGCGACTACTTCAAGGCCGAGGCGATCGAATACGCCTGGGAGCTCGTGACGAAAGGCTTCGGGATGCCGAAGGACCGGCTCTATGTGACCGTTTTCCGGGAGGACGACGAGGCCGGGGCGCTGTGGCAGAAGGTGGCCGGTGTGCCGAAGGAGCGGATCTTCCGGCTCGACGAGAAGGACAATTTCTGGCAGATGGGCGAGACCGGGCCGTGCGGCCCGTGCTCTGAGATCCACTATGATCTGGGGCCGGAGGCGGCGGCGCCCGGGCGCGAGCACGAGCAATTTCCCGACGACGCGGGCGGGCGCTTCGTCGAAATCTGGAACCTCGTCTTCATGCAGTTCGACCGCGACTCCGAAGGGCGGCTGACGCCGCTGCCGAAGCCGTCGATCGACACCGGGCTGGGGCTGGAGCGGGTGGCGGCGATTCTACAAGGCAAGCTGTCGAATTTCGAGTGCGACCTGCTGTTCCCGATCGTGGAAGAGGCGGGGCGGCTCCTGAAAGCCCCGTACGGGGAGGACGAGCGTGTGAACGTCGTTCTGCGGATCTGCGCGGATCACGCGCGGGCGGCGGCGTTCCTGATCCATGACGGCGTGGCGCCGTCCAACGAGGGGCGCGGCTACGTGCTGCGCAAGATCATGCGGCGGGCGATGCGGAACGCGCGTCGGCTGGGGGCGTCGGAGCCGTTCTTGTACGAGCTGACGGGATTCGTGGCGGAGTGGATGAAGCCCGCCTACCCGGAGCTGATGGAGAGCGTGCCGCGCGTCGCGCGGATCGTGCTGGACGAAGAGAAGCGCTACGCCTCGACGTTCCAGATTGCGGAGAAGGTGTTTCACGATGAGGCGAGGGCGGCGGCGGGCGGAGTGCTGCCCGGGGCGGCAGCGTTCCGGTTGTACGACACCTACGGCATGGCGCTGGACGAGCAGGCGGACATGGCGCGGGAGCTGGGGCTCGCGATCGACATGGCGGGCTTCGAGGAAGCCATGCAGCGGCAGCGCGAGCGCGCGCGGGCAAGCTGGAAGGGCGCGGAGAAGGCGCAGATCGCGCCGGTCTACCAGAAGCTGGCGGATGCCGGCGCGACGGAGTTTCTCGGCTACGACCATCTGTCGGTGAAGCCTTGCGAAGTGCTGGCGCTGATTGTGGATCAGGCGTCCGTGCCGGAGGCGGAGGCGGGCGCCGAATGCGAGGTCGTGCTCGACCGGACACCCTTCTATGCCGAATCCGGCGGACAGGTGGGCGACACAGGCTGGCTGCGGGACGCGGAGACGGGAGAAGTGGCGGCGGAGGTGTTGACGTGCCAGCGCCCGGTGCCCGGGCTGCATGTGCACCGGGTCCGGCTGTTGCGGAAGCTGCGCGCGGGGCAGGCGGTGGAGGCGGCGGTCGACGAGCGGGCGCGCCGGGCGACGATGCGCAACCACACGGGCACGCACCTGCTGCATGCGGCGCTGCGGGAGGTGCTGGGGACGCACGTGAAGCAGGCGGGCAGCGTGGTGGAGCCGGCGCGGCTGCGGTTCGACTTCACGCACTACGCGCAGGTGGCGCCCGAGGAGCTGGAGGAGATCGAGCGGCTCGCCAACGAGGCGATCCTGCGCGACATGCCGGTGAGCGTGGCGCAGATGGAGCTGGACAAGGCGCTCGAGACGGGCGCCATGGCGCTGTTCGGCGAAAAATACGGGGACCGGGTGCGGGTGGTGAGCGTGGGCGATTTCAGCCGCGAGCTGTGCGGAGGCACGCACGTGCGGCATGCGGGCGAGATCGGATTGCTGAAGGTGGTTTCCGAGGGGTCGATCGCCTCCGGCGTGCGGCGCGTGGAGGCGCTCACCGGGGCGGGGGCGCTGGAGAAGTTCCAGCGGACGGCGGCGGCGGTGCAGCAGGCGGCGGCGGTGCTGCGCACAAGCGAGCACGAGTTGCTCGAACAGATCGAGAAGCTGATGGCGCAGCAGAAGGCGCTGGAGCGGCAGGTGGAGGCGCTGAAGGAGAAGGCGGCGCACGCAGCGGCGGCGGAGCTGGAGGCGCAGGCGCGCGAGATCCGCGGCGTGAAGGTGCTGTCGGCGCGCGTGGAATCGCTGGACCGGGCGCAGATGCGGAATCTGGCCGATGCGCTGCGCAACCGGTGGAAGAGCGCGGTGGTGTTGCTGGCGTCGCCGGACAACGGGCAGGTGTCGCTGGTCTGCGCAGTGACCAAGGACCTGACGGCCAAGGTGCACGCTGGCAAGCTGGTGGGACAGGTGGCGCAGGCGCTCGGCGGGCGCGGCGGCGGGCGTCCGGATCTGGCGGAGGCGGGCGGCAAGGACGCGGCGGCGCTGCCGAGGGCGCTGGCCGACGCCTACGCGGCTGTCGAGCAGATGCTGGGATGACGGGCGCGGGCGGAGATCTGCGGGACGTCGTGGTCGTCGGCGCCGGTCCGACGGGGCTGGCTTGCGGCATCGAACTGAAGAAGCACGGGCTGCGCGCGCGCCTGTTCGACAAGGGCTGCCTGACGAATTCGCTCTGCCATTACCCGGTGAACATGACGTTCTTCACGACGCCGGAGCTGCTCGAGATCGGCGGCATTCCGATGACGAGCCTCGGGGAGAAGCCGGTGCGGGTGGAGGCGCTCAAATACTACCGCCGCGTGGCTCAGCACTACGAACTGGACGTGCGGCAGTACGAGCCGGTGCTGGGGTTCGAAGGCGGACCGGGCGCCTTCACAGTGCGCACACGGGACCGGCACGGGCGGGAGAACGTCTACGCGTGCCGTTTCGTGATCCTGGCTACGGGCTATTACGACCGGCCGAACCTGCTGGGCGTGCCCGGCGAGGATCTGCCGAAAGTGACGCATTACTACCGCGAGCCGCACCCATATTTCGATCAGGATGTGCTGGTGATCGGGGGCAAGAATTCGGCAGCCATTGCGGCGCTGGAGCTGTACCGCGCAGGCGCCCGCGTGACGCTGGTTCACCGGCGGGAGAGGCTATCCGACAGCATCAAGTACTGGATCCGGCCTGACATTGAAAACCGGATCAAGAGTGGGGAAATCCGGGCGTATTTCCTGACCACTGTGCGAGAAATCCGCGCGGAAAGCGTCGATTTGCAGACCCCGGACGGGCTGGTGACGGTTCCGAACGACTTTGTGTTTGCGCTGACCGGGTATCATCCGGACACGGATTTTCTGGACCGGCACGGGATCCGGTTCGATCCGGAGACGCAGCGGCCGCGGGTGAACCTGGAGACGCTGGAGAGCGAGCGCGGGGGGGTGTACCTGGCAGGGGTTCTGGTGGCGGGGATGCACACCAACGAGATTTTCATCGAGAACGGGCGTTTCCACGGGGCGCAGATCGCGGAGGCGATCGTGCGGCGGCTTTCAGTTTGAGCCATCCGGCGGTTCGATGCGAAAGAGAGCGAGTCCGCGGCTCGCATGCGCAAGCCGGACTCCCCATGCATTCGGCAGGTCGCGCATGGAGCGCGCGGTGCGGCCATAGCCGTCCCCGTATAGCGGGGCGGCGATCCAGCGGACGCCCCGGCGGAACAGGAATGCAGTCGCCTCGCGCCGCCAGAAACGCCGCTCTACAGCGGTTCGCCGCAATTCAGACGTGAAGTCTTGCACGCGTCCGTCTGTGGCCTCCGCCAGAAGCGCGGCGGGCGGCAGAGGCTGCGCGTCGATCGTGCGGATGCGGACGGCGTCGAGGGGGAGCGGCCGGCCGAATTCGATCTGCCACCATGCGCCCGCGCGCCCGTCTTCCCACGTGAACCAGCGAGTGGCCGGATTGCCGTCGGCGGCAAACAGCGCGTCTCCGGGATTGGGCCGCGCCGAGAGAAGCCAGCGGCGGGATGGGCGGATGCGCCGGCCGCGCCACTCGAAGGAGACATCGTGGATCGACCAGGCGCCAGGCCAGTCCTTCTCCAGCCGGATTCTCACCGCGCGGTAGAGGCGCTGCGGCAGCGCGGCGCGAAGCACGGCGGAGCGTTCCGGGTTTGCGCCTGCCGCTGCATGAAGGAAGAGTGCGGCATCGTCGAATTCTGCGGAAGACAGGGGCCCCAAAGGCGCCGTGCCCATGTAAGAGAATGGCAGCCCGTAAAGATCCAGGAGGCGTTCTTCCTTCACCAGCCCGGATGCCTTCTCGACGAAGGGATACTCGTCCAGCTTGCGGCGCAGGTAGTCTGCCTCCGGCTCCATGCGAACGGCGGCGCGCCATGGGAAGTCGCGCAATCGCCACGCGTGCTCACCCGCGTAGCGGTCGAGCGCCCAGGGAGAGACGGCAAGGGCCTGCAGGAGAAGCAGAACCGTCATCCCGCGGCTGCCGGCGGAGGATGCAAGTGCAAGGAAGAAGAATGGGAGAGAAGGCAACAGAAAGCGCGCGCCGATGTTGCGCGTCCAGGGCAGCAGCAGCAAGAAGGCCGCTGCCAGAAGAAGGCGCCCGTTTGCCTGCCGCGCCGCCACGAGGCCGAGCGGGAGCAGGAACAGCGCAGGGCCGGCGAGCCCCTGCAGTTCGGTTCCATCCCATGCCAGAGCCCGCACGGCGCCTAGCGGCGTGACACCGTCGTAGGAGGCGAGTTTCCTGGCCAGATGGCGTTCGCTTTCAGCGTGGAAGTGATCGTTTGGAAAAATCCGGTTGCCAAGCGGCGCCAGCGGATTGCCGGTGAGGATGGCGTTTCTCGCCAGCCATGGACCGGCGCAAAGGGCGGCGCCCGCGGCGCAGACGAGAGCGGCGCGCCGTCCGCCGCGGACAAGCGCCCAAAGCAGCGCGCCGGCGGCGGCTGCTGCGCCGGGCATCTTGACGGCATAAGCGAACCCCGCAGCCATGCCGGAGTGAAACGCGGCGGCCGGCGTTTCGCGGGCGTGCAGCAGCGCGGAGAAGGCGGCCAGCGGGAAGAACGCGGACGCGGCGTCATTGTAGGCGCAGGTTCCGGCAATGGCAGCGACGGGGGTCAGGAAATAAAGCCCGGCAGCGCCGTATGAAGCCGTGGAATTCAGCTCCAATTTGTTTCCGATCCAGACGATCAGCGGAACCGAGGAGAGGAAATAGGCGAAATGCAAGAGTTTGGCAGCGCTGTGGGCGCCGACAAGGAAAGCCGGATAATAGAGCGTTTCCATGCCCAGCGGGATGAGTTCGTAGAATCCGATCCGCGCTGGCATCCGGTGCAGCCGCGCCCATTCGGCCACCAGCCCCAGATGGTATCCGGCGGCGTCCGGCTGGATTTCCGGCGCGAGGGCATGGACAAAGTAGTAGAACCCATACGCCAGCAGCACGGCGAGCAGCCACAGCGGAAGCCCCGGTTTGGAGAAGGCAAAGCGGCTGCGCCAGAGCGGTGCCGACGAAGCGAGGCAGAGCGGGATGACCACAGACGGGTATGCCCACCTGGCGACCAGCAGCAGGAGCAGAATCGTGGACAGCAGTGCGGAGCCGGAGGCGAGTTCCAGCGTCCAGTGGGGCGCGCGCCATCGCCAGGCGAGACGCCCGAGGCCGAGAGAGGCGCAAAGCGGCAACGCGGCTCCGGCGGCGATCGCAAGCAAGGCAGACAAGCCCGTATTGTAGATGCCGGAGAGTCTTCGCGTCCACAGCGTAGTGGGTCCGGACGCGGCGGCCGAAGTGCGGACCGGAAGCGAGGGCCAGCGCCTCCGGGCGGCGAGCGAGTATCAGCATCCTGTTTGTTCGGGGCGCTGGTAGCGGTTCAGATTGAAGGCCCCGGGCCCGCGCCCGCGGGAGACTATTGGCGCCGGGTTTGTGGTTGCCGGGAAGGCGGGCAGACGGAGCCCTCCACGAGTGGGACCATGGATCCGGGTCGCAGGATGTCGCGGCCGACGGAGGCGTTCGTGACTCTCAGGTTTCCGGCCGCTCCCGGAACCGCCTAGCGGAGTCCCGAGATGTTGCCCTTGGCGTCGACGTCCATACGCACGGCCTGCGGTTCGCGGCCGAGGCCGGGCATTCGCATCATGTTGCCGGCAATCACGACGACGAAGCCGGCTCCGGCGGCGAGATCGGCGTCCGTGACGGTGAGCGTCCAGCCCGTGGGGGCGCCGTAGATTTTCGGGTTATCGGTAAAAGAGGACTGTGTTTTCGCCATGCAGACGGGAAGAATGCCGAAGCCGGCAGCCGTATACCGTTCGAGCTTTTTTCTGGCCTTGCTCTCGATGTACACCGCCGCGGCGCCGTAAATCTCTCTGGCGATCGTCTCGATCTTCGTGCGGAGGCTGACCTCGGGCTTGTAAAGTGGCTCCGGCGCGGCGACCCGGTTCTCCAGAGTATCGAGAACGGCCTCGGCGAGTTCTATGGCGCCATCGCCGCCTTGGGCGAAGGCGTCGACGGGAACCGCAGGGATATCGCGTTCGCTGGCGAAGAGGCGGATTTCGCGGATCATTTCGTCCGTATCGTCGGGGAAACGGTTGATGGCAATGACGACCGGGACGTGGAATTTTTGGAGGTTGTCGAGGTGGCGGGCGAGGTTGTCCATGCCGCGCCGGAGGGCCTCGACAGAGAACGGGCCTTTTTCGCCGCCGTTGCCCTGGGCGCAAAGGGCGCGGGCGCTGGCGATGAGGACGGCGGCGTCAGGGCGCAGGCCGCTGGCAGGCATGACGATGTTGAAGTATTTTTCGGCTCCCAGGTCGGCGCCAAATCCCGTCTCGTTGACGACGTAATCGGCCAGGGCAAGAGCCATGCGCTGGGCGATGACGCTGGAGGTGCCGTGGGCGATATTGGCGAAGGGGCCGGCATGGACGAGCGCTGGGGCGCCCTCTGTGGTCTGGACGAGGTTCGGCATGATCGCCTCGTTGAGAAGGACCATCATGGCGCCGGTGGCGCCGAGGTCGGCGGCGCGGACGGGCTCGCCCTTGAGATTGAGGCCGATGACGATGCGCGAGAGGCGGGCGCGGAGGTCTTCACGGTCCCGGGCGAGGGCGAGAATGGCCATGATTTCGCTGGCGGCGGTAATGACAAACCCGGTCTCGCGGGGCACGCCGTTGGCCTTGCCGCCGAGACCGACGATGACGTGGCGGAGGGCGCGGTCGTTCATGTCCAGGGCGCGCGGCCAGGTGATTTCGTCGACGTCGATGCCGAGGGCGTTGCCGTGATGCAGGTGGGAATCGATCATGGCCGCCAGCAGGTTGTGGGCGCTGGTGACGGCGTGGAAGTCCCCGTTGAAATGGAGATTGATCATCTCGCTGGGGATGACCTGGGAAAGGCCGCCGCCAGTGGCGCCGCCCTTGAGGCCGAACACCGGGCCGAGAGAGGGCTCGCGGAGGGTTGCCGCAGCGCGGCGGCCGAGTTTCTCGAGCGCCTGCGCGAGCCCGATGGAAACGACGGTCTTGCCTTCGCCGTGACTGGTGGGCGTGATGGCTGTGACGAGAATGAGCCTGCCGCGGCGGGGCGCATTGTCGAGCAATTCCAGGCGTAATTTCGCGGTATATTTGCCGTAATATTCCAGCGCATCTTCAGGGATGCCGAGCTTGTCTGCGACGGAGCGGATCAGCAACATGGCTTTGCCTCCGCGAATCATGCTATCGCAAGGCCGTGCGAGATGGAAGGGTGCGCGGGGGAGGAAGCGCGGGCCGCGGTGCGGTAGTCTGACAGGACATGGGACCGGCGATCTTGTCGTTTTGGGTGGTGCTGGCGCTGCCCCTGTGGGCGCAGCCGTCGGCGGAGGGCGTGCCTGTCCGGCTGGAAGGGCGCGAAGTGATGCGGCTGCGGGCGGGCGCGGGAGTCCTGACGCCGCAGGAGAGGGCGGCAGAGGTGGAGCGCCGTCTGGCGGAAGCGGCGAAGCGTGGAACTCCGGCCGTGTCCTGGCGAATGGAAGAGGGCGGCGCCATAGTCTGGGCCGGGGGCGTCCGAGTCATGGCGGTGACGGAAGCGGACGCGCGCGCGGAGGGGACGGACCTCGCGGAGCTGGCGGAGAGGCGCGCGCAAGCGGTGCGGTCGGCGCTCTCCGCCTACAGCGGACGGCATTCGTGGCAGTCGATCTTGCTGAGCATCGCGAAGCTGATCCTTGCCTGGGCGTTTTTTGCGGCGGTGCTGTGGCTGCTGAAACGGCTGGTGGAGGGCGCGCAGGCTTTCATCCGGATGTGGTTCGACAGCCTGGCGCAGCGGAAGGCGGCGCGGGGGCTGGTGTTGCTGATGTTCGAGCGGCTGGCGCTGATGGCTCTGATGCTGGCCAAGATCGCGGCGGCGGTGTTCGTGATCGTCTGGCTCTCCATCCTGATCACTTACAGCTTCAGCCTGTTCCCGGCTACCGAGGGCATCTCCGTATCGCTGCTGGCGACGGTTTGGGACGCAGTGAAGGAGGCGGCCGCGGGCGTTGTGGGTTATCTGCCCCGCGGGCTTTTCGTGTTGGTGGTGTGCGCGATGGCGTATTACGGGCTGCAGGTATCGCGGATCTTTTTCCGCGCTATCGAGCGGGGAGACCTGCCGGTCGGGGTGATCCATCCCGAGACGGCAGGGATCACCTACCAGCTTGTGCGCGTGGCGGTCGTGGTGTTGGTGCTGATCATCATTTTCCCGTACCTGCCCGGAAGCCACACTGACGCGTTCAAGGGGGTTTCGATTTTTCTGGGCGTAGTGATCTCGCTGGGATCGGGCTCCGCAGTGAGCAACATGATGGCGGGTGTCGTGCTGGCCTATATGCGGCCGTTCCGCGTCGGGGACCGGGTGCGGATCTCGGAGACGGTGGGTGACGTGATAGGGAGGGGGTTGCTGGTGACGCGGCTGAAAACGATCAAGAACGTGGAGGTGACCGTTCCGAATGCGGCGATCCTCGGCGGGGAAATTCTGAATTACAGCGCCATGGGGCGGGGCGGGGAACTGATCCTGCACACGACGGTGACCATCGGCTACGACGCGCCATGGAGGAAGGTGCATGAGCTGCTGATTGCCGCGGCGCTGGACACGCCCGGGTTGTTGCGGGAACCGCCGCCGTTCGTTCTTCAGACATCGCTGAACGATTTTCATGTGTCCTACGAGATCAATGCCTACACAGACAGGCCGAATGAGATGGTCTCGCTGTATTCCCGGCTTCACGCCAACATCCAGGACCGGTTCAACGCTGCGGGCATCGAGATTCTCTCGCCGTCGTACCAGGCGCTGAGGGACGGAAACGAGCTTACGATTCCGGCGGAGCAACGGAAGCCGGACGCGGCGCCGGGAGCGTTCCGCGTCAGGAGGGTGGAGTAGAATGGCCGCGGAGGCAGAGGGCAGGATGACAGCGATCCATCGAAGAGAACTTCTGGCGGCTGCGGCTGCAGCAGCGGGCGCGGCGTTCGGACAAGGCGGTGGCGGCATTCCGCGCCGCCCGTTGGGCAAGACGGGCGTCGAGGTGTCCGTGCTGGGGCTGGGCGGACACCATCAGGCGCGGCCCAAGGAGGAGAGCGAATCCATCCGGCTCGTGCACGCCGCGGTGGACGCGGGCATCACCTTCATGGACAACGCGTGGGACTACCACAACGGGCGGGCCGAAGAGGTGATGGGCAAGGCGCTGGCGATGGATGGCTACCGCAAGCGCGTGTTTCTGATGACCAAGGTCTGCGCTCGGGACTACGCGGGCGCCATGCAACATCTGGAAGAAAGCCTGAGGCGGCTGCGGACGGACGTGATCGACCTGTGGCAATTTCACGAATGCAACTACCATAATGACCCGGAATTTCTGATGGAACAGGGCGGGTTGCGAGCCGCCCTGGAAGCGAAAAAGCGGGGAAAAATCCGGTTCATCGGCTTCACCGGGCACAAACATCCGCGCATTCACCGCAAGATGCTGGCCCTGGAATTTCCATGGGATGCCTGCCAGATGCCGATCAATGTCATGGATCACGGGTTTGAAAGCTTCCGGCATGAAGTAGTGCCGGAATGCAAACGGAAGGGCGTGGGAGTGATCGGGATGAAGGGATGCGGCGGGGATGGCCGCATGCTGGCCGATGGAGTGGTGACGGTGGAGGAATGCTACCGGTATTTCCTGTCGCAGCCGGTGAGCGTGCAGGTGGTAGGGCTGGCCTCGATGGAGGACCTGCAGCGCGCGGTCCAGATTGCGGCGAATTTCCGCCCGATGGAAGAAGGCGAGTTGAGCGCGCTGCTGAAGCGCGTGCGGGCGGTGAGCGGGGACGGCCGGTACGAGCTGTTCAAGACGACCCAGCGGTTCGATGCGCCCCTGCACCGCAAGCAGCACGGGTTCGGTTAAGGGGCGGCGCCGGCGGAGGGCGTGCGCCGCGCGCGGATCAAGAGAAACAAGGCGAAAGAAGCCGCCTCCAGCGCAACTGCCGCCGCCACCAGAGCGGGTAAGGAAAGGTCGTACAGCCATCCCAGCAGGGCGCTGCCGGCGAACCATGCCGACCCGAACACGGCGTGAAACAGGCCGAACGCCGTCCCCCGCCTCTCCGGCGGAGCCATTTGCGCCACCGCCGCGCGCACGACGGACTCCTGCGCCCCCATGGCCACGCCCCAGGCCACAGCTCCTGCCCAGGCGGATGCGGCGCTGCCCAGGAAAGCGAGCGGCGCCGCCACCGCCGCCATCAGCGGCGTGACCGCCGCCACCCGCGCGCCGCGCCGGTCGAACCAGCGGCCCAGCGCGAGCGCCGCCAGAGCATCCACAGCCATGGCCACGGCGTACAGCACGGCGATCCACGCATCGCCCATCCATTGCGACTTCTCGATGTGGAACGCAATCAGCGGAAAATCGGCGAACCCGGCGCCGCAAAGCGCCGCCGCAGCCACCAGCGACCAGTACTGTCTCGGCAGCCCCCGTGCGGCCACGGCCGGCAGTTGCGGCTCCAGATCCTGCGGGCGGGGAAACGCGCGCCGCGCCGCTGCCAGCACGGCCAACGCCGCCAGAGCGGGGATCAACAGCACGGCAAAGCTCTCCCGGTACCCGCCGCGCCAGTGCAGCACGGCGGCGACGATCAGCGGCCCCAGGATCGCGCCGGTCTGATCCATCGCCTCGTGCAATCCGAAGGCGCGCCCGGCGCCCAGACTGCGGGTGGCGAACGACAGCATTGCGTCCCGCGGCGGATTTCGCAGCGCTTTCCCGATCCGTTCCATCATCAGCAGCGCGGCTGCCGTCTCCCAACGCCCGGCCAGCGCCAGCGCCGGCACCGCCAGAAGGTTCACGGCATAGCCCGTGATCGTCAACGCCCAGTAGCGGAGGGTCCTGTCGGTGATCCATCCGGCGGCAAGGCGCAGCGCATAACCGGCGAACTCGCCGAACCCGGCCACCAGACCCACCACTGCGCCGCTGGCTCCCAGCACGGCCAGGAACGGTCCGGAGATGCTCCGCGCGCCCTCATACGTCATGTCCGCGAACAGGCTCACCAGCCCGAGCAGCACAACGAACCGCATGGCGCCGCCGGTGTTCATGACCGAAGGATAGCCCGGCCCCGGCCGGCCGCGCCCGGATCAGTGCGAGAATAGCGGGAGTCTTCCGTATTTCGGATGGCAGCGCGCAACCCATGCGACTGAAACCCTCCCTCGACTGGCTTCTGGTCTTCGTGCCCGTCACGGCGGCTCTGGAATGGTTCCTCCCTTCGGCCCACGGCTGGATCTTTGCCTCGGCTTGTCTGGCGATTCTGCCTCTGGCCGGATGGCTCGGCCACGCCACCGAGCATCTGGCCGCGCACACCGGCGAGGGCGTAGGCGGGCTGCTAAACGCCACCTTCGGCAATGCGGCGGAGTTGATCATCGCCCTCGCGGCGTTGCAACGCGGACTGCACGACGTGGTGAAGGCGTCGCTGACGGGATCGATTATCGGCAACATTCTTCTGGTGGCCGGCCTGGCCATGCTTGCGGGCGGGGTCCGCCACCGGACGCAATCGTTCCAGGCGCTGGCCGCAAGGTCGCAGGCGACGCTTCTGATCCTGTCGGCCATCGCGCTGGTGGTGCCGGCCGTTTTCCATCATGTCGCCGGCGCCTCGCGCGAGGTGGAGAACGATCTGAGCCTGGAAATTTCGGTGGTCTTGCTGGCGATTTATGCCGCCCACCTCGTTTTCTCGCTGGTCACGCACCGCAGCTTCTTTACGGGCCTTCCTTCCAGCACGGAAGCCGAAGCGGCCGGACAGCACGCGCCGTGGAGCCGCGGCCGCAGCATTGCGGTGCTGGCGGCTGCGACGACGCTGATTGCGTGGATGAGCGAGATTCTGGTGGGCAGCGTGGAGCAGGCGGCGCATGCGTGGGGCATGTCGCAGATCTTCGTGGGCGTCATTGTCGTGGCCGTGATCGGCAACGCCGCCGAACATTCCTCCGCCATCCTGATGGCCTGGAAGAACCGCATGGACTTGAGTCTCGCGATCGCCGTAGGTTCGAGCATCCAGGTCGCGCTTTTCGTCGCCCCGCTTCTGGTGCTGCTGAGCCACGCCGTGGGGCCGCGCCCGATGGATCTGGTATTCACCCCAGCCGAGGTGCTGGCCGTGGTGGTCACGGCTGTGATCGCCGCGCAGATTGCCTCCGACGGCGAGTCCAACTGGCTCGAAGGAGCCATGCTTCTGGCCGTTTATCTCATGCTCGGCATGGCGTTTTACTTTCTTCCGGACCCGGGTGCTGCGCAGGCCGTATCCTCCGCGCCCCGCTGAACCGGGCGGCAACGCCGCCGCCGCGACGTCCTTCACGCGCGCCTCGGCGAAGGCTCTCTCCGGTTCGTCGAGGCAGGCCCTCGAATCCAGCACCGCGGAAAGAAGGCAGTTGCAATCAGCAGCCGCGCAACGGGGGCGACGGAAACCGGCGCGGGGCACTCCGTGACCGCCCGGCGAAAGAACACGGCGTGCCGGATCAGGAAGAGTTCCCGGTATGGTGCACCAGGATGGAACGGCTCCGTCAGGTTGATTCTGGCGCCGTGGCGCAGGGGTTCTCCCAACTCGTTGCAGATGAGTAGATTGTCGGTTTGGCGAGACGTGTGCTTAAAAGACGGCAGCGATGAAGGTCACGGCCACAGGGTGGACTCAAGGCGAAGGGTTCTTTCCTCTCTCCCGACCCACCTCCTCTCCCTCAAAGCCCCTGTGCCTCATGCTCTCCCCGCATGCCTTCCACTCCCTCGTCTTGAGTCCATTTTTCGCTTTTGCCCAGGCACCATCCTGACGCTTGCCGCGCGCAATCCGCTCGCGCACGCCGGGAATCGTCCTGACCTGCGCCGCGAGCGCCCGGCTGCCAAGCCAAGCGGATCTCGTTGATCGGCGTGCTCGGGAATCCTGCGCGGATCATGAATTTCTCTTGCAGCGAGGGATGGATACCGGAAATCACGTCCGGAATGGGAGCGCAGGGTTTCGCCGGTCCAAGACGGGAGGCGGCAATGGTTTCTCTCCTCGAGGGCGGCGGCAGCCCCGGTCCCGTGACGGTGAGCTCTGCATCCGGTGTGCAACCGCACGTCGCAACGGCCTGGGCGAGTCATCTGCTTGGAGGAGGCTGGTTGGCCGGTCGTTCTCCAATGCAATTCGCCGGCGGCGGGTGCGGAGAGGTTCCTCTTTCTTCCGTCAACGGCAGGGGCTTGCGAACCCATGTAAGCTCCGCGAAAACGTGATGCGGCGGACTTGTTGCGAAAGGTCCGGAGCCAGTCCGGTGCAGCCGCAAGTAGAATGGGGAGTCGGAGGCAGGAATGGATCCGAACCAGATTTTGGCCAAGCTCGGCATCAGCGAATGGAATTCGGGCGCGTGCGGCGCGGATTGGGTGCCGAGGCCGGGCAGTGGCGAGCTGACGAGCTACAATCCCTCGACCGGCGAGGGACTGGCGCGGGTGGGCATGGCCTCGGAGGAAGATTACGAAGTTGTGGCGGCTGCCGCGCATGAGACGTTCCTCCGCTGGCGGATGCACCCGGCGCCCAAGCGCGGAGAGGTGATCCGGCAGATCGGGCTGGCATTGCGGGAGCACAAGCAGGAGTTGGGGGCCCTGGTTTCGCTCGAGATGGGCAAGATCCTGGCCGAAGGGCTGGGCGAGGTGCAGGAGATGATCGACATGGCGGACTTCGCTGTCGGTCTCTCGCGGCAGCTCTACGGGCTCACGATGCAGAGCGAGCGGCCGCAGCACCGGATGTACGAGCAATGGCATCCGCTGGGCGCGGTGGGCGTGATTTCGGCCTTCAATTTTCCGGTGGCGGTGTGGAGTTGGAACGCGTTGATCGCCGCGGTCTGCGGCGACACAGTGATCTGGAAGCCGAGTTCGGAGACGCCGCTTTGCGCGATTGCGGTGCAGCGGATCTGTCAGAAGGTCCTGGCAGAGAACGGCTGGGCGGGAGTGTTTACGCTGGCCATCGGGCGCGGCTCGACCGTGGGCGAGCGGCTGCTGGCAGACGAACGTGTGCCGCTGGTGAGCGCCACCGGCAGTTGCCAGATGGGCTACCGCGTCGCCGAGGTCGTCGGCAAGCGGCTCGGCAGGACAATTCTCGAGCTGGGGGGCAATAACGGGGTAATCATCGAGCCGGACGCAGACCTGGATCTGGCGCTGCGGGCCGTGCTCTTCGGGGCGGTGGGCACCGCCGGGCAGCGCTGCACGACAATCCGGCGGCTGTTCCTGCACCGGGACATCGCAGGTACGTTCACGGAGCGGCTGAAGCACGCCTATTCGCAGATCCGGATCGGCGACCCACTGGACGAGCATACGCTGATGGGGCCGCTGGTGAGCGGAGCGGCGGTGGAAGAGATGATGGACGGGCTTCGTCGTGCCGTGGACCAGGGCGGGGAAGTGATCTGCGGCGGGCAAAGGCTGCCGGGGGCGGGACATTTCGTGGAGCCGGCGCTCGTGCGGGCGCGGGCCGAAATGCCGATCGTGAAGGAAGAGATCTTCGCCCCGATTCTGTATCTGATCGAGTACGGCGATCTGGAGGAGGCGATCCGGTGGCACAACGGCGTGCCGCAGGGGCTCTCTTCGGCGATCTTCACGCGGAACCTGATTGCGGCGGAGACGTTCCTGTCGTCGCGCGGGTCCGACTGCGGCATCGCGAACGTCAACATCGGCACCTCCGGTGCCGAGATTGGCGGAGCCTTCGGGGGCGAGAAGGAGACTGGCGGCGGGCGCGAAGCGGGCTCCGACGCGTGGAAGGCCTATATGCGGCGGCAGACGGTGACGATCAACTGGTCGCGCGACCTGCCGCTGGCGCAGGGCATCCGCTTTGAACTCTGAACCGTGAGAGGAGAGACGGCGCGGCGGCACTAGTATGACGTGCGGACTCTCAGGCTGCTGGTGTGCTTCTGCGTGTCGGCTGGACTGCCGTTGGGTTCGGCGCCCCCGGCGGGCGGTTGCGCAGGCGAGGCGGAGCGGATCGGAGCGCTGATCCGGCAACTGACGGAGTTGAAATCACGGTTGGCGGAGGCTGAAGCGCAGGTGGATGCGCTTCTGAGAACGCTGAGCGAGCAGAAGGGCGAAGTGGCGAATCCGCCGCAGTTTGATGCGTTGAAGCAAAGGGCGGAGCCAGGAGGCGGCGAACCGGACCGCAAGCCTGCGGTGGTGCGGTGCGCGGCCATCACAAGCAGCGGGAAGCGCTGCACAAGGCCGGCGGCGCCGGGTTCCCGCTACTGCCGGCAGCATCAGCTGGCGCATCAGAAATAGGCCTGCGGGCCCAGGAAACCGGCGGCGGGCCGGCAGGGTTCGGGCGCCTGTCTCGGCAGGCGCGAGACTCGGCCGGGGAGTACGATTTCCAGATTCCAGATCCGGACTCCCACGACAGGCGTCAGCTTCAGCCTGTCAGCGCAGAAATACGCTCAACGGCGCATGGACACATGCCGATGAGTGGGCGAGGACTGTAAATCATGGCACTCATCGAATGGAATCCGGCGCTTCAGCTTGGCGTAGAAGAAATGGATCGGCAGCACCGGCAGCTGGTGAAGATCTTGAGCGAGCTGCACAACTCGATGCTCTCCGGCGGCCACCAGAGGGACCTGATGCGGGTCATGGAAGAGCTGATCCAATACACGAAGTACCACTTCGCGACAGAGGAGCGGCTGATGGCGGAGGCGGGCTATCCGGGGCTGGCAAGCCACCGCCTGAAGCATCAGGCATTGACGGCAAAGGTGGAAGGGTACGCGAACGAAGTCATCAAGGGGCGGGCGACGGTGTCGCTGAGAATTCTCCAGTTTCTGAAGGACTGGCTGGGCAAGCACATACTGGGGACGGACAAGGAATTCGCCGAATTCGCCAAAGCGCGGCGAGCGGCATAGCCATTGGAGAGCCCTGCGCGGACTCTGCGGCGCGAGCGCCGGACAGCCGGAGGAGCGCCTGACGCACACGACGGGCGGCGCCCGCTGCGCAGCCTGAATCCTGACTGCGTATAATTGGATCAAACAGAACAGGCCGCGGGGCCGGCTGGGCGCATCCGGCAGTGAGCGCAAGCTGCCCTTCTTCGAGGCCGTTGAACTGGGAGGTTCGATGATGACTGCGTGGTTGAAACTGGGCGTGTTCTTCCTCGGCGCCGCGATGTTGGGCTGGGCTGCGTCGCCGTCGATTCAGGCAAGCGGAATGTATGTGGAGGCGCGGTCGGCGGACGTCAATGCCGGCTCCTGCTTCATCAACAGCGAGGTGCAACTGGTGGGCAACCTGGCCGTGTTCGGCTGGCAGATCGAGCGCGGCGAGGTGAACGGCGTCACGGTGGACGGGCTCAAGGTGGCGGCGGCCGTGAAGGCAGCTTCCACGCTGGGCGATCTGACCGGCGAGCCGTATCCGGTCTACTCGGTACTCATCTACGACGAGCGCGCTTCTCTCGAGCAGCGCCACGCGCTGAAACTGTTCGCCCAGCGGATGACGGGCGACCTGCTGGAGCGCGTGGTGCGCGAGTTCGTCATGCCCATGGAGTTCCGCGTCGAAGGCGGCAGCATTCACGAGCAGCGCGTGTCGTTCACCGCCGGCACGCTGGCGGCGATCCGCACGCGCGCCATTGAAGAGGGCGACAAGGTGTGCGGGCACGAAGAGACCTTCTACCCGCCGCTGGCGAAGACCGATCATGCGATGGCCGCGTATACGCTGGAGAACCGCTATGCGGCCGACTCGCGCGACGGCCTGAAGGCGCGGTGGTCGCTGCCATACAAGCGCAATGCGTTTGTAGCCACTTTCCATGTGAATGAATAGGCCGCGCGTTCCGGCGCTGCCTGGCCCGGGGCCCAAAGGCTCCGGGCCTTTCTCTTTTCAGCGAGCGAGGGTGAAAATGGGGGCATGAGAAAACTGTGGTTGCTGGCGGCGGTGGCGGCGGCATCGGCGGCGCAGGTGCTGATCCTCCACAAAGGCGATGATTCGCTGGGAGTGTATGACGAGGCGGATGGCAGGCTCCTGGCGAAGATCCGGACCGGCGTGAAGCCGCACGAATTCGCGGTGAGCCCGGACGGCCGGTTCGCGTTCGTGAGCAACTACGGCGTGGATTCGTGGACCGATGACAAGCCCGGGGGAAACACGCTCACCGTGATTAACCTGGAGGCGCGCCAGCCGGCTGGCGAAATTCCGCTGGGCGCCAACCGGAGGCCGCACGGAATTCACTTGGCGCGCAGCGGGCGGTTGTATGTCACTTGCGACATCCCCGGAGCGCTGGCGGTCGTCGACAGCCGCGAGCGGCGGCTGCTGCACGCGATCCCGGTGTCAGGAAAGCTGCCGCACCTGGTGGCAGTGACCCGCGACGAGCGGCAGGCGTGGACGGCGGACTCGGGTTCGGGGACGGTGAGCGTGGTGGATTTGAAGGCAAGGCGGCAGCGCGCGTCGATTGAAGTAGGAGGCGTGCCGATGGGGATCGCCCTGACGCCGGACGAGAAGACGCTGCTGGTGGGAACGCGGACGGCGAACATGGTGGTCGTGGTCGATGCCGTGACCAACACGGTGAAGCGAAAGCTGGGCGTGGCCGGGCAGCCCTCCCGCATTGTGGTGTCGGCCGACGGGCGGTGGGCGTACACCTCGCTGATCGAATCCGGCGAAGTGGCGGTGATCGATCTGGCGTCGCTGGAGGAGGCGAGGCGCGCGCGGGTGGGCAGCCACGCGGAGGGGATCCGTCTGGATGAGGAGAGCGGAACGCTGTTTGTGTCAGCGCAGGGGGACAACCGGACGGTGCGCTTCCGCTTGCCGGCGCTGGAGGCGATGACGGTCTACGAGACAGCGGCGAAGCCAGACCCGGTGTACGTGCTCCGGAGCCGCGACCGCCGGAGCCGGTGAACAGCGGAGAGATACAGCCAGCGATTTTCTCGTCCTGAGGCCCGGTGACCTGCCCCCTTTTTCTCTACCAGCAGGGGGAATTTGGAATTGCTTCCCTCTTGCGTCTGCCAGCCATCCCGCCCGAGCCGCCGGTTGCTGACCTATCGCAGATGCCCGGACGCGCACAGCAGGCAAGCGCGCCCGTCAATGCGAGGCTGGAGGCAAACCCCCGCCGGAGAGCCCCGCCTCCTCCACTACGCGCTCCAGTTCGTCCAGCGCCCCGGCGAAAAAGTGGTCCCGCGCCCCCACCCAGTAAATCCGTTTCGGGCCCCAGAGCCGCTCGTACACTCGCTCCAGTTGCTCCCGCGGCCCGTATTCATCCTTCGTCGATTGCACAAACACCCGCAGCACCGGACACGCGTCCAGCACGCTGTACTGCCGGTACACGGTCGGAAAGCCCGCCAGAATCACTCGCCGCGCGCCTTCCCAACATTGCACCGCCACCCTCGAGCCGAAGCTGAACCCCGCCACCACCAGCGGCAGCCCCGCGTACCGCTCCATCAGAAACGCCTTCGTTGCCCGCGCGTCCTCCACCTCCCCACGCCCGTCATCGTGCTGCCCTTCGCTGAGGTGCACCCCGCGAAAATTGAACCGCAGAGTCACCGCGCCCCGCCGCCGCAGCGCCCGCGCCATCCGGTAGACCACCTTGTTGTGCATCGTCCCGCCGCCCAGCGGATGCGGGTGCAGCACGAGCGCCGCCGCCCGCGGCTCGCCGCTCCCGGGCTCCTCCAGCAGAGCTTCCAGCCGCCCCGCCGGCCCTTTCAGGAACAACGACTCCATCCGCCGCGCCATCTTCAATTCGACCGGTAGTTGGTGAACTGCATATCGATGCCGAAGTCCCTCTGCCTCAGCATCCCGATCACCTCCTGCAACACATCCCGGTCCTTGCCCGACACCCGCACCAGGTCCCCCTGGATCGACGCCTGCACCTTCTTCTTCGTCTCCTTGATCGCCTTCACGATCTCCCGCGCCTTCTCCACCGGGATCCCCTGTTGCAGCGTGATCTCCTGCCTCACCGTGCTGCCCGCCGCCGGCTGCACCGCCCCGTAGCTCAGCGCCTTGAGCGGCACGCTCCGCTTCACCAGCTTGCCTTGCAGAATCTCCAGCACCGCCTTCAGATGAAAATCGTCCGACGACGCCACGACAATCTTGTGCTCCTTTTCGTTCAGCTCAATGTGGCTCTTCGTCCCCTTCAGGTCGTACCGCTGCCCGATCTCCTTCATCGCCTGCTGGATGGCGTTCACCACCTCCGGCATCTCCACCTTCGACACTATGTCAAAACTGTTGTCCGGCATCGCCGCCTGTCTTCTCCCTCCGTGACGCCGCGCCCCTTCAGTGGCCGAGCGCGATCAGGATCTTTTCGGAAATCTCCTCCACCAGCGTCGGCAGGCTCCGGTCCAGCGCCAGGGTCACCGCCGCGCGAACCGCCTCCGGGTCGATCTCCGCCTTCGCCGCAGCCGCCGCCCCGCCGCCCGGCTCCAGCACGGGCGGCGCCGGCACGCTGTCGCCGAACAACCCGCGCGCAAACCTCGCCCGGTCGATCAGCGGGCGGATCGTCTCCAGCACAACCGACGCCTCGAACGGCTTCTTCAAAACCGCATCGCACCCCGCCCGCCGCGCTTCTTCCTCGTCCACCGGTTCCAGCAATCCGGCGATCAGCACCACGCCCGCATGCCGGTGCGTCTCGTGCCGCTTGATGTGGCGGCACAGTTCGTAGCCCGATTTCTGCGGCAGAAACACGTCCGCCAGCACCAGGTCCGGCTGCACCTCGTCCAGCTTCGCCACGGCGGTCTCCCCGTCGACCACCGTCACCACCTCGTAGCCCTCTTCCCGCAGGATGCGCTCCCCCATCCGCTGCGCATGCGGACTGTCGTCGGCCAGCAGCACGCGAACCGGAGGCGTCACGAGCCTACTTCTTCTCCTTGCCGTTCGGCTTCGCCTTGCCCCCTTTGCTGGGCTTCGCCGCGTTCTTTCCGCTCTGCTTCGCCGGCGCCGCTGCCTGCCCGCCCTGGCTTTGCGCCGCTCCCGAAGCCTCCTGTCCGCCCGCCTGCTGCGCGCTCTGCCGCGCGTCCGGCAGCGTGTCCAGCGCCGTGCTCGATGCCGGCGTTTCGGTCGAAAGCGTCACATCCGTCACCCCGCCCTCGGCCGCCGCGGGCACGCTCGGCGGCAGGCCCGGCCGCAGCCGCTCCATCGCCGGTTGCCCGCTCTTCGCCGCACGGCTCACGTCCGGCGCCTTGGAGAACGGCCCCCACATCCTTGCCAACAGCCCCTTCTTCGCCGCGTTCTCCAGTTCGTACTTCATCCGCGCATACGCCACGGGATCAGGCTCCGGGATCTCCGCCTCCATCTCTTCCAGCTTCTGTTTGGCCTGCTCCACCAGCGGGCTCAGCGGATACTCGCGCACAATTCTCTGGTACGTCGCGATCCCCTTTTGCCGGAACCGCGGCCCCATCCGCAGATAACTGTCGCCCAGCCGCCACAGCGCCTGGTCCGCCCCGCTGTAAAGCGGGTAGTGGTCCGCCAGCGTCTGCAAACGGTTCGACACTGCGCTCAAGGAGCCCTTCTGGTGATAAAACGCCCCCACGCGGTATTCGCCCTCGCTCAGCACCTCCTGGATCTCCCGCAGCTTCTGGGCCGCCATCGGCGCGAACCGCGAATTCGGGAACTGCGTCAGCACCTGCCGGCACTCCTCTTCCGCCCGCAGCGCGTGCGTCGAGTCCCGGTCCGGCTTTTCCATTTGCCGGTAGTGGATGTCGCAGATCTTCATCTGCGCCTCGGCCGACTCCTCCAGCGTCGGGTAGAACAGGATGAAGTCCTTGTATTCGGCCTCGGCCTGCGCCAGCGCATGCGAGCCCCCTTCGCGCATCCACGAGTCGGCGATCGCCAGCTTCGCCTTCGCCATGAACTCCGACGTGTCGTAGGTGTTCATTAGCGTGTTCAGCGTCAGTCGCGCCACCTCGTACCGGCCCTTTTCGATGTCCTTGACCGCCTTGTCGAACAGGATCTTGTCCGGCTGCTGCGTGTCCTGCGTGATCGGATTCTCGTAGCGCTTGCCGCGGCAGCCGCCCGCCACGACCAGCGCGGCCAGCGCCGCCGCCAGCATCCACGCCTGCACTGTCTTGAGTCCCGTCATCTTCCCGTTCACCTCTTGTCGTCTGCCCAGTCTCCGGCGCTGCCTATGCCCGGCGGGCCAGCGCCTTCTCCGCCGCATCCCGCATCGCAGCGATCGCCTCGACCGGATCGGGCGCGCCCAGCACGCTGGTGCCTGCCACCACCCAGTCCACGCCGGCCTCGGCCACCATACCTACATTATCCACCGTCACGCCCCCGTCGATCTCGATGGCGAACTCCAGCCCCTGCCGCGCCCTCCACTGCCGCAACGCCCGCGCCTTGTCCAGCACATACGGGATGAACTTCTGCCCCCCGTATCCGGGATTCACACTCATCAGAAGCACATAATCCACCAGCGGCAGCACGTGCTCCAGCGTTCCCACCGGCGTCGCCGGATTCAACACCACCCCCGCCTGTGCCCCTTCCGCCTGAATTGCCCTCACCGTCCGGTCCAGATGCGGGCACGCCTCCACATGCACTGACACCAGATCCGCTCCCGCCTCCACAAACCGCGCCGCGTACCGGTCCGCGTCCGCGATCATCAAGTGCACGTCGAATTGCAGCCGCGTCTTCTTCCTCAGCGACTCCAGCACCGGCAGCCCGAACGAAATATTCGGCACAAAGTGGCCGTCCATCACGTCGAAATGCAGCATCCGCGCCCCGCCCGCGCTCACCTGCTCGATCTGCTCCCCCAGCCGTGTGAAGTCGGCCGCCAGCAAGGACGGTAGGATCTCGATCATCTCCAGGCTCTCTCACTCTATCACGGCCGCGAAAAATCCGTCCCCGCGATCCCGCCCTGGCACGCGCAGCACCGTCCGCTTCACTCGCCCGCCCGCCACGCGCTCCACAACCTCCTCGTTCTCCTCTCGCTCCAGCGAGCACGTCGCATACACCAGCCGCCCGCCCGGCTTCAGGCACCGCAGCGCCTCCCTCAGGATCGCCTCCTGCCTCCGCGCCTGCCGCGCGATCTCGTTTTCGGTGACGCGCCACCGGATCTCCGGGTTCCGCCCCAGCGTCCCGGTGCCTGTGCATGGCGCATCCACAAGCACCTTGTCGAACACCGCCGCAAACGGCAGCCCTTCGTCCACCCGCGCCTGCACGCGCGGACACTCCGCCAGCAGCCCCCGCAGCCTCTTCCAGCTCGCATCGCACGCCACCACGCGCGCCCCGCCCGCCAGCGCCTGCCTCGTCTTGTTGCCCGGTGCCGCGCACACGTCCAGCGTCCGCTCCCCCGCCTTCAGTTCCAGCAGCGGCACGATCGCCTGCGCCCCCTCGTCCATCGGCAGCCCTTCCAGCTCCGCACGCTCCGGCGCCTCCAGCGCCGCCCGCGCCGCGCGCAACGCATCCTCCTCTCCCAGCCGCCGCTTCCACCTCTCCAGCAGCCATCCGGGCATCGAATACTCCAGCTCCTCGCTCTCCCATCTGTCCGGCAACCGCGGCAGCCGCCGCAGCACAGCGTTCACAAATCCTGCAGCGTACCTTCGCCCCGCCTGCTTCACCATCTCCACGCTCTCCCCCACTGCCGCATGCGCCGGCACGCGGCTCAAATACCGCAACTGGTACGCCCCCGTCCGCAGCGCCCGCAGCACCTCCGCATCCATCTCCTCCACCCGCCGCGACGACGCCCGCCCGATCAGCCAGTCCAGTTGCGCGCGCCTCCGCAGTACCCCATACACGATTTCCGTCGCGAGCCCCGCATCCCGGCTTTCCAGTCCCCGCGCCGCCTCCAGCAGCGCCTCGTCGCTCTTCGCTCCGCGTTCCACGCGCTGGAGCACTTCCCACACCGTCCTTCGCGCCGGGCTCACAAACAATACAATAAAAACTTGGAGCTCGAAAAAGCCATCCTGCGCCGCGTCGGACAGGCCGTTGCGCGCTTTCGGATGATCCGCGACGGCGACCGTGTCGCTGTAGGCTTCTCCGGCGGCAAGGATTCCTTCGCCCTCCTGTCCTCGCTTCTTCTGCTCCAGAGACGCGCTCCCGTCCGCTTCTCTCTTTGCGCCTTCACCATCGATCAGGGCAAGTTCCTCGCTCCGATTGAGCCTTTCCGGCAGTGGATGCTCGATCACGGCATCCCCTGGACCCTTCGGGCCGACAACCCCTCCCTCCGCCTGCTCTCCGATCAGCCCGATCACGGCTGCGACCTCTGCAGCCGCTTCCGCCGCCGCGCTGTCTACGCGCTCGCCCGCGAGCTTGGCGCCAACGTCATCGCTCTCGGCCACACGGCCGACGACCTCTGCGAGTCCTTCCTCCGCAACGCCATGTTCACCGGGCGCCTCGCCGCCCTGCCCCCAGTCGTCTGGTCCCGCCGCCGCGAGTTCCGCCTCATCCGCCCGCTTCTTTACGTCACGGAAGACCTGACCCGGGCATGGGCGCAAGCCTCCTCCGCGCCTGTCATCCCTTGCGGCTGCTCCCTGAAAACCGGCACCGTCCGCCGCTCCCTCCGCTCCATCCTCGACGAACTTCAGCAGCAGCACCCTCACCTGAAGTCCACTCTGCTCAATGCCCTTGGAAACATCGAAACCAGCCGCCTTCTCGATCCCCGGTTCTTCCAGCCCGAAGAGGAAGCCCCCGGGCCCGCATCCTCTCCACTGCCCGTCCTCCATGATCCGGCTTTCACAGAACTGTAATCCATTCCCCGTTGACCGCGACCGCGGTTCATTTGCGATAATTCAGTTTCCCCCCGCGGCATGCTGCCTGCGCCGCGTGGCGGAAGATCGGCAACGCACATGAGAATTCTGCCGCGTACCGAAAAGTTCTTCCACTTCTTCATCGAGCAGGCCGGCCTCATCCTCCAGGCCGCCCAGACCTTCCGCGAGGCCGTCGAAGACGGGCCTTCCATCATGCACGAGGCCGAGGTCGCCATCGCCCGCCTTGAACAAAAGGGCGACGAGATCATCCACGAGGTCTTCACACGCCTTAACCAGACTTTCATCACCCCCATCGACCCTGAAGACATCCACTCGCTCGCCTCCCACATGGACGACGTCCTCGACGCCCTCGAAGAAGCCGCCCACTGCATCGTCGCCTACAAGATCCCCAAGATCCCCACGCCCGTCATCGAGGTCAGCCGCATCCTCGAAAACTGCGCCGTCGTCCTCCAGAAAGCCTTCGCGGCCCTCGCCGAAGACAAACCCCTGCTCGAGCACGCCATCGAGATCAACCGGCTCGAAGATCAGGCCGATCACCTCATCCGCGCTGCCATCGCTGACCTCTTCGAGCAGGAAAAAGATCCCATCACCCTCATCAAGCTCAAGGAGATCTACGAGTATCTCGAATCGGCCACCGACTACTGCGAAGACGTCGCCGACGCCCTCCAGAACGTCATCGTCAAGAACGGCTGACCACCCCGCGTCATGGATTCTGTCCTTCTCCTGGTCTCCTTTATCGTCCTCGTCGCGCTCGTCTTCGATTTCATCAACGGTTTCCATGACGCCGCCAACTCCGTCGCCACCATCGTCGCCACCCGCGTCCTCTCCCCGTTTCAGGCGGTCCTCTGGGCCGCGTTCTGGAACTTCATCGCCGCTATTCCGCTCCTCTTCTTTCACGAAGCGGGCGTCGCCAAAACCGTCGGCGCCGGCATGGTCGACATCAAGCTCGTCACTGAGATGGTCGTCCTCGCCGGTCTGATCGGCGCCATCTTCTGGAACCTCTTCACCTGGTACTACGGGCTCCCCTCCAGTTCCTCGCACGCCTTGATCGGCGGCTACGCCGGCGCCACCATGGCCAGAGTCGGCCTCACCCGCGGCTGGCTCTCCGTCTTCGATGCAATCGTCCCCGCCGGCTGGCTTTCCACCATCCTCTTCATCTTCCTCGCGCCCTTGATCGGCCTCTCCCTCGGCTACCTCCTCATGGTTCTGATCTTTTGGCTCTTCCGGCACTCCTCGCCCCGTCGCCTGGACGTCTGGTTCCGGCGCCTCCAGCTCCTGAGTTCCGGTCTGTTCAGCTATTCCCACGGCGCCAACGATGCCCAAAAAACCATGGGCATCATCACGAGCGTCCTCGTAGCCGCTGGCTACCTCCAGACCTTCGAAGTCCAGTGGTGGGTCGTGCTTTCCGCCCACGCCGCCATCGCCCTCGGCACTATGAGCGGCGGCTGGCGCATCGTCCACACCATGGGCGCGCGCCTCACGCGCCTCAAACCCCGCGGCGGCTTCTGCGCCGAAACCGCTGGCGCCATCGCCATCCTCTTCCCCACCTACCTCAAAGTTCCCGTCTCCACCACCCACGTCATCACCGGCGCCATCGCCGGCGTCGGCTCCATCCAGCGGCTCAAGGCCGTCCGATGGGGACTCGCCACCAACATCCTCTGGGCATGGATCCTCACCATCCCCATGTCCGCCCTCGTCGGCGCCTTCAGCTTCCTCCTCATCTTCTGGCTCACCGGTGGAGCCTGAACCCATGCCGGGCCGCACCCCCACCATCCGCAGCCCCCTCTTCCGCAAACTCCTCATCGGCGCCTCCGCCCTCGTCCTCGCCATGGGCGGACTCACCGACCTCCTCATGTCCCGCTTCGCACGGCAGAGCGAGGAGTCCGCCGTCCAGCGCTCCCTGCATGCCTCCGCGCGCCTCCTCGCCCGTGAACTCGAATCCCTCCACGCCCCCGAACTCTCCTCATGGGTCCGCCGCAACGACGCTCTCCTGTCCGCCCGCATCACCGTCGTCGCCTCGGATGGCGCGGTTCTCGCCGAATCCCGGCGCGAACCCGGCTCCATGGAAAACCACGCCACGCGCCCCGAAATCCGGGACGCCTTCCGCAGCGGCCTTGGCGTCGCCAAACGCCACTCCACCACCGTCAACACCGACTTCCTTTACCTCGCCCTCCCCGCCCGCCTCGCCAGCGGCCAGCCCGTCCTCCTCCGGCTCGCCGCGCCCGTCGCCGCCATCGACTCCGCCGTCGCCGCCAACCGCTCCCGTATCCTTCGCGCTACCCTCTTGTTCGCCCTCGCTGTTCTTGCGGCCGCCTATTTCTTCACACGCTCCCTCACTCGCCGCATCCACCACATCCAGTCCGCCGCCGAGAACCTCGCCGCCGGCCGCTTCGATGCCGCTCCGCTGCCCCCGGATGCCGGCCACGACGAACTCGGCGCCCTCGCCGCCTCTCTCCATCGCATGGCCGGCAATCTCCTTGAAATGGTCGATCTCGTCCGCAACGAGTCCGCCCGCCGCGAGGCCATCCTCTCCAGCATGCGCGAAGGCGTCCTCGCCGTCGATTCCTCCCTTCGCATCACCTTCTGCAATCAGGCGTTCCTCGACGCCGTCGCCGCCCCTTCCAACCCCTCCCCGGGCGCCCCCCTCGAACAAATCGCTCCCGATCCCGCCCTCCTCGATCCCCTCTGGCAGGCCCTCGAACAAGCCCAGACCGTCCGCGCCAAGGTCTCCTTCCCCGCCAACCCCGGACGCAGCTACGAACTCTGGGCCAAACCCCTCGAACTTAACCGCCAGCAAGGCGTCCTCGCCATCCTCCACGACGTCACCGAAATTGAACGCCTCGAACGCGTCCGCCGCGACTTCGTCGCCAACGTCTCCCACGAACTCCGCACCCCTCTCGCCGCCATCAGCGGCTACGCCGAAACGCTGCTCGACGGCGCCATCGACGACTCGCTCCACAACCGCCGCTTCCTCGAAATCATCCGCTCCAACGCCATCCGCCTCAACAATATCGCCTCCGACTTGCTCGTGCTGTCCGATCTCGAACAGCAACGCCCTGCCCAGGAGTCCGCCGAACCCGTCCCCCTCCAGCCCGTCATCGACACCGTCGTCCGCACCGTCGAGTCCGCCGCCCGCCTCCGCCGCATCCGCATCTCCGCCTCCCCCGCACCCTTCGCCGTCCGCGCCCTCCGCTTCCGCCTCGAACAGGCTCTCGTCAACCTCGTCGACAACGCCGTCAAATTCAGCCCGGAAGACTCCGACGTCTGCATCGATGCCGCCAGCAACGGCAACATGATCGAAATCCACGTCATCGATCACGGCATCGGCATCCCCGAAGAAGACCTCCCCCGCATCTTCGAGCGTTTCTACCGCGTCGATAAAGCCCGCTCCCGCGAAGCCGGCGGCACCGGCCTCGGCCTCTCCATCGTCAAACACATCGCCGAACTGTTCGGCGGCAGCGTCCGCGTTTCCAGCCGCCTCGGCAAAGGCTCCGCCTTCACTCTCTCTCTCCCCGCCGCATGATCCCTGTCTTTTTCCACTCCCTGGAGTTACCCTGAAATCATTCATGCGCCTCGGCATCGACTTCGGCACCACTCGCATTGTCGCCGCCGCCGCCGACCGCGGCAACTATCCCGTCATCTCTTTCGATTGCCCCGACGGCGCCGCCCGCGAGTGGGCGCCCCCGCTCATCGCCCTCCACGACGGGAAGCGCCTCTATGGCTGGGACGCCTGGGCCGCCCAGGGCGCCGACGGCGCTACCATCCTCCGCTCCATCAAACGCGTCCTCTCCTGCTCCGGCCCCGAGACCCTCGTCGAACTCGCCGGCCAGACCATCCGCCTCGCTACCCTCCTCGAAGAACTCCTCGCCTGGCTCCACAACGCCCTTCTGCATTCCTCCTCTCTGCCCCGCCGCGGCCCAGGCGCCCTCGAGGTCCTCCTTGGAGTCCCCGCCAACGCCAACTCCAACCAGCGCTTTCTCACCACCGAGGCCTTCCGCGCCGCGGGCTTCCACGTCCTCGGCCTCCTCAACGAACCCTCCGCCGCCAGCATCGAGTTCTCCCACCGCCTCGGCTCCGCCGGTCTGTCCGCCCCCCAGCGCATTCTCGTCTACGACCTCGGCGGCGGCACGTTCGATGCCTCCCTCGTCTTCCGCGACGGCGACTCCCACATCGTCGAGGCCACAGAAAGCATTCCCACCCTTGGCGGCGACGACTTCGACGACGTCCTCACTACCCTCGCCCTCGAAAAAGCCGGACTCGCCTCCGAACGCGACTCCCTCTCGCAGGCCGAAGAGTTCCTCCTCCTCGAAGAGTGCCGCGAGAAGAAGGAGTCCCTCCACCCCAACACCCGCCGCCTCATGGTCGACCTCGACCGCGTCCGCCCCGGCTGGCCCGTCACCCCGGTTCCCGTCGCCGACTTCTACGATCAGCTCTCGCCCCTCGTCGAGGAAACTCTCCACGCCACTGCCGACCTCCTCGACCGCGCTCCGGCCTCCACGCCCGTCACCCTCTACGTCACCGGAGGCGCCAGCGAACTGCCTCTGGTCAGCCGCATGCTCCGCGAACGCTTCGGCCGCCGCGTCCGCCGCTCCGCTTACACCCGCGCCGCCACCGCCATCGGCCTGGCCATCCAGGCCTCCTCTCAGGCCCCCGCCCTCCTGCGCGAACGCTTCACCCGCTTCTTCGGCGTCTGGCGCGAGGCCGAAGAGGGCCGCGTCATCGTCTTCGATCCCCTCTTCGAACAGGGCCTCGAACTGCCCGCCCCCGGCGCCCCGCCACTCACCCGCACGCGCCGCTACTTCCCCGCCCACAACATCGGCCACTTCCGCTACCTCGAGTGTTCGCACCGCGCCACATCTGGCGAACCCGCCGGTGATATTACCCCTTGGGACGAAATCCGCTTCCCCTTCGACCCCCGCCTCGCCTCCGTCGCCGACCTCCGCAACATTCCTGTTGAGCGCAGCACCGAAGCCTCCCGCCAGCTCATCGAGGAAAGCTACTCGGTCGACTCCGGCGGCTCCGTTACCGTTGTCATCTCCAACCTCACCGCCGGCTACCGCCGCGAATACCGCCTTGGCCAGTGGGCCTCCGCCCAGAAGACGATCCGCCGCACCTCCCCTTCCTCCCGCACACGCAAACGCTCCGCTTCCCGCTGATTCCCACCCCCCAATTCCCCATTCCCCCGGGCTTCAGGGGGCGTGGAAAAACCCGCTTGGACGTAAAACAGAATCGGGGCGTTTTGTTTTTTCGGCATCCAACAAGCACGACCCGGCCGAAACCGAAGCCGAAGTTCGAGCATCGCGACCGCCGCCAGGTCTACCTGGGCCCGGTCGACGCGGAGGCGCTGGTGGCCGAGGACCACCCGGCGCGGGGCGTCTGGGCGCTGCTGGAGTCGGTGGACTTTTCCCCGTACGAGGAGCGGATTCTGAGCCGGGAGGGGCAGGCGGGGCGGGCGGCGGTGACGCCGCGGCGAGGAGCGGGTCAGCGCCAGCCATCCGGAGGCGCGGCGGATGAAGATGCCCGGCGGCGGCTGGGTGCCGGCCGACAATGTGCAACTGAGCACGGAGACGCGTTTGAGGGTGGCGGTGGCCGTCGAGGTCACCCAGGCGCCGGCCGACGTACGGGAGCTGCCGGCGGCGGCCTCTGTCTGCCGCCCCAACCAGAACGCACCCTTCTCACCATCCGAAATCTCGTTCTGAATCGCGCAAGAAACGAATTCTTTCACGACCCCTGAAGCCGGTGGAATGGGGGCGGTCCGTTTGCCTTGATGCAGGCGTCCGCGACCTATACATTAAAATGTCTGCACATATAGATGTTAGAAATTTTTTGCCGTTGGCAGCGTTTGCTGGGGTGAACCCGCTGAACTGCCGGATGGCGGCCAGCGAGGAGAAGTCAATCCAAGAAGGAGGGAACGAAGATGAAGAAGCTTCTTAGCACCGGACTGCTGGGCGTGCTGGCTGGGGCCGGAGTGATGCTGGCCGCGGATGTGAATCCGGGGCGGGACGTGGCCCAGAGACTGATGAATGAATCGCGCTCGGCCAAGGAGCAGGCGGCTGCGGTGGCGATGCAGCTGCGGAAGGGCGGAGATCTGAGCGGGATCGAGCAGCGCACGGCGGCGATCAAGAACCATGCGGCGTCGATCCGGAGTCTGCTGGGCGAGCTGGAGGCGTCGGCGGTGCTGAACGCGCGCCAGCAGGAGGCGCTGGCGACGGCGAAGACGACGGCTGAAGTGCTGGCGATCATGCTGAACAACAAGAAGACGGTGCTGGAAGCCGGATCTTCGAAGAGCGCCCGGGAAGGGGCGAGGCAGTACGCCCGGGCTGTGGAGGTCCGGGCGGAGATGCTGGAGAAGCTGATCCGCCAGATGGGGCTGTAGAGTTCGTCCGCGCGGCGGCAGACAACCTCCTGAATTCAGATCCCCGCGCGGCGGATGCCGGGGCCAGCGTTCCGGGCTGGCCCCGGCGTTTTTATGTGGCGGCGGCGCAAGGCGATCAGAGAGAGGCTTCGGGCAGGAGTTTTCGGATGCGCCTGATCTGCGGATCGAAATTCAGCGGGGGAGCAGGGCAGGCGGAGCCCTCCTGGAGGGCGCGTGCGGCGAGGGAGCGGACCTCCCTAACGAAGCGGGCGCGAGCGGGAGCGGAACTGCGGCTTCCCTGGTAAGCGGCGACTTCGGCGGCAACCATCCATGCACCGGACTTGCGGGCGCAGCTTTCCCGGGAAGGGGAGGCTTCCGCGAGGCGAACGGAGAGGCTGCGGCAAACGGCGGTTTCCTTGTGCGCCCCGGGGAAACGGCCGAGGGAGGTGTACACGAAGGCCAGATGGCAGTGGACGTTGGAGGCGCCGTTGAGGACGCGTACGTTGCGGGGATCGGCTTCCAGGAAGGTGTCGCGGATGGCGGCGGCCTCGGTGAAGTAGCGCAGCGACTTTTCCATTTCGTTGCGGTTTCTGGCGATGAGGCCGAGATCGGAGAGGGCGAAGGTGAGGTTGTAACGGAGGACGTTGTCGCCGGGTTCGCGTTCGAGGAGGCGCCGTTCGATTTCGAGGGCGCGGAGGTAGTGCTGTTCGGCGGCAGCGAGATTGGTGGAGAGGAACAAGGCGCCGAAGCGTTTGTAGGCGAAGGCTTGCTGGCTGAGGTTGCCGGGCTTGTCCGCCTCTTCCGGCGGCAGCGAGGAGAAGCCCGCGAGGGCGGCTTCGTAGAGCTTCCTGGCCTCTTCGCGGCGTTCGAGGCCGGTGAGGATCATGGCGAGCTGGCTGCGGTTGACGGCGGCGAGGGAGCGCGCCTCCGGGGTGGCGGGGATGCGGGAGTCGATTTCCTCAATGGCGGAGGCGAGTTGCGACGCATAGCGGCCGGCTTCGTCGAGCCGCTTGAGGGCGCCGGCGGCGAGGGCGGCCTCGACGAGCAGTCCGGAATGCACGCGGAGACTGTCATAGGAGGGCGGGGTGGCGGAGAGGGCGGCAGTACTGACAGCGAGTCCTTTTTGAAAGGAGCGGAGGGCCTCTTCCTGGCGGCCGAGGTTGTCGCTGAAGCTGGAGCCGAGGACATTGCCGAGGCGGCGGTAGCCTTCGGCGAGTTCGAGCAGGAGGCGGGGGTCCTGGCTGGCGGTGCGGGCGGCGCCGTCGAAGAACTTCATGGCGCGGTCGAGCAGGAGGGCGCGGGCTTCGGTGGAGCCGGGGAGGTTGAAGAGGGCGGAGTGGACTTCGAAGACGAGGGAGCGGGAGAGCTGCTGGATTTCGAGGGCGCGCTGCTGGGCGCGGTCGCGTGCGAGGCGTGCTTCGCGGGCCTGCCATGCGGTAGCGGCGACGCCGGCGAGGATCGACAGGGCGAGAGCGGCGAGGGCGGCGGATTCGCCGCGGTGGCGGCGGATCCATTTGCGGATCTTGTAGGTGCGGGAGGGGGGGACGGCGGAGACGGGGCGGCCCTCCAGCCAGGCTTCGAGGTCGGCGGCGAGGGCGTCGGCGGAGGGGTAGCGCTCGAGAGGGCTTTTGCGGAGGCAGCGCAGGACGATTTGATCGAGATCGCCGCGCAAGAGGGGGCGGAGAGCGGCGGGGGCGGCGGCGGAGGGCGGGCGGGGGTCGGATTCGACGACGCGGCGCATGGCCTCGAGGGGCGAGAGGCCCTCGAGTTGGTAGGGGCGCTGGCGGGAAAGGAGGACGTAGAGGAGGACGCCGAGGGAATAGATGTCTGTGGCGGTGGTGATGGTATCGCCGGTGACTTGTTCGGGGCTGCAATATTCGGGCGTGAGAACGTACATCCCGGTGCGGGTGGCTTCGGGGCCTTCGGCCGGATCGCCGCCAAGGATCTTGGCGATGCCGAAGTCGAGCAGCTTCGGGCGGCCGTCGGAGGTGACGAGGATGTTGGAGGGCTTCAGGTCGCGGTGGACGACGAGGCGCTGGTGGGCGTGGCCGACGGCGTGGCAGACGTCGAGCAGGAGGCGGACACGGGTGCGGGTGTCGAGATCGTGCTGATCGCACCAGCGGTCGATGGGAATCCCCTCTACGTACTCCATGACGAGGTAGGGGAGGCCGGATTCGGTGGCGCCGCCATCGACGAGGGCGGCGATGCCGGGGTGGGAGAGCTTGGAGAGGGCGATGCGTTCGTAGCGGAACCGCTGGGCGAGCTGATCGCCGGGCAAGCCGCCGCGGATGAGCTTGAGGGCGAAGCGGGTCTGGAAGTCTTCGCCGTCGCGGATGGCCTCGAAGACGACGCCCATGCCGCCGCGGCCGAGTTCGCGGGCGAGGCGCCAGGGGCCGATGCGCTGGCCTGCCTCGGGGCCGGGCATGAGCTGCGCGAGGGCGGCGTTGGCGAGCGTGGCGGGCTGTTCGAGGAAGTCTTCGGATGCCTCGTATTCTTCGAGGAGGCTGAAGACTTCGGCGCGGAGCGCGGCATCGGGGCAAGCGGCCTTCAGCCAAGCGCGCCGTTCGGCGGGGGCGAGGTCGAGCGCCTCGCCGAAGAGCCGCTTGACCACTTTCCAGGCGCCGGTGTCCACGGGTTCAGTCTCCGTCGGGCGGCGGCGCAGGCTGGCCGGAGAGGCGGCGGCGGATCCAGGTTTTGGCCAGGAGCCAGTCGCGTTTGACGGTGGCGGGAGAGACGTTGAGCACGTGGGCAGTCTCTTCGATGCTCAGGCCCGCGAAGTAGCGCATTTCGACGATCCTTGCCTGCTGGGGATCGAGCGCCTCCAATTCCTGGAGGGCGCGGTCGAGGTCGAGCAGGTCGACCGGATCCCGGGCCGGAGGAGCAGGGGCATCGGCCAATTCGAGGCGTTCGGCGCCGCCACCGCGTTTTTCGGCATTGCGGGCGCGGCGGTAATCGACCAGGATTCCGCGGATGATGCGCGCGGCGACGGCGAAGAAATGAGTGCGGTCCGTCCAGTGGAGTTCCTGTTTTCCGACGAAGCGGAGATAGGCCTCGTGGACGAGGGCGGTGCTTTGGAGTGTCTGGCCGGGCTGCTCATTGCCGAGATAGCGCTGGGCGATGCGGCGCAGTTCGGGATAGACGATTTCGACGAGGCGATCGAGCGCCTGCCGGTTCCCGGCATTCCACTGACGGAGCAACCGGGTCACGTCCTGCTGCAAGGTCTCGTCCATCAGCCTTTTGGGGCATTGTATCCCCTCCGAAAGCGCCACGTCTTGATTCCGAAAAAAGGAAACCCGCCGTGGAGCTCCTCCATCCGCGGCGGGAGTCGGGAGGTGGGGCGGGCTCCTCCGGTCCGTCTCTCAGACGGCGCACCGCCCCCCTCTTACGCCGCATCTCCTCCTCCGAACCCAAGAGGCCGGCGGAGTGCCACAACGCGTTTGCTTCCGGGCACACACGCCATGGGACGAACCTGACTGGCGTGCGCTCCTCCGAGGCGGAAGCCCGCGTGCACACTCATTCTCATAACCGGAATCCGGGCCGAAAAACGCTCATGCAGGAGGGAAGAATCAGCGGCGCGCGGGCAGGGCCTCGATGCGGTCGATGCACTCGGCGAGTTCAGCAGCGGCGCGGGCATTACAGCCAAAGCGGAACTCCTGGTAGAGCAGAGTGAACCGGCGCACGATGGCGGAGAGTTCTCCCTCCGGCAGGCAGGCGGCGAACTCGAGGGGCGTCATCCAGCGGGGCTTTTCGAAGCCGAGCTGGCGCAGGCGGGCGAGCATCCGTTCATAGACCAGCGTGGCGTCATGGGCGCTGGCGGCGCCATGGCGAAGCTTGCGGCGTCCGGCAGCGAGCTGCCAGTGGTGGATGAGCGCGGCGCGGAAGCGCCAGGCGATGAGTGCGGCGGCCGCAGCAGCGGCGAGCGCGAGCCAGAAGAGCGGGTTGGACGCCGGGGCAGCGGCGGCGTGGCGGAGCCGCTGCCACCATTGAGGCCAGCCGTTCCAGGCGAAGCGCCGGCGAGACTCGCCGACCTGGACGGCGAGCGAGAGCTGGCGGTCGAGGTCGTAGCCGAGGACCCACTCCTGCCAGAAGACGCCGACGGCATCCGACCAGAGGTTGAGGCGGTCCCACAGACCCGAGGCGCGGAATTCGGGATCGGGAGGAGTCGGGTCGTATTCCACCCATCCGCGGCCCTCGATCCAGGCTTCGACCCAGCTATGCGCGTCGGAGGCGCGGATGACGTGCCATCCAGTAATGGAATTGAAGCTGCCCTCCCGGTAGCCGACAGCGACGCGCGCGGGGACCCAGACAGCGCGGAGCAGGACGGCCATGGCGGAGGCGAAGTATTCGCAGTGGCCCTTCCTGCCTTCGAAGAGGAAGTGGGCGAGCGGATCGTCGGCTTCGCGCTCAAGCGCCTGCGTGGAGTAGCGGAAGTTGGAGAGCAGCCAGGATTCGATGCGCGCGGCGCGCTCGGCATCGGAGCGGGCGCCGGCGGTGACCGCGCGGGCGAGTTCGATGACGCGGGGATCGACGACAGGCAGGCGGAGGTAGTAGTTGCGCTCCGAGGTGGCGAGGGGCGGGGGATTGCCGGGCTCGGGCAGAGCGGCGTGAACGACATAACGGAAGCCTTCGGAGGCGAGGGGGACGCGGTAGCCGCTGGCTGAGGAGGCCAGCACGATGGGGGTGTTGAGGCGGAGGTATTCGGGCTGGCCGGCGAGGAAGAGCCAGTCGGCGGAGGAGTGGTCCAGCAGGACCTCGTAGGTGAAGCGCCGGGCGGGGCGGCGAAGCTGATCGTCATCGAGGAGCTTGACGAGGCCCTGTTCGGGTTTGAGGGCGCGTCCTTCCCTCGCCTGGGAGCTGAACCAGCGCCATCCGTCGAACTCGCCGAGGGCGGTGGCGCGCCACTTCAGGGCCGGCAGGCGGCGGTCGAGGAAGCGGGCGTGGAAGACGGTAGCGGTTTGGCGGCGGATCTCGCCCACCTGGCCGAGCAGGACTTCCGAGGCGAAGCCCGAGACGCGGGAGGGCGGTTTGAAGAGATGCTCGAAGGCGGCGCGGGCGGTGCGGGGGAGGAAGAAGAACAGGGCGGCGGTCAACAGCAGCACGGCGAGCGTGGAGGCCACGGTGAGCCGGGCGAGCCGCCACGGCAGGCGGGCGGCGGAGGACGCGGCGAGCTTGCGTCCGGCCTGGGCGCGCAGAATTTCCTCGCTAGCCATGGCGGAGATGGCGGAGGCAAGGAAAAGGCAGAGGAAGAGAAAGTAGGTGCTGCTCGATGAGACCAGGGATGCGGCGAGAATGCCGAGGAAAGCGATCACCTTGAGCAGGAGAAAATCGCGAGGGGTGCGAGCGGTGATCAGCTTGATGATGAAGACGAAGAAGACGAGATGGAGCGTGGCGTTCAGGAAGTCGCGCGAGATCCAGAGATAATCGGCAGGATAGAAGAGGAGATAGGCTGCGGTGGCCCAGGTGGCCCAAGGGCCGGGGGAAGGAAGCCGTGCCAGGTTCGCCGCCGCAGCGGCGCGCCAGCAGAGGGCGGCTCCCGCGGTGGCGAGCGCAAGCAGGTCCAGCGGGTCGTGGAAAAGGGTTCCGGCGCCTGCCAGCGCGCCCCAGGCGCTGGCCAGCATGAGGAGCACGGACGTCTGGTGGAACCGTTCCGGGGCGCCTGTGCCTTTCGCTAGCGGCCCGTTGCCAGCCATTCTGCTTCCAGTTTGGCAGAAAACCCGTGCAGCGCCTGCGTGGGTTTCATGCCGGCGAGCAGCTGCCGAGCAGGGTGTGCCATCGAGGGGCGACGGGGGCAGGCTCTTTGCGCGGCTGCGAATCGAGGACTCTTGAGGGCTGCGCTCAGGCGCCCCCTGTCAGAAACCAGTACTCCCAGTCACAGGTGCGCAGGCCGGTCTGCTCGCTCACCGGACGCAGCACTGCGGCGCTCTGCTGGACCGGGTAGCCTCCGGGCAGATACTGCACCTCGAAACGCGCCACAGGCACGGCGAACGGATGGACGCCGGATCGCGCGGGCGTCAAGCGCACCGTTCCAGCGGCCGCGGCTGGCACGAGCAGCCTGTTCAGAGTGTGCGGTTCATCGAAGAAGAACGGATCGGTGGCCTCGGCCACTCCCAGCAGCCACGGCCCGTGGAACAGCGCCACCCGGCCGGCGCCGCCGCGCTCGGCGCGCGTGCGCATCGCATACCGCAGTTGCAGCCGGTCGCCTTCTTGCCATGGGCGCACCACTCGATACCAGCCGTCGCGCAACTGAATCTCCGCCGCGCCGCCGGGCGATTCGATCTCCACCTGGGCCGCCCACTCCGGCAGCCGGATGAAGAGCGGCGATGAGGCGCCGCCGGCGCGGGTGACTTCCAGAGTGACCGAGGCGTCCTGCTCAAGGGCCGATGCAGCGGTCACATGGAGCGCCTTCCCCCGCCCCTCGCCCTCGAGCGGCAAATCGTAGCAGAGCCCCTCGCCGCCGTCGCGCCATACGTGGCGGAAGATCTCAGGGAATGCCCGCAGCCCGTGCAGCGTGCAGCACCACCACGCTCGCGCCGAGCCGCCGCCCCGCGCTTCCGTGGCGCCGACGCGGACGCCGGTGGGGGCGAGCGCGCGGTGGCCGAAATCGCCTGTGCCGAACTGGTTTATCGCGAACTCGTTGAACAGCGTGCGCCCGGCTGCTTCCAGGTATTGCAGGTTGCCAGTGAGCCGCCACAGCTGGAGGCTCAACCGGAGCCAGTCCGCCTCGGCGCATCCTTCAGTACGCACCGCCTTCGGCGCCCAGGCTTCAGGAACTGTGCCCGCTACAAAGAGGTTGCCGCTCGTGGCGACCGCCTGCCACTCGCTCTCCGCTTGCGCCAGCAAGGCCGGCTCGCGCGTGGCCTCGTAAAGATCCGCCACGCCGCGCAGCGATGTCAGGAAGCCGTGGGCATGTTCCCCGGGCTTGCGCTCGAGCCGGGCGGAGATCTCGCGCGCCAGCGCGAGATACCGGCTTTGGCGGGTCAGGCCATGGAGCGCCGTCAATCCTCCGATCATTTGCGTCCAGCAGATGTAGCCCATGGCGAAGGCGCCTTCGGCGAACTGCTCCCGCACGCGCGGAGAGTTCATCTCCGGCGCGATCTTCACGAGGAAATCGCCGAGCCGGCGCGCCGCTTCCAGCGACCGCGCATCGCCGGAAGTGCGGTGATGTTCGATGAGACCCATGAGCAGCCGGCCGTTGCCCCACAGCATCGCCATGTCTTCCCGCCGCAGGCCCTGCGGGGCGAACGGGTCCCCAAAGTGGCCATCCTCGCACTGCGCCGCCAGCAGTTCCGGCAGCCATTCGGAGAGCTGCGAATGGTGCTCACTGCGGCCGGCGGAGGTTGTGGCGAGGGCTTCCAGCCAACGGCCGCTCACGTCGCCGCTGAACTCGGTGAAGCGCCTCACATGGCGGGGCACGGCGTCTGCCAGCACGAACTCTTTTGTGTAAGCCGGCGGTCCGTCCCCGAGCACGCGGCGCAGGGCGAGATCATAGCGCAAAGAGAACTGCCCTTTCGTCTGCGGCGGCGCCGCAGATCCCTTCCAGGCCGCTGTGGCGGCTGAACCAAGCCAGGCCCTTCTTGTGATCACATCCCGATGTTACACGCGCCCACCACGGGAAGATGAGCGGAGGCCGCGCCCCGTGCAGCGCGAGCGGCCTTCCCTTGCGGGCCGCAGCGTGGCCGGGACATTCCGGCTGGCTTTCGGGCGGTCCCCCGGGCAACGAAGAGGCCTGCCTTCCGAATCCGCCTGGGCGTCCGCGCCACTGCGAATGCGGAAGCCAGTACAAGCGGGTCCAACGCGTTGCGAAAAGGGCGCCGGTACTTGCGAGCGCACCCCGTGCGCGGGACAGCAATAGGAACACCGGCGTTTGGTGGAACGGTTCCGGTCACCTGCAGGTTTCGCTAGCGGCGCGGTGCCAACCACTCCGCCTCCAGCCTGGCGGAGAACTCGGCCAGCCCCTGCGTGGATTCGACTCCAGACGAGCAGACGAGGAGCAGGTCCCGCCATTGCGAGGCAACGGCGCCAGGTTCACTGCGCCACTGCTGCCGCGCCTCGAAGGCGACCGACTCGCCAGGCATGCGCCAAACGTCCACCAACACGACGGAGGCATAGCTGCGGTAGCTGGCGCGGAGCCATTCGGCGGGCCGCCAGGCGCGGATGGCCTGGGGAGCGGACTCGAGCGGAGGACGTTCCAATCCTTCGCGCTTCCAGACGACGGCGAGGGTCTCGGGCGGATCGGGGATGCGCGTCCGGGGAGGGCGCGCGCACGCGGCCAGCGCCGCGAGCGCCGCGGCCGTCAGCAACAGGCGCGGCAACATAGTTAGCACGATATCACTGCGCGCTGTTTCGTGACCAGAGGAATACAATGTAGGACGCCATGATCGGAAGACGCGAATTTCTCTCTTTGCCACTGCTGGTGGCGTGGCAGCCGGGAGAAGAGGCTTTCACGCCCCTGACCGGCTGGGTGGTAGTGGACGGGCCGGAGTCCGCTTTCGAGGTGCGGGGCAACGAGGTGGCGGTGCAGTCCCACGCCTCCTGGCCCTGCTGGCTGAGAACGGAGAAAAGCTACGAGAATTTTGAATTGCGCGGGGAATTTCTGGTGGACGGCTGGAACGATTCCGGCATTTACTTGCACGCACCGCTGCACGGTTTTCCAACCGACGCCGGAATCCAGGTCAAAATGTTTCACCAACAGGAACAGCAACCGACCGCATATTCCTGCGGCGCCATTTTCCCCGTGATTGCGCCGAAAAAGGTGACGGTCAGGAAGGGCTGGAACGAATTCCGCATCCTCGCGGACGACCCGGCGCTGAGAGTGTGGATCAACGGCGAGCTGGTGCAGGACCTGAACCAGAGGACGCATCCGGAGCTGCGGGACCGGCTGCGTTCCGGGCCGCTCGGCATCGCCGCAGCCTCCGCGCCCATGCGGTTCCGCGCTCTGCGCATCCGGGAGCTGCCGGGGCGGGAAAGCTGGAAGGTGCTCTACGGCAAGCCGGAAGATCTGGAGGCGAACTGGCGCGCGACCGTGGGCAAGCCGGTGGCGACGGCCATCGGCGGAGTGCTGCGGCTGGACGGCGACGGGTTGCTGGGGACAAAGGAGCGGTTCCGGGATTTCCTGTTGCAGTGCTACGTGAGGGGGTGCCCGCAGCACAACAGCGGCGTGATTTTTCGGAGCGCGGGGAAGGGAACGAATCCGCAATTCGCCTATGAAATCCAGCTTCACCCTGTGCCGGAGGCGCATTTCCCGACCGGCTCACTTTATCATTTCAAGCGGGCGAAATATCCGCGGATTGAAGATGAGAAGTGGTTTCTTTTCGAGCTGCGGGTGTGGGGGCGCGACTGCAAGGTGAGGATCAACGGCGAGACGGTGATGGAATACTCGTTCCTTCAGCGGACCGAGGCAGGCCTGATCGAGCTGCAGGCGCACCGGGCGGGCTACTGGGTGGAGTTCAAGCAGATCCGCGTGCAGGAGCTGTAAGAGGGGCTGAAGACAGGAATGCCCGGCCGCCGGGCGGGCGGCGGCCGGGGCGAAACCCGCGGGGCGGCTACCGCGCCGCTTGGACCTTCGGTGTCGACAAGTAGCCGGCGATCAAGTCCTTGCCGACTTCGTTGACGACGATCTCGTAGGGCTGGCGGGCCCTGGAGGTGTAGAACTGGACCGGCTCGTTGATCGTCTTGTCCTTCTTCTCGACCTTCTTGTCGTCGGCGACGATGTCGATGGTGTAGCGGTTGCGTTTCTGGTCAGTCCGCTTCAACTGGATGAAAACGTCCCCGATCTTCTGCGGCTGCTTGGTCTTGCGGAGGTTGAACTCGAAATAGTTGCGCTCGCCGAGGGCCTTCAGGGCGGCGAGTTCCTTCGAGTTGGTGGCGATCAGTCCGCTCTGGACGCCGAGATCGCCGGCGACGCTCCTCAATTGGGCGATGGTCTTTTCGAGTTCCGATTTCGTGCTGCTGAGTTCGGTCTTTACGGTGCCAACTTCCGTGGACACTTCTCCGATCCTGGTGCTCGCCGTCTGCTCCACCTGCGAAATCTGGCCCCGTAACTGCGCCTCGGAGGCTTTCTGTTGCTGCGCGAGCCTTGCCGCGAGCTCCTCGGCGTGCTTCTGCGCTTCGAGCTTCGCCTGCCCGGTGGCGGTGGCCACCTGCCGGCGGGCGGCTTCGAGCTCATCCTTCAACGCCTCGAGATTGCGCTGCGCCGCCGCCGAAGTGACCGTGGACGCCTCGCGCGCCTTGCTGACTTCGGCCATCAGCGTCTCGCGGTTCTGGGCCATCTCCTTCTTCAGGGAGTCGACCTGCAGGAACAAGTAGACATTGGCCGCCACGAGCGCGATGATCGCGCCGAAGAGGATCGCCGTCTTCACTCCTCCTCCCCCGCCTTGCGAGGGGAGGACATAAGTGGGCTGCTGCGGAGGCTGCCCGTAGGGTGGTGGCACATTGTTGGGATCGCTCACGCGTGGTACTCCTTCTCCAGGCCTCTGACGTTCGCCTGTATTAAAAGGTTATCATCCTGGCGGAACAGCGGGACGCCCTACTTTCCAGAGCGAGGCAGGCCAGTAGACTGCCGCGCGGGACGTGCGAAGTCGAGGTATTCCTGTCTGGGGACGCCGGGCTCGAAGCAGCGGCGGCAGCGCGCCTCGTAGACGCCCATGGCGCCGACGACGATAAGGTCCTCGCTCTCCACGAGGCGCTGCGTGTGTTTGGCCGGATTGCCGCAACGCATACAGATGGCGAGGGTCTTGGTGATGGACTCGGCGAGGCAGAGCAGGTCAGGGACGGGGGGGAAGGGGCGCCCCATGTAGTCGGTGTCGAGTCCGGCGATGATGACCTGCTTGCCGGAGTCGGCCATCTGCTGGGCCACGGCCACGAGGTCCTGACCGAGGAAGTTGGCCTCGTCGATGCCGACCACCTCGGTTCGCCAGTCGAGGCGTTCGAGGATTTCCCTGGGGCCCGAAACGACCTCGGATTTCATGCGGGAGTCGCCGTGGCTGACGATCTCGTCGCGCGAGTAACGGTTGTCGAGCGCTGGCTTGAAGACCTGTACCCGCTTGCGCGCGATGAGCGCGCGCCGGAGCCGCCGGATGAGCTCCTCGCTCTTGCCCGAAAACATGGGCCCGCAGATCACCTCGATCCAGCCGAGGTGTCCCATCATGACTTCCATCACCTCACAGGATACGACGGCGGGTGGCCGCGGCAGCCTGCATGCTAGCCTGAGAGCTGTGAAGAAATGGGTTGTTCTGGCGGCGCTGCTGGCAGGCGCGGCCGCCGCCGCATGGCAGCATCTGCCACTGCGCTACGCTGTGATCGCCGCCGTGCGGGGAGGCAATGGGTGCCCGCCCCGGCTTGCGTGGGACATTCCGCAACACAAGGCGCGGCTGACTCGGGCGAAAGACGAGATCCTGGAGAGAAGCCGGCTCCTGCAGAAGGAATACGAGGGGCTGGAGCTGTATGAGACGCCCTACGGGCGCTTCTGGGCGCCTCCGGGGAGCCGCTACACGCTGCCGTTCAACCTGGCCGAGCAGGCGGTGCACCTGTACGGGAGCGGCGCCCACTTCGTGCAAAAAGGCGATGTGGTGCTGGATTGCGGCGCGAACGTGGGCGTGTTCACGCGCTTCGCCCTGAACGCCGGAGCGGCGAAGGTGGTGGCGGTGGAGCCGGCGCCGGACAACGTAGAGTGCCTGAGGCGGAACTTCCGGGACGAGATCGCGGCGGGGCGGGTGGTAGTGGTGCCGAAAGGCGTGTGGAACCGGCCGGACGAGCTTGAGCTGAAGATAGAGGAGGGCAACGAGGCGGCGGCGACGTTTGTGATGAACCTGAACAAGGTGGATCGCACGGTACGGGTGCCGCTGGTTCCGATCGACGTTCTGGCCGGGGAGCTTGGGCTTGAGCGGGTCGACTTTATCAAGATGGACATTGAGGGGGCGGAGGTTCGGGCGCTGGAGGGCGCGCGGCGGACGCTGGAGCGCTTCCACCCGCGGCTTTCGATCGCCGTCTACCATCAGTGGGACCACCCGGTGGAGGTGCCGCGGGCGGCGAGGGCCGCCTGGCCGCAGTACCAGGTGGAATGCGGCCCGTGCGACGCGCCGGAGCGGCGCATGGTCCGTCCGGATGTGTTGTATCTCCACTAACGGCGGCACGCGTGCGCGCTGGAAGGAGAAGGCGGGAATGTGATCTCGCCTGCTACCCCAGTGCCTGGAGAAAGGAAGGCCGGTGAGGACTCGGAGGAAGATCCTCACCGGCGGACAGCCAGCCAGAATCGGAGGAAAATGCTGGCGTTGAGATCAGCGTACGCTGTTAGCCGCCACTATATCACAGTCCGGCGAGCCGTCAAGCCCCAAGAGAGAGCCTTGGGGGCCAAGCAGATGCGGCCGGCGGCAACAGGGGGTGCCGTCAGAGGTAAAACAGGCTGAGGCGGGGCAGTCCGGCGAGTTCGTAGACCTTGCGGTCGAGAAAGGATTTTTCAAGCCGGGCCAGTTGTTCTGCGCTCATGCGACCGCGGTAGGGGCCGAGGTCGCGGTCGAGCTCGCGGCGCATGGCGAGGAGTTGGTCTTCGCTCAGGCGGGTGCGGGCGATGGAGGCCATACGGTCCTCCAGGGCAGTGAGGCGCAGCTCGAGTTCGCGCAGATCGGCCACGAAGCGGTCGAATTCGGCGAGGATGGAGCGCAGCGAGGCGGCGACGTCCTCGAAGCCTGATGAGGATTCCAGCGCGGCGGCGCCCTTTTCCAGGTGGCGCCGCACGGCTTCCGGGGCGATGACGGCGTCGCCACAGCTGGCGCCGGATTCCGGGCGGTTCCTGGCCATGGCTTCGGCTTCCTGCATCACGGCCTGGGCGCAGTAGGCGAGGCTGTTGATCCGCTGCGTGCGCTGCCGCCGCGAGCGCCATTTTTCGAAAGCGGCGTCGATGCCGCGGAGCACTGCTTCGAGGGGCACGCCGGCATTCTTCCACGATTCGGCCAGGGCCCAATCGAGAGGGGACATGAGGAACAGGCCGGTGCCGCGGGCGCGCTGGAAATGCTCCTCAATTTCGGTGAAATAGCTGAAGTAATTCAGCTTCCATTCGGAATCTCCCGGCTCTGGAGTCATTGGCGGCGGTTCTTTCCCCAGATGCGGTACAGGCCTTCCAGCGTGAGGTCCTCGTCGGCGGTCTTGACCCATTTCGAAGCAGCGGTAATCAGCCCCGCCTGGCCGCCCGTGGCCACGATGCGCGTGCCGGGCCCGAGCTCGGCGGCCATCTTCTCAACGATGCCGTCGATCATGGCGATGAGGCCGTAGTAGAGGCCGGACTGCATACTGGCCACCGTGTTGGTACCGATGAGGCGTCCAGGGTCGCGGAAATCCACCATGGGAAGCCGCGCAGTTTTCTGGAAAAGACCGGAGATGGAGATGCCGATTCCGGGGCAAATCACGCCGCCCAGATATTCGGCGCGGGCGCTGACGGCGTCAAAAGTGATGGCCGTGCCGAGGTCGACGACAATGCACGGCCCGCCGTATTTTTCGAGGGCGGCGACGGCATTCACGATGCGGTCCGCGCCGACTTCGCGGGGGTTGTCGTAGAGGATGCTGAGGCCGGTTTCGGTGGCGCCGGTGATCCAGAAGGGATCAACGCCGAAGTAACGGCGCGCCATGGCGGTGAGGGTGGATTCGAGCGGAGGAACGACGGTGGCGGCGGCGACGCCATCGACCTCCTGAAAGGAGAGGTTTTCGAGCTCGAACAGCGTGCGGAACCCGATGCCCCACTCGTCGGGCGTGCGCTCGTGTACTGTGCGCAGGCGCCACCGGGTGACGATGCGGCCGCCGTCGAACAGACCGGCGGTGACGTTGGTGTTGCCTGCGTCGATGGCCAGCAGCATGGTTTCAGAACCTAGGCTAACACTGCTTGTGCGGGAGGGCTCGAAGCGAGGGCGGCGCGGGTGATAGGATCGAGGCATGAAGCGGTTCAGGATGTGGATGTCCGCAATCGCCGCGAGCGCGGCTTTGCTGGCCGGCTGCGGCGGGGGCGAGGCGCCGAAGAAGTCCGCGGCGGCGCCCGCGAAAAAGAGGCCGGCCGTCGCTGATGACACGCACCGGTTCCCGGCGGAGGGGCGGATCGAAGCCAGGGTGGTGGAGGACCATGTGCTCGGGCGCGAGTTTCTGCCCGGCGGGAATGTGGCGCGCTACCGGCGCGGCAAGCAGGACTTCGAGATGTTCCTGATCCGCACGAAAATCCCGGAGGCTGCGGCGCTGCTGCTGTTCGACTACAAGAAGCGGATGGAGAACCCGAAGCTGATCGCCCACTTCGGCGGCTACTACGGCAAGGACGGCGATCAGATGGTGTTCGTGTTCGCGAAGGGTTCGTGGTTGGCGGGAGTGGCGGGGCTGCCGGAGAAGGACGCCGACATGGCGGCGCGCGAGCTGGCGGCGCGGCTGAATTAGCAAGCACGCCATTCAGGGCTGAAGCCGCAGCGGGCTGCGCCGCGCGCGGCCTGCGGCGAGACGAAAGTTTACTTGCCCGTCCCCTTGCCAGACCTGATAATGGAGCATCACGCAGGCCGGCTGCATGCCGCCTGCGCTGGAAAGCGCGGGGCCATGATCACGAATTCCGTCACACGCACGCGGCTGGACGAGGTTGCAGCGGGCATTTACCGGATCAGCACTCCATCGGATGCGTTTCCCGGAGGATTCAGCTTCAATTCATACGTGGTGGCGGACGACGAGCCGCTGCTGTTCCACGCCGGGTTCCGCAGCCTGGCGCAAGTGACGGCGGAGGCGGTGGAGAAGGTGCTGCCCGTCGAGAAGCTGCGTTGGATCGGGGGATCCCACTTTGAGGGCGACGAGTACGGAGCGCTTCGGGAGCTGCTTGCGGCGGCGCCGCGGGCCGTGGCGTTTTCCAGCCAGATCGGCGTCCTGACCTCGGTCAACGATTTCGCGGGGGCGCCCGGGCGGGGGCTCGCGGACGGCGAGATTCTGGAAACCGGGGCCAGGCGCCTGCGCTGGTTGTACACGCCGCATGTTCCGCACGGGTGGGACTGCGGGATTCTCTTCGACGAATCGACGCGCACGCTGCTGTGCGGGGATCTGTTCACGCAGCCCGGGGCGGAGACCCCGCCGGTGACGGAACGCGAAGTGTTGACGGCGAGCGAGTCGATGCGCGCGATGCTGGACTATTACGCGCATGCGGCGGACACGGCTGCCACGCTGGAGCGGCTGGCGCGCCTCGAGCCGCGGCTGCTCGCCTGCCAGCACGGAAGCGCATACCGGGGCGATGGCGCCGCCCTGCTGCGCGCTCTGGCCTCCGCCATTGCCAGGAGCCGGCGGAGCGGCTCCTGATTCGCGCGTTTCACCGGCGCGGCGGCGAAATCCCGTGGATGCCGCGGCCTGCCGATGGTATTCTGGACAATTGGGGCCGAGGGCGCCCCGGTCAACAATCATCCCATCCAGGCGAGAGGTCAGCCATGTCCGGACATTCCAAATGGGCGACGATCAAGCACAAGAAAGCGGCCCTGGACGCCAAGCGCGGGAAGTTGTTCACGCGCCTCATCAAGGAAATCACGATCGCGGCACGCAACGGCGGCGATCCTGACGCCAACCCTCGCCTGCGCACAGCGATCCTGGCCGCCAAGGCCGTTTCCATGCCCGCCGACAACATCAAGCGGGCCATTCAGCGCGGCACGGGCGAGCTGGAGGGCGGGGCGATTGAAGAGATCATGTTTGAGGGCTACGGTCCGGGCGGCGTGGCCATCATGGTGGCGGCGGCTACCGACAACCGCAACCGGACGGTGTCCGAGATCCGCCACCTGTTCTCGAAGAACGGCGGCAACCTCGGCGAACTCGGCTCGGTGGGCTGGATGTTCGAGCGGAAGAGCCAGATCCTGATCGAGAAGGACAAGGCTACCGAGGATCAACTGATGGAGCTGGCGCTGGAAGCCGGCGCGGACGACGTGAAGCTGGAGGGCGAGCACTGGGAGATCCTGTCGGCGCCGGAGTCGCATCACGCAGTGCTGGAGGCGCTTGAGAAGGCGGGTATCCCGACCGCGTCGGCTGAAATCGGGATGATCCCGAAGAACCTGGTGGAAGTGGACCCGAAGCAAGCCTCTGGCGTCATGAAGCTGATGGAGGCGCTCGAGGATCACGACGACGTGCAGAACGTCTACACGAACGCCGACTTCGGCGAGGAGACCGGCGAATAGTCCGGGCGGGGACGGGCGCGAGGGGCGCGTGCGGATCCTGGGCATCGACTGCGGCAGCCAAGCGACGGGATACGGTGTCATCGACACCGACGGCACGCGCCACGCCATGGTGGCGTGCGGCGCCATCCGGACCAAGGCGGGCGAGGAGCTTCCGCTGCGGCTGAAGACGATCGGCGAGGGGCTGCGGCGAATCATCGCCGATTACGCGCCGGAAGAGGCGGCGGTGGAGGACACGTTCACGGGCGAGAACGTCCGCAGCGCGCTGAAACTGACGCATGTGCGGGGCGTGGCGCTGTTCGTGTGCGCGGAAGCGGCCATCCCGGTGGCGGCGTATCCGCCGGCTCAGGTGAAGCTCGCCGTGGTGGGCAACGGGCGCGCCGGCAAACAGCAGGTGGCGTGGATGACGCGCGTGCTGCTGAAGCTGGATGAATCGTCGCGCTCGCCGGACGCGTCTGATGCACTGGCGGTGGCCATTTGCCACGCGGCCCGCCGCTCGACGCCTGTTCCGCTATGATGCGCATGCTTCCGCTGGCCGTGCTCGCGCTTGCCGCCGCCGCTGCGGACGGTCCGCGCCTTTTTTATTCGAAGACCTTTCCCGGCAGCAAGCCGGCGTATATGGAAATCCGCCTGGACCGGGACGGGAGCGCCGAGTACCGCGAGGCGCCCGACGAGGAGTTCCCCACGGTATTCCGTTTGCGCCCGCAGGAAGCGCGCGTGGTGTGGGAGTTGAGCGAGAAGCTCGATCACTTCCGCAAACCGCTGGAATCGGGGCTGAAGGTGGCGCGCATGGGCGACAAGCTGCTGCGCTGGGAGCAGGGAGGGGAGCGGCATGAAGCGAAGTTCAACCACACGCTCGATCCCGACGCGCAGCTGCTGCACGACTGGTTCGAGAGGATGTGCGAATCGGCGATCTTGCAAACGGACCTGGAGCGGGCGGTGAAGTACGACCGGCTGGGGGTGAACCAGGCGATCCTGCGCATCGAGGCCGCGTGGGACCGCAAGCGGCTGGTCGGCGTGGATCAGTACGTACCGCTTCTGAAGCGCGTGGCGGCCAACTCCGCCTATCTGAACATGGCGCGGGAGCGAGCTGAAAAGCTGCTGGCGCTGTTCGGGCAGGCTGAGGCTGCCGGGCAGGAGCAGGGCGCGGCAGAGGCGAAACAGTGACGGCGCTGGTGTGGGCCCTGCTGCTGGCGGCGCAGCCGCCGGCGTCCTCCAACGCCGAGGACGAGCTGGACCGCGCCCTGGCTGAGGCGGGCGCGAGCGTCATCGACTATGCCCGGGCGTTGGAGCGCCATCTGAAGCGTCATCCCGATTCGCCGCAGCGTGCAGAAATCGAGCGTGTGCTGGCGCAGGCAGCCGCCGACCTGCGCGACCGCCGGCTGCTGCTGGAATATGGGGTTCGCGCTGTGGAAGCCGGCTCGCGCAGCCTGCCGCTGCTCGATCAGGTCACGCGGGCGTTGCTCGACTCGGAAGAAAAGGCGGCGCAGGAGCGCGCGCTGCGTTATTCGCGGCTGCTTTCGCAGGCGCTAGAGAAGGAGCGCGAACAGCAGCTTCAGGGTGCCTACCGCCCGCTGGCTGGACGCCGGCTGGACGAGACGGAATACGCGCTGGCGCGGGCGCGCACGATGGAGGCGCGCGCGCTGGACAATCTGGGGCGCACAGACGAGGCGCTGGCGGCGGCGCTGGCCGGCTGGCAGGCGTGTCCGACAGTGGACAACGCGCGCGAACGAGCCCGGATCCTGGAACGCGCTGGCCGCTTGCAGGAGGCTCTGGACGCCGCGGCCGAGTCGATTGCGCTCGGTTCGGACCGGACGGGAGAGCCGGATGCGAGGCGGGACCGCGAACGTTTGGCCTCGCTGGCGCGGCGCGCGCGGGGCGACGAGACGGCGTTTGCGCGGCCGCTGCTGGACGCCTACGACCGCGTGGCCGTGCTTCAGGCAGCCCGCCTGAAAAGGCTGAAGTCGCTGGATGCGAACTTCGGCGCCCGCGCGCCGGCGGAGTTCACCTTGGCGGCCACGCAGGGCGGGCCGCTGGCGCTGGCCAGCCTGAAGGGCAAGGTTGTCGTGCTGGATTTCTGGGCCACGTGGTGCGCGCCCTGCCGGGCGCAGCATCCGCTCTACGAGCAGGTGCGGCAACGTTTCCGCAGCCGGAATGACGTCGTGTTCCTGCCCGTGGCGACGGACGAGGACCGTTCTGTTGTTGCGCCGTTCCTCCAGAAGCAGGGGTGGGGGCCGCTTTCTTACTTTGACGACGGGCTCGGATCGCTGCTCAGAGTGAATTCCATCCCAACGACGGTGGTGCTGGACCGTCAGGGAAACGTCTTCAGCCGGATGAACGGATTCATCGCGGACCGTTTTGTGGAGATGCTGAGCGAGCGGATCCGCGAGGCGCTGGAGGCGCCCGCGCCGTGAGCTTCCGCCGCGTGATCCTCATTGTGCTGGACAGCGTTGGCATCGGCGCCATGCCCGACTGGCGCGAGTTCGGCGACGATATGCCGGGCGACACGCTGGGCCATTGCGCCGAACTGAGGTCCTTGCATCTGCCGAACCTCGTGCGGCTGGGGCTGGCCAACATCCGCCCGTTCCCTCACCTGACGCCCGCCGCGGAACCTGCCGCCTGCTACGGCCGCTGCGCGCTGGCCTCGCCGGGGAAGGACACGACGACCGGCCACTGGGAGCTGGCAGGCATCGTTCTGGAAAAGCCATTTCCGCTCTATCCCAACGGATTTCCGCCGGAATTGATGCGGGAATTCGAGCGGCGCACCGGCCGCGGAACGCTCGGCAACAAGCCCGCTTCGGGCACGGAGATCATCCGGGAGCTGGGCGAAGAGCATATGCGGACCGGGAAGCCGATCATCTACACGTCCGCCGACAGCGTCTTTCAGATCGCCGCGCACGAAGAGGTGATACCGCTGGCGGAGCTTTACAGGATCTGCGAAACCGCCCGGGAGCTGCTGCGGGGCGAGCACGAGGTGGGGCGCGTGATCGCGAGGCCGTTCACCGGCGCTCCGGGGGCCTTCGTGCGCACGGCGAACCGCCACGATTACGCCGTGCCTCCGCCCGCGGGGATGCTGCTGGACAGACTGGCCGACCGCGGCGTTCCGGTGGCGGCAGTCGGGAAGATCGCTGATATTTTCCTCAATCGCGGGATTGCATTTTCCCTGAAAACGAAGAACAATGCGGAGGGAATGGCGAAAATTCCGGAGGCGATGCGCGAGTTGCCGGGCGGGTTGATTTTCGCCAACCTGGTGGATTTCGACATGCTTTACGGCCACCGGAACGATCCCGAGGGGTACTCGCAGGCGCTGGAGGCGGTGGATGCGTGGCTGCCGTCGCTTGAGTCCGCGCTGCTTCCGGGCGACCTTGCCATTCTGACTGCCGATCACGGCTGCGACCCCACAACGCCGTCCACGGACCACAACCGCGAATATGTTCCGTTGCTGGCGTTCGGACCCGGCGCGGCGCGGGGACAGCATCTGGGGCTGCGGGCATCGCTGGCGGACATCGGGCAGACCATCGCCGCGAACTTCGGCACGTCGACGCCCGCCGGCGCGAGCTTCCTCGACACGCTGGCGCGGTAAGGCCGGGAGGCGGGCGCGAGGCATTCAAACCTGCGCCGCCCGGGCATCCGGCGCGGCGCTGCGTCGCTGGATCAGCCGGTCCCGGTGTTTGCGCAGGTAGTAGTCGATGGTTTCGACGCGGAGCCGGATGGATCCGGCAGGCTTGTTCTCGTCCAGATCCTTGAAGCCGAAATAGGGCCGTCCGGCGGATTCGAGGATCTTCTGGATCAATTTGTAGGCGGGTGCGTCGTGGCCGCAGCGGAAATTGGAGAGCTCGACGCCGATCAGGTTCGGATGGCGGGCGACGAATTTCGCGGCCCAGACCTTGTGGGAGGTGCTCGCCGAGTAGGAGTGCTGCCAGACGTCGTCGATGTCGAGCGCGTGCCCGTCGGCGAAGACGCGTTCCAGCATGTCTGCGTCGACTGGCAGGAAGGACTGTGAGAGCACCGGGTACCCGCGGTTCTGGAGTTCTTCCGGGATGCCGTGGTTCAGGCCGGGATCGTGGTGGTAGGGACGGCCGAGGATCACGATGCCGAGCCGCCCCTCGGCCTCGAGCCGCTCGATGACCTCGCGCGTTGCGGCGCGCATGCGCTCCATCCAGGCGCGGTGGGCAGCATGCGCCACCTCCAGCGCGGCGGCGTTTTCCTCCTCGTCCACGCCCAGCACCGGCGCCCAGCATTCGAGCATTTGCCTGGCGAGCAGCGCTTTGTCGCTGAAGTCGAGCAGCGGGCGGAGGAAGCGGATGCCGCGGCGGGCGAACTCCTCCGCGCCGATGCGGAAGGCGGCCTGAACCACCAGAGGCGTTGTGATCACGGTGGGGCAGGCATGGGAGGCCAGCGACTTCTCCAGGTGGGTCTCCAGCACGTCGAACATCGGCATGAAGAGAACCTGGAAGGGACGGCGCGGGTGGTGCGCCGAGAGCAGATTCCAGACGTGCGCCACGGCCACTTTGGATGGAAAACAAGGGTCTATGACGCCGCGACCCATGGCCGCGCGGTACAGGGCATCCGATGTGTAGTCTGACCAGAGGATGTTTTCGCGGAGGACGCCCAGGCTTTCGAGGTAAGCCGTGAAGAAATTGCCGTAAATATATTGGTAAGTGACGCGGGGAATAGCGATCCGGATTTTCGGGCGTTCCCTCAGCAGCCGTTCGTATTTCCGCAGCCCGAGCGAAGGCGCAGACCGGACCACCCGGACCGGCGGCGCAGGGGGATGCCAGCAGGTGCGGGCCGCGAGGGACACCAGGTTGGGGTTTTCGCGGCGGACTCGTTCGGCGGCTGCCAGCGCACGGCGTACGCCTTCGGCGCTTTCGGCGGCGCCCATCTCGCAATTGGCCACGATCAGGCGGCCGGAGGTTCGGCCGGTCTCATACTCCACGAAAGTCCGGATGCAGGAATTCGAACAGAAGCGGCAACGCGTTTGTTCGCCGGAAATGGAGCGAAACTGAAGTTTCTCGATCGCCTCGAGTCCGGGGAACTGAGTGGTTTTTCCTGCCGCCCACAGGTCGCGCGCCTCGAGGGCGGCGCCGATGGCGCCAGCCTCGCCGCAAAAGGGGTGCACGGCGATTTCCAGATCCGCGCCCCCGCCCGCGTGGTTCCGCAAGAAGTCCACCTGCGCTTTGACGGCAGCCAGGTTGTTCTGCGTGCCGCCCTGAAGGAGGAAGCGGCGGCCGAGCTGCCTCGGGTTCCGGATCTTGGCGACCTTGATCCAGATGTTTTTCGCCACTACGGCGGCGAGGCCGGCGAGGATTTCCTCCTGTGTCCAGCCCTGGCGCTGGAAGTTGACGATATCGGCCTGGAGGAAGATGGCGCACCCGGGCGTGAATTGCGGCATGCTGCGGGCCTGAAAGGCGCGCTCCGCGTAGGCCTCCAGAGGCACGTTGAAGGAGTGCGCGACGGACTGAAGGAAGTAAGCGTTGCCGGCGGAACATTGGGTGTTGAGCAGGAAGTCCTTCACCTGCGGGCCGCGCAGCACGATGATCTTGATGTCCTGGCCGCCGGCATCCACGATGACATCGACGCCAGGCATGACGTGCATGCCTGAAAGGGCGTGGGCGGCGGTTTCCACCACCTCCGCATCAGCACGCAAGACACGGGAGAGCACATCCTTGGCATAACCGGTGACGGCCGCGCCCAGCACATTCAACTCCGCGCCCTGTCTGGAGGCGCTCTGCCGCAACCCGGCGGCGATCTGCCGGCAGTCGTCCAGCGGATTGCCGGCCGAAAGCCGGTAACTGGATGCGCGAACCGCGCCCCACTCGTCGATGAGGACCGCTTTGGTGGATGTGGAGCCGCCGTCGATGCCGAGGAAGACGCGGCAGCGTTCTCCGGGCTCGAACCCGCGCACGGGCCGCGGCGCGGGCCGGTATTGTTCGAGGAACTCCGCGAACTCGCGCTCCGATCCGCGCAATCCGGGCAATCCGCCGCGCCGGGCACAAGAGGAACGGCTCCATGCCAGGACCTGCGCGTAGCCGCGGTAGGCGCTTTGCCCTTCTTCCTCGCGTGCGGACTCGACGGCGCCGAGAGCGGCGAAGTACAGCGCATCGCCAGGGCACTGAACCAGGCTGGCAGCGGAGGTTCCTGCAGGCAATTCCAGGCCCCGCTCGCGCCACAGGCGCTCCAGATGCGCGCGCCAGGCTTCCTGCAATCCCGGCAGGTAATGATTCGGTCCGCCGAGCAGCAGCACGCGAGGCGTCAGCACGCGCCCGCGGCACAGGACCGAAAGGTTCTGAAGCACGATGGCTTCAAACAGGGATGCGATGAGTTCGGCCGCAGGCACTCCTTTTTTCTGGAGGCTGTTGATGTCGCTTTCGGCGAACACTCCGCACTTGCCCGCCACCGGATGCAAGGGCACTCCCGCGTAGCGGTACTTCGAGAGATCGCTCTCGCCGATCCGCAGCTTGGCGGCGATCTTGTCGATCACGGCGCCGGTGCCGCCCGCGCAGACGTCGTTCATCGCCGACGTCTTCTTCCGCTCGCCGCCGGGCAGCGGTTCGAAGAAGATCATCTTGGCATCCTGTCCGCCCAGCTCCACCACGGAGAGAACGTCCGGGAAGCGCTTTCCCACGGCCAGCGCCACTGCGGCCACTTCCGAGACCCGCCGGGCCCCCGCGGCGGGAGCAAACGTCCCGGCGCCGGAACCCGTCATCACGACCTCCAGCGCCTTGCCTGCGGGGCCGAACTGCTCTTCGATCCGCTTCAGAAAGCCGGCCACCATCTCCGCCTGCCGTGCGCCGTGGCGGCGGTAGTCGCGCCACACCGGTTCGCCGCCTGCCGCAGGGCAGACCACCGCTTTCACTGTTGTCGAACCAATGTCAACTCCGGCGATCCAGCTCAACATCCCTCTCGCCTCATCCTTTCCGCAGCGTGTAGAACGAACTGCGACGCCGTTGCGGCGGGCGGCGATTCGCGGCGGAAGCGGTAGAACGGGCTTTGCATCTCCGGATGGGCGGAGACAAACCTGCGGATCTCCTCCAAAGTGCGGCCGGTGCTGCGCAGGGCCTGTGAAAACTCCTCGCGGGCGCGGCGGCGTGCGTCTGCCAGCGCCATCTCGACGCGGTTCAGGGCGTTGGCTTCGGCCTCGCCGAGCGTCTCCAGCGGAAGAAACACGAGTTCCGGATGCCTGGCCGCAATGAGCGCCAGCACGCCGTCGGCCTGGGTTGCCGGCATGCATCCGAAAGGCTTCAGAGAGATGAACATGTGGCAGCTCTGCTCCTCCGCCGCCTCCAGCGCGCGCCCGGCCACCAAGTGGCCCTCGCCGCCGCGAGCCAGAGGATCGTAGCACTCTGTGGCCAGCCTGCCGATTTTCTCCTGCTCCTCCGGCGCGCCTGCCAGCCCGCCAAGCCGCCGCGCCGCCACGCGGTATTGCCGCGTCCAAGAGGCGGAGGAAAAGCGGAGCGTCACCTCCTTCTTCCAGTAGCCGGGGCGGAGCCCCTTGCGGCGGCGGTTGTTCAGGCGCGCCTGGTAGAGCCAGTACAGGACCAGGTTCGTGATGGGATCGACGCGAACTTCAGCGCCGTGGCGCTCGAGGTACCGGTAGAGTTCATAATTGGCCTCGCCCTCGGAGAGCGCGGAGTAGAATTCGCCGGTGACCTTCGCCACAGGCAGCACGCGAAGCCAATCGACACGCACTTGTTCGAGACGCCTCCGGCATTCCTCGAGCGCTGCCTGCCATTCCGGTCCGCGCAGGTGATGATGGATCTTGGCCAGGATGACAAGCCAGCGCATCAGAGCGCCCCGCGAACTGTGCCGGAACGGCTCGTGCGCGCCCTGGCTCCGCAGGTGATTCGTGAGCACCGACAGAGCGCCCTCAAGGGCGGCGTCAGTGGCGCCAGGTTCGATCTCAAACGGGCGGATGCGGTAGCCGAGATCAAAAAGAAGATCGCCCAGAATCAGGGCATTCAGCATGCCGAGGCCGAAATTCAGCGTAAATTTCAACCCGGGGTGCCGGGAGCCCTCGCGAATGGCGGCAGTGGCAAGAAACGTGAGCACGCGAAAGCCCGGGAATCCGGCGTCCTCGAGGGCCTGCCGGTACTCGGATTCGTACATTCCGAAGCGGCAGGGACCGCAGCCGCCGATGGTGAAATAGACAAAAGCGCGGACGATCTCTTCTGCGGACAGGCCCTGCCGCTGCAGACTTCTCAGGAAATCGATCAGGTTTCCGGCAGTATAGTAATTCGGATTGCAGAGGCCGTGATTGCAGAATTCCACTCCGGTCTCGTAATTCGCCCGCCGCGGCGTGGGCAGCGCCCGGCACAGGTAGCCGCAGCCCTGGAAGACGGCCTCGATCAATGCGTCGTGCTTTGGCGTGAGATTGCCGAACAGGATCGTCGTGGAAGCGGCCTCTTCCGCGGTGAACGGCCGCTGCTCGGGCATTCGGTAGTGTGCCGCAGGGCGGCGTGCCGCCGGCACAACATGGAACCCGACTGAGGCAGAGCTGGAATGGAACGCGTCCGGCGCCGCGGGCATTCCGCACCCTCCAAATCCGGTATCGGTCAGTTCCAGTCTCCGGGCGCCAGCCGCGCTTCCAGGCGGCGCCGCCCGCATGAGTGTCCGGGATTCTAGTTTCCAATTTAGCCGAACCGCGCCCGCCGGAAAAGGGCCTTTCGGCGGCCTTTCGCTCCCGAAACACCGCGCCTGCTTCAGGCGCCGGCCGGTACGGCAGTCCTCACCGCCAGAGCTTCCAGCTCCTGGCGCACACGCACCACCTCGCCGGCCACCATGACAGCTGGATTGGCCACCTCGACGCCGCCCGTGGCAACGGTCTCCAGATCGGAGAGGACTACGCGCTCCAGCGCCAGCGAGCCGTTCTCGATGAAGGCCACCGGCTGGCGGCGGCTGCGCCCCGCGCCGATCAGGCGTCCCGCGATTTGCGCCCTTCGCGCCACGCCCATCAGGATGATCAGCGTGTCGACGCGCGCCAGCGCCGCCCAATCCGGCTCTTCCTCGCCGCAGGCATGGCCGGTGACGACGGCGAAGCTGCGCGCCGCGCCGCGGAAGGTCGGCGGGATTCCCGCCAACACAGGCACCGCGAGCGCCGAGGAAATGCCGGGGACGACTTCTACATTCCAGCCGCGTTCGCTCAGCCAGAGCCACTCCTCAGCGCCTCGCCCGAAGATGCAGGGATCGCCGCCCTTCAGCCGCACGACGTTCCTGTAGCGGCGCGCGAAGGAGTCGAGCTGATCGAGAATTCGCGCCTGCGTCTCCTCCTGCCGCCCATGCTCCTTGCCGGCGTCCACCAGGAGAGCGCCGGGACGCACCATGGCGAGGACATCCGCGGAAACGAGCCGGTCGTAAAGCACTACATCGGCTTCTGCGAGGATGCGCGCCGCGCGCAGGGTGAGCAGATCCGCGCGGCCCGGTCCCGCGCCCACCAGATAGATGGTGGAGGCGCCCGTCATCGTGCAAACCCCCGCAGCCCTTCCCAGAGGAGTCTGGAGCCGAGGCCGAACATGAGCAGCGTCAGCGCCGCGCGGAAGGGGCGCGCGGGCAGGAACGCGGCCAGCCCCGCGCCTGCCAGGGCTCCGGGGATGCCGCCCAGGCAAAGGGCGCGCAGCGCTTGCGGGTCCACATGGCCCGCGGTGAAGTGCAGCCCCCCTGCGGCGCCAGCCAGCGCGAGTCCGAACAACAGATCTGTGCCCACCACGACCGCGGGCGACGCCTGTGTGCAGTTCATCAGAGCCAGGTTGCCCAAGGCGCCCGCGCCCGCCGAGGAGAATCCCACTTCGACGCCTATTGGCAGCCCGATCCACGAGAGCCACTGCCGCCGCGTCCGGCGCGGCGCGTCCAGCGGGCGGCGCCGGAGCCAGCGGCACATCTGGATCAGCGCCAGCACGACGATCGTGAGCCCCACCAGCGCCAGCACCGCCGAACGCAAGTCCCCTCGCGCAAACCAGCGATGCACGAAGACGCCCGCCGCTGCGCCCGGCAGCCCCCCGGCCAGCAGCAGCCCGGCGGCGCGGTAGTCGACCTGCCTGCGCATGATGTAGACGGGCGCGGCGAGCAGTTTTACGACAGTCACAAAAAGCAGCGCGGTGCCCACGGCGGCAGCCGGAGGCATGCCGAAGACGAGGATCAGCACAGGCGTCATCAGCACGCCGCCGCCCACGCCGGTGAGCCCCACGGCCAGCGCCACCAGAAATCCTGCCAGCGACAGCATGGCTCAAGCCTCCCGGTCGAAGGTGTGGATGCCGCATTCGAGCTTGGCGCCGCCCCAGCGTCCGGAACGCGGATTCGAAGGATCCAGCGGTTTCGCCGTGCATGGGGCGCAGCCGATGCTTGTGTAGCCCTGTTCATAGAGCGGCAGCAGAGGGATGTCATTGGCCACGCAATAGGCGAGCACGTCTTTCCAGGTCCACGCCGCCAGCGGGTTCAGCTTCTCAATGACGCGGCCGGAGGGCAGCGTGTGCGTTTCTTGCAGTTGCAGGTGGCGCCGCGTGGGCGACTGCTCGCGCCGCAGGCCGGTGATCCACAGATCGAACGGCTCGAGCCCGTTCAGCAAAGGTTCGACTTTGCGGAGGCGGCAGCACGCACCCGGATCGCTCTGGTGCAGGATGCCGAAGCGCGATTCGTGCTGTTCGCGGGAGAGCTCCGCCTGAAGGTTCACGAGCCGCAGATCCCACCGGCGGGCCATTTCGTCGCGGTAGGCGAGCGTCTCCGGGAAGTGGTAGCCGGTTTCGAGAAACAGCACGGGCAGTTGCGGCGAGAACTGCCGCGCCAGGTGCAGCACGGCCATATCTTCCGCCTGGAAACTGCATGTTAGGCAGGCTTGTTGACCGTGGCGCGAGAGCGCTCCTTCCAGCGCGCTGCGGGCTTCATCCAACGGATTCATGCGGCTTCCTCCTTTTGCGTCGTGGTGAGAATCGCCTCCACCTCTGCGCGAGCGTCCGCCTCGCGTCCCGCACGGAGCAGTTCGAGCGCGTGGGAATCGACAATCCGGTACCAGATGCGGCGCCGTGCGGCGAAATCCGGCACGGCGGCGGACAAGCGCCGGCGGAGCTCCGCGGCCAATTCGAGGAACTTTGCATAGGGCGGGCCGAACTCTGCCGCGAACCGCTCCCGCAAACGGACGGCGAGCGCCGGGCAGCGGCCGCTGGTGGAGACGGCGATCAGCAGATCGCCCTGCCGGTGCACGGACGGAAGGATGAACCGGCAGTGCGCCGGGTCATCGGCGGCGTTGAACAGCACGGCGAGCCGCTCCGCTTCGCGCTGGAATCCGGCGTTGCGCGAGCTGTCCATCAGGGCGCTGATCACCAGGCGGAATCCCCGGAGGTCGTCCGGGCGAGGATCGCGCTCCAGCCATTCGATCCGTCCGGCGTTTGCCAAATCATGGAGGGCAGGGGTCAACGAAGAAGAGATCACGGTGATGGCGGCTTCCGCCGCGAGCAGGGTGCGGACCTTCTCTTCTGCCATGGCCTTGCCGCCCAGTACGGCGCAGCGCCAGCCGCGCAGGTCCAGCATGAGCGGGAGCAGAGCGTTCATTGTGACGCCTCCAGGAAGCGCGACCGTAGCGCTTCAATGCCGGTACGGTGGCAGTAGTCGCCGAAGGACTCGCCGTGTTGCCGCTCCCAGGCCCAGGCCTTCAGGAGCGGGCGGAGCGCCTCGCCGAGCTTTTCTTGCGGCACGTTATGCGTGTAGAGCGCCGCGAGGCGCGTCGCCAGCGGGGAACCGCCGAGGTACAGGCTGTAGAGCTTGGGGCTCTGGCCCACGATTCCGATCTCCGCCGTGTAGGGCCGCGCGCAACCATTCGGGCAGCCGGTCATGCGCAAGTGGATGCGCTCCTCGCCCGCGCCGGCGGCCTGCGCTTCTCTCTGAATGGACTCGACGACCGAAGGCAGCACGCGCTCGCTGTCGGTGAGCGCGAGCCCGCAGGTGGGCAGGGCGGGGCAGGCCATCGAGTAGCGCAGCAGGGGCGGAAGTTCGGCCGGCAGCGGGACGCCGTGCCGGCGGAGGATCTGCTCGAGCAGGGGCTTCTGCTCCTCGCCGAGCCCGGTGAACAGCAGGTTCTGCTGCGGCGTGATGCGCAGTTGCGGGCGGAGCGCCTCCACGGCTGCTGCGACGCCGTCGAGGATCGCTCCCGCCAGCCGCCCGCTCACGACGCGGAGGCCGAAGAACCAGCGCGACCCGTCCTGCCGGTGCCAGCCGAGCCAGTCCTCGTGACGGTGCCAGACGAGCGGGCGCGGCGGCGAGGGCATCCAGCCAAGGCGCGCAGACAGCTCCTGCCGGAACCATTCGACGCCGCGTTCGGCCAAGATGTATTTCAGCCGCGCGTGGCGGCGGTTCGAGCGGTCGCCGTAATCGCGGTGAATGGAAACCACCGCCTTGGCCACGTCGAGGCACTGTTCGGGGCGGATGAAGCCGATGGGGTCGGCAGCGCGCGGGAACGTATTCTTGTCGCCGTTGGTCTGTCCCATGCCCCCGCCGGCGAGGAACGTGAAGCCTGCCACCTCGCCTCGCTCGAAGTGGGCCACGAAGGCGAGGTCTTCCGAGTAAACGTCGGCGGTGTTGTCACCCTCGCGCGTGAAGGCGATCTTGAACTTGCGCGGCAGGTAGGTTTCGCCGTAAAGAGGCTCGGACTCCTCGTCTGGCGGCACGAGCGACGCGGCGCGCTCGCCGTCGAGCCAGATCTCGGCGTAGGAGCGCGTGCGAGGCTTGAGGGAGCGGTCCACGAGCCGCACCCAGTGATCCAGGCTGCGCGCTTCTGGCGAATCGAACGGCGCCGCCGTGCATACGACGTTGCGCACGACGTCGCCGCACGCAGCCAGCGTGCTGAGCCCGGATTGCTGGATGCCGCGGATCAGGGCGCGCAGATCGCGCTTGCCAACATAGTGGTATTGCACGCCACCGCGGGAGGTCAGCCGCAGGGTGCCGTCACCCACGGAGCTGGCCAGTTTGCGCAGGGCGAGGAACTGCGCCGCTTCCAGCCGCCCGCCGGGCACGCTGACGCGCACCATGCAGGAGTAAACCTTCTGCGCCTGCGCCTTGCGCACGTCGCGGTCGTGCTGCTGGTAGATGCCGTGGAACTTCAGCAACAGGACGCTCTCCTTGCCGAATTGGGTTGCGTCGCTGCCGAGTTCGTCGGCGATGGATCCGCGCAGATGGCGGCTGGCCGCCTTGATCTTCTCCGCCGCCGATGGCGGCCGTGTTTCCTGCATCGTCAGATTCCCTCCCCGGCGTTGAATTCGTCGCGGCCGGCGAGAACGCCGCGCCGCTGCATCTCTTCGATTGCGGATTCGACGACCGCTTCCGCTTCCTCCGGGCGCTCCTGCGAAGGCAATGCGATGACAGGGAAGCGCCCCGTGCCGCTCGTGCGCGGCGCGATGACGAGCAATCCGGCCTCCAGGAGCGGTTCGAGCGGAGTCAGCGCCTGATCGAGCAGAATGACGTCGGCGCCATGCTCGAAGAGCCTTCGTTCGAGCCCATGGGCGGCCGCGGAATGGACATCGGCCAGGATCAGCGCTCCGGAGTGCCCGCTGCGCAGCGCGCGTTCGGCAGGCGTCACGCGCGAGGCGCGGAAGTGCTGCGGCGCGGCGCGCCGCGCCGCCAGCGGATCTTCGGCGGCGGCTTCGATCATGCCCGCTGCGATGGTTCGGTTGGTGTGGGGATCGACGATCACGAAGCCACCGTTGCCGCGCACGTCGGCGTACCGGTCGAACGCCAGCGGGCGGGACGTTTCCCATAGCACGAGTCCGATCTCGCTCCAGCCGAGCGCCGGGGCGGGACGCTCGTCCAGCGTCGTGATGTCGACAGCGTGGCGCACGGCCAGCGCGCGCGCCTGCGCCTCGTGGGGCCCGTGGCGGAGCAGGTACGTTTTTCCGGGATCGAGCAGCTCCGTGCTCATCCACACGGTGTGGGCTTCGAACCGGCGGCTGAACGCCGGAGCGCGCTCTGCGCCGGCCAGCATGGAGCCGCGCGAAACGTCGATCTCGTCGGCAAGCACAAGCGTGACGGACATCGGCGCCACGGCCTCTTCCAGATCGCCGTCAAAAGTGACGATCCTCTCCACTGCCGTGCGGCGGCCCGAAGGCAGTTCGACCACCGTGTCGCCCGGCTTCACGCTTCCCGAGACGATCCGCCCGGCGAAGCCGCGGAAGCCGTCTTGCGGGCGGATCACCATCTGCACCGGAAAGCGGAACGGCCCGTGGCAGAGTGATGCAGCCGGCTCGATGCTTTCGAGGTATTCCAGCAGGGCCGGCCCCTCGTACCACGGCATGCGCGCGGACCGCTCCACCACGTTGTCGCCTTCCAGCGCGCTGACCGGAATGAAGGACAGGCGTGCCCCGCGCAGCCGCGGCGCCAGCGCCTGGAACTCCGTGCGGATCGATTCATAGACATCGCGGCTGTAGCCGACCAGGTCCATCTTGTTCACCGCGACCACCAGCTCCGGCACGCCCAGCAGCGCGGCGATAAAGGCGTGGCGGCGCGACTGCGCTAACAGGCCCTTGCGCGCGTCCACCAGGATCACGGCTACGTCGGCCGTGGACGCGCCCGTGGCCATGTTCGGCGTGTACTGCTCGTGGCCAGGCGTGTCGGCCAGAATGAACGTGCGCCGCCGAGTGGAGAAGTAGCGGTAGGCAACGTCGATGGTGATGCCCTGTTCGCGTTCCGCCCGCAGCCCGTCGGTCAGCAACGAGAGGTCGACGGCGCCGCGGGAACGGTTCACCGGGCTCTTGCGCACCGCCTCCAGTTGATCCTCGTAGACGCTGTGCGTGTCGTGCAGGAGCCTTCCGATCAGCGTGGACTTGCCGTCGTCCACACTGCCCGCCGTCGAGACGCGCAACATGGAGCGCTCGCTCTCCCGGCGAAGGAAGTGCGCCAGAGGCAACACGCGCACGGCAGTGTCTGCGGGGGCAGCCATCAGAAGTAGCCCTCCCGTTTCTTCAGTTCCATGGAGCCGTCCTGATCGTGGTCGATCACGCGGTTCTCGCGCTCGGAGCGGCGGAACTCGCGCAGTTCGGCGATGATCTTGTCGACTGTGTCAGCCTCGGAGCGAATGGCGCCGCTGCAGGGCGTGCAGCCCAAAGTGCGGAGGCGGCACATCACCAGCTCGCTCTTCTCTCCCGGCAGCAGCCTGACGCCGGATTCAAGCAGAATGAGCGTTCCGCCGCGCACAACGACGTCGCGCGGCTTGGCGAAATACAGTGGCACCACCGGGATCTTCTCCAGTGCGATGTAGCGCCACACGTCGGCCTCGGTCCAGTTCGACAGCGGGAAGATGCGCATGCTCTCGCCCGGATCGACGCGCCCGTTGTAGATCGACCACAACTCGGGGCGCTGCGTCTTGGGATCCCAGTGTCCGTTGCGGTCGCGGAAGGAGAACACGCGCTCCTTGGCGCGCGAGCGCTCTTCGTCGCGCCGCGCGCCGCCGAAGGCTGCGTCGTACCCGCCTTCCTTCAACGCCTGGACCAGCGCCTGCGTCCGCAGCAACTGGCAGCAGCGCGCCGTGCCCAAGTCATACGGGTTGGCGCCGCGCTTCACCGCTTGCCGGTTGGTGTAGACCACCAGGCGCGCGCCGATCTCCCGCACATGACGGTCGCGAAACTCCAGAATCTCGGGGTATTCGTAGGTCGTGTCGATGTGCAGGAGAGGGAAGGGAACCGGCCCCGGCCAAAAGGCTTTGCGCGCGAGGTGCAAGAGGACGGAGGAGTCTTTGCCGATCGAGTAGAGCAACACGGGGCGGGCAAACTGCGCCGCGCCCTCCCGCAGGATGTGAATGCTTTCGGCTTCCAGCCAGCGGAGGTGCGCGAGCGAGGTGTCGCCGTTGGAACCCATAGCGACAGCATAAGCTATCTACACAATCCCTAGCAACATTATGCAGTTTTTCGAGGGGGACAGCCTGATACGGGCAATTGGCCTATTTTTCCAAAGGGACGGAGCGCTCTGACAGTTTCGCGAAATCCGCCCTCTCACTGTTCCGCCACTCTGGTACCCCGCCTTCTTCGCTTCCGAAGCGGACATCCCTGCGGCAGCATCCTTGCAGGCAGTTCGGGAAGCTTGGGCCAGCGCACCGCTAGACAGACTCTGAGCCCCGTTGCAATCACAAGAAAGAGGACGCCTCGCGCGGGCTAGCTCTATGCCCCATTCACGTTTAGATGCCGTCAACCTACTGTAAGACCGGAGGTTGCTCGAATGACCCGATGACCTGAAGGTCTCTGAACGGTCCATCAGTACCCAACTGGCGGAGTTGCTTCCCCCCTGCCGAAACTTGGGGCTCCATCCGAAACCCATCCGACCCCCTGCCAATTCTCCCTCTCTTGCGATTGGCTGGCAGGCATTCGCACGATCTATTCCGGGCTCCAGCCCTGCCGCCCCGTCCGGCGCCCCAACGGGCGACACTGGCGATGCCGACGACTCGCCACTGACCACGCCACGGCGTGCAAGGAGAGAACCATAAAACCGTCGAAGCCTTCCCCGAATTCGCCAAGGCCGGCTCGCGAGCATTTCTGAAACTGCCAGGCGTAAGTAGCATTTTTCTCATTCTTGACCAATGAGTTGCAAAGGAAGAATGGGCAAGGCAAGCAGCACTTGCCCCTTTGGCGCGGTGCCACTGGCCCTTGGAGTTCCGAGCCGAAGACATGCATGGCTGGAGAGCCGAAAACTGCCAGGAGGACAGAGCGCTCCGTCCCTTTGGGGAAAAACGCCAAATGCCCGTATCAGGCTGTCCCCTTCGGAAGGAAGAGTGAGTCCCAGGGGTATTGTTTGAGAAAGCGGATCAGAGTGCGCTGGGCGGGCAGGGCGTGATGGCCGCGCGCGAGGGCGTAGCCGACGCGGCGGACGGCCTGCGGCTCGAGCGGGAGGAAGCGGCAGCCGCCGTTGCGCCGCGCGGCCGTGGCAGGGACCAGGCTCACGCCGAAGCCGGCTTCCACCAGCGCCAGCAAGCTGTCGAGCTGATCGGATTCGAACCAGGTCTCGAAGTCGGCGCGCGCCCGGGTGCAAGCCTCCAGAACGTCTTCGCGCAAGCAGTGCCCTTCGCGCAGAAGCAAGAGTTTCTCGCCCTTGAGCCGCGCCAGCGCCACGGCGCCTGCGCGGGCCATTTCATGCTCCCTGGGCACGGCTGCCAGCAGCGGCTCGCGGAACAGTTCGCTGCAAACGATCTCGTCGTGCTTGAGCGGAAGGGCCACCAGAGCCAGGTCCAGTTCGCCCAGGCGCAGCTTCTCGATCAGGCGTTCGGTGACCTGCTCGTGCAGTTCCAGCGTGATGTCCGGGTACTTCTGCTCGAACTCGCGCACGGCTGGGGCGGCGGCGCCCGGCAACAAGGTGGGGATCACGCCGAGCCGGACACGGCCGCGCTCCGGGGACTTGCCTGCTTCCACGGCTTGCCGGGCCATCTCCATTTCGCGCAGAACCGCCTCGGCGTGCGGCAGCAGGGCTTCGCCGTGCGCCGTCAGCCGGACGGCCCTGCCCAGGCGGTCGAACAGCGGCACGCCGAGGTCGTCCTCCAACCGCCGGATCATTTGGGACAGCGACGGTTGGGCGACGCCTTCGGCCTCGGCCGCCTTGACGAAGCTGCCGGCGCGCGCCACGGCCAGGAAGTACCGCAACTGTTTCGCTTCCATGCCCATTTCAGAGGCTACAGGCATCCGGCGGCCGGAATCAACGCCGGGCCAGGACTTCGGCGCTCGCGAGAACTGAGCCACCTTTGCTCCCCAGATGTGACCCACCATTGCTTCATCTGAGTACCCACTGAACTGAACTCTGCTGACCGGCGCGGTGATCTGATGGATCACCGTGGCTGACGCTGGGAAGAGACCGTGCACGATCTGCCGGCGGTGGTTCCGGCCTGACTCGC